>JBBRUX010000048.1:0-30356 GCA_038247415.1 Chitinivibrionales bacterium | reverse complement strand
GGTGACGCTGCTGAAACCAGACAAGGCGGATACGTCGCGGTCAGAGTGCATCGTGGGCTTCGATTAGCAGAAGACGGTGAGCGAAAACTGTGCGAACGGCGAAGAAGGAAATACCTATCATTTGAAGGATTTTGGGCTCAGTTATTGCGATCTCTTCACCATCGCATTAAGTTAACGGGCACTTTGCCAGTTCGCCTTCCGTCATGTTTGATGCGATTGCCGTTATCATATCTCACGAGGGTGCAATAACACTGAGCAGGAAATCTTCCGTTGTTAAATTCGTGCAGGACGCATTCAATCATCTCAAGGCGATTATTGTTGACAGCACTGATATTGCTGGTTTTATGACTGGAGCGAAAAAGCCCCAATGGGGCCGGGACGCACCTGTTCGCATACTGCTATCATAACTGCCACCCATCCCAAGACCTGACAAAAATCAGGAGACGTGCCAAAGGCACGACATTTGCTTTGAATAAGTATAGAAATAATTAACCTTATTTTTCCTGATCATGGATTAAGCGGGAACGAAATTCGAGGACTTCCCAGATTCTTGGGTTTGCCCGGAATGCAGAAATCAGATTTTATAAAAAAACCATAATCAGGAAAGTTTATATTAAATCTCGACAATAAGGAGAAATTCCATGCAACCTCGAGGACTTTTGATGATTGAACATCGATTGATAGAACGTATGATCATCTTGATTGACAAAGAGATTAAGAAGATTGAAAATACCCAAGAGGTAAATCATTCCTTTATCGATATTGCCGTTGATTTCATAAAAACCTATGCCGATCGGACCCATCATGGGAAAGAAGAAGACATTCTTTTCAGTGAGCTTTCAAAAAAGAAACTCTCCCCAGCAGACATGAACCTGATGCAAGAACTTATTCAAGAGCACATTCTCGCGCGCGCAACTACAACGGCAATCATTGAAGCTTCTGCTGCGCATCAAAAAGGTGACACAGCAGCGATTTCTCTTATTGTGGAGCATCTAAGAAAGCTCGTTACTTTTTATCCCAAGCATATGGAAAAGGAAGACCAGACCTTTTTTCCTACGTCAATGACTTACTTTTCGGATGCAGAACAGCAGACAATGCTTGAGGAGTTTTGGGAATTTGACAGGAAGTTGATTCATGAGAAATACAAGTCCATAATTGATAGTTTGGAAGAGTAGACTACGTCCCTGTTTACACAACATATTTCCTTCGGAACAATTGATAAATGTGCTATTCGCAATACCCAGGGCCTTTTTTTTGCATTGGGCTAAAAATTTGACTCAAATTCTCATTTCGAGAATCTGGTTCCCAAATACGAGAATTCCGAGACATAACGAGGTTCTAAAAAAGAAAAAGTTCTCCGATTTAGAGTAAAATAGGCCTTTATCTTGCTCTCTTATTTGTGGCTCAGTTGTTGCTTTATTCTTATTTTCGGCTTCACGCCATGAAATTTACTTGGGGCACCGCACGGCTCTTTTGAAGATTCGTTCTAGCAGGAACAATGCAAGTAATTCTCTGCTTGAAGGGCGAAGGGCTACTCAGTGGAGGGATAGGATTGTATTGAATTTCGTCCTCGTGTCCTTTAACACAAAATGCAACATTCGGAGGTTACGATGAAAAAAATGGTCAACGTATTTATTATATGTGCTCTTTTATTAACGGTTACGCAAACATGTAGCGGAGGAAATATGCTATCAGTAGGAACACAAGCGCCTGATTTTACGCTCTTGACAGAAAAAGGAAATGCAGTACACCTGACAGATCTGCGGGGAAAGAATGCTGTTGTATTGGTTTTCTACCCCGGCGACCAAACACCCGGCTGCACCAAGCAGCTATGCTCCATTCGTGATGACTTCTCGAAGTTCGAGCAGAAAGGCGCTATAGTTTTCGGCGTTAATCCAGGCGACAAGAAATCGCACACCGCGTTCATAGAAAAGCAAAAATATCAATTTTCGCTATTGGTTGACAATGGCCAGAAGGTTGCCACGCTCTACGGCGCAAACGGCCTCATGGTACATCGGACGGTGTATGTCATCGATAAAATGGGCATTATCGCGTTTGCACAGAGGGGTACTCCCACCGACGCAGACATTCTTGCGGCAATTGACAATAAATAATCACATCTTTTCAGAACAGTTCTCGCTGTGAGGGGTGGATCGCCATGCGTTACGTGTACACGTATGAGAATGGATATTGACCATCCATTTTATACTCACATGGGTATGCCTGATGCCGTGGAGATCTATGCACTGCGCCTTTCGGGTGTGTCGTCCATGAATAAGGGAAAGTTCGAAGGAAGCGCGCAGGCAGAAAACAAAATCGGCTTTATGCTCCCATGCAATGTGATTGTTCAGGAAACAGATTCACGTCAGATAGAAATTGCTGCAATTGATCCGATGGCCACTATAGCTGCTGTAGGAAATGATGCCCTATTGTTAATAGCCAAAGAAGTTAGCAAAATACTCAAGAATACAATAAATTCAATCTGATTATGTAAAAAGAGAATTCCAATTCATACATAGTTGAGATAATGAATAAATGTTTACATTACCCATAGGAGGGTATCAATGGACAACTGGAAATGCACCACTTGTGACTACGGATACGATCCAAGCATAGGAGATCCTGATCATGGAGTAATAGCAGGAACAAAGTTTGAGGACGTCCCCGATTTCTGGGTATGCCCGGAGTGCGGGGTACCAAAGGACCTGTTCGAAAAAATCTGATTCCCCTTTAGCCTGCGTGATCCGTAAAACGACCTGCCACGCACCCATATAATCATTAAATGTGGTTAACGTTATCAAACAAAAATACCAAGAAGAGAAATAAATGAAAATCATATTCTTAATTTCTGTTTTAATTTTGTTCCCTGTATTTGCATTTGCTCTGGATAATATGAACAATATGCAAGGGATTGATACAACAAAAAACGTAAGTAAACAAACGGGCTTGACTGTCTTTTACACGTGCCCAATGCACCCTGAAATCCAATCTGCAAAGCGCGGTAATTGTCCCAAGTGCGGAATGAAATTGTTCAAACAAAATCCAAAAGCTATTCCAGAAACAAAAAGCAAGTTGGCTGTGCCGATGCTTGGGGATACCACACAACAAAAGAATAATATGCAGACTATGCAAATGGGCAGCATACTAAAAGATACTATGGTAGCCGTTAAAACAATAGAGAATAATGAATCACCTAAAACCGTTCGTTACGATTTATATATAAGAGATACATTCGTAAACTATACGGGCACCTCAAAACATGCCATTGCAGTAAATGGAACTATCCCAATGCCTACATTAACATTTACAGAAGGTGACACAGCAGAAATATACGTACACAATATGATGACTGAAGAAACTTCTTTGCACTGGCATGGCTTGTTTTTGCCCAATCAATATGACGGGGTTCCAAACCTGACCCAAATGCCTATTAAGCCACATACAACACATTTGTACAAATTCCCCATCATTCAGCACGGCACACATTGGTATCATAGCCATACCGGATTACAGGAACAAATAGGCATGTATGGAGCATTCATTATGAATAAAAGGAAAGAATTAGATATTCCAACAGTGCCTATTATACTGAGTGAATGGACAAATATGAAACCAGAAGAAGTGCGTCGTAGTTTGCATAATGCAACAGATTGGTTTGCTATAAAAAAAGGGACAACCCAGAGTTATTTAGAAGCTATAAAAAGCGGTCATCTTACAACCAAACTTATAAACGAATGGAAACGGATGAATGCAATGGATGTAAGTGATGTAGCCTATGATAAATTTCTGATAAATGGTAAAAATATCTATGAGCAGCCCCAGTTTAAAGCAGGTGATAAAGTCCGATTACGTATAGCAAATGGCGGTGCCTCTTCTTATTTTTGGCTTACCTATTCAGGCGGAAAAATAACAGTGGTAGCAAGTGATGGCAACGATGTAGAACCTGTTGAAGTGGATAGGCTCATTATCGCGGCATCAGAAACTTACGATGTGATTGTAAGCATTCCCGAAAATAAAAGTTACGAATTTTTAGTTACACCCGAAGACAGAACTACCTCAGCCTCTCTTTGGCTAGGGGGCGGAGAAAAAGTTGCAGCAATAAAGTTACCAAAGTTGAAATATTTCGCCGGTATGAAGATGATGAATGATATGATGGCCATGAATGGTAATCTAATGCCGATGGGTATGGAAATGAGTAACCAAAAAATGGACATGAATACTGTAATGTACCCGGAAGTAACAGGCGAGGAAGCGCCTAAGAAAAAAGTGAAGAAAAACACTATGCAAAGCCATGATATGCATTACATGCAAATGCACAATAATAATAGTATGCAGAAAATGGATCTGAATGCAGAGAACCCCGACATTGTAACTTTAAATTATACAATGCTCCGGGCCACCGAAAAAACAACATTGCCCAATGCCCCAATAAAAGAATTAAAGTTTAATCTCACAGGTAATATGAACCGTTATGTATGGAGTTTGGATAATAAAGTAGTATCGGAGGTCGATAAAATTTTAATAAAGAAAGGTGAAAATGTAAGGATTGTTTTGTATAACAATTCAATGATGCGGCATCCAATGCACTTGCACGGGCATGATTTCAGATTACTAAATGGACAAGGTGAGTATGCGCCATTAAAAAACATTATTGACATTATGCCAATGGAACGGGACACCATAGAATTTGCAGGCAACACAAGTGGCAACTGGTTTTTTCATTGCCATATTTTATATCACATGATGAGTGGAATGGGCAGAGTTTTTAGCTACGAAAATTCACCTGCTAATCCTGAGATCTCTGACCCTACAGTAGCACAACGAAAATTATTTGCTGATGATAGAATGATGCATTTTATGGCAAGGGTAGGTATTGAAAGCAATGGCAGTGATGGTGAGGCGATGTTGGCACAGACCCGTTGGAAAATAAGTACTCTCTGGCATTTAGGGTATCACGATATGCACGGCTACGAAAGTGAAATAATGATAGGCAGATATTTGGGTAAAATGCAATGGTTGTATCCCTATGTTGGTTTTGATTACCATTATAAAGTTGAAGGTGGTCCCAAAAACATTTTTGGCGACGAAACAAAGAATTGGTTTAGGCAAACAAGTAATAAAAACAATCGGAAAACAGTAGTAGCTGGTATTGCATACACGTTGCCTACCTTAACCATTGCGGATGTAAGAGTTGATGGAAATGGAGAATTACGGTTTCAATTATCAAGAGAAGATATTCCACTTTCTCCACGACTTCGGTTTGCCTGGATGATAAATACCGATAAGGAATACATGGCAGGACTTAGATACATCGCAACAAAATATGTTTCCTTGTCAACTCATTATGACAGCGATATGGGCTTAGGAGCAGGATTGACGTTTACCTACTAACCCAATACGCATCAAAAAGGTGATGCGGCAGCGATTTCCCGTATTGTATAGAATCTGAAAAAACTCGTTGCTTTTTATCCCAAACATTTTAAAAAGGAAGACCAGTCATTTTTTCCTGCGTCAATGAGTTGCTTTTCGGATGCAGAACAGAAGACTGTGCTTGAGAATTTATGGGAATTTGACAACAAGTTGATTCATGAATTATACAAGTCTATCCTTGATAGTTTGGAATGGTAGATTGAATCCACTTTTGCACAACGTATCCCTTCTTCAATAATTGACAAATATTCAAATTGCAACACCCTAAGTCCAAGTTTTACAATGGACTACAAATTGAAGTTGGATTCTTATTTCGAGAATTTGATTCTCAAATACAGGAATTTCGAGATATCAATATCTTAGATATAAAACAAACTTCCCTGATTTGGGGCAAATCAGGCTTTTGTCCTGGTATCTGACATTTGGCTCACTTGTTGCTTTTTTAATGAGATGACTATTTACTCAAAAAATGTTTTGAATTTATCTAAAAAGGAAAGCGTTATGGACTTCACAGTAACACAAGCACAAGTATTTCATTTCAGTAATCCAGATGAAGTATGGACCTTTCCTAAAGGCACGTTAGAGATTCTGATTATTGAAGGAGCAATCATCGGACGTGCCACCTACGAACCCGGATGGAAATGGTCTACCTCAGTGCAGCCTCTTGCAAAAACAAAAAGTTGTGAAGTATCTCATTTTAAATACCTTATTTCCGGCACGTTAAAAATTCTTTTGGATGATGGTCTTGAGTTTACTTGTAAAGCTGGCGATGTTTGCATTATACCAAGCGGACATGATGCATGGGTAGTTGGTGACGAGACTGTTGTTGCCGTAGATTTTCAAGGGATGGCGGATTACAACGGAAAATTTTCACACACGTTTTTATTTTGATACCATAGCATCTTGAAAAGGAGAATACTATGAAAAACAAATTTGCTTGCCTTGCTTTAGCTGTTCTTATGGTGGCAGTGGCTTTTGCACAAGACCCATCAAAAACAGATGGTGACAAATACAAGGTTATTCTAGAGAACGACAAGGTCAGAGTTCTTGACTATAAGGATATGCCTGGAGACAAAACTCATCAACATCATCATCCTGATTTTGTCTTATATGCACTCAACCCTTTTAGTCGAAAACTTACCTTCCTCGATGGAAAATCAATGATTCGAGAATTCAAAACGGGGGATGTGATTTATATGAAAGATCAAATCCACATTGGCGAAAATATCGGAAAAACAGAAACGCATGTTCTTATCGTGGAATTAAAACAGTCACCTGTAACAAACCTTGATTCTATCTCCATTGCCAAGAGCGATAAAAAAGGGGATGTGAGAGATGACACGAAAAAATGAAATTTAAAAAGTTACCACAAACAAGCCTGCTTTCCCTCTACACCCTTGGATAATATGCATACAGTGTAGGCATCCCAATTATGAGCAACGGAGCTCTAATTTTTTCCCACAGGCTCATCGTAAAAGCAAATAATATCCCCTTCGCGATTTTAAGATCAAAGCGCTGCTTCGTTTAAAAACGAGAACTTTTTAACTCTCGATTCCCATTTCCGGAAATCTGATTCTCTTTTTCACGTATCCGCGTAACCCAAAACTCGGTAACGGAAAACCCCTCTATACCGTAAATATTCTTAATTATGCCAACCCTATGATAGTGGCAATAGGTATTCAATATGCCCCGCTTTCAATAAAACACAGTTGGCGCGCAAATTGCAACTAAGGTTACTAAACAATATCTAAGGGGAGAGCGTATGCCAATCGTTCAATTGATCGTTACGATCATTGTCGTCGGGGTTGTATTAGGGCTTATCAACAACTACATACCGATGGACAGCACAATTAAGAAGATCCTCAATGTCGTTATCGTTATCATCTTGATACTTTGGCTACTAGGCGCAGTCGGCATTACCGGATCGATGCACCCCATGCACATGTGGAAATAAGGAGCGCTTTATGGAAAAGGAAATTCTTGCTGCGAATAAAGAAACTCTCTCGCAGCACGTGCTTCACGCTATGCATGCCTATTGGCGTGCCGCAAACTATGTTTCGGTAGGCCAGATATATTTACGGGACAACCCCCTCCTGCGGGAACCGCTCAAATGTGCACATGTAAAATCTACCCAGCTTGGACATTGGGGAACCACTCCGGGGCAAAATTTTATTTATGTGCATTTGAATCGGGTTATCTCCCAGTATAATCTTGACATGATCTATGTTGCAGGCCCCGGTCATGGCGGTCCGGCACTCGTTGGAAATACGTACCTTGAGGGCTCCTATAGCGAAATGTATCCTGCCATTACGAAAGACGAGGCCGGACTAAAAAGTCTTTTTAAACAATTTTCATATCCGGGAGGCATCCCAAGTCATGTCTCTCCTGAATGTCCAGGATCGATACATGAAGGGGGCGAACTGGGCTATTCGCTCAGTCATGCTTTTGGTGCTGTATTTGACAATCCGGACTTAATTGTTGCGTGCGTAATCGGTGACGGCGAAGCAGAGACAGGCCCGCTTGCCACAGCTTGGCATTCCAACAAATTTCTAAATCCCATTACCGATGGCACTGTGCTGCCCATCCTGCATCTCAATGGCTTCAAGATTGCCAACCCAACCGTGCTGGCCCGAATCACGCATGAAGAACTCGACCAGTTACTTCGAGGATATGGGTGGAACCCCTATTTTGTTGAGGGCGATGATCCGGAGGTAATGCATCAGCTCATGGCCGAAGTTCTTGACAAAGTCATCGAAGAAATCCAACAGATTAGAACACATGCTCGGGAACATAATGATACAACCCGTCCTCGTTGGCCTATGATCGTGCTAGCGTCTCCCAAAGGCTGGACTGGACCAAAAGAGGTTGATGGCGTGCCAAATGAAGGTACCTTTCGTTCGCATCAGGTCCCGCTCGTGATCGATTCAAATCATCCCGAGCATTTAGCCATGCTCGAATCTTGGATGAGAAGCTATAAGCCCGAAGAATTGTTCGATGAAAAAGGGTCTCTGGTTTCCGAACTTGCCAAGCTCGCCCCACAAGGCTTGCGACGTATGGGCGCTAATCCACACGCTAATGGCGGGTTGCTGCTTAAGGATCTTGTCATGCCGGACTTTAGAAGCTTCGCAGTTGATGTACCGGCACCTGGTGGGGTACTCGCTGCAGACACTCAGGAACTTGGTAAGTTCCTACGCGCGGTGCTTTTGCTCAACCAAAAAAATCGTAATTTTCGAATATTTGGCCCCGACGAAACGCTTTCAAATCGGCTGGGCTCTGTGTTTGAAGTTACCAAACGTCAATGGGACGCGTTGACCGAAGATAACGACGAGTTTCTCGCTCCCGACGGCAGAGTAATGGAGATGCTCAGTGAACATCAATGTCAGGGATGGCTCGAAGGATATTTGCTTACCGGCAGGCACGGCCTTTTCAACAGCTATGAAGCCTTCATTCATATTGTCGATTCTATGTTCAATCAGCATGCCAAGTGGCTTAAAGTGAGTGCCGGGTTACCCTGGCGCAAAAAAATCGCTTCTTTGAATTACCTTTTGGCCTCCCATGTGTGGCAGCAAGCGCATAATGGATTTACCCATCAGGATCCCGGATTTATAGACCATGTCGTCAACAAAAAAGCTACGGTAGTGCGGGTGTATCTTCCCCCCGATGCCAACTGCCTTCTTTCGGTGTGGGACCATTGTCTAAGAAGCCGTCATTATGTCAATGTTGTGGTTGCAGGCAAGTACCAGGCACCCCAATGGCTTGACATGCCCGCAGCGGTTGCGCATTGCACACAGGGCATTGGCGTGTGGGAATGGGCATCAAACTGTGGCGACGCTGCCCCCGATGTGGTTATGGCATGCTGTGGCGATGTTCCCACGCTAGAAGTATTGGCCGCCGTTTCGATAGTGCGTACCTCTATGCCAGATTTGAAAATCCGGGTAATCAACGTGGTTGACCTCATGAAATTGGAACCAGAGACCGAGCATCCACATGGATTGAGTGATGCGAATTTCGACTTTCTATTTACAAAAGATAAACCTATTGTGTTTGCTTTTCATGGATACCCCTGGCTTATCCATCGGCTCACCTACCGCCGAACCAACCACCACAATTTGCATGTGCGGGGATACAAAGAAGAAGGCACCATCACAACCAATTTCGACATGACGGTTCTCAACGATGTGGACCGTTTTCACCTTGTCATTGATGTTGTCGACCGAATAGCAAACCCTGGTTCTGCAGGAGCGGCCTTGAAGCTTACAATGCAAGAGAAACTTGTTGAGCACAAGGAATACATTGACAAAAATGGCATAGATATGCCGGAAATTCTTAACTGGAAGTGGGCCAATACAGAAGAAGAAAAACCGCGGTTATACCCGGGTCATGGAAAAGGGCGATAATTTTATATTTTTACGCCAAGTACATCGGTGCGATTATCGGCTCGTAATCACCTCGGTGATTAACCAAAGGTGAAACCCTCACGGGACTGTATAACGATTTTACGTTTTGACCGATATGATGCATTGAGATCGGAACCTACAAAAAGATATCCATCTGTATTGAGGAGAATATCATGGACGCCGAAAAACTTACCAGCAAATCGCACGAAGCAATAAATAGCGCGCACAAAATAGCTGTTGAGCTCAACCATCAGGAATTAACCTCACTTCACTTGCTGCTTGCTCTAGCCATGCAGCAGTATGGGCTTGTATCGACCATACTTGAGAAATTGGACATATCTATTGACTCACTGCGAAATGCGGTCATGCACAAACTTCGCTTGCTGCCGGCCGTCACGGGAAGCAGTGCTGTTCAGACATCTGCGTCACGAGCGTTGACACAGGTGATCTCCGAGGCAGAAAAAATTGCCACCCGCATGAAAGACGAATACGTCAGTGTAGAGCATCTTCTCCTAGCGGTTCTTGAAAAAGATAATGATTGTCGAGAAGTGGCGTCTACCATAGACTTATCGCACGCGAGGGTCTTGGAAGTTCTTAAATCAGTCCGGGGAAATCAACGGGTAACCTCACCGGAGCCTGAGGCAACCTTCAACGCATTAGAAAAGTATTCGCGTGACCTCACTGATATGGCCCGCAAAGACAAACTCGATCCGGTCATAGGCAGAGACGAAGAAATTCGGCGCGTTGTGCAGATCCTTTCCCGACGGACAAAGAATAATCCCGTGCTTATCGGGGATCCCGGTGTCGGCAAAACAGCGATAGTAGAGGGGTTGGCGATACGGATGATTCGAGGCGATGTACCCGATGGCCTGAAAAATAAAAAATTAGCATCCCTTGATATGGGTTCTTTGATCGCTGGGGCAAAATTTCGTGGTGAATTCGAAGAACGCCTCAAGGCGGTTTTGAAGGAAGTTTCCGATGCTCAAGGAAACGTCATTCTGTTTATCGACGAACTTCACACGGTCGTGGGGGCGGGCGCTGCCGAAGGAGCCATGGATGCAGGCAATCTCCTCAAACCCATGCTTGCTCGGGGAGAATTGCATTGCATTGGTGCAACAACACTTGACGAATATCGAAAGTACATAGAAAAAGACAAGGCGCTTGAACGAAGGTTTCAGACTATTCTTGTCGACCAACCCAGTGTGGAAGATACCATTTCGATCTTGCGGGGTTTGCGGGAACGTTATGAAGTCCATCATGGTGTCAAGATCCGCGACACCGCCATTGTCGCTGCCGCCGTCCTATCAGATCGCTACATCTCCGAGCGGTTCCTCCCCGACAAGGCCATCGACCTCATCGACGAAGCAGCGGCAGTTCTGAGGACTGAAATGGACAGCAGCCCGGTCGAACTTGACGAGGCCTCACGACGTCAGATGCAGGTTGCCATAGAAATCGAAGGTCTTAAAAAAGAAAAAGACGCTTCGTCAAAAGAACGTTTAGAAAAACTGGGAAAAGAACTTGCAGAAGTCAAGGGAAAGGCACAACAGTTAAGATTGCGCTGGGAAAAGGAAAAGCAGCAGATTTCATCCTTACAGCAGATACGCCAAAAAATTGAACAAGCAAAATTCGGGCTGGATAAAGCCCGGAGAGATTACGATCTGAATACAGCAGCGCAATTGCAGCATGGCACCATCCCGCAGCTTGAAGAACAACTCAGTGAAGCTGAAAAGTCCTTCAAAGGCGAAAACGGCCAAAGCCGGCTGCTCAAAGAGGAAGTCGACGAGGAAGATGTCGCAGCAATTGTGGCGCGGTGGACGCATATTCCAGTCAGTAAACTTGTCGAAGGCGAGAAGGAAAAAATATTGTCGCTTGCTGCGCACCTGCACGAGCGAGTAATTGGTCAGGATGAGGCGGTCGACGCGGTTGCCGATGCGGTACTGCGTGCTCGGGCAGGACTCAAGGACCAACAACGACCTATCGGAAGTTTCATATTCCTGGGGCCAACAGGTGTAGGCAAAACCGAACTTGCCCGATCACTAGCATTTAACCTCTTCGATGATGAACATGCGATGGTGCGAATTGACATGTCGGAATACATGGAAAAGCACACGGTCTCCCGGCTTATCGGCGCTCCCCCCGGGTACGTCGGCTACGAGGAAGGCGGGCAGCTTACCGAGGCGGTACGTCGCAGACCATATTGTGTCATTTTATTTGACGAGATAGAGAAGGCGCACTCAGATGTTTTTAACGTATTGCTGCAAATACTTGACGACGGTCGCGTGACTGATTCACAAGGCCATGTTGTCAATTTCAAAAACACGATCATCATCATGACCTCAAACATCGGCTCAGAGCAAATCGTCGAAGATGCGGGCAAAGATCATGAGACTATCAAAAAAATGGTATTAAACGAACTTAAGAACCACTTCAAACCGGAATTCATCAACCGTGTCGATGAGATCGTTGTGTTTCGTGGTCTAACGCACGAAAACCTGCTGAGCATCGCCGGGATCCAGTTAAAGCGTTTCGCCCAATTGCTTGATGCAAAAAGAATTTCCATTGTTGTCGATAGCAATGCAAAAAAACTGTTGATTCAGACCGGATACGATCCTGTGTATGGCGCACGTCCCTTGAAACGCGCGATCCAGAGGTTGTTGGAGACACCGATCTCTAGAATGCTGGTCTCCGGGGAACTAAAGGAAGGTCAATCAATTAATGTGACTGAAGTGAAAGACGAACTAAAGTTTGCAGTGACATAAAAATAATGAATCTACTCAGATCCTTACCCGTTGACTACGAGACCCCCAGTCAACGAGAACGGGCCACTGAGGTGTCGCATAGAGCACCGTAAAATTGTTCTCGAAGTGAATGTTGGGATAGGGATTCTATGGAAGAGGTCTTGAATAGTGGCAATTTTTGTGCTTTTATGAGAGACATTGAGAGTAAGAAATGGTTAAAATATCCATGTTAACATTGACAAAAAACAAATCAAATAGGGGAGAATAAATCATGACTCATACTTCGCTCACGGAGCTGGGCAATCTAGGACAATCGGTATGGCTCGATTACATCCGCCGGGATCTTTTAGAAAGCGGAGAACTTAAGCGCCTCATTGAAGAAGATGGGCTTCGTGGCATGACTTCAAACCCGGCCATTTTCGAGAAGGCAATTGTCGAAAGCCACGACTACGACAAAGATATTCAAAAGATGGCTAGCAGTGGTTTAGGTGCTGCTGCTATTTATGAGGCACTCAGCCAGCACGATGTCCAATGTGCCGCAGATGAATTCCGTTCGCTCTATGAAAAGACTCAGGGGATCGATGGGTATGTCAGCCTTGAGGTGAACCCGCATCTGGCGCATGACACTGTCGCTACTGTCAATGAAGCACAGCGATTATGGGCAGCACTCGATCGACCAAATGTCTTTATTAAGGTCCCAGCCACAGACGAAGGACTTCGTGCGATCACTCAATTGATTGGCCTAGGGATTAATGTCAATATTACACTCCTTTTTGGCCTCCCGCGGTATCGGCAGGCAGCAGAGGCATATATCGAGGGTTTAGAAATTCGCGCTAATCAAGGAAAGCCACTTAATCGGATCTCCTCGGTTGCTAGTTTTTTTATAAGCCGGATCGATGTTTTTGTCGATGCCATGCTCGAAAAAATAATCGCGCAGGATCGCACAAACGCCCTCTTAGCAAAGCTCTTACTGGGTGAGGCTGCAATTGCCAGTGCTAAAATGGCGTATCTGATGTACCAGGAAATCTTTACAAGTCCGCGATTTGGGAAACTGGCTTTGCAGGGCGCGCGAGCTCAGAGATTGCTGTGGGCAAGTACCGGAGTGAAAAATCCAGAATATCTAGAAACCAAATATGTGGAGGAGCTCATAGGTGTTGGTACGGTCAACACCCTTCCTCTTGAAACCTTGAATGCATACCGTGATCATGGGCAACCAAAAGTGCGGATTGTGCGCGATGTCGGGAAAGCGGCAGGAATCATGGATCGTTTACCAAAGCTCGGCATAGACATCGACGCCGTTGCACAAACCCTGGAAACTCAAGGCATTGACAAATTCAACAAACCCTACGATACACTTTTAGCAGAACTAGCAAAGCGCATGAATTCTTGAAGACCCCTTTTTAATGTATAAAAGACTTTCTGCTCACAGAGAGCTCACGGTGGGGCCAGGTTTGTTATTTGTCAACTTTTGCTATTCCTGCTTCTTCGTGCGCTAAATCCTGTCCTTTTAATTCCAGCATACATATTTCTATGATCGAAACAAAAAACGCCATCACCACGGGGCCAGTTATTACACCTACCGGGCCAAACATAGCCAGGCCACCGATGGTGGAAAAAAATATGAGCAAGTCATGCATGCGCGCATTCTGACCCACGAGCCGGGGGCGAAGGACGTTGTCGATGCTGGAGACAACTCCGAAGCTTAAGCCCAAAATTATCGCGCCCTGCCACACGTGACCAATGAGGACCTGGATTATTCCCACAGGGACAAGTATCAGCCAAGCCCCACCCATGGGTATAAAGCCCAGGACAATCATGACCACACCCCAGAGAAGCCACGTCTTAATTCCAAAGATAAGCAAAATGATAGCGCCCAGTGTTCCCTGAATTGTTGCAATGACAAGCGTTCCCTTTACCGTCGCGCGTGAGACAAGCTGGAACCGCATGATAATCATGTCCTGATAGGCGGGACGCAGGGGAATGACCTGTCGAATTTTTTTTGCAATCTGTTCACCATCCATAAATAAGTAGAACATAATGAAGAGTGTCAGAAAGAGGCCCAGAACAATCTGCAATGCGCCAAGGGACGTTTTATTTGCCATCTGCCCCATAAAGGCACCAATAGACTTGAACGCTTCGAATGCTGAATTCTGCCAGTTGAAGTGAAACCGTGTTAACAATGAATAAAACGGGCTTTCCTTGAACCGACTGAGAACGCCGTTGTCATCGCCCTGTACAATCGATTGTATTACCGGTTCGACCGACTGGTAAAGGGTAATAAACTGGTGAGTGACAAGATACCCGAGAAAGTAGATGGGCACAACAAACCCCAGTACCAAAAGTACGCAGCAGGAGAGCGCTGCAAGGGTGCGGTTTCCCCTCAAGAGCTTGAGCAGCATTGCATACAACGGGTAAAAGAGAACAGTAAACGTTCCCGCCAGCAAAAGCGGGGTCATAAACATCTTAATCATGGGAACAAACACAAGGAGAACCCCAACTACCAGAAGCCCAAGTACAACGCGATTTACTAGTGTGCGCTTGCGATCAGCAACGTGCGCATCCACTTCCGAAACGTCAAGTTTGTCGGTTGGTAACGATTGATTCATGAATAAATCCTTTGTATTGAAGTAATTTTTTAGATGGTTTCATTTCAGACATTCTCGACCTCACCAGGTTCCCACTTCAATAAGTCCACCCCTCTTCCGATAGGATGGGGGTGAGGTCGCAAGAATACGAGTATTCACAAAAATAATAAAAAAACACTCTCTGCATTGCTTGCTACCATAAAGCCCAATTCACTTTATCTCCACCTCCACCAAATGCTCTATTTGGTCATCGGTTAGCGTCACCTGCGCCTCCGGTTGTTGAACACCGTCAATAACTACGCGAAGTGCCCCTCCCGGCGTAACCTGATGAAACGCAAGATGGTACACTGT
Source organism: Chitinivibrionales bacterium (assembly GCA_038247415.1). GTDB lineage: Bacteria > Fibrobacterota > Chitinivibrionia > Chitinivibrionales > WJKA01 > JBBRUX01. The sequence continues at coordinate 14,855 of JBBRUX010000048.1, read as the reverse complement.
CTCTTTAAACCGGTAATGAATTTTGAAGTAGTCCCACTGTGGAGGAATACAGGGCTTAAAAGTGAGTCGATTGACTTCTAGATGTAAACCCAACACAGATTCGATAATGAGGCGATACATCCAGGATGCAGAGCCTGTATACCACGTCCATCCTCCGCGCCCCGTATGCGGCTCAGAGCCATAAATATCAGCCGCCATCACATACGGCTCAACGAGATAACGTTCGATCTTCTCGCGGGTTGACCCATGGTTAATGGGGTTAATCATCTGTAACAACTCCTCAACGCGCTGGCTTTGCCCTAGCTTTGCAAATGCCATCACCGCCCAAATTGCAGCATGCGTATACTGGCCCCCATTTTCCCGCACCCCGGGAACATATCCTTTAATGTAGCCTGGCTCTTGTGCCGATTTATCAAACGGCGGTGCAAGGAGTCTGATCAGGTTGTTGTCTGAATCAACCAGAAGTCGACCAAGAGATTCCATTGCTTGGTGCGAACGTTCGGGAGTTCCTGCGCCGGAAAGAACCGACCAGCATTGCACCGTAGTATCTATTTTACACTCTTGGTTTTGTGAAGATCCCAGGATAGAGCCATCATCAAAGTATGCTCGTTGGTACCACTCCCCATCCCACGTTTGAGAATTGATAGCCGTGCTAAGACGCTTGGATTCCCTTTCGCAAATGTCCTCAAATTCGGCATCACCGCGCAAGTGCGCAAGCGGGATAATTTTTTTAAGAACCGAGAAGAGGAAAAACGCTAACCATACGCTTTCTCCTTTACCTTGTACACCAACGAGATTCATACCATCATTCCAATCCCCACTCCCCATTAAGGGTAACCCATGTGTACCGAATCGGAATGCATGCACAATGGCTCGTTTGCAATGGTCGTACAGGGTGGCTTTTTCTAGAGCACGCGCGGGAAGATCGTAGAAAGATTCCTCATCTGGATTAAGGCAACGGCTTTCCAGAAAACAAACGGGCTCGTCAAGAACGCCGATGTCGCCCGAATGCATCACATAATCGCACGTAACAAAAGGCAACCAGAGGTAGTCATCGGAGATCATCGTGCGAACGCCGCGGCCCATCGGAGGATGCCACCAATGTTGAACGTCGCCTTCACGAAATTGACGAGAGGCACAGACAAGAAGATGTTCACGGATAAGTTCAGGATAAGTGTGCGTCAATGCCATCACATCCTGAAGTTGATCACGAAATCCAAATGCCCCTCCGGATTGATAAAATCCACTACGTGCCCACAAACGAGATGAGATCGTCTGGTACACAAGCCAACCGTTGGCGATCAGGTTCAGTGCGGGATCTGGAGTTTCTATGTTCACGGCACCGAGCGTATGGGTCCAAAACTGCCAAACTCTATCGCGCGCGTCGTACGCTTGTTGTAGGTCTCTAAACCGATGTATAAGACTTCGGGCATCTTCGATGTCCCTACCCGCACCTAATGTAAAAACAACGACCTTCTCCTGACCCGGCTCCAGCGTAAATGTTGTCCGAATCGCAGCCGCAGGATCGAGCCCAACCCCAACTTTGCCCGACAGGCGCCCCCGATGTAATGCCGCCGGGTTTGCAAGACTACCATTGCGACCGATAAATTCAGCCCTGTCTCCACTTATGCTTCTGTCAATTTCATTAACTTCAAAGAATACGACGCGCCCTGCAAATTCGGTGTTGAATGGGTTGATTGCCAAAAGAGCGCCGGTTTGCGCGTCGATACTCGTACTCACGTGCATCTGGGTTTTTGCTCTGCTCTCACCCAGAACCAACTCAAGAAATCCTGTTGCCGACAATCGCCGAGCACTAGGAGAATCGTTGCGTACTTTAAGCATCCAAAACTTGACTGGCGCGTCTATGTCGACATACACCCAGAGTTCCGAGTTTATGCCATACTGCGAAAATTCAAAAACGCTATAGCCAAAACCATGGCGATTGAGATACTCTCCCGCTCCCGGAGTTGGCGAAGGCATCGCCGACCAGAACCGGCCACTGTTCTCGTCCCGCAAATATACAGCCTCACCGCTTCGGTCACTCACAGGATCGTTATACCAAGGAGTCAACCTAAACTCATGCGCATTTTCAAACCAGGTATAACCACCACTTTGTGATATAACTGTGCCAAAAGTTTTGTTTGCCACAACATTAACCCAGGGCATTGGCGTTGGACGCTCCGGCTTTATTTGAATAATGTATTCTCTACCGTCCTGGGTAAAGCCCCCCCAACCATTGAAGAAGAGCAGATTGTCCTGGTGAAAACTCTGCGGATTTGGAAGCAACTTTCCGTCACGTATCGTCGGGAGGTTGGGGGTTATTGTATCAAGGGTGTATGATCGTTGTATCTGGTCAGCAAGGGTACCTGCTGCATCTGTAAATACAACTCGTGCAGTGGCTTGCATAACAATTTGATCCTCATTAGACATTTGGTCTGGGTGACATACAAAAACCCCTCCCGCTTTGTCATGCAACGATGCTTCTGGACCGGCAGCAATGAGCCCAATAATTTCTTCGTTAAAAATCTGCCGGTAACTTGTTCGTTCCTCATTCCAAATTACAAGGTCGACAGAGAGCCCTTTCAGGCGCCAATATGCATGTGCTTGCAAAAGTTTTGCCACCAAATCGATCTTGCGGGGATCACCTATTCGTAAAAGAATTATAGGAAGATCGCCAGAAATACTATACGCCCACAAACTAGACTGGCCTCGTGTATTCTTGATCAGAATCGCAGGATTCGCTCTACGATGCCTACTCGCGTAAATTATAGAGCTAGCGAGTTGGCTAAAAAGTTGAGCATCAGCTTCTGTGGTGTTAAGTTGTTGCAGCAGTACCTTTCCCTGTATAACGGTTAGGTCAAAAACACGGTCGGCCAATTGTCGATCCTGATATTTGTCAATCAATCCCTCCGCTTGCTCTCGTGTTGCTGCAATACCTGTAATAAAGCCAACAGTAATTGTTTCCCCGGCCTTAAGATTCACCCTGCACCGAATAGACACAATCGGATCGAGAACCGATCCTGCAGTTCCCTTGAGTGGTCCATCTTTGCGCATGGCCCTCGGATTCCTTGTTGTCTGATTTCTTCCCGTAAATGATAAGCGGTCTGTTTCGTACGAAATTTCGCAGTTGTCGAGGCCCCTAACAGTAAAGAGGTGGAGAAGCCAAGGGCACACTTCCTCGGGGGATCGCGGCCTTCTGGAACAAAGAATTGCATGACGATCCTTGAGTATCTCAGTTTGCACAAAAAGATTCGAGAATGCCGGATGTGCCGCGTCTTCTGCGGGTTTCACAAGAACTACCTCAGCATAACTTGTCAGCTCAATAGTCCGCGCCTTGCCAGTGAAGTTACTGAGAGTTATTCGCCGGTACTCGATATCATCCTCAGGGGATACCGCAATTTCAGTATAGGTATCAATCCCACCATCTCGTCGTCTAAACTCTGCCCTACCCTGCGGGAAAATCGCTTCATAGTTATTCGACTCGATGCACGTTGGCTGAAAAGCTGTCGACCACTGGCGTTCAGCAGTAACATCATTGACATAAATAAAAGTTCCGCAGTTGTCTAGCGTCGGGTCCTCGTTCCACCTAGTAACAGCACTATCGTGCCAGCGGCTATATCCACCACCGGCATTAGAAATCATTACGTGGTAACGGCCATTGGATAAGAGGTGTACCTCAGGCATAACCGTATGCGGGGTGATGAACATACGCGGAGCGTTTTCCTCCCCTACAGGAGTTTCCCGTGTTATAAAGAGGTCTGAGGGTCGCATGAGGAAAGGAGTTGCCCGTGGTATACGTTCTTGCAGCAAAAGGGTTGTGGTTCGGAATAGCGGGTCAGACTCGAAACGCCGAGGCATAGGACTGCCGGCCAGAAAGTTGACCATTGATATAAAACTCATGCCTTGATGATGCGCCATAAAAGACCGGATCAATGCCGGAGTATTCTCACTAGACAACCGACTCGGCGTAAAGTCGATTGCCTCGTAAAAGCCATAGCGGCCTTCGTATCCATCATTAGCGAGTCGCTGCATGTTGGCACAGGCTTTATCAGGTCTAATCATTAAAGCAAGCGCGGAAGCATAGGGGGCAATAACCAAATCGGTGCCCAGATCTCGTTTAAACCCCGTACCCGGCACGCCAAAGGAACGGTATTGGTAATTCAAGCTTGCATCTGTACTATTTTCCGCAGACTCAGAAATCCCCCATGGTACACCGCGCAGGCGTCCATAGGCAATCTGCCGATCAACCATTGACAAACAGGTCTGCCCCAGCAAGGTTCTCTCATAGCCGGGCATTATCAGCCCTGGCATAAGATATTCGAACATCGATCCACCCCACGACAGCAGCATGGCTCTACCCCGATGCATTGCAATAAGCCGCCCGAGCCTAAACCAATGCTCAACGGGAAGTTTACCTTGTGCAATTGCCACAAAACTTCCCAAGCGACACTCAGATGCAAGAAGGTCGTACCATCCATCGTCTCGCCTTCGTTGGGCAACGTCATACCCAATAGACAACAAGTTACGAGTGGTGTCGTAGAGAAAGTCATACTCCTGATCTGAGAAATGTTGACACTGTGCAGCAAGGTGTTCAAGCGTAGCTATTCGGTCTTGCGCAGAGCACGACCCAGAGTCAAGCAACTGCGCAAGAGACCGTGATAAATTGTTATCTTCTGCATCGGCCTTTGCACAAGGACTTGTGACCACAGGCATAGAGGGAGAGTCAGAAGAGCCCTCTGCCTGTGCTCTGAAGGAATTATCGAGTAAAGCCATTTCTCGTAATGATCGATTGACATCTAGTTCACTTCGAAGGGTTGGATCAAGATCCAAGAAAACCTGAGTCCCAATCCATGGCGCAAGAAAAAGCAGTTCGTCCTGCGCAGCAATACACTGGTCTTCAAACGCCCTAAGCCACCACAGCAGTTCGTCTCCCGATTCTTCATGATTATGCGCATCAAGCTGCCCAACTATCGAAAGAACCCGGCGGATATTGTCAAGTGTTTCGGTGAGTCCGGCAGGTGATTGCTGAAAGGTCTGGATCGTCTCGATCATCGAACTCACACATTCTCGGATTTTTATACCCAGGGGGGTACGTAGTGGGACCAGTTCATCGATAACCTCAAGTGTTGCAATAAGCCCACCATAGAACTGCTGCTGGAATATATTCCGATCTTTCATCTCAAGTAAACCTGTCCGCAGTGTCAGGAGATATCCTGCAAGATTTCCACTGTCAACGGTAGATACGTAGTTCGGATAGAGTGGCAGCAGCGTTTCTGTGTCATACCAGTTAAGGAAATGGCCGTGAAATCTGGTTAGCGAATCCATGCTGCCAAACGACTTGCGCGTTTTGTCAATAACCTGACCAGCGTTGATATAGCCAAGATCGTATGCTCCCAAATTAGACAGGAGCATCAAACCGATATTGGTGGGAGAAGTACGGTGCGCAACTGCTTCACGTGGTTCTTCTTGATAGTTATCTGCTGGTAGCCAGTTATCTTCGGCACCCGCGAAAGTTTCGAAGTAGCGCCATGTCTTACGCGCTACCCGCCTGACAAATACCCGCTGGTTGACAGAAAGGTTTGATGTGCGTGGGGAAAGAGGACGGCTCATCCACCAGATCAGCAAAGGCGATCCGAACCACACGCCAAGCATAATCCAAACAAGAAGCGAACTTCCCGTAAACAGAAGCGCACCAACCGCAAGTGCAAAAAGCGGCGCTATGGCCATCAGTTGAAAGTGGGCCCATATCCCCGTCGACCGCGCATGCGTTGCTTTTCCCGAAGCTCTCCACTCAAGCAAGTTACGGTGAGAAATTCGTATTCTCCACCATGTGCGCACAACCGCATCGAGATTGGATAGAGCTTCGTGGGGAAGAATCGCAAGAGCGAAAAATGCCTGGAAAAAATGGACACCAACTGAGCCAACAAAGGATCCTACGTGCGTGAAGAGCGGATACCTGATTGGTCTTTGCACCGATTTCATGGCAAGTGCAGGCAATCCCGGAAGCAAAAAAACTCCAAGGACAACAGCAATCCCAAGCCAGGACGGCACAACAAAAAGCCATGAGACAACAATCAAGAGTAGTAGTCCCGCCGGAATTAAACTGCGCCGCAGATTATCGAACAATTTCCACTGTGACAACAAAGAGAGCGGGGAAATCTCGTGTTTCTTGTTGACACCGGGAACCCTTCGACCCAGCCATGCTGCAATCTGCCAGTCTCCGCGTATCCATCGGTAGCGTCGTGCATGGTCCTGGCTGTAGCGTTGCGGGAAGGCATCCACGACTTGAACATCACTTACAAGCCCAGACCTGCAATACGTGCCTTCCAAAAGATCATGACTCAAAATACGATTCTCCGGAAACCTATTAGTCAATACTTTGGCAAATGCATCAACATCATAAATGCCTTTTCCGATAAACGAACCTTCCGCAAAAAGGTCTTGATAAATGTCGGAAACAGCACGCGTGTAAGGGTCGATACCGGAGTCACTGCCAAAAAGCCGAGAGTACCACGAGGCTCCAATTGCGGGCAGGCTCGAAACAACTCGGGGCTGCAAGATTGCGTACCCGTCAACAATACGATGTTTAACACTATCATATATGGGAACATTGAGCGGGTGCGCCATGGTCTCAATCAGATGTCGGGCGCAATCGCGCGGCAGATCAGTGTCGGTGTCGAGTGTAATAACATACTTTACAGACAAGGCAATAGCCCTATCGCCTTCAATAAGAAGGTCTTCACTTCCGCACGATCGCAGAAAATCGTTGAGAGCTTTGAGTTTTCCTCTCTTGCGCTCATATCCCATCCATAGTCGGTCGTGTATATTCCACTCCCGTGTGCGGTGAAAAAACAGAAATGGGCGACATCCATTTCGAGAATATGTGTTGTTAAGGTGCGAAATTCCCTTGCGCGCCAAGTCAATCAAAATGGGGTCGCTTGGTACATTTTGCGAGCTGGCATCTTCGAAATCCGTCAAAAGACTGAAATAGAGATTTTCGGAACGGTTCGAAAGAAAACACACTTCCATTTTATCCAAAAGTACGCTTACAGATCGTTCATCCACAAGCATTGCGGGAACGGTAATCAGGGTGCAATTTTCGGGCGGAATGCCCGCAGAGAAGTCCATGCGGGGAAGCATATGGGGGTGAACAAATATCGTGGCAGCCCAATTTACAAAAGAAAATGCGGCCTGACTAATTCCAACAAACATCAAGATACTCACAACCCAGAGCGAAATTTCCCCTGCAGACTTTATTCCCACTATAGTAAGTGCCGTAAGAACGGCCGTCAAAAAAAACGTTGATCCCACATACACCACGAGCGAAACCCCTCGTGCGGTAGAGGGCGCCGGGGCCTTGGCTTTAGAACCAACTGCAAGCTCACCCTGCAAGGCTTTTAGCCCGCGATCAATCAGAAAAAATCCAACATGAGCCATGCGGGGATTACCGGATATATTTCTTGACAGTTCTATCGCTTGTAATGCAACAGATTCCTCGGTTGTGTGATTACGTCGCGCCAGCTTTTCAACAACATGCCGATACGTATCGCGCGTAGCGAAGTCCATTGCAGCGTAGAGCCTGTCACCACAGAGAATTGCTTCCACGCGGCTGTTGGATTCTACGAATTTCTTCCAGTCAATAGACGTTAGGGTTCTTAAACTAGAAATGCAATTTCCAATAGCAATCGCGTTTGTTGTCTGTTGTTGGCTGTTGAGCTGCACCTGCCGCTCAATAGTCTGGCCTTGCTGGGCCAGACGTTGTTCGATCCAGGTCAGGACCAGCGAGAGTGCTGGATTGTGGCTTTGAAGTTTGCGCACCATTTCGGCTACAAAAGCGCAACTCATCGAGATATCTGCTCGTGACATATCTGCTATGTCAAGTACTATGTCTTTGGGATCCTTGCCCGCTGTATCGAGCATGCGCTCTGCCCACGTATAGGCGATGTCACGGTCGAGACGGTTAGCGGCAATTCGCGCAGCGATGCTTCCCATTTTCTCCAAGAGGGCAAGCCGCAACATAATGGGAATAGCCCACAATTCTCCAAGGTTTAGCCAGGTGTGCCGTTGGTAAGAAGAAATGAATATTCCAATATTTGTTTTGTCAACATTTCCATCCACGTGCGAGATGAGATCGTGCACAATTTCGTAGACACGCGGCAAGCCTGCAGCGTTCCCACCTCGTAGGCGAGGTAGTTCGAGACTATATCTCTTGGGCAAGTGCTCACGCGCCAGTTGGATCTGTTCTTTAATAAGGAAGAAGTTATCCAGCAGCCAGACGCCAGCAGGGGGAAGGGCGCGCTTGGTGAATTCATTTTCACTGAGAAGCGCATGCGTTGACGTTAAAAGATTTTCATTTCTTGTCAATCGTGCCAACAACCTCTCGCAATCTGGCCTTCGGTCAACGTTGTGCGACTGCGCCATGATCTCCCCGCGCTTGTCAAGCTGTTCGGCACTCAAGAGGTCACTTAACAGTGGATATTCCAGTGTTTCATGCGTGGCAAACACCTGTGGCGCGATTCGTCGATTGAGAAATGTTGGCAGGTGTCTAAAAATACTGATTTTCAGGATATCCTCACTCTCATAGGTTCGGTGTTCTCATTTTCGAAGATTGCTTTTCCATTAATGGGAAATCAGATGAAGCATTCTCAAGCAAGAAGGTTCGTGTCTGGCCCCTGACCCTCTAATGTGCTGGGGGCAATTGCATTGATCATATCAAGCGCAACAATCAGGCCAAAAGCTTTATCAGCTCGCGTATCCGCGAAAACCTGCTCTGGCACTGTTATTGCAAAGTAGTAACTGCCACGTCAGATAATGCCAAATCAAGGAATTACCTTGAGTTGGAGCAGTATTTCACATATCAGAAGGAGTCTTTACCATGCAGAAACATCATTTCGTACCTACAATGGTAGCCACAGTTGTTGCGCTGGGGATCAGTGGAACAGTGTTGGCAACACCCATGAGCGATCGCACGGAGGCGTCGGCAAAGAAATCCTATGTTTTCGTGAAATATCTGAATGGGGATGACATCAAAATTCACACAGATAACGACAGCTCAGTGACACTAACCGGCACAGTCTTGGAATGGTCGCATCGCTCGCTTGCCGAAGAAACGGTGGCTAGCCTTCCAGGAGTCAAACATGTAAACAACAAACTTGAAGTCAAGGGTGGATATCCCGCAGAGAATTCAGACGTATGGCTTGCTGTAAAAGTGAAAACCTCACTTCTTTTTGGCCGAAATGTCAGTAGTATCAATACAAAGGTAGATGTGAAAGATGGTATTGTCACCTTAGGTGGCGAAGCCATAAGCGTTGCCCAAAAGGAACTAACAGCAGAATTTGTCAACGATGTTAACGGAGTTAAGGGCATCAAAAATAACATGACCGTCCAAAAAACCGAGCCAACGGTTGTGGAAAAAGTATCAGAGTATATCGATGACGCATCCATCACCGCACAGGTAAAGATCGCGCTTCTGTTTCATCGATCTACAAGCGCCATGGGAACAAGAGTTGACACAAAGGATGGCGTGGTAACGGTGAGAGGTATTGCAAAGAATAGTGCCGAAAGGGATTTGGTGGGAAAGCTTGTCGACAATATTAAAGGTGTTAAAAGCGTTAAAAACGAACTCACTCTTGGGTAAATGGTTCTTCTTGAGTCAATAATCATGCCAGAACAAAGGATTCTATCTGATAATGATTCATTGCTTGCAGAATATTTTTTTGCAAGCAACCTTATTTACAATTGTTTATGAGCAACCAACAAAGAGAGAAAAAAATGAAAACGAATGAACAATTACAAAAAGACGTTCAAAACGCGATCAAATGGGAACGATTATTGAATGCTGCAGAAATTGGTGTAGTTGCAAAAGACGGCATCGTCTCCCTTACAGGAGTTGTGGATAGTTATTCTAAGAAATTGGAAGCTGAAAATGCAGCTAAAAGCGTTGCAGGTGTATTGGCTGTTGCCGAATCGATTGAGGTTAAATTCGAAAGCTCATATATTAAAAATGATGCTGAAATTGCTAAAGGAGTATTAAATGCCTGGGGTTGGCATTGGGATATTCCCGCTGATAAAATAAAGGTAAAAGTTGAAAATGGGTGGGTAACACTCGAAGGCGAAGTGCAATGGAATTCTCAAAAACAAGAAGCAAAAAAAACCATAGTTAATCTTATGGGCGTAAGAGGCGTTTCAAATAACATCACTATTAAATCCGAAACGCATGACAAGCTAGAAAAACAAGCGGTGGAGCAAGTGCTTAGCAATAACTGGTCGCTTAACAATAAGAACATTAAAGTCCAGGTTTTGGATAATCATGTAACATTAACCGGGATGGTAGATTCGTTATATCAAAAAGATGAAGCAGCGCGATTAGCCTGGAATGCACCGGGTGTTTGGACAATGGATAATAATTTGGTTGTTCAATACCGGTAGGGTGAATAATTTAGAATTTGTGGGGGTTCAAAATCTTGAACCTCCACTCTTTTGCACCCCTGCTTAACCCCTGCCTTGACCATGCGAAATTTGATGTCGTAGGTGAGAATCATATCGAGCTCGGCATCTCTAAAAAATAGCTTTTGCTTTTAAAGGTTTTTATTTCTTTATTTATTTCCCAGTCTCCGATTCCCATAATCCGGAATCATAATCCCAATTCTGGGAAAACGCGATAATTGCTTTCGTGGAAACAATCCGGACACACCTGAATTGATATGCAGCAACCGTGCAATTCCACGGCATGATTCTTGCGTTTCAATGGGATACTGTCGATTGAACATCACCGCAGGGCTCAGTGTCGCTTGAAGTGCAGCAGGGTTCAAAATTTTGAACCCTGCTGCCTGCTGATGCTGCTTTTGCTAAACCATCTCACGAGGAGTTAATTTTGAAGAAGAAATCTTTTGCTAAACTGTGTTTAGCTGCGGCTATCGTGGGGCTTATCGGATTTACAGGATGCATGCTAGGAGTTGGTCGCGATGGCCAATTATTGCTGGTACCTGCCCTTCCCGCTGTCATAGAATTCGAGCCATCCCATAATGACTATTACCAAAATGGGTATTATTACACCTACGAGAACAACATCTGGTATTATTCCAGCTCACGCGTAGGCCCGCGCAAGCATCTCCCACGCAAACACTACCCTCGCGAAATCCGATACAGACACGATTAAGAACGCAGCCATAAGCCCCTAACGTATGGGCGTATTGCATAAGCCCTTTTTTTTGCTCTACGCCCAAAGTGGCACACTATTCGCATCTTAATCTTATATCAGCTTGGAATGTACGCGAAAGACTACATTAGAGTTAAAGGCTTCCAGGCCTCATGAGCACCTCAATAATTCGGGCGCTCAAAGAAGCATGTTGACACAACAAACTATCCTTTCAAAAAGTAATCAGGAGAGGCACCATGACCACAATTGACTCGCTTGAGCGATTTGCAAAAGGCCAACTCAAAGTATGGCAGGTGAAAAGCAAGTCAATAACGGGGCCTCTTCCAGAAAATCCGGTCGTTGCAATTTCCAGAGAGCAAGGGTGTGATGATACATTCATTGCAATGAAGCTGGCCGAGGAGCTCGGAATGGTACTGTATGGATGGGAAATTGTTGAGCAAATCGCCGCAGACGCACAGGTAAGCATAGAAGTAGCAGCCACACTCGACGAAAAGGTACGCTCCGACCTTGATGATTGGCTGGCTGATATGAGCGGTGTTTATGGTCTCTCGACAGACCAGTATCTTTCAAGTCTTAAAAAATCCCTTTTTTCGATCGCGGCCCACGGTAACGCAATTATTCTGGGTAGAGGAGCAAACTTTCTCCTTCCGCCAAACAAAAAAATTATTAGTCTGCACTTGGTGGCTCCGCTACAGATGAGAGTCGAATGCACCATGAAAGCCCAGGGGGTGTCCGACGCCCAAGCACGATTAGGCATCGCCGAGGCAGAACGACAAAACGGGCTCTGGGTGAAGAAGTACGGGCTGACTGACCTTGTTGACCCCTTAAATTATCACCTTACCATCAATACCGCGCTTGTTTCACCGGAGGAAATTGTTCGCATTGTTAAAGAAATCATCAGACCGGAGATTAAGTGATACATGCCCAATTCAATCTTGAATCATGAACAGGTTTTTGCTACTGCTTTCAAAAAGGCTCCTGAAGGTAGGGCGCTGCGTGCCCATGATGGTAAATCTCTAAAAGTAAATGAAGCACTGTGCACGTTGTTCGAATGTTCAGAAACTGAGTTGCTTACCAGATCCTTTCATGACACAATAGATCCCATCGATCAACAGTCGAGCGTTACCTTTTTCGAACAGATAATGAATCAAAAAACCCACTCAACCAAGATAGGGCTACGCTATCTCCATGACGATGGCAATCTGTTTTGGATTCACATAAGCGCTTCTTTGGTTATTGACGAAGAGAATATGGATCATTACTTCATAACTCACATTACCCAAGCGGCGAAGTATGACCACTAATGCTACTATTCCCGTTCCGCATGAATTCCAGAGACGCTTTATAATCTCCGAATGGTCTGCTAGTGCTTCGGTTATAATCGGACTAACCGTTTTAATTGGATGGTTTGCGGATATTCCCGCACTTACCAGTTTACTGCCCGGATTTACCTCCATAAAAGTAAACCCCGCAGTATGTTTTGTTCTAGTTGGAATTGCGCTGTGGATGTCGCAGCCAAAGCGCATTACTACAAGGACCCGGCTCATTTCTTTTGTGCTCTCGTTGCTGGTTCTGGCAATCAGTTTGCTCACACTGGCCCAATACGTTTTTAAGGCAGATTTCGGAATCGATCAAGTGCTTATGCATCAACCGGACGCACTTAATCCCCTGTTTTTAGGAAGGATGGCCCCTCATGCCGCACTTTGTTTTATGCTTATCGCCGTTTCGCTTTTGATGCTTGACAAAAGAAGTGCAAGAAAAATCCTAATCGTAAGAGTCATGAATGCATTTGTTCTTTTTGTAGCGGCAGTCGCCGTTGTCGGTTACGTGTCAAACATTTCAATTCTGTTCGCATATCTTAATTTTTCGTCTCTTGCATTACATACAGCACTAGCGCTGATAATTGTGGCCATCGGCATTCAATTTTTACTTCCCGAAGAATCCACCCACACAACAAGAGCGGAAAAGCAAATCCTTGCCGGTTTCGTGATTGCGATGCTTTTTATTCTTTGTATTGGCATCGTTGCAGTCAAGAGTAATAGTAAACTTCAAGCTTCATCCAATATGGTTGCGAACACACATGAAGTTTTACAAAATCTCGAAGAGGTACTTTCTTTGGTGAAAGATGCAGAAACCAGTTCAAGAGGGTATGTGATTACCGGAGATACCTTATTTCTTCAGTTATTTAATCCATCGAAAACAAAAATCCCCTCAGCGCTACAAGCTCTATTGCAAGTGACCGCCGATAATCCTACGTACCGTACCTTTGGTGTCGATCTTAAACTGCTTATCAACAAAAAAATCGAATATATAGATACCACAATTAATCTGAGAAAAGAAAAAGGATTTCAGGCTGCCGCAGAAAGGGTTGAAAGCGGAACAGGGAAAGCTATTATGGATGAAATACGCAACTTGGTTGCCGAAATGAAAACTGCAGAGAATGCGTTGCTTAAAGAACGCCTCGCTAAAGAAACTAAAAACGCTAACAGCGCAAATACAATCATACTTACCTTTATTGCGCTTCAATTTGGGCTCATGGTTTTTATCTATTACATCCTTACGCGCGATATAGCGACCCGAAAAAGTGCCGAAAATGTATTGAAGAAATTGAATGAAGACCTTGACCGACGCGTCATTGAAAGAACCGCGCAGTGGGAAGCCGCAAACTCAGAGCTTGAGACGTTTTCGTATTCCGTCTCCCACGACTTGCGTGCACCGCTGCGGCATATAAACGGGTTTATAGAGCTGCTACAAAAAAACAAACGTGTTACGCTTGACGAAAAGAGCAGCCGGTATCTTGATATTATCAGTTCATCCGCAAAACAAATGGGCCAATTGATAGACGACCTTCTACGTTTTTCAAAAGTCGGCCGTGCTTCTTTATCTATTACCGGAATACAACTCAAAGATTTAGTTGCCAAGGTGCAAGCAGAATTAAGTTTCAATGTCAAGAACACCATAACGTGGAAGATTAAAAGCCTGCCGGTTGTTCATGCCGATCCGGCTTTATTATATCTTGTTCTGCAAAATCTAATCGCCAATGCAATTAAATATTCTTCAAAAGCCACTATGCCAGCAATAGAAATTGGATGCGGGGAAATGGCAACGGCAAGTGAAATAATCCTGTATGTAAAGGATAATGGTGCCGGATTCAATATGAAATATGTGGGGAAACTTTTTGGTGTTTTCCAAAGACTTCACAGCAATGATGACTATGAGGGAACCGGCATAGGACTAGCAACCGTAAGAAGGATTATTCATAAACATGCCGGCAGAGTCTGGGCCGAAGGCGAAGAAGGCAAAGGCGCCACTTTTTATTTTTCGCTGCCAGTTAAAAATCAATAAAAATTTGACTTCACCCCCGGCCCCTCTCCGGCGAGAGAGGGAGGTGGATGTGTTGGTTGACTTTAAAAGAGAGCCTTAGCCCCCCTCTCCTGTGGGAAAGGGGCCGGGGGGCAAGGTCTCAAGGTCAGGTCGCATTAAGTTTGACAAAAATCCTATCTTCCCTCCCCTCTCCTGTGGGAGAGGGGCCGGGGGCAAGGTCTCAAGGTCAGGTCGCATTAAGTTTGACAAAAATCCTATCTTCCCTCCCCTCTCCTGTGGGAAAGGGGCCGGGGGGCAAGGTCTCAAGGTCAGGTCGCATTAAGTTTGACAAAAATCCTATCTTCCCTCCCCTCTCCTGTGGGAGAGGGGCCGG
>JBBRUX010000047.1:0-30387 GCA_038247415.1 Chitinivibrionales bacterium | reverse complement strand
CCTATCGAGAACGGTCAGGGCCTTTTATTTTTGATAATGCGAAGCTGCGCCGCGCGCCTATCTCTAATAATAACCTACAAAAAAATTCAAACACGGCCGACCGGCACGGTAAATAGCACTATGTCGCAACGAGCCTTAAAATTGATTAACGAATGGTGAATTCTTCATATCAATGACCTGCTGGAAGAATGGAACCTTGCAGAACAACGCAAATCCCTTTTTACCATTAAGCCGTTGGAAAAACCAATGATTCTACATATTAAAGAAGCAAAATACCTCCACGATTATTCAATTTGGCTTCGTTTCAACGACGGTGCCGAAGGTGACGTTGATTTAAGCATGGAACTTGAGGCTGAAGTGTTTGAGCCCCTTAAAAATCTAAATTCATTTCGCAAATTTAATGTGGACTCGGATCTTCAAACTATTGTTTGGGAAAACGGTGCCGATAGTGCTCCGGAATTCCTCTATGAACATCTAAAAATTCTTGCCTGATAAGAATTTCAAAGAGCTTTGATAGATTTTTAATAGCCCGGAAAATCAGTAGGCTTTGTGTGCTATTTTTGTTTTATCAACTGCCTTAATATTGACAAGAAAGATTATAAAGGATTCTTGCATGTGCAGGGCAACCAAGACCACCATTTTAAAACACTCTTTTCTATTCTATTCTTGCTTAAATATCCATTCTATTCCATTTTGTTTCTTATCATTGTTAAGATAAACCAAGCAGTATTAAGCCTCCGTGCATTTATTTGAGAACATCAAAATGTATTTCAAGTTTATTCATTTGCATGCTCTCAGGCATAAAATCGGCCCATTTCGAGGCAATATACTATAGCCGCAAAGTGAGGTGGGAAGCTTTTTTTAAATATTTTCACTTTTTTTAAGGCTCACAAAGGCCCAAAAAAGGCACCCTTCAAAATGTCTTGCGTAAATTAATCAGGATTATACTAAAAGAAGGATTAGTCAAGATTTTGGGCGTTCCAGCTTCGCTGTCAGGCCTCACCCCTTCGGGCGCCCAATGGAATTGATTTTAGTATTTGAATTAGCCCTGTGTTCACCGTGGCGCCCAGACTCAGAAGCTTCCACAGCAAGTCTTATTAGTTTACTACGAAAGAACTCCTGCAATACTCCGCATTGCATAGAGCGGGAAATTCATAGTTTTTGCATTCGAACGGTATTTTTATTTTTAAAACAAGTTATTCGTCACTTTTTCGTGATGAACATCACGTTTTACGTATGTATTTCGTGGAATGCAGTTTCTTTTTTGTAAGACCTGCAGACCCTGTTCCAAATGCCAATTTCGTTGATCTTGGACTGAATGGAAATACAGCAAAGTTTACTGTTAATGCCACCCAATTACTTAAGAGCGCTGTTGAACGGGGCGATTAAAGGTGATTTTTGGGTGGATATTTACTTATGAAAAATCAGCACCACTCCGCTTATTGCAATAGCCATCGCAATCATTGCAGGCCAATTGAGTCGTGTTTTATATCGCCAGGCCGTGATGGGAATAATGAGCACCGGGGACAAGCTTGACATAGTGGAGGCAATTCCGGCGGGAGCAAATTTTAATGATGCCACATAAAAAAGCATCCCGAGCACTGGCCCTAGGGCTGTACCTCCCATAAGCCTGCCAAACGCATGACGTGAAGGAATAGCCTTAATTGCACCGCCAATTTTACCCGATACCAAAACCAACAAAACAATGGCAACACCTGCAGAACTGATACGAATTGCCGTTGCAACAATAGGATTCAGCCCGCCAGCAGACATATATGCCTGGCGCATAAGCACTGCTGCACTTCCCTGGCATATCGCTCCAATGACTGCAAGAAAAATCCCTACAAGGGAAAATGAGCCCGGTTCAGATGTGGCTTTTTCTCTTTTGTCGAACCAGTTGATGGCAAGAATGGCTCCAACAGTCAATAAAATTCCTGCTATCGCCCAGAGCGTAAGTATCTCGTGAAGAAAAAGCCAAGCTCCCAAGGCAGAAACAATGGGAACCGCCGTAAGAATCTGCAAGGTTCTTCGCGGACCTAAGTAGGTAAGCGCCTTGAAATAAAAGAAATCCCCAATAGAAAGGCCTAAAATACCCGACAGCGCCATCCAAACAAGGGATCGCGGGATAATTCCTTGGGTAACACCGGGGGATATACCTATCAAGATGGCAGCAATAATCCACAAAGCAACAGAAGCCATTATAAGGCGCCAAAAATTTGAGTAATAAGGACCGATACTTTTGACAGCACTCGAAAATAGGAATGGAGCAAACGTCCAACAACCCGAAGCGATTAAAGCGAGCACTGCTCCAGAAGGGTTATTCATGTCCATTACATCCTTATCGTACAATTCGTTGAATAGCCACGCACAGCAGCCTTATATGATAATAAAATAAATACCTCCAATAACCTTACCTCGATTATTAATCTCTAGGATTTTTGTAATTATTTCAAGCATTCTTATCTTCTCTATTCCACGTTCCTATCGCGGATTTTATTATTTTAAAATCACCAGTATTCACATCATAAAGGATTGGCTTTAAATGCAGAATGAATATTTTAAAGATTTCGTAGCCTTTGCTCTTGGAAATGAAGAAGAAGCGAGCGAATTTTACGACTCCCATGCAAAAAAGACTCACAGCGCAGCACAACGAATACTCCTGACTGATATGGCAGAGATGGAACGACGCCATGCTGCTAAACTTATAGCGTTTATGGATGATGCTGCAGGGACTTCGCTCTCAACCACATCAATGCCCCACGATATGCATATCGCCGATTATGCGGTTACCATTACGCTTACCGACAAAAGTACCCTCGAAGATGTTTTCCTCTATTCGATTCAGGCCGAAGAAAAAGCATATCAACTATATTCGCGTCTTGCAAATCTGGAGTCCGATCCAGAAGTCAAGGCACTCTTTCTATCGCTTGCGGCAGAGGAACAACATCATAAAAAAGGCTTAGAAACAGAATACGAAGAGGCTATTTCGCCAGAAAATTAAACGAAAGGATCCTTGTATGCCCATGGTATATAATGCATCGGAAGCGTGTGCGCTCGCAATTGACATTGAGAAAAACGGGAGAGAATTTTATCGTGCAGCAGCTCAAAACACAGCGCTTACCGCCGCCAGTACGCTCTTTAAAGAATTGGCCGATTGGGAAGAAAACCATATCGCTGTTTTTACACAGCTTCTCGAAGATTACCAGGCGAAAGCCAATGAGCCTCCACCCTACGATCCCGATGACGTCATAGGAGTATATCTTAAGGCTGCAGCCGATACGCATATTTTTATTAAATCAAATAATATTGGAAATCTTGCAGCTGCTTGCAAGACTCCCCAAGAAGCAATTCTTCTCGCGCTTACCTTCGAAAAAGATTCGGTTGTGTTTTATTCCACGCTTAAAAAAGCTGTGCCAGAATCGCTTGGTGCAACAACTGTTCAAAAAATGATTGATGAAGAAATCAGCCACATTTCTTATTTGTCGGATGCTCTCAAGAAAATACGAGAAACATCTAAATAAGGGTAGCTAAAGCCACCTAAAGCATGCGTTAGGCGGCCTAGCATTTAGTCAAGCTTAAAGCTCTGCCCTAAATAAATCCTTCTCGCCTCAGGATTATCTGCAAGCTCGCGCGCTGTTCCTGCAATCATGATTTTTCCAAAATTCATGATATATGCTCTATCGGTAATGCGTAGGGTTTCGCGAACGTTATGATCGGTTATAAGAACCCCATATCCTTTTGTCCGCAATTCAGCAATAATAGATTGGATATCCTCAACGGCAATGGGGTCAACGCCTGCAAAGGGTTCATCAAGCAGAATAAAATCGGGGGAGATTGCCAGTGTTCGAGCTATTTCAACGCGACGACGCTCTCCGCCGCTGAGCATATATCCCAAACTATTTCGTAAATGAGCGACATTGAGCTCCTCGAGAAGCTGGTCCATTCTCTCCTTACGCTTTTTAGGACCCAAGGGTTGTGTTTCGAGAATTGCCATGATGTTATCGGCTACCGAGAGCGTACGAAAAATCGAGGGTTCTTGTGGAAGATAGCCAATGCCCATACGGGCGCGCTTATACATTGCTTTACGAGAAATATTTTTTCCATCGAGAAAAATGCGACCATGATTTGGCCGAACCATTCCTACAATCATATAAAACGTTGTTGTTTTACCTGCGCCATTGGGCCCCAAAAGCCCTACGATTTCTCCTTGACTCACCGTAATAGATGCACCATTGACAACCGTGCGCTTCCCATATTTTTTGACAAGCTCTTCGGTTTTAATAATTCGTTGACCATGCGGTGCCACAAAGATCGACGATGCATCGTGTGCAGGTTCCTGTAAAGGTTCACTGCTCTCTACAATAACATTCTCTACATCGTGCGATTTTCCTTCTCCGTGGCCTGATATCTCTGATGTCATGAATAGCTTTCCCTATTGTGGATGATACGTTCCTCGAACACTCCCCAAAACTCGTAATCGCGTTGCTTTTCCCTCATTAAACCATACTGCAAGAGTATCGCCGCTAGCCATATTCGTACCGGTAGCAGCATTATTTTCTTCGATGGTATAATTCGAAACCGCATTGCCATATACTTTGGCTTGCTTTATCTTACTCGAATCGGCAAATGATACGAGCATTTCTTTGCCGGTAACCTTGTTTTGAGCTTTTGTATTTGCAGTGTGGGTATAGGTACTTCGCACATTGCGATACACTTGTACAGAATCCATAAAACCATCGGGTGAAATCGCAAGCGCCATGCTATCTCCCAATACTACTGTTCTTGAAGTGTCGCGCTTATCGATCTCTACATATAAACCATCTGCATTGCCACTGATAATCGCATTACGCAAAGTATCATTTCTAAAAAGCAGATCTACCGAATCTCCTTTGAGTTGCTGTTCATCATAATACATTTTAGGCAGAATGCGAAGCTTTGCAACACCACTTTTAGAATCGTATTGAGCACTATCACACGTTGTTTTAAGCTTGCCCTTATTAAGGATAATGCTCGTGTTCGCATTCACCCTCTTAAGAGAATCATCGTAGATCATTGACGCAGCAACTATCGAGAGCGTTTCGACTGGCGTTATTGACGTATCGATTTGTATGACCTTAGGATTTCCGTCTAAATAACACTGTTTCGATTTTAGATCGTATCGGCAGCGATCGCCCTTGACAGACAGATTCTTTACAGAATCACAATATTGAACATTTCCTGTTGCAGTAAGGTCGTCGCGGCTGCGTTCGTAGCGCATGCTATTACACAAGAGCGACTGTCCTTTTCGAGAAGCAAATACTTTGTCGGTAAACTGAACAATTCCTTTGGTGCGCCACCAGGTTGCCGATTCCGATTTAAACGTAAGATCATCGTATTTAAAAACAACATTCTTGCGCAAAACGCTTACAAGCTCACCATTGACAAAAGTATTCTCGTTTGATCCGGCGCTTTGCAAAATAAGGTCGGTACCTTTTGAGGGAACGGTCTTTGGGGTAGACGAACTCTTTGCAAAGACCATACAAGCAAAGACACATAAAAGAAGAACACTTCTCATGGTTTTTCCCCAAAAAAGTTTTCTTCATTTTCCATGCGTTCACGAAATTTGGGAAACCGGCCAGAAACTTCCGATAAAAATGACCAATGCGAAAAACCTTCGTCGGCGTCAAGCCCTTTTCCCCGCATCACATCACCTTTATTGGTTGTAACCATAACATAGGTATCGGAATAAACTCTGTGGATTTTTTGAGACCACCAGATCTTTTCGGATCGAACTACCAAGCCCTCTTGCGTTGACACCCGCACATTGCCCCATACCACAAAGGTATCCTGACGGGACGTTGTTGTGCCGGTGTCGGCAAGTACGGTGGTTACCTTATGTCCAAGACTGTCGTATACAGTCAAAAGAACAGGATACCCAACAATCCGCCCAGAATCCCCCATTGTTTTCCACATTTTTTTTGCAGCCAAAGACCACTGCTTATGCGGGCCGTCGTAGTAAGTCATAAAAGAATTATTGATAATTTGAGCGAGTTCGGGAATACCTTCTGCAATGGGTGCGGTTTGTTTCTTCTTTTCGGTACAGCCCATAAGAATACTACAACCAACAAGAACCGAAACTCCAATTGCCCACGCCGCACAATTTCTAAACTGAGCTACAAAATTTACAGAAAATATATTTTTTGAAGTATTCACACTCATACCACTGCCACACGCACTGTTGCAGCACTATCCGCAACTTCAATTGGTTCACCGTCGACAACATCTTCAAAGACCAACGATATCCCCAGTACTTCAGCTTTTATGTAGTCGCTAAACAGAACAAGCGACATCGCTAACTCTGCAGGACACATGCACACAACAGAAATTCTATCGGATACATTATAATTTCTGGTTTTTCGAATATTTTGTATGCGATTAACAAATTCACGGGCGTGACCTTCTGCAAGAAGCGTTGACGAAATAGTTGTATCGAGAGCAACCGTGAGCTCTCCCACTGTTTCTACTTCTACGCCATCTTTTTTCTGACGGCGCACTTCAATATCATCAAACATAACCGTTTTATCGAGCACCGTTACCGATCCACCCTGCACAAGCATCCGGATGCTTTCGGGATCTAATGTTTCGATGTGTGCAGCAGCGGTTTTCATGGATGGCCCAAATAATTTCCCGAGCTTTTTAAAATTTGCCTTCGCACTCAGGGTGACAACTGCGTCCTCATCTGCCTCAAAAACAACATGCTTTACATTGAGCTCATCGGCAATTAAGTCGGACATTCCCAAAAGCATCGCTCGCTTTTTCTCATCGGTTACCACAATGGTAACGGAGTCTAGTGGCTGGCGATTTTTAATAGTGTAACGAGAACGAAGGGTTCGCCCCATAGAAACGGCCTGTCGAACCAGTGCCATCCGCATTTCGAGGTCGGTGTTAATATACCGTGTGTCTGAAACAGGATAATCGCATAAGTGTACCGACACATCGGGTGTTTTAGCGCATACAGATGCAAGATTGCGATAAATGGACTCGGTACAAAACGGAAGAAATGGAGCCATAATCTTGCAAAATTGGGTTAACACATAATAAAGGGTCTGATAAGCCGATATTTTATCGCCATCATTTTCACTCTTCCAGAATCTCCGTCTGCTGCGACGAACATACCAGTTGGTAAGGTTGTCGATAAAATCAACCAGCAATGGCACCACTTTAAAAAGTCGATACGCTTCCATTTCGGCATTAACCGATGCGACCATGTGATTAAAAAGAGAAACAATCCATCGATCGAGTTCGTTTTCACTACCTTCCCAAACTTCACCTTTGGGGGTAAACCCGTCGACATTAGCATAGGTTACAAAAAATGAATAGGCATTCCAGAATGGCAACAACACTGCGCGCGCCATTTCGGAGACCCCTGCATCGGAAAAGCGGAGATCCTCTGCATACACTGCCGGGGAATTGATGAGAAATAATCGCATAGAGTCGGCACCCAGGCGTTCCATCATGTCGTCGGGGGGCGTATAGTTGCGCAAACTTTTAGACATCTTTTGTCCGTTTTCGGCAAGAATAATTCCATTAACAATGACATTTTTAAAAGCAGGCTTTTGAAACAGCGCTGCCGCCAGTACCGTTAACGTATAAAACCAACCACGAGTCTGGTCTAACCCTTCTGCAATAAAATCTGCAGGATACGATTGTGCAAATTTTTCTTTATTTTCGAAGGGATAATGATTTTGAGCATACGGCATAGAACCCGACTCAAACCAGCAGTCGAGAACCTCGCCAGAAACCTTATATTGTTTTCCCGAGGGATCAAAACTCTTTTTATCGTTTGTATGTATCACCAGATCGCTAATCATGTGTAAATGCAAATCGGTTACAGGTTTACCCGTAAGAGCAGCTAGTTCAGCGCATGATCCAACGCAGATCATATCCCCATCGTCTGCAATCCAAACAGGAATTGGCGTACCCCAAAACCGATTGCGACCAAGGTTCCAATCGCGCGCACCTGCAAGCCATTTTCCAAAACGTCCCTCTTTAATATGCTCGGGAACCCATCGGATTGTTGCGTTATTTTCTATCATCCACTCTTTTAAAGGTTTTTTAATGCCTTGCTCATTGGAAACGGGCACATCGACCCCTAAAAACCAAGTTTTTAAAGCCCTATACAAAAGAGGAACACCCGTGCGCCAGCAATGCGGATAACTATGAACAATAGTCTCATGCTTAAATACCCGCCCCTGATCTTTGAGCATTTTAATAATAGCCTTGTCGGCTTCTTTTGCTTCTATGCCAAGCCATGGCTTAACCAGCTCTGTAAATTTGCCCTCGGAATCTAAGGGATCAAATAATCCAAGACCATGAGTTCGCCCTACGATAAAGTCGTCTTCCCCAAAGCTTGGAGCGATATGCACAGCACCAGTGCCATCGGTATCGGTAACAAATGATCCAGCAATAAAAGTGTATTGTTTTGAGCTCTGTAAAGGGACAAAGGTAAAAAGTGGCATATAAGAAAGCCCCACAAATTCTGCGCCTTTTTTTGTTGCAAGTACCGGCACGTCACCAGCTACGACCTCTTTACGCGAAGCTGCAACCCAGTACAATTTTCCTTCTAAATCAACCTTTACATAGTCTAATTCAGGATGAACTGCAACAGCAAGGTTAGACGGAAGTGTCCAGGGAGTTGTTGTCCATACAAGAAAGGATTCATCTGTGCCAACAAGCGGAAACGAAACCGTTACAGCAGGATCTTGACGATCTTTATAACCCTGATTTACTTCGAAATTAGAGAGGGGTGTAGCAAGCGCCGGGGAGTACGGTTGCACACGATAATCTTGGTACATGAGGCCCTTGTCAAACGCCTGCTTAAATACCCACCAGACAGACTCCATATATGAAACGTCCATCGTTTTGTAATCATTGTCAAAATCTACCCACCGACCCATACGCTCTACGGTTTTGCGCCATTCGGAAACATACTTGAGCACATTCGCGCGGCACACCTCATTAAATTTACCAATACCATATTCACGGATTTCTTTGACAGATGCAAGTCCGAGTTCTTTTTGCACAAGGCTTTCGATAGGAAGCCCATGACAATCCCACCCAAAGCGCCGAGGCACAGAATAACCGCGCATTGTCCAGTACCGAGGAACAATATCTTTAAGCGTTCCGCCTACCAAATGTCCATAATGAGGAAGTCCCGTTGCAAACGGAGGCCCATCGTAAAATGAATACGAAGGGGCATGAGCGCGCGCTGCCAATGACTTGCTAAAGATATTGTCTTTTTTCCAGAACGCGAGCACTTCGTGTTCTACGTCGGGAAAATTCACGTGGGCAGAAATCGGCTTAAAAACAGAACGAGTACTTTTATCCTGTGTCATAATCATCCTAATGGTTGTTATCAAAACTCATAGCATCGAATATATTTAAGTAAACCCAAAACAAGGGGGATTGGTATCTTGACCAAACGCAAAAGGCTTACCTTACTAAGAAAAATCAGTGTGCTTTATTGGAACCTATTTCCAGAAGCACTTTTTCGATAATGGTAACAAGTTTGGGTTCAGCTTCAGAAGCAATTTCAATAATTTTGCTTATGTCGGCGGCCTCAAGCGCATCGGGCAAACACGAATCGGTAATCACCGACAATCCAAGAACTTTTAGACCACAATGAACCGCAGCAATAACTTCAGGCACAGTGCTCATGCCAATTACATCGGCTCCAAGTGTCTTGAGCATACGATATTCTGCTTTTGTCTCGAGGCACGGGCCGCTCATAGCAGCGTACACACCACGTTCGATTCGAATACCACTTTCCAGAGCAACTTTAGAAACTAGATTTACAAGGTCGTTGCTATACGGTTCCGACATATCGGGGTAACGAGGGCCAATGCGGTTATCGTTACTTCCAATAAGCGGATTATCACTTAACAAATTGATATGATCGGTAATTGCCATAATGGTGCCAGGTTTAAAAAGCGGATTTATTCCTCCGCACGCATTCGAAACAATAAGCGTATGTGCTCCCATGAATTTCATAACACGAACAGGAAACACAACCTGCTGCAGAGTAAACCCTTCGTAATAATGAAAACGTCCCTGCATAGCCATAACAGGTTTTCCCGAAAGAGTTCCCATAATAAGCTTACCAGCATGCGACTCCACAGTAGATTGTCCAAAATGGGGAATCTGTTCGTAGGGTATTTCTTTTTCGATGTCGATAGAGTCTACCAATTGTCCGAGGCCGGTTCCAAGAATAATGCCTATTTCTGGACGAATAGTACTTTTGCCTTCGATAAATCGCTTTGCCTCAACAATCATGTCGTATGTCTTATTCATACTGTTAATATCCTTTCCCATAAATAAAATTATTTTACAGTGGTTTTACGTTTGCTAGTATTTTAAAAACTTCTGCAGTGTCAAGATTATCAATGCGCACAATTTTAAGACGTCCGGTTGTTCCGCGTACAATCGTAACGTCCTTTTTAGGAACTTTTAAAACCGAATGGAGCAATTCGATAAGCGCTGCATTTGCTTTTCCATCAACAGGAGGCTCTCGCAGGGCAATTGTTATTACACTATCGCTATGTGCCACAATTCCTGCACGGCTTGCATTCGGTTTGATCTTTACACAAAGCGTTGTGACCTTATCAGCCTTCATGTTGAGTACTACTCATACCACACTATCGTCGGGTGCAGAGATGCCGATTCCGGCATCTATTTCTGCAAGGGTTTCCTGAACAGGGGGCTTAACCCCCTTTTTTGATTCATTGGAATCGAGCGATTTTACATCATCGGATAAAGTATCCAAGAGTAAAAGTTGGTTAGCCAAAAGCGATTTAAAACGGGAAAAGAAGCTATCCCTTTGACTTTTAAGAATAAGCAATTCGTTATGCAAATCATGAACCCGGCGACGCGACTCATCTTCAAATGAGGCAGCGCGAATATGCGAATCTTTAATAATGAGGTCTGCTTCGCGTTGCGCATTCACACGCGCATCGTCGGTTGCTTTTTGTGCCGTGATTAACGTTTGATTGAGAACCTTTTCGATTTTTTGATAGGTCTCAAGCTTTTCACTTCCCGACTTTGCCTCAGTAGCTATCTCGTTATTATGCTTTATGAGCGCTTCGAACTCCCCAGCAACCATTTCCAGGAAACTATTAACTTCATCGGGATCAAAACCCCACATGACCTTGCGAAACGGCTGTTTACGAATATCAAGCGGCGTTATGCGCATGGGCATCCTTTCCTCACATGAATTAATCGGCCTCGTAGTGCAGAATGCAGCCCGAGTTTTTATTTAAACACAGAAAGTAATACTTCAAGAATTACAATAATCACGAGCGGACTCAGGTCCATCCCGATACCTCTTCCCGGCAAAAAAGAACGCAAAGGTTCCAAGACTGGTTCTGTTATTGCAAAGATAAAACCAGGAATTCCTCGTTTCCAATCGACGGCTACCCACGACAGAATAACACGAACAAAAATAACAAATTGATACAAATGCAAGAGAAGACCAAACCATCGAAAATCCATATTATCGATCCCCTAAAAGAATTGTTCCACAACGAATCATGGTTGAACCCTCGCAAAGAGCCCACTCAAAATCGGAGCTCATCCCCATAGAAAGTTCAAGTGGCCTATCTGCCAAGTCCGACGATTTTTCGGCACAGGTGCGCAACACAGCAAAGGCTTTACGCACAGCAACTTCATTTCCGCCCAAAGGGCCAATAGTCATAAACCCCCGAAACTCACAATTTTTGCTTGCCGCAATTTTTTCTGCAAGCGCTCGATGCTCCTTAAGTGTACATCCGGATTTTGATGCTTCGAGCGTTGTATTCACCTCAACCAGCGAGGGGATTTTTTTTCCATGAGGAAGTTCGCATGCATCAATTGAATCGATAAGCCGCACGCTGTCGATGGAATGTATATACTGAATATACGGCACTACTTTTTTAACCTTATTTGTTTGTAAATGCCCAATAAGATGCATAGTATGCGGTTGTGAAAGCAGTGGCTCTTTTGCAAGAATTTCCTGCACTCGATTCTCTCCGATATTAGAAATTCCACAGTCCAGAAGCAGCTTGGCAATCTCGACAGGATGCGTTTTTGTAACGGCTATAAGGGTCACCTGCTCGGGATTGCGCGCGGCAGTGCTACACGTTTGCGCAACCCGTTGTTGAAGGGAGGTTATCCTCTCTAACAGAACATCTTTGTCAAGCATGAACCAATGCCTTTTGTAAGCACCACAACGCTTAAAACTATATTTCTCTCCTAATGATTTAAAATACAATACTGCAGGATAAAACGGGGGTCTGCCATAAAAACAAAAGGCCCGCTCTAAGCGGGCCTTTTGCACAAACGATATGAAGAAACTACTTAGTCTTCGAGCAATTCCTGAGGGAACTGCTGCTTAAGCCGTGAGAGCGCGGTTTCTTTAATTTGTCGAACACGTTCACGAGTTAAGCTTAAACGCTCACCAATTTCATCGAGTGTATGAGGAGTTTCTCCGTCGAGGCCAAAATACAATTTAAGAATTTCTCGTTCACGCGTATTGAGCGTATTAAGACTTTTAGTAATACCCTCTTTAAGCGATGATTGAGCAATTTGAGCATCGGGAATGAGAGTTTCCTTATCCCGCAACACATCCAGAAGACTTGCATCGTCGTTATCTTGCAAAGGAGCATCCAGAGAAATGTGTCGATTACCAATACGCATGGTATCGATCACGCTCTCTTTTTCGAGATCGAGCTCAGCTGCAATTTCGTCGAAACCTGGCCGTCGACCAAATTTCTGCTCGAGCATTTCTTCGGTTTTGCTGATTCGATGAATAACGCCTACGCGATTAACGGGCAACTTAACAATACGCGATTGATCGGCAAGGGCCTGTAAAATGGCTTGACGAATCCACCACACCGCATATGAAATAAACTTAAAATTCTTTTTTTCATCGAACTTTTTTGCAGCGCGAATAAGGCCCAAATTGCCTTCGTTAATAAGATCGGAAAGAGCAAGCCCCTGATTCTGATAATTTCGGGCTACGCTCACCACAAAACGCAAATTTGCCTTTACAAGCTTATCAAGGGACTGTTTATCACCTTTTTTAATTGCGCATGCGAGCCGTGCTTCTTCTTCGGATTTAACGGGAGAATAACGACTGATCTCTTTGAGATAGATCGAAAGATATTCCTCTTCCGCGATAAACTGGGTGCGTTTCATGTTCATCGCACCAGTTTTAGCTTTGGCCTTTTTAGGATCGGCAGGGTTGGCGCTTTGCCGTCCTCGTTTTTTTGCAGGTGGTGCCGCAGGTAATTCCGCAGCAGTCGCCTTTTTTTCAGGTTCCATCATATTTTAATAATTCTCCAATGTGCGGCAACAATATACATTATTCCCAGCCGCAGAACATGATCTGGTGTTATTTTCTTTACGGTAACTCGCAGGTGAGTAAATTTAAGCTCCAAAAAAATAAAGGCTCGTAACAAGTATAACCCCCCATCGAGTACGCGATCCAGCACAATTTATTTTTTTACATTCTTTGTAAAACGCTGCGCATAGAGTGTTTTTTATTAAGACATATAAAACCAAGGATTTAAATGAGCCCCCTGCAAAAAACACGATCGGCAATTTTAGCCATCCATTGCGCCGACCAAGAAGGTATTGTCGCCACAGTCACCGAGTTCGTTTATAAGAATGGCGGCAACATTCTTTTCCTGGATCAGCACGTCGACCAAACCAACAAAGTCTTCTTTATGCGCATAGAATGGGATTTGTCGAACTTTTCTATTCCACATCTTAAAATTTACGAATCTTTCAAAACACTCATTGGTGATCGGTACGAGATGAATTTTTCACTCAATTTTTCCGATGAACAGCCGCGAATGGCAGTATTTGTGTCCCGCTATAACCATTGCCTGTACGATATTATTGCCCGATGGCATGGAAATGAATGGGCGATCAACTTCCCGGTGATTATCAGTAACCATCCCGATTTAAAACCTCTCGCCGATCAATTCGGTATCGACTTTCGCTACATCCCGGTCGACCACGATACGCATGAGGAGGCAGAAAAGGCTGCAATCGATATATTGACAGAATACAAAATTGATTTTATCGTGCTTGCGCGGTATATGCAAATCTTGAGTCCCCATTTTATTGCGCAGTACCAAAACCGTATCATTAATATTCATCACTCATTTCTCCCAGCATTCCCCGGCTCTAAACCATACCATAGTGCCTATGAGCGTGGTGTAAAGATTATCGGTGCAACGTGCCATTATGTTTCTAATGAGCTGGATGCAGGGCCAATTATCGAGCAGGACGTTATTAGGGTAAGCCACTCAGATTCGGTAGAAGATCTGATTCGTAAAGGACGGGATCTGGAAAAAGTGGTTCTCTCTCGGGGAATATGGCAACATATCAACCATCGCACTCTCGTTCATAAAAATCGTACGGTTGTCTTTTCCTGAAAGCAACTCAATGAGAGCAGCCATTGTTGTTCCATCGTTCACCGATTTTTATACCACACCCCATCGACTCACTGCAATGGGCCCTCGTATTGCAAATACAATTCTTGTGCAATGCGGTGTTGAATCTCGCATCTTTAATTTTTGTGGAAACGGCCAACGCTCCCAAACAATTCCCCTTCACAAAGATCTTGGATATCTCTCCCAATACTTGATTAAAGGAGAAACTGGCCCAACCTCCTATTTTTCGATTCCCCACCGATTTGGCCCATCGCCAGAAATCATGACACAGGAAATAAGTTCGTACCAACCAGACATCTGCTTTATAGCATGCTTTGCATATTGCTATGGCGAAGAAGCACTCACAGCAGCAGCGTTGCTTAAAAATAGGCTTCCTTCCTGCATCATTGTCTGCTGTGGACACGGACCGTCTGCAGCGCCCGAAACATTTTTATCGGCACCAGGTGTTGATGGAGTTCTTGCCGGTGAAGCTGAAGTATCGCTTTCAGTGCTCATACAAGAGCTTGCCAAAGATTTTCCCGATTTTAGCGCGGTACCCAATTTTTACTACAAAACAGGAACGGATATCAGGCACCCCAAAACTCTTGCTACCACAACAGATTCAATTGCAGTATGTGCAGCACCCTCTATTTCTTCGCGTCAATTTACCTATTGTGCACTTTCACTCACACGGGGATGCCCCAAAGCATGTCTTTTCTGTACCAATCATCTTTGTCACGGACACCACTTTCGCACAGCAAGCCTTGCATCCATTACAAAAGCGCTCGATGCACTTGTTTGTAAACCGGGCACCACGATGCGCGTTAATATCGAAGACGACAATATTTTATCGGATCCCGATTTCTTTTTTGCAGCCTTAACCCTCATTAAAAACAAGTGCGGTGACATTTCGCTCTACGCCGAAAATGGCCTCGACTATACCATGCTTACTTTTGATATTCTAAAAAAACTTGCAGGCTTTGGGCTTAAACAACTCAATATCTCGCTGGGGATTTTTGACGATAAAACTAGCGATTCGTATCAACGAGTTCTTGATACTGATACCTTTTCACGGGTTACCCATTGGTGTTCAAGTCTTGGCATTCCTGTTGTATCGTACTACATTTGTGGTTTACCGCAAGAAACAGCCGAGACCGCCGTAGCAACACTACTCTATCTTATGCAGCTGCCAACCCGCATAGGCATTTCACTTTTCTACCCATCCCCATCCGATGCGCTCTACCAACAAAATCCGAGTTTTATTCGTGCTGCTGGATCCAGCGCCTACCCTTGGAATCAATCTCTTTCAACACAAAGTCTTATTACTGCGTTTCGACTTTCGCGGCTTGCCACAGCATGTTCCGGACAACAGCGTTCAGATGCCGACTTGAGCATTATCAACGAATGTTTTAAAACACGCTCATTACGAACACGGGTTAAAAAAGGGGCAGCGTTTCAGGAGTTTACGATAGAGAATTTGGATACCGCTATGGTATCGTTATTTTTTGAGCGGGTCGAGGCTATTGGCATAAATCCACTCTAAAAAATCGGCGTACCCACCAATGATTGGCAGAACAACAATGCAGGGGCATTCGTAAGGGTGCAATTCTTTTATGCGGGCGATACCTTCGGATTGTCGCAGAGCATTCGTTTTGGCAATAAACACAACTTCTGTTTCATCATGCAATACCCCATTCCAATGATAGAGCGATCGCATGGGGCCCAAAATATTGACACATGCAACAAGGTGTTCAGAAACGAGAACTGTGCCAATACGCGAGGCAGTCTCCGTATCGGGCGTCGTACAATAGATTGTTATAGCCTGTGAAGTTTGATTCATGTATGCGTAATGTTTAAACAGTTCCAAACACCGCGTCATTTAATTTACGCATAGGAACAGGTTTCTCAAAGAAAATGGCATTAAGCTTTTGAAGACGGTCTTCGGCTATTTCCGAGACGTAGCCAGAAATGAGGATTTTGCGCGATGCGGCAGGAGCAGCGTCTAATAGTTCGAGTCCACTTATTTCGGGCATTTTATAATCGGTGATTAATACATCGAGAGGATGCGTAGAAATATAATCGCGTGCCTCTCGAGGATTATTAAAGGAATGTATGACGGCATTTCTGCCGGCCGATTCCAAAAATAGCTCGATAAGTTCAGTAATCTGAATTTCGTCGTCCACAACGACTATTTCGAGAGGGGTAGTTGCCATATGATGCAAAGCCTTTTTATAAAAAGTATATCATGCGCTGTGAAATTAATTTGTATTATTTTACCAGACATGGGCAAGCGCGTCAATACAAAAATATCTTCCTCGTTAAAAATACCGAAAAAGCCTTTTTCTGCCAGCAGCCTCACATGGATTCCCTACCTTTTTTTTCCACTGCTCGTATTCATTATATATAGTAACACTCTAACACACGGTTTTGCACTTGATGATTTTCATACCTTCCTTTTCAGCAATCACATCAGGCAAGGAATCAAAAGCATTGGCTACTTGTTAACCCATCCAGATTGGTATGAAGGCAGCGGTTATCGCCCAGTTGCTAGTATCTATTTCGCATTCGTATACCAATGCTCCAATGGATCTGCACAGTTCCTGCATATAGGGAATGTACTTTTGTACAGCATCCTACTCATTCTTATATATACATTTGTCCAGCGTCTAATTCCTGCAACAGGTGCCATCTCCGCTTGTATAGCAACACTCCTGTTCGCTGTGCACCCGCTCCATACCGAAGTAGTATCTAATATCAAAAGTGCAGATGAACTTTTAGCGGGGATTTTCCAGCTCGCTTCATTGCTGTGCTATAATACCTACCTACGTACACAAGGAGTACGAGCTGCATTGGTGCTTGTTGGCTCATGCTGCTTGGCAATGCTTGCCATAGGATCCAAAGAAAGTTCTCTTACCCTTTTAGGGCTTATCGTTCTTGTGCATGTTTTCGTTTCACCTCGCGATAAAGGCAAACATCTCGCAGGATTGGCCTCATTGACAGGAATATGCGTGCTGTGCACCAGCATACTTTGTATACTCGAACCACCCTCTTTACTCAGGGTCAGTAACCCCCTTAATAATGCGCTCCTCTTGATTCCCGCAGGATTCGATCGCTTTATTGCCGCACTGGCGATACTCGGGAAATATCTTGGACTGCTGTGTTGGCCAGTGTCCCTTCGCTATGAATATGGCTATAACGTTCTTGGCACAATGAATCTTGCTAATCCAGAAACCATAGTAGGCATAAGCGCGATTGTCATTGCAGGTGCATTGACGCTCTTTGCATGGATACGTAAACATCCCTTTGGCCTAGGTCTCGCATGGTTCTTCATATCAATTTCCATGACCTCAAATATCTTTTTTCTTATTGGCGCAACCATGGCCGAACGGTTTGTTTTTATCCCTTCATTGGGGATCTGCCTCTTCGCAGCTCACATCTCACAGCGATGTATCGCACAAAAACAATCTGCACGCATAGGTATCTATACCCTTATCATCTGCCTCGCAACGTTTTGGGGGACACTCTCAGCACAACGTGCAACTGCCTGGAAAGATAATGACACATTATTTCATCGCGATGGGCTTACCAAAAGCGGATTACAATCTGCCACTGCGCAAGCATCATTGGGGAATATTCTCTTGTATAAGGCCCAGCAAACATCTCATCCACAAACGCGTCAATTTATTCTTGA
Organism: Chitinivibrionales bacterium; assembly: GCA_038247415.1. Taxonomy (GTDB): domain Bacteria; phylum Fibrobacterota; class Chitinivibrionia; order Chitinivibrionales; family WJKA01; genus JBBRUX01. The sequence goes on along the minus strand of JBBRUX010000047.1, from coordinate 12,243 downwards.
TACTGCCATTACAGCACTTCGCACATCTATTATTTACTATTCTCATAACTATTTTGCATCCGGAAACCTTGCAATCGCCTATGACATGGCCCAACAAAGTGACAGTGCGCTTGTCTATTATCGTTTAACGAGAATGCTCAATACCAAGGATTTGTTATCGCGGTATAATTGCGCCAATATCTTTTTTTCCCGCAATCAATTGGATTCTGCACAGCATTGCGCACGGGAAGCGCATAGTGCTGCACCCCACAACACAGTTTTTTCAACCTTGCTTGCCGATATTTACGCTGTTAGCGGGAGTGAAGAAGAAGCAATAGTGCTTTACGACTCTATTCTTGCCGTGGAACCAACATCACCTCGCGCACTAAAAAATCGCACTCTTGCCAGACAACTGCTTGCACAAAAACCTGTAAAGTTCGCAAAAGAATAACACTCCCAAAGCAAGGTTTTTGTGTTCTCGTGAGGCGCAAGAACGCGCATTGCAGTCGTGGAGCATTCTGATACACCTTCATTCCAAGAGTATCATTTTGTATCTCACAAGCATATTTAAAATGCTTTCTTGAGAAAATCAAGCGACTCTCCCACACGAAGCACATTCAATACCCGCACTAATCCTACTGTCACAAAACCCTCATACACCGATTGAGACGGGTTAACAACGTACATAGCAAGTCCGCATTGCGTTGCTTTTTTAGAGAGCGCTACCAAAAGGCCAAAGCCTGATGAGAACATTACGCGCGTATCCCGCAAATCGACAACGAGACTACCAGTTCGATGTGCGACAGCAGCCGCAATTTCTCGCTCTGTCTGCTCGTAGGTGTCCATTGTTATGCTATCCGGCAAGAGAATCCAGAGAAGCGTTTGTGGATCTCCATGATCAACTTCGATTGTTATATGTTTTGCATTCATCTATTCTCCTGTGAAGAGGGGGCTTGTCATCGTCAAAGTGTAGCATTTAAGGATCAAAAATGCAAGATTTCATACCGTTTACACCACTCTTTTAAAAAATATTGACTTTACACCTCTTTTTTACTTGCATTGTGTGTTTACTTTGAGTATATTTATTCATGAAGGCGCAGAATTGTATGTTTTTGGATGAAATTTTTTGTTCTTTGTCCCTTTTTTAACCTTAATGTAAGGAGTTGTTTCATGGCTAAAATTTCTAAGACAGAGTTGATTCGTCTCCAGAAGAAGTTCCAGACCGATGCTCTTATCGGCGAACAATTCGGAATCACACGTCAGGCAGTTCATCAGCTCCGTAAAAAATACGGAATCGATTCAGTTATCGCCAAGAACGAAGAGCGCAACGATGACATCGTGACACTCTACAAAGATGGCAAATCTGGTACAGCAATTGCAAAGAAATACAAGCTTTCTGTTTCTCAGACCTATCGCATCATCAATGATGCCGTTGGTGGTGCACCTGCAGCAAAGAAGCCTGCTAAGAAGGCAGCTCCTGCTAAGAAAGTTGCTGCTCCTGCTAAGAAAGTTGCTGCTCCTGCAAAGAAAGCCGCAGCTCCTGCAAAGAAAGCTGCTGCTCCTGCTAAGAAAGCCGCTCCTGCTAAGAAAGCTGCCAAGAAAAAGAAATAATTTTTCTTGCGCTTGTCACTTTAAAGGCCTGTGAGAGTATCTCACAGGCCTTTTTTTTGATTGTTTCCTAGAGGAAACACGTTCTGCCTTCCCGCGAATACGGCCCAATCATTAATAAATACTTTTAAGATTGCTTCATCATAGTTTATTTTGCAGAAGCAACACTTTTGACACTATCTGCTGCAAGCAACCCTTTTACAGAAACTGCGCCACGATATGGATAATACATTTAAAAAATCGATTTCTCTTGCTGCAATAATCATGACAGCATCCGTTTTCCTCTCGCGTATTATCGGATTAGTACGGGATATGGTTCTTGCGCACATGTCGGGAACCAGTACCGACATGGATGCTTACGTTGCGGCCTTTCTCATACCAGAATTGCTTAATCACCTGATAGCAGGCGGATTTCTCTCAATCACCTTTATTCCCCTCTTTCAAAAACACCTTGCAAACAACGATACGCCACGTGCATGGAGAACATTCTCGAACCTTATTAATGTTGGAACCGTTGTCATGGGTGCCTGTATTGCCATATGCATCTTCTTTACGCGCGAAGTCATTTCGGTACTCGCTTCATTTTCACCAGCATCATCGCCTGGGCATGCGGCTATTGGAACCTCAGCCGAATTTATTAATCACACGAGTAGACTTACGCGCATAGTGCTACCAGCACAAATCTTTTTTTATTGGGGATCTTTTTTAATGGCAGCACAGTATGCGCATAAAAAGTTCTTTATACCTGCTCTCATGCCTCTGTGTTACAATATCGGAATCATTGCGGGAGGAATCTTTCTCTATAAGTATTGCGGGATCGATGGATTTGCCTATGGAGTTCTTATTGGTGCATGCATTGGAGGTTTTTTAATTCAACTCCCTGCCGTTATAAAGCTTGGCATGCACTACACATTTGTTTTCGATCTTAAAGATAAAGACCTTCACCGTTACGTTCTGCTCTCGCTTCCTTTTATAGCTGGTTTGTCTATGACTTTTTCAAACGAATTCTTTTTTAGAGTCTTTGGCCTCTTTTTGGAGCCCGGTGCAGTATCATCACTCAATTTCGCATTGCGTATTATGATGATTCTTGTGGGAGTCTTTGGTTTGGCATTTGCCTCTGCATCCTATCCCTTTGTATCGGAACTTGCCAGCAACAAAAAATTTAAAGAAATGAACGCGTTGACAGATGCTGTTATTTGCAGAACTGCCGTGGTGCTACTGCCACTTTCTGCCTTCATGATCGCCTGCGCTCCCCACATTGTCTCGGTACTTTTTTTGCGCGGTAAATTCTCTTCTGCTTCTGTCGATTCAACGGCTCCGGCTCTTGCGATGTATTGCATTGGTGCATTTGGGTTTTCTGCAAGCGCTATAGTTGTGCGCAATTGGTATGCGCTGCAAAACACCATTTTCCCCATGATCATTTCAACTATTACCGTCGCCTGCTCTTTGCCGCTCTATTGGCTTTTAGGGCGATCCATTGGTGTTTCTGGCATTGGATTAGCCGGTTCACTCGTCATGTGTGCCCAATTTATTACTATATACTATATATGGTGTAGCAAGCACGATAACATTTCGGGTATGAAGCACGTATTCATGCTTGTTACTAAAGTAACACTCATTTCAATAGTATCAGGCGCAGCAGCCTATGCCCTTGCACGTTTTTGTGAGACTACAATGATACACATTCCAAACAAAACATTAAAAAACATCCTGACGCTTTGTATTGCTGCACTCCCAGCAGGTGCGATTGCCTACGGCCTGATGAAACTATGGTCAATTACCTATTTCGATCAAGCGATTGCCCTGCTTCTCAACAGACGCGCCCGAAAAGCATCAGCCGCTGTTAGTGCCCCGTAACTATTTTAATAAACGAGAATCATTGCAATTACTGTATTTCTTCCATTATTTATAGTTTGAGAGAACCATGCATATTATTCTAAGTTCGTTCCAGTCGCTTCTTGCAGGCTTTGTTATTCTGAGCATTCTTGTGTTTGTTCATGAACTTGGGCACTTTCTCGTTGCAAAAGCATTCAAAATAAAAGTTTTAGCGTTTTCGCTTGGATTCGGTAAAGCTTTTTTCTCTAAAACCATTAATGGAACCGAATACCGTTTTAGCATGATCCCTTTTGGTGGATATGTGCGAATGGCTGGCGAGTATCCCCAAGATGGCGTCCCCTTGGAGTCTAGCGATTTTAATGCAAAGCCAATTTGGCAAAGAGCTGGAGTAGTTTTAGCAGGGCCTGTCTTTAACTATGTATTTGCGTTCATTCTTGCCTGGTGCGTATTCATGATCGGAATAGAACGCCCCCGCTATTTAGACACCCCGTCAATTGGCGCAGTTTTGGATTCTTCAATCGCCCAGCACGCTGGTTTTTTATCGGGCGACACTCTTATTTCAATAAACGGTAAACATATTGCCAATTGGCACGATATCGAAAAAAGCCTTACGTTCCAGGAACGAACATATCACATAGTTGCAAAAAGGGGAACACAGGAACTACCCCTAACGCTGCAATTTCCTCCAATTACTTCGGGCGGTATTCCTAAAAATCCTACAGGGGGGATTCTCCCTGCGCCACCCGCAATCATTGGCGCTACCACCCCAGGCATGCCCGGCGCAGTAGCGGGGCTGCAAAAAGGAGATATCGTAACTGCCATAAATGGGAAAAAGGTCAATTCATGGCACGAATTATCGCAATCAATTACGCAATGGGATAGTACCAAAGGCCCGTTGGCATGTGATATACAAAGATCAACCAGTACCTTGACACTCACGATCAACCCTGCATTCAACACCACCGAAAAGCGATATATGCTTGGTATTGCGATGGAAACACCCGCTATGCGCAAAATATCATATTCTCCGCTTGTTGCACTCCCTTTGGCGGTGCAAAAAACGTGGGACCTTACCACCATGATTTTTGTTGTGGTTAAAAAGCTTGTTACCAAAGAAGTTTCGGCAAACCAGCTCGCTGGTCCTGTAGGGATTGTGCAAATGTCGGGTGCCATGGTTTCTTTTGGCATTGTTTCGGTTCTCACGTTCATGGCGCTTTTAGGCGTCAACCTTGCGGTTATCAATTTACTACCGCTTGTCATTACAGATGGCGGGGTACTCTTACTGCTTTTGGTTGAAGCTATTCGTAAACGACCGCTCTCCCTCAATGCACAAATGATTATCAATCGCATTGCAATTGCCGGTTTTATAGCTTTAGCAATCTTTGTTACCTTTAATGATATCAAGCGCATTCCCGAAATGTTTCAGATGTTTGGAAAATAATCCGGGATCTATTGTATCAGAGGGGGTGTACAAACCTTCTCTGATACACCACCACCATACATACCATGATACCATTACCAGATCCCGCGACACTGCACAGTACTCATAGTAAACAAGCAGCACCGTGTTGTACACAATTGCGCAATCTTGGCGTACGCCTTGGAGTCCGCACTATTCTCGAAAATGTCAATCTCCACATGCATTGCGGTGAACTCACGGCAATCATTGGCCCTAATGGTGCAGGAAAAACAACTTTATTTAAAGCAATTCTTGGCGAACTTCCCCACACCGGAGAACTTCTTTTTAACGCCCAAGGACGAAAGGCTATCCGTCAACCGCGAATGGGGTATGTCCCCCAAAAATTAGACCTAGATCCCAAAGCACCCATTTCGGTGCTGGATCTCTTTACCGCTGCAACAAGTCGCTTTCCAATATTCTTGGGTTCTCCCAAAAAAGTTCACGAAAAAGCCCATGAAATGCTTGCAATGGTTGGGGTCCAAAACCTCTGCAAACGACTTATTGGGCAACTTTCTGGGGGAGAACTACAACGAGTCCTTTTAGCATTGGCCCTTACACCCGTGCCCGACATTCTCTTGCTAGACGAACCAGTATCGGGTGTTGACCCAGCAGGAATCGCGCTCTTTTACCAGATGATATCCCAGCTTCGGGAGAAATTTGATCTTTCTATTCTTTTAATATCACACGACCTTATGCGGGTTGCTGATATTGCAGACCGGATGGTTTTTCTTAACAAAAGCATACTCTGCGATGGCACGCCACAGCAAACGCTCGCACATCCATTAGTTACCGAGCTCTTTGGAGTAGTTATTCCTCAAACAAAGCCCCACGCAATAGTTCATCATGGATGTTCTGATTGCACCCACACCCACAGCGGGAACTGTTCTCATGCTTGAACTGTGGCATTCACTCCTACTACGATTACCGTTCGATTGGGCACAATTCGGATTTATGCAGAATGCCCTTCTTGCAATTATTATTGTCACCCCGCTTTTTGCACTTATTGGATGCCTTGTTATCCATAGCCAAATGGCCTTTTTTTCCGATGCAATTGGCCATGCTGGACTTACGGGAATAGCCCTTGGTATTCTTATGGGCTTTGCCGACCCAACATTTGCCATTATTATTTTCGGATGCTTGTTGGCGATCATCATCACTGCCTTGCGACGCATTAGCCACAACTCCATTGATACGATAATCGGCCTTGTCATGTCATCAACGATAGCTCTGGGAGTTCTTCTATTATCTCGCGGGGGTGGCTTTGCCCGCTACTCTAACTTTCTCATTGGAGACATTCTCTCGATCAATTCGCAAGAGCTTGTTCGGCTTTTAGTTGTTATGATTATTGTTCTTGTCATTTGGGTTCTGGCCTTCAATAGCATTTTCCTGCTCTCGGTAAATAGTACCCTCGCACGCAGTAGAAGAATTCCTCCGTTTCTCATCGAAAGTTTTTTTGCCATTCTTATTGCGGCTGTGGTCTCTGTTTGCATACAATGGGTAGGAATTCTTGTTATTAATGCCCTGCTCTTGCTTCCTGCAGGCTGTGCGAGAAACGTGGCAACATCCATGAAATCGTATACTTTGTATGCCATAGCTGCGGGTTTAATTTCGGGCGTGAGTGGCCTTATTTGCTCATTCTATTGGTCAACCGCAACAGGCGCTACCATTGTTCTCTGTTCGCTCGTGCTCTATTGCATCTCACTACCAATAGGCTATTTCATTCGTAGGTCATAATATACACAAGGAGAATTGCTATGGATTCATGCATTTTTTGCAAAATCATGCGCGGAGAAATTCCCTCACCAAAGATCTACGAAGATGACACTGTTTTTGCCATAGCCGATATTACCCCAAAAGCCCCCACGCATATTCTGGTTATCCCAAAGCTTCATATCGACTCCGTTCATGCCGCACTACCCGCTACTATGCATGTCTTTGAAAATCTCTTTTCCGCAGTTGGCACCATAGTCAATCAAAAAGGGCTCGCTCAAAACGGATATCGTCTTGTTATAAACTCAGGCAAAGATGCCCACCAATCGGTGCACCATTTACATGTGCATATACTGGCAGGGGGAGATCTGGGATTGGTGCCGTAAGAGGGTTTTTTGATCAATTGACAAGGCTGATTGTCGTTTAGAAAAAATTATTAAAAGCAAAAATTGAAAGATTCGATTCTTGGCACTACTATTCTTGTGAAAATAAGAAAATTGCATGCGTGGGAATCGGCGCGTTTTTTAGATAGAGTCTGATTTTCAAGTAAATTAAGCTAAGGCTATTTTCATATCAAGAACCGCAAGTGTATTTCTTTTCACCTGATAAGTTGCGACGTTGACGTATTTTGCTTTGCATGGGATGCGCCTTTTCCGTTGTTGGTCCGAGGGAACTCCGGTCGGGCGGCGTATTTACGCTATAAAAAAGTGCTTCCTCGCTCAATTTTGAGGTTGGCTAAAAGCATCGGAAATGATGCCCTCCAAAGGCTGTACCGAATAAATTGCGCTCATTTTGTTCCGAGAATAGCAAGTTGTATATTCAATTTGTCTTCACATCGTAAGTATTATAAAAAATGACAGTCGCAAACCGGTTGTTCATGCTGCGTCTTTCTCACGGATCGATATGGCCGGCGCACCACGAGCACCCCCAATTCTAGTATGCAATGGGAAACGAAATAGCCAACTGGTTTGGTTCCGTTTAAGGGATGTTTTGGTATGCTATTGGTAAGTGTTTCCTATAGTAACGAGTTGGTGTCAATAAATTTAAACAATGAAATTATAGCGGCGGCGGGAAGTCAGAAATCGAATTTAATGCAAGACCAGCCCCTGAAGAAGAAAAAGAACTGATGCGCAAAAAAAGGAAGATGCGAATTTGACGATTCAATTCTACAATGACAAAACAGGAAAACTCGTCAAAGTACCAGAAAGAAAAGAACAGAAACAGGAGCTTTATAAATGACAAGTGCCTCACAAAGAGCCGAACTACAATCCCAAATCTGGAAAATTGCCAATGATGTTCGTGGTTCCGTCGATGGATGGGATTTCAAGCAGTATGTTTTGGGAACTCTCTTCTATCGCTTCATCAGTGAAAACTTTGCAAGCTACATCGAAGGTGGTGACGATAGCGTCAACTATGCCGCACTTTCTGATAAAGCTATCACCGCAGATATTAAAGACGATGCTATCAAGACCAAAGGCTATTTCATCTACCCAAGCCAGCTCTTTTCAAACATTGCCAAAGGTGCTAATGTTAACGCCGACCTCAACACCGACCTGAAAGCCATCTTCACTGCCATCGAAAGCTCTGCAAACGGCTACCCTTCCGAAGATGATATCAAAGGGCTCTTTGCCGATTTCGATACCACCAGTAACCGTCTCGGCAATACGGTCAAAGATAAAAACAGCCGTCTCTCTGCCGTACTCAAAGGCGTTGCTGGTCTCTCGTTTGGTAAGCTCCAAGAGAGTCAAATAGACCTCTTCGGTGATGCATACGAATTTCTCATTTCAAATTACGCTGCCAATGCAGGGAAATCAGGCGGTGAGTTTTTCACCCCTCAAAGCGTCTCAAAGCTCATTGCACAACTGGCAATGCACAAGCAAAAAAAGGTCAATAAAATTTACGACCCCGCGGCAGGTTCCGGCTCTCTTCTGTTGCAAGCAAAAAAACACTTTGATAATCACATCATCGAAGATGGGTTCTTTGGGCAGGAGATCAACCACACCACCTACAACCTTGCCCGTATGAATATGTTTTTGCACAATATCAACTACGATAAGTTCCATATTGCTTTGGGCAACACCCTTTTAGATCCTCATTTTAATGATGATAAACCTTTTGATGCTATTGTTTCTAATCCGCCTTATTCGGTAAACTGGATCGGAAGCGATGACCCCACGCTCATTAACGACGACCGCTTTGCCCCCGCTGGCGTCTTGGCTCCCAAATCAAAAGCCGACTTTGCTTTTGTGCTTCATGCGCTCAGCTACCTTTCCAGTAAAGGGCGTGCTGCCATTGTCTGCTTCCCCGGTATCTTTTACCGTGGTGGAGCCGAACAGAAAATCCGTCAATATCTCATCGATAATAACTTTGTAGAAACCGTGATCTCCCTTGCTCCAAACCTCTTTTTTGGTACATCCATTGCCGTTAATATTTTGGTACTTTCCAAGCATAAGAGCGATAACAAAACCCAATTCATTGATGCCAGCGGACTCTTTAAAAAAGAAACCAACAACAACATTCTCACGGCTGAACACATCGAACAGATTATGCAGCTCTTTGACAAAAAAAAGGATGCTGATTATCTCTCCAAATCAATAGATTACGATGCAGTAGCCCAAAACGACTATAACCTCTCGGTAAGCTCCTATGTGGAAGCCGAAGACACCCGCGAAGTGATTAACATAACCAAACTTAATGCCGAGCTAAAAACCACCGTTGCAAAGATCGACAAGCTTCGAGCTGATATTGATGTTATTGTTGCGGAGATTGAAGGTGCGCAAGAATGAGTAAAAAGAAACTTCCAGCGCTCACGATTCGCTCATCCGCAGCTGAATACCTTACTTTTGTTGCAGCCAATGGCGAGGGAGGAGTTGAAGCGGTCTATGCCGATGAAGACGTGTGGCTCAGCCAGAAAATGATGGGCGTTCTCTATGATGTAGAAACCAATACCATTAACTACCATCTCAAAAAAATATTCTCAGACAGTGAACTTGAGGAGGCTGCAGTTATTCGAAATTTTCGAATAACTGCCTTAGACGATAAAAACTACAACACCTACCACTACAACCTATCAGCCATCATTGCCGTGGGGTACAAAGTTAACTCCGAGCGTGCCGTGCAGTTCCGCAAATGGGCAACGGGCATTATCAAAGAATACACAATCAAAGGCTACATCATGGACGATGAGCGCCTTAAAAATGATGGTTCAATCTTAGGAAAAAAATATTTTGAAGAACAGCTTGAGCGTATTCGTGAAATACGGCTCAGTGAGCGTAAGTTTTATCAAAAGATTACCGACATCTACGCAAGCTCCATTGACTACGATGTAACCGCCACAGTCACTAAGCGGTTTTTTGCGACCGTGCAAAACAAATTGCACTGGGCAATTCACGGGCAAACCGCCGCCGAAGTGGTGTATACCCGCGCAGATGCCGCCCAACCCAATATGGGTTTAACGGCTTGGAAAGATGCACCAGAAGGCAAAATTCAGAAATTTGATGTCAGCATTGCCAAAAATTATCTAAACAAACATGAACTTGCCCAATTACAAAGGCTGGTCAATGCCTATTTAGATGTAGCCGAAGATATGGCCTTGAGGCAGATGCCCATGACCATGGCCGACTGGGAAGAGCGCCTAAACCGATTTATTGCCGCCACCGATAGAGAAATCTTGCAAGACGCCGGCAAAGTCAGCGCCGAAATCGCCAAAGCCCATGCGATCAGTGAATTTGAAAAATACCGCATTGTGCAAGATCGTTTGTACGTATCCGATTTTGATAAGCAGATAAAAGCCATTGAGAAAAATGAGGGCAAGGCATGAGTAAAAAACCGATAGCGTTAGAACAGATGCCAGAGCCATACGCCGATTGGCTCAATAACTTAAAACATCGTATTCATACAGCCCAACAACGAGCCACATTGACTGTCAATCGAGAGTTAGTTTTACTGTATTGGCAAATCGGGAGCGATATTCTGACCCGACAAGATCAACAAGGTTGGGGAGCTAAGGTTATTGAGCGTTTGGCTCACGACCTGCGGAATGCGTTTCCCGATATTAAAGGGTTTTCCCCACGAAATCTCAAATATATGCGTTCCTTTGCCAATACATGGCCAGATATCGCATTTGTGCAAGAGGTGCTTGCACAATTGCCTTGGTATCACCAACTGGCACTTTTAGATAAATTAGACAACAACGAAATGCGTATTTGGTATACTCAAAAGGCAATAGAACACAACTGGTCACGCAATGTATTGGTCATGCAAATCGAATCATGCCTCATAGATCGACAAGGTGCGGCAGTTACCAATTTTGAGCAGTGTTTACCGAAGCCTCAATCCGACCTCGCCCGCGAATCCCTCAAAGACCCGTACCGGTTTGACTTTTTAGGTCTGACCAACGAAGCACAGGAGCGGGAAATTGAAGGTGCACTGGTCAAACATGTCACAGATTTTTTGTTGGAATTGGGTGCAGGCTTTGCCTTTGTGGGTAAACAAGTTCATATCGAAGTGGGCGGAGATGATTTCTTTATCGACCTATTGTTTTACCATCTGAAGTTGCGTTGCTATGTGGTCATCGAACTGAAAGCAGGCGATTTCAAACCAGAACACCTCGGTCAACTGGGTTTTTATCTCACCGCCGTGGATCGTCAAGTAAAAGATGAACAGGATCAGCCCACCATCGGCTTGTTACTGTGCAAAAACAAAAATAAAGTAGTTGCTGAATATGCTCTGGGCGACAAAACGCAGCCTATGGGTATTGCCGAATTTAAACTATTAGAGTCACTGCCGATGAATCTGCAAACCCAACTGCCAAGCATCGAACAGATTGAACGGGAACTGCAAGGGGGAACCCATGAGTAATCAAAATTATATGGAGAAGTTGCTGGATGGGGTTGAGGTGGAGTGGAAGGCTTTGGGGGAAGTTAAATAATGGCTACAAACAAGAAAATTGAAATAATTGGTAGTGATGTGACCTTTTTCCATAAGGGATCTGAAGATTATATTTCGCTGACTGATTTGGCAAAGCATAAGAACGCTGAACATACCGGTGTTGTTATATCTCATTGGCTCAGTACACGGTATACCATTGAGTTTATGGGAATTTGGGAGCGTGTGAGCAACCCGGATTTTAATCTAACGGAATTCAGTTACATTAAAAATGAAAGTGGTAGTAATGGCTATGTCCTTTCGGCAAAACAGTGGATTGAAAAAACTGGTGCCATTGGAATTATTTCCAAAGCAGGTCGATATGGGGGTACGTTTGCACACATAGATATCGCATTTGAATTTGCCACCTGGATTTCTCCAGAACTGAAATTTTACCTTATAAAAGAGTTTCAGCGACTCAAAGAAGAGGAACAGAAGCAACTTGGCTGGGATGTCAAACGCCAACTCACTAAAATCAATTACCGTATTCATACCGATGCCATCAAAGAAAACCTGATACCCTCAGAATTGAGCAAACAGCAAATGAGTATTGTGTATGCTTCAGAGGCTGACCTACTCAACATGGCGCTTTTCGGAAAAACTATGCCTCGCGGGGATAGATCAATCTCATAGGCACGTCGTCGCCATCGGGCTTGCAGCCAGCCGCCCAGGGGGGCATTGCACCATAATTTGGATTGGAATGTCTGTAATACCATTCCTGCAAT
>JBBRUX010000046.1:0-30546 GCA_038247415.1 Chitinivibrionales bacterium | reverse complement strand
CCTTTAAAGGCGTCGGCACCAATTTCAACGGCTCTACTATCGCACCATATGATTGCATTGCGAAGAGGGGCTCCTTGTTCGTTAACAAGAACCAAGCCATGCATCTGATACGAAATACCAATAGCGGCAACATCCCCAAGGTTTTTTCCCGATATGGCAGCAATACTTTTAACTGCTGCAACAACATGGGTCCACCAGGTATCGGGATGCTGTTCGGCGAATCCGGGCTGTGGAGAGAGAATAGGCAATTCTGTTTGCGGCGATGTTGCCGACCCTACAATTGCACCACTCTGGATATCTAAAAGAGAAGCTTTAACCGAAGAGCTTCCGATATCCAATCCAAGAAGGTATCCCATGGCATTTCCTTTACAGAGCAAAAAGTTAAGCTGTTTTTAAGCATGCATAAACTGCAATCTTTTAAAATAGCTTTTAACACATCGAAGGGCATAAAAAAAAGGAGCTAGAAATTAAATTCCAGCTCCTTTTAAAGCATGCTGCTCTCTGCGTTATAAAAAATTATCGAGCAGTAATCTTACGCGATGCAATAGAACCATTTGCAAGAACTGCACGTTCGAGGATAATGGTGTTCTTAGCAGCCATAACCTGGTTATTAACCACTGCTAGCTTTTGGCCAGAGAGTGTGTAATAGCTGGTACCAACAACTTTAGAACCCATGAACACTGATCGACCAGGAAAGAACTTGACCGAGTTAACGCAATCGCTTAAAAGGCTTATGTTAATCCCTTTTGCAGCACATACTGCATCGAGCGACGAACCTTTTTCTAGGAAAGAAATATCTCCCCAGGTATCAACTGTTGTAGCTATATCACTAGGAGCACCTTCTGCATCCACTGTAAACGGATCTGCCTGATTTCTCCAGCGAAGTGCAGATGTAGAATCGGCACCATCAACATCGTTATACCCAAAGCACAAACCCAAAGTTGTTGTGCTATTACCACCTTGGGCAACACGATAGCTCGAACGACTTCCAACATCACCACCAAAGCATGTCCAGGGAATGAACCACTCTTGTTGACGTGTACCTGGATCGGGTTTTTTAATAAGCTCAACTTGAATTTTGTAATTAGTGAGCGCGTCTGTAAAAGTGACCTTATTATTAAGCGCAAATTGCATTAATAAATCATCGTATTTATTAAAATTAAATGCCGTTACCGATGTTGGCTCAGCACCACCAAAACGAATCTGCATCTGGCTTGTTCCTTCGCCCATTTGCTGATAGTTTGGCAAAAGAAAGGCAGCATTAATATTAGCATACATCTGCGTAGCAGACATATCTGATAAGTAAAGTTCAACGGCATCGTTCTCGTAATCGAGTCCACCAACGTTGGTTACCCAATCATCATCTGCTACAGTAAACAGGAAATAAACTCCATCGGTAGAATAAACGCTCTGAATAGTAAGACCAGCATCTGCGGCACTGGTAAGACGAGGACCGCGAGAGAGAGAAGAAGCATCAAGCGTGGCCTTGTTTAAATCGGTATTTAAATCCCAAGCATCCCAAAATTTTGAGGCAACACCATCGCCGATACGAAAACAGGAATCTTCTCCAGGGCTCAACATATACGACGATATAGTTTTTGTTGGGTCTACTGTGCGTAGGTACTGACTAGCATCTCGAGCCGTTACACACACCGATCCCACAAGCCCCGCCAGCGCCATTGCGGCAAGAATTCTTTTCATACCAACCTCCTCTGGATTAAAAATGAATATGATACCCTATAATATCTTGAATTAATCGAGACTGTATCTTAAAATAGAACATCGCCGTATTTCTGACAACAGCAGCGCTGCTAATTTTATAAATTAAATAACTAGCTCAATCGAACAACGCCTTATTGAAATTGCTCGAAGTTTACTGAACTAAAAAAGATGTTCCAATTTCTCCTTTCACCTCACTACATGCCTGATAAAAACCTTTGGAAAACTCCTTGGTAGAAATACGCGCATATCCATCTGAGCCACTAACTACTTGCGCAACACATTGTCCCTTAGAATTAAATATCCGTAGGTGCGCCCCTGGTAAAGCCGCATATACTAAGCCCTGCATATCCTTATGCAGTATATTTTTAAGCGATCGTACACCCCGCGCATCGAAATGATTGACGTTTTGCGCATTTATCACGTTAATGCTTCCCAGAATAAATCCCGATTGTGGATTATGTAATACTTCCAGATTAAGCGGATCGGTAATTCCACCGAGTAAACGAACCTGATAGTTCCCATCACGAAGGCCCACCACAGTATACGCAAGATTTGGAATGATACTTGGCACGAGCGCACTACCACGTGCACTTGTTTTTTTAGGCAACACATTGGTTGTGCATGAGAGCGTGTACGATATATTATACGACAAAAACAAGGTGTCGTTTCGCAGATAGGTTTGTTGGTTGCTATACTGAGGAAACAAAGAACAACCTTGTCCAATATCTTTAGGCCCTAACCCATCACCAATAAGAATAACCTTTGCAGTATCTTTTATTGGCCTGATAATTAAATCTTGCAAAAAAATCGCTTCCCGTAACGTTGAATCTGGCTTTGATACCGAATCGCATGAGACTATACCTTGTCCTTGAGCAATTAATTTATCGTTAAGCAAATCTCCAAAGAGAATATCGCCCCAGCTATCTACCGAATTGATGGAATCTCCACTTGGGGACACGACATCGGTATCCGCCATAAAAGGATCGGCATTGTTACGCCACCGAATGGCTGTCGGTAAGGTGTCGGGAGCATCGAGGTCGTTGTAGCCAAAAGTCATAGCTAATCGATTCCCTTTGTGCTGTGGAGGCACCCCACGCGTAGGACCACTCCATACCGACCAGGGAATAAACCACTCCTGCTCCCGCAAAGTCGGATTTCCGGTATTGGTTACCAACCCAACCCGAATGCCTAAATTTTGTTCTGCATCCGAAAAAGCGTAACTATTATTGAGAACAAAAGCATTTGTAAAATCGTTGAAATAATTATAATTGAATGTTTTAATAAGCCCGGGATCCTTACCTCCATAACCAATTTGAAATTGAGCTATGCCAGGGCCAATTTGTTGGTAATATGGCTTTACAAAGGAACTTATCGGGTTGGCATACAGAGTAGAGGCCGATTTATCGGCAAGGTATAATTCTACCACATCATTCCGATACCATTGTGAAGCGTCGGTAATACTGAAATTATCATCAATCACTTGAAAGAGGAAATAGGCACCCGCAGCTCCGTAGGCACAACGCATGCTTATGGTACAATCATGAGGACCAAGAGGATCGACTCCATACGCAAAACTTGCCGAGTCAAGCACAACTTTTGACAATGTAGGAAGTTTGTTCCACGCATCCCAAAAACAGGATTTTTTATCGATAAAAAGCCCTGTTTTATTGAGCATGAAATTGGCCTCTTGATCGGGCGTTAACGCATATGCTTGCAAGGTAAATAAGGTATCGGCACTCTTGGAGAATTTTCCGGTGCCAGCGCCATATACCTGGTAACACCCAAGCATGAGTGCAACACACAGCATACTATTTCTTATAACAGTAGATTTTTGTATCATATGACGCATATAGAAAATCCTTGTACTCAATGTCAATAAACGTTATTGCGCCTTTAAAGTAAAACATTGAACAAGCGCTTGATTGGTATTCTTTTCGTAAACCAAAACATGAATAAGGCCTGCGTTATCAATCTCCATTGCCCGCATGGTTGCAATGGATGCGCCTAAGCGGAATCGTCCACGAAAATCTCCACGCGAAGAATAAATGCGAACCTCATTGCTCGTGCGAGAACCAACTAAAATGGTTCCTTTGCTATTAAATGCGACAATACCATTAGGCATCCCATGCCAGCTATTAGTTTGCCTGCCTAAAGAATCGACACTTATAACCATATCGGAGGTTGAACTCGCAAAGTACAGCATGCCTGAATCGGGGCTTATAGTGCACCGCATTGAAGTTTGATACGGTTTTGGAAACGAAGAAACACTCTTGGTGTCAGGATTAACCCAGGTAAAAAGTTGCTCGAACCAGACGAGCAGGACCTTTCCTTTTGTATAGCGAACAAACGGTTCTACGGGTAACGGAGAAGTACCAATATAATAGGGCTGCTTGTGCAAAGACCATGTCTTTATGACCGATCCAGAAGAGCTTGTTTTAACTAAGCTATAATCCACATTGTTAAGGCTTGCGCAAAAGTAAATGCTTTGGCTATCACCCCGTGCTATAGAATTATTACTTACCGAATGAAACGAATCTGCTGGCCAAAACGATGAAAGTAAATCTCCCGTTTGAGTGTAGCGATAGATTCTAGGTTTAGGCCATTTTTGAGCAATCCCATACGTATTCGAATCGAGCAACGCAAAATCGCAGATGGAATCGGATACTCCTCCAACCCGTATAGAATTGACAAGAGAATCTATTCCGATTGCCTTTATTGTAGATGTTGTGGCTGCAGTTTTGGAACTTTCGATTCCACTTATTTTGTTTTTTGATACAACATGATACGAATACGTTAAACCTTCTATCACACTGGTATCCTCGTACCAGGGCTCATTAGAGAGAACAAGTTTTTTAGTAAGCAACGAATCATTTTCTCCAGTAGCAGCGCGATATACATTATACCCGCTAATTACCGCAGTATCAACCCGAGGCCACGAAAGATACACACTCTGCTTCATTACATTATAATTTGCAGTAACAGTATCGAGAGCTAGGCCCCCCTTGTACGGTAGCCGTATCTCCTTAAGAAAGGTATCGCGCGAGATACTAATTACCGTGTCTATGATGCTGTAAAGATCTAGCGTGCTACGAACACGAAGTTCATACACACCCTTAGGCATATGACCGAAATTAAAATTACCCCCAATATCTGGTTGGGCAAAAAAACTACTGCCTCTCACAAAGATATCTACGGTGCGAGGATCATCGTTATTGTAAAGGACAATTCTTCCGAATACTGCACATGCTGTATCAAGAACAAGCGTATCGAGCGTATCTTTTATTTCTATTGAATTTGTCAATCTGGTATAAACATTAGAACGAGCACTTTGCGACTCGAAATCGTTCACAGCAACGAAATATTTACCCACGGGAATGGTATCGAATTTATAAAAACCGTTGGCATCAGTTGTTGCGGCTCTTACAGGAAGCGCATCACTTTTTGCACTGGCAAAGGTATCTGAATATATCGACACTCTCGCACCGCTTACAGGCTGCCCCGACAAGGTTGCAACAATACCGCTTGTTGTCTCTGAGCCAGTCTTCGTTCCAGTAATACCAGAACCAGCGGGCTCAGATCCTGACCCTGTGCATCCGTATAATGCAATAGCAAGCAGACTCAGAACCTTACCAGGCCAGTTCATAATGGTTCCTCTTGAGGAAGGGCAAGTGGAAAGACCTGCATATTAATTTGATAAATGCAATCGACTTTCTCATTTTCTGTTTTCATATTTAATATAGATTGCCGAAGTTCCCGTAATCGATCCTTAATTTCAGGCAAATCTTTAACCGAAACCCCCACAGTAAGTGTTGATATATCACGCAGTTCGCTCGCATGCCGATCGATAGATTCTGCTGCAAGACGCATGGTTTCTTTTTGAAAACCCACGACTGCCGCAGACTTCCACTTTTCCCCAGTAGTAACAAAGTGATCTGTTGCCCTTAGGGTTCCATCGGGATGCCGGGTCAACATTTTAAGATTTATAAGCAGCTCAACCGATTCCTTTGCGACACTCGCTGAAATAGGCGGCGTGATTCTTGCGCCAAGAGCCTCAAAATCTCCCGCAAAAGGGTCTAGCCCAATAAGCGACCACACTGCTGTATGATACCATTTCTCATAAAAGCTATACTGATGTACAGAAAGAACATTTGCCTGCGTTCTCAAACCGAGGATTTTTTCGAAGCTTTGTTTAATATCTGCATGTTTCTTGGCGCGCCCATAATTTACCAGCGATTCGAAATATTCCGCTTCGCGGCCCGAGAGTTTGCAAAGAACAATAAAAGCGCCAATTGATTTGGCAGAAATGTGCATTTTCCCATGCAACACTTTAACCAGAAATCCCGCATCGAGTTTTACCTTCGAGCTCATGTGGCGATAGGAAAAATAAGGATTTATCGATTTTTTTTCGTCGTAAAAATCTTTAAGAAATTCGTGATAATCGAAATATTCGAAAATTGATTTCATACCTTTACACAGTTTCTTTTGTTAGATAGCATTTTTTTCGTTGAGGTTCTTAGGCAACCCCCACACTATTCTTCAAACTCACCTCACTAATATACCTTCATTCGTTGGGTAAGTCTATGCCTTTGGACCGATATCGTTGATTGCATTTTTCAACAGTTTTATAAGCATATGCTTTTAAATTCTGCTTATTTTGAATATCAAATATCGCTTTAATGTGCGCTTTTTTCAACACTAGGCTGCACAGAATACTTCAAATTGTGCACACTCCTTACGCGCAACCCATTTTATTTATATGCGCATTATACTACAGCGAGTGAGAGAAGCTTCAGTAAGTATCCGAGGGACTATTGTGGGTGCCATAGGAGCGGGCATTGTTTTACTCATTGGCATCGGCAAAGACGACACTGTGGTAGACGCAGCGCTCCTTGCAGAAAAATGCACAGCTCTTCGCATTTTTCCCGATGATACAGGCGCAATGAATCGCTCGATCGTTGATACAAAAGGATCGATTCTTGCGATTTCTCAATTTACTTTATATGCCGATATGAGCCGAGGTCGCCGGCCAGGATTGAGCAAAGCAATGGCACCTGCAGAAGCAGAAAAACTGTACGAAATAGTTATTGAGCTTCTAAAAAAAAGCCAGCTTCCCGTAACTACTGGTGTTTTTGGAGCTGATATGAGGGTAAAATTAACTAATGAAGGTCCGGTAACGCTTATTCTGGAATCGCGCAATGGACAAATGGTACGTTAAAACTATCGGCCTACGGTTTGCAGCTACAAGCTGGCCTTCTTCTGTCGTTGGTTGTTTGTCAATTGTTCTGTGTATTGGTTTGTTGGAATTGTTAAAATCCTTGTCGAGTTAGAAATGCTTTCAGTTTTGTTCTCAAAAATGCCTGTTTCTACAATTGCCTTACCTAATATTTCTATTACAGGAACAGAAACGCTGTTACCAATCAATTTCATCCATCTTGCTCTGTTTTCGGGCAAAATATAGTCTTTCGGAAAACCTTGAATTAAACAAGCTTCTTCTTTTGTAATTCTGCGGTAATTTTCTATTTTATATACTTTGTTGATGAAGAGTTTTCTATGCTCTTCTTCGTTTTTCGCATTAATAACTTTCGTCGTAACATAGTCGTTTGTGTCGCTTACAACAAGTGTAGGGAAGATATTTGAGGTTGGTAAGAAAATTCTATTTACTCCATAAAGTCCAGTGCTGATTTTGGTGTTTTTAAAATCATACCGCACTTCATTTGAAGTAATGATTTCTTTTTCAATTAATGTTGGTAAAGTTTTAGAAAGAGAGATTTTTTTTACTTTAAGTTCTCTGTTCGTTTTCAACTTTTCAACTACCAATAAGTCGCTATCACAATTATTAATAATGATGTTTTCTTCTTCCGATAAGTCTGCAACCTTATTTCTATTTATTGTAAATGAGTAGTTCTCCTTTTTTAATATTCTCAATTCAACTAATTCGTCTAATTCATTTTCGGAAATTGAATGGTCTAAATCTTGGAAATGTTTTACAGACAATGGGTTTCCGTCTAAATTTCCGTAGGCACTTTTCCGTCTGTTTTTTAGTAATAAATAGCAAATTTTCTTCTGTTTTTCGGTTGTTTCAATAATGTCCCAAGAGTGGATTGTTGAATGTCCGTTTCGTAAATCATTGAAGAGAAAATAATCATTTAACCCGTTGCTAGTTGATAAACTCATACTTTTTTGAGTAATGACTTCTCCGAATAAATCTTTCGGCATTTCATTTTCTGTTTCAATGATTTTTTCATTGAAGTCAGATAAAATATCTGCCAATTTTATTTTCTTGTCAAGTGGTTTTGGAAGTTTGAATTTGTTAGCAAATTCTTTGTCTCTAAAACCTACAATGTAAATTCTTATTCTGTTCTGTGGAACTCCATAGTCGAAAGAGTTTAAAACATAATAGTTTGCAAAATATCCTGCTTCTTTTATTCTGTCTAAACTGTAGGTTAGTGCTTTTTTGTTTCTTGGGTCAACTAAACCTTTTACATTTTCAAAAATAAATGCGTCTGGTCTTGATTGATTTAGTAAAAATATGGTGTCGTTCCACAATTGTCCTCTGTCATCGTCAAAACCCAAATTTCGTCCTGCTATTGACCAACTTTGACAAGGAACACCTGCCGTTAAAAGATTGTGTGTTGGCAGTTTTTTATTGTGGTGATGTCGCCTAAATTCTTTTCGGTTGGCTCGTTTGAATTTTTGCAATAGGTGTCAATTGCATCTTTGCTTATTTCGCTAAAATGCAAACATTCTCCACCATTGTTTTCAAGTGCCATTCTGAACCCACCAATACCAGAAAACAGGTCAATAAATGTAAATTTTTAGTTTTTCATTTTGGCTGTTTTAGTATTGTTTTGTCAAAATCTTTTGGTGGCTCAATTTCCAAAAACTCACGGTAAATTCTCTCCTTGTAGTCTTTACCAAGTTTGTTTACTTCCGTTATGAAAGTTTTGTAAGTTCCTTCGCCCCCAATTAAATCCCAAAATTCGTTGCCTATTAAAACAGATTCGTCTTTGTGCATATTGAACCATCGCATTGGGAAAGTCCATTTGTAATCTTCTTTTTTACCATAAGGATTGTAAACAAGTGCATAAAAAGCATAGTCAACTTGTTTAGGTTGCATTGCCAATAATTTCAGCATTTTTTCTTTGCTTACTTTGGTTTGGTCGCTGTTTGGGAGTGGTGCTTTTAACTCAAAAGCATATTTTGTTTTTGTTACTTCGTTGTGTATGAAAATGTCACAAGTAACACTAACTGGAATAGGGTCTCCACCACCTTGTCTAATGTAATCAAGTTCCTTAGCCCGGTCGGGTTTAATTTTTTCTTCTCCTTTACCACTATGTTCAAGATTATTTAGAACTTCCTGTATTCTTCTTAGGCTTTCGCTTCCAACAACCCCATTAACGCTGTGTCCCATTGAACAGTGTCCGTGATTTTCGTTGGATACAACTTGGGCTAACTTTTCCCAAACGCCACCAAAAGGCGTTACAAATCGTCTTTCAAAATGTGAGCCTTTAAATATTTCGTCAGGAACTAATGCAGAGTAAAGCGGTTTGGAAGAATGATGTTTTTCTTTTATAAATGGGTTGTTTACCAGAACATTGTTCATTACACTGTCCATCATAGTCGAAACTACGTTCTTTATTGCTTCTCCAACTCGTTTTCTTACTCATATTTTATTAAATTGTCCGTTTGCGAATTTACAAATTTTATGACTATAAATGCTCAGTTTTTGATCGAATGTGTCGGGTCAGTAGGCTTGCTTGTAACACACAACTGGCTCTATCCTAACCTCTTAATGACGAACCATATCGGGCCAGAGCATGTGCGATTCAATACAGGCACCAGGCACGAGAAACTCGAGGGCTTCGTCGCCTGTTATTTCCGAAAGAGTAAAGCTTGCTGCAGCCCCACCATTTGCAGAGCGATCGACATCGGTGACCAGCACAGTAATTGACAAGGGGCGCTTTAATTCCGGCAACGAGAAATCGAGGGTTAAACGCGAGCCTTGAGCAAAGATAGTTGTTGACGACAAGCTAATAGTGATGCCGTCGGCTCTGTGCATAAGCCCGGTTAACATCCCCGCTCCTGCTGTAAGTCCGCCATCAAGAACAATTTTAACAGGAATATCGAGAATTATTTCGTCGCGCCCACGCTCTATTCCGCGTATAGAATAAATTTGAATAGGCATCGACTTCCCCTTAACATTAACAGGGGGTAATTTGATAGCAATACAATGAGCTGCAGCGGGAGCATAGGTTGATTCGGCAACAAAAACCTGCCAACGACTTGCAAGCGATTCGATCCGTTGGGCAAGATTAACATTGTCACCGATAACCGTATATTCCATACGATCTTCTCCGCCAACATTACCGCCTGCAAATTCTCCGGTATTGCAGCCGATCCCAATATAAACAGGAAATTGCCCTGCAGCTTCAAGGTCACAATCAAACAGCCACACAGCAACCTGCATCTCGAGGCTTGCTGCAATAGCATTAACCTGAGCCGCGTCATCGGGAAAGAGCACATTCCAAAAAGCCATAATCATGTCGCCGCCAAATTTATGCAGCGTACCCTTATTGCGGGTTATAATTTCGGTAGTAACCGAGAAATACATATTGAGTTTTTCTACAACATCGGTTGCAGGCAAAGACTCAGACATGCGAGTAAAGCCAACAATATCGCAGAAAAAAAGCGTTCCGTGCTTCTTTTCGCCGCCAAGGGTAAGGGGAATTGTACCCTCCAGAACCCCTTCAACAACATCAGGGGACAAATAGCGGGCAAGCTGCGTGCGCACCTGTGTTTCGCTCTCGACCGTTTCGAAGAGATCGGCATTTTTAATAGCAATTGCGGCCTGAGCGGAAATACTGGTCAGCATCATGAGATCGTCGGCCGTAAAAGTTTTGGTTCCTGATTTTGTATCAACACCAATAATGCCCAGGATATCTTCTTTATATATGAAAGGAGCGCACATGAGCGATCTGATCGAAAGATTAACCATAGACTGATGTGTTGCAAAGCGCTCATCCTGCTGCGCATCGGAAGAAAGTACCGATTGCCTTTTAGAAACAACTGCTTCGATAAGCGTTTTGCTCACACACAGCTCTTGTGGGGATGCTGCCATATCACGAGTTCGCGCACATTTTGGCTGCATCTGATCCCCTTCGCGCAGCATGATAAATGCTCGATCGGCTGCGGGGAAAATTTCGAATATTACATTCATGATGCGATCAAAGAGCGCTTCTGGTTTTGTGAGCGCACCAAGATCCTGAGAAATTTTGATAAGTGCTGTAAGTCGATTGAGTGCTATAGTAAGACCCTCGACATTATTATGCTCCTCGTCCTTAACAAGGGATGCCCGCGATACATCGATGCTTGCAGAAAAATCGGGCAAACGCGAATCGGTTTTCATAACCACCGATACATTGCTGACATTAGTAGGAAATATCAGGTCGGGTGCTCCCGCTGCCTGAAAGTAGGGGATGCGTTTTGTAGAAACGGGGTCGTCACCTTCCGATCGGAAGATCATTTTTGTAGCACATATAACTACTTCGTCATTTTCGTAGAGGGGTTGCGGCACAAGACGATGCAAAGGCCGGCGGTTGACAACAGTGCCATTTGCTGAGCCAAGATCAACAATAGCATAATAGTTGTCTTTTTTACGGATAGCCGCATGATGCCGACTGACGCTCGAATCGAGGAGACACAAAACGTTATCGGTTGAGCGACCTATCGAGGTGTCATTTACCAAACTGATGTTGGTACCCTGTTTATCACCGGTAGAAATTTCCAAATATGCCATAATATTTGAATATACATTCCTTTCAAATCGAAGGGTACAAAAGAATAAACAGCACATCAAACCGATTATTTAAGAAGGCGAAAGGGCAAAGCTTTTATTCGTGCAAACCATCACCGTAGCGCACCATGCAACTACCCCACACTTTTTTCTAAACCAATCCGTAATGAAAACAACTATTTCAAAAGCAAAGAACTACCTTTTTTTCATCAATTCGATCACTTCCCGGAACCTCATTGTATTTTACACAGTCTCAACAATCTAACCCTTGCATAAAGGACTTGTCCCATGAAGCATGAATCGCTACTCCTTCGAACTGGTATTATCTGTGTTATAATCATAGCCATGACGGTGTCTGCCAAACCCACTAAAAAAGTTTTTAATTGCCCTGCAAAAATTGCGGCAGCAGCTCAATCCTTTAAAAAAAAGCGATTCCTGGATGTAGAAACTATCCTTGCAGAAGTCAAGCAACAATGCGCAGGATCTCAAAACTTGGATTCTGTGTATTATCTCCTTGGATCAACATACCTCATTACCAAAAAGCCGGATGAAGCGCGCCTCGAGTATCAACTGCTTATCCGCGACTTCTCTTCTTCGCCCTTTGCCGACGAATCACGTTTTCGCATTGGCCACACCATGATGCTTGCAGCCCCATCCTTCGAACGGGCACAAGATCTCACCCACGACGCCATCCGCGAATTTCAATCGTTTCTGGAATCCTATCCGCAGAGTCCATTTGCAGATAGCGCAAAAATATATTTACTTGAATGTCAAGAAAAAATTGCCTACAAAGAATTTATGAACGCCCGCTTCTACGAGCGCATTAATAAATATGAAGCCGCTATTATATACTTCAAATCTTTTATCGAGACATTCCCCGATTCCAAATACCTTCCGCAAGCTCGATTGCATATGGCAATCAATTTCTCTAAAGTAAATAGGGCCTCAGAAGCAATCGTTCTCTTAGACGAACTTATTGTAATGGGCAACAAAGAGATAAAAGCCAAAGCCCTACTAGAAAAGGCAAAGCTTTCTAAAAAGCGCTAATCATGAATACTTCGATTGCAATTTTAGGGGGTAGTTTCGATCCTGTCCATAATGGTCATACCGCAATAGCTCACAGTGTTCAACAGGCTCTTACGCTTCAAAGCATCTACTGTATTCCTGCTGCTCTTCCTCCGCATAAAATCAATACGATTGAAGTTGCTCCGGTGCATCGTCTTGCAATGCTTAAGCTCGCCTTTGAGCACGATCCTTTTTTTGAAATACATGACATCGAATTACGCAGAACTGGGCCATCGTACACATTCGACACCATAACCGCTCTCAAGGCTGCTCATCCATTGACACATTGGTATTACATCATAGGCTCTGACAATGTAACCGAACTAACAAGCTGGCATAGGTCGAAAGAACTGGTAAAACTTTTAACATTCTGTGTTGTAGCCAGACCGGGATTTTCTCAAACTATACCAGACGAGCTCAAGCATGCAGACATTCTTTTTGTCCCTTCGCCTCATAGCGCTATTTCTTCAACAGCAGTAAGACGAAAACTTTTTGCACATGAATCATGCGAGCACCTTGTGCCCAGTAAAGTTCTTGACTATATTCACCGTAACAAACTTTACACGATACCATAATATCGTAAGCCCTGCAAAGAGCACTGTATGCGTTTATGGTCATTGCATCCACAGTATCTCGATTCGCAAGGCCTCGTTGCCTGCTGGCGTGAGGCACTTCTTGCCCAGGCTGTTCTACTTGGCAAAACAAGAGGATACACCAATCACCCCCAGCTCGTTAGATTCAAAGAAAGGCCCACTCCTAAAGCAGCAATTGGATCTTATCTGGAGGGCATTTTCGCAGAGTCTGTGCACAGGGGCTACTCTTTTAATGCAAAGCTTATTCGCTTTCCTGGAAAAAACATAGCTCTCCCTGTTACAAAGGGGCAAAGAGATTTTGAATGGATCCACCTGAGGGCAAAACTATCCGTCCGCAGCCCGCTTGTGAATGCACAACACATCGCAGTCAAAACACCCGACCTGCACCCCATGTTTTATATTGTAAAGGGAAATATATCTCCCTGGGAAAAAGGTGCATCCTGAGCGGAGCAGAATGGTCTCATGTCAAGCGCGTTAGGGAGGCCGGAATGTGAGGGTGGAAACGGCAGTGCCACCCCTCAGTGCAAAAAGACTCTGGCGCTTTGCGCCGCAAGGAATCTTGTACCGGCATGCGAAGCAAGAGCATGGAGAACGCCCGACGGCGAAGCCGGAACGCCCTAAGTCATATGCATTTATTCTGATTTATAGGCAATCTCAGTTTATTCCTATTCCCACTTTCCTTCACCCCCCCAAAAAGTGTATACTTATTATCGTACGCTCATCATTATTTTTTTGCACCATCTCTTTTTATAGGGGTTACTATGAATTCGTCTCATCTTCGCACATCGCTTTCCGAGCTTCATAACGAACTTGTTACGTTAAGTTCGGTTGACGAAAAATCTCGCAGTGCGCTTGCCACTCTTAAGGACGACATTGAAGCTATTCTCGACAATTCTCAAGACGATCTTACACAATACCATAGTTCACTTTCGAATTCGCTTACCTCTGCGGTAAGAAGTTTTGAGGTTTCGCACCCTACGTTTACAACTACGCTTAACAACGTGATAAGCACGCTCAATAACCTCGGCATTTAGCTCTCTATGAAAACAGAGACCGTGGCCGCTTTTTTCCGCTGGAGAATTCGGGGCATTCTGGGTTTATTAGCACCGTTAGTTCGCAAACGCACCACAGGGTACCCCTCTCAACGGGTACTTTGTATTGTTGGTGGAGGTCTTGGCGATTCGCTCATGGCGCTTCCCCTGTTGCGCTCAGTTCAGAGGCAATCCGAAACCCTTGTCCTTGGGGTCATCTGGCTTTCTACACACGGAGAACTTTACTCTAAAGAATTTCCAAATGCTTTGCAGGGTGGCCCAAAGAATTACCTGCGCAGCGCTCTTTTTGCTCTTAAAAAGTGGGATGAAGTTATTGTTTCGATGATGGGATTTTATTCGGTACGGGCAGAAGTATTAACATTTCTGTCCAGAGCGCCAAGAGCCATCGGCCCCCTTGCACCACAGGGGACTCGTGGCCGATCTGTATATTCTAGCACATACCCGCTCTGTCATGGGCTACATTACACCTGCGTCAACATGCAGGCACTCCCTGAACATTCGAGTTCAAAGGCCCTTTCATATCCCCTTGCCAGTGACCACGCGGCAATGGATAAAAAAGCTATACCTATTCGGGTTATTATGCATTTTGGTTCGAATAGTAAGTATGCCTTAAAGCGGTGGCCGCATCAAAATATTTTAGCATTCCTGAGAATGATTCGTGCCAGGCACCGCTATAGTTATTCGATTTTGATGGGCCCCGATGATTCCGAGCTGCTTCACACATTAGCACGCCACCAGACCCATTTTCTCCTTACAGAATCATTGACAGATCTGGCGACTGCACTTTCTGGGGCAGATATTTTTATTGGTGTTGATTCTGGCCCAGCACACTTGGCTGCTGCTTTGGGCTTAAAAGGAATAGTGCTCTTTGGCCCAACCGACCCATCCGAGTGCGCGCCACTCTTTGTAGAAAGGGAAATCATTACCTCGAACCTCGAATGTCTGGGATGTTTTTCCTGTTCTTCCCCCTGCAAGAATGACTTCCAATGCATGCGCAGTATTAGTCCAGAAATGGTCTATGATAAACTTGCCTCTCTTTCTCATGGCATCTAACATACCACGCCAGTATAATTATAAAGAAATAGACCAGACTAGGTCCCTATGAATTGCATTTTTTAAAGTCGTACCACGAATGGCTATGAAAACGAGTTTTTTTTCCTTATTAAAAATTTGCAAGGTTTGTTTGATCTATTGGATCACAGCAGGCTCATTGGTTCTTTATGCCCAAACCTCACTCTCAGATCAGATCTCTGATATTAATGGCACCAATAGTGGATTAACCGCAGCTCTTTTCTTGCAACTCCCGGCTAATGCACAATCGCTTGCGTTAGGAAGCTGTGCAACACCGGCTCAACACAATGCATTTGACCTCGAAACCCAAACAGCTTCAAGTGCCTCGCTCGATCGTTATTCTTTTGGCATTACCCATTTAGAATGGCTTATGAGCACGCGCCTTGAATATCTTTGCGCTGCATTCCCTGTTCTTGACGTTGGGACTTTTGGGGTATATTCCAGAATGTTTACTTTAGGGCAATTTTTATATGCTCGTGATATCAATGAAAATATCAGTAAGCCCTCGTATGGGGAATTTCTTTTCGGTGCATCATTTGCGCGTCAGATAATGCCCTCGATTTGGAATGCAGGAATTTCGGTAGATTACCTTATCAGCAATCTCGATAAAACCCAGGCTCAAGGATTTGGTGTTAATGCTTCTACCTGTGGCACATTCTCCTTTGTGCAAGCAACCCTTTCGGTTTCTCACCTCGGCATGCCGCTGCAATACACAGCCAACCCATCGCCCTTACCACTGACGCTGGCAGCAACAATAACCCTAGATCCTTTCTCTAAAAGCAAAAACAAACTTGTTGATCTAGAAGGATGTGTGGGAGTCAGAAAAATTGGCGACCAGCCGCTTTCGGTAGGGGCAAGTTTACAAACACAATTTCTTTCGATGCTTTCTTTTTCTTGTGGATACGACTACCCTTTAGGATCGAACCCAACTCTTGAGGGAATATCGGGCGGTGCAGGATTTACCTACGATCATTATGGCGTGCAGTTTGGCTATCAAAACCGTTCTACTCTTTTAGGAAGCACCTATGCACTTTCGGCAACGGCGCAGCTGGAAGAACTGACACCCAAAACCGCGGATGATCTTTACAAAGTTGCAGAACGGCATTTTCAAAAAAATCGGTATGAAGTATGCACGTATTATGCATATAAGGCACTTGCCCTCGATCCAAACCTCTGGAAGGCCCACGCACTGCTTGCACGGGTAGCCGCGCTTAAACGACGTTCGCAGGGACTTGAAGTTGCAATTCTTTACACGGGCAACACCCATGGAGCCTTTTCGCCGCAAGCTGGTGCAACAGAAACTATTGGAGGATTAGCACGCGCTGCTCAAGCACTCAAAATGCAAAAAAGCTCATATCCTTATCGCATTTGTATTAATACAGGCAATAATCTCGCACAAGGAAGCCACGCCTTAAAACCAGCCGTTTTAGACCAGTATTACGCAGCCGTAGGATTTGATGCCCTTATGCTGGGGAGCGGAGAATATCAATTCGGGCTTAAGCAATTCCACTCGAGTGCACGACATTCAACTAATTTGTTTGTGTCAACAAATACTAAGGGTTTACCACTGGGAAGAACTATCCCTAAAAAGATTGTATCGGTAGACAAATACAAGTTCTGTTTTTTATCGGTTTTGGGCACACAAGATACTTCATCGGGGCCCGATTCTGGAAGCATAGAGCCCCTTGTTAGTGCTTTACAGGAACAACTCTCAAAACCCGATGTACAAAATTGTACAGGACGCATTCTCATTATTCATGATTCTTACGAACGTATCGCGCTGTATGCCAAAGCGCTGTCCAGCGTAAGCGCCATTATCTGCGGTTCACTGCATCACACTATATCAACGCCTCTGCTGTGTAATGGTATTCCCGTTGTTTCGGCGGGAGATAGTGGAAGGGCCATTGGAGCTCTTGTATTCCGTTTCGACCCCAAGGGCGGATTAATTTCTATAAACAATGCACTCGTCCCTTTACGGAGAAGCATTCCTGAAGACACAACCTTACAAAGGATAGTTTCTGAGGCTGAGCTACGAATTGCCTGTGCTGATGCTGGTATCGATTCGTTACAATCTAGGACAGGCACACGAAGCGGAACATTCCCTTTTATTTCAGATCGATCTGGTAGCGCCCAACTGTACCTTAAAGTCACTGCTTCCTTTGCCGAATTTCCGCTCACCTATGGGACTGCCACTATTTCGGCGCCTCGTATGCACATGGGCGCAGGTAAAATTCTGTACCTCGCAACCGCACCAAACTCTACGATCACCTCACTGCACCTCCTTAATACTAACGGCTCGGCCCGAACAATAGTAGGCTCCAATTATAATATTACCAATGCAGAATTTTCGCCCAATGGACAATTTATTTATGCATGCGCATCTAATGACCGTGGCAAAGGAATGGGGATTTTTAGAGTTCAAACCCAAGGTACCTATTTTGAGCCTATTGTCCCTTTTGTAGGATCTACCCAAAAAGATATCGCACTTTCACCCGATGGAAACCTGCTTGCCTTTGCAAGTAATCGGGATAAATCGTGGCAAATTTATTATGGATCCTCAAATGGCGAACATCCCATTCGCATCACCAACGACAACTCAGATCATTGGCTACCACACTTTTCGCCAAACAATTCTAAGATTGCGTATCTTTCTAAAACTGCCAGTATTGATGATCAATCGGATTTATGGATCTACGATATGAAAGTAGGTCGCACCAGTCAGGTTACCATGCGGGCAGGCGTTCAAAGCTATTGTTGGCTTTCTGACGGCGAAACAATTCTTTATAGTTTTGGTATTAATCAGCTCGATTTGGCGACGGTTAACCTTTCGTCCGGTGTAAATCAGCGAGTGATACCAGCCGACTCTACCAAGCACTATTCCGAAATAGACCCCGTGCCAATACTCTGGAAAAATTCTCTCAGATATCTTTACACACGCTTGTATCCCGATAGTTCGCGGGCACTATTTTGGGTTAAACCAGACGGCTCCGACGACTGTCGTATAGTTTTTGATGCGGAAAATTCATGGATTCAATAACACAATACCCAAGGGCCAGTGTGATGCCTGTCACATTGATACGATACCCCCAGCGGTTTTTACCTCTCGATATCATGCGAAATAAGCTATATTATTATAAAGCTATCACAAGCCCTTTTAACATTGTTTTTGTCAAGGAATAAGGATGAACACAGCACCTCACAACGAACACGGAACTCCGCAGAACTTCAAGGTTGACGCTCAAGGACAAAACCCTTATGCAAAAACAACCCCCGATATCGAGGGAATGGTTGGTCCTAATAAAATTGTCGCTCTCATTGGCGAAGGTGGCGCAGCAAATATTTACAAAGTGTGGCATACCGGCCTCGAAGTTACGCGCGCACTCAAAATGCTCAAAAAAGGATTTAATCAGGAATCCCGGGAACGTTTTCTTACCGAAGCGAAAATTCTTGCCGATATACATCACCCTAATATTATCGAAATCCATACCATTGGATACTGGGAGCAACAAATACCCTTTATCGATATGGAATATGTTGAGGGGCTCTCTATAGGCGGGCTTATCGGACAACACGGGAAGGTGCCTATTCCCGTAGCCATTTCGATTGTCTATTTTGTATGCCTCGCACTTTACTACGCGCACACCAAAGATTACACGCTGTACGGAAAAGTATATCGGGGTCTTATTCATCGCGACATCAAGCCCGATAACATCTTTATATCGCGCGAGGGTATTGTTAAGCTCATGGACTTTGGTATTGCACGCCCGAGCGAAATAAGCCTGCATACCGTGGGGGACAAAATCATGGGAACACTTGTGTATTTAAGTCCCGAGCAACTTAACGGAAAAGAACTCGATCATCGCACAGATATTTTTTCCTTAGGCACTGTGCTTTACGAACTGATTACAGGTCAACGAGCCTATCCTCAAAAAAAGCTCTCCGAATTAGTTCAAGCAAAAACCAAAGGTACCTATAAATCTATCGATTCTTTTGGTATTCCCATGCCGCAATCTCTTTCTTATGCGGTAAATAAAAGCATGTCGCTTTCAGCCGACGATCGTTATGGAAGCAGCGCAGAATTTGGGAGGGCTCTCTTTTCTATTCTTCACGAAATTACCGACATGGCCCCGCAAGATATTCTTACCGCCTATTTAAAAGATCCCCACAGCGTAGAATCATTTGCTCCTCCCAAGAAAAAAGGGGCAAATCTTCTTCAGGCAATTCTAATATCGTCAATTGGATCGGCGGCTCTTTCGGTAGGGATAGTGCTTTTAATTATGAAGTTAATGAAATAAGCCTAATACACTTTTCAGTGAATCGTACCCTTGTCTGTACCGCTGATTTGTGTGATTACATTGATTAATGCAATTACTTTTTTATGTGAATTTAAAAATCATCATCATCATCCTTAATCATATAAATCTGTGGGTCTGACATTTTTTTTGCCGTGGAGTTTAAAAATCATCTTCATACCAAACGATCCCCCTTATCCCATTGCAAAACAAGTATTTTAATACTATACTATATCCATTTCTTTGTCTAGCACTAGGCCCATGAATCTCTCACAACGCCTCTCAATATTCTTTATTACCAATATTATTTGGTTTGTTGGTTCCATTCTGGGCGCTACCTGGCGGTATCGTTTCGAAGGTGATGAGACGTATAACCCTAAAATAAACAAGGTTTCCAATACCGTGTATTGCTTCTGGCACGCACAACAACTTCTTTTTGCCTTTGGTTTTGGTGGATACAACGTTTACACAATCGTTTCCGCAAGCCGAGACGGGACTATTGTTGCAGAAGTTGCCCGACGATGGGGACAGGGCATTATTCGAGGGTCATCCAGCAGAAAAGGTGTTTCTGCACTACGAGAATGCGTGCGCGTTCTTGATAAAGGAAACAATATCGCAATCACGCCCGATGGCCCGCGTGGGCCCGTTTACAAAGTCAAACCGGGGGTTGTTGAAATAGCACACCTTGCCCATGCCCCCATTGTGGCAGTATCAGCTCGCCCAAGCAGATACTGGCAGTTAACATCGTGGGATAATTTCATCATTCCAAAACCTTTTGCAACTATTGCCATCACTTTTCATGCACCAATCACGCTCCCCTTAATCGAGCTTTCCCCCACGCTCATACAGGACACTTGCCGTGCTATCGAGAAAGCATTAACATCATGATGCCAACACCGCAAACCTGGCCGCAACAGGTACACATTTGTATTCCAGCCTACAATGCCAGTGCGCCCTTAAAAAAACTTCTGAGAGATCTTCGGACCATAGTGCCTCTTGCTAAAACCTATGTTGTCAACGACGGATCAACCGACGATACGCTTTCTATTTGCAAAGAAGCAGGAATACACTACCAGACGCTCAAGAAAAATAAAGGCAAAGGATTTGCACTTGCGTGTGGAATACAGGAATGCATTCAAACCGGCGCGCAGTGGATTATTACGCTCGATTCCGATGGGCAACATTCTCTGAACGATCTCCCGGTATTTCTTGCTGCAATTGCTCAAAATCCCCCACAAGGGATACTTATCGGAGCGCGGGCACGATCATTAAAAACAATGCCTCTGGCGCGTATTTTTTCCAATACGGTCACATCGTATATTATCTCACGCTTCACCGGCACAAAAATCCTCGACTGCCAGAGTGGGTATCGCGCTTATAGCGCCGCATTCATGAAATCTTTTACCATCGAATACGATCGGTTTGAAATGGAAACAGAAGTTATTCTTAAAGCGTGCCGCTTAGGGTTTGGTGTTGGCTTTGT
This sequence comes from Chitinivibrionales bacterium, assembly GCA_038247415.1. Classification (GTDB taxonomy): domain Bacteria; phylum Fibrobacterota; class Chitinivibrionia; order Chitinivibrionales; family WJKA01; genus JBBRUX01. Next base: position 9,475 of record JBBRUX010000046.1, on the reverse strand, counting down.
GCCCATACAAACCGTTTACGCAGGCGAAAAAAGCAACATTGCCCATATTGCAGATACCTTTCGATGGGTACGAGCTGTTGTTACTACACACCACAATCTCAAGAGAAACCATGTATCTTAAACCCGAAATTGCCCGCGAAAAACTGGTTAAATTACTTGCTACAAAAGGAATTTCAGATCCTCGGGTACTCGAGGCTTTTCGCAAAGTGCACCGTCATAAATTTACCGATACTGCCTTGGCAGAGCAAGCCTACGAAGACAATGCCCTTCCTATAGGCCTTGGGCAAACTATAAGCCAACCCTACGTAGTGGCACTCATGACACAAGCGCTTAACATTTGCAAAGATGATAAAATTCTTGAAATTGGTACTGGCTCAGGATTTCAAACGGCCATTCTTGCACAATTTTCGCTCCGCGTTTACACCATAGAACGACACCACGAATTAAGCGAGAAAGCTCGCAAACGACTCAGAGAAATGGGCTACGCAAACGTAGTCTTTAAAGCTGGCGATGGAACTCAAGGGTGGCCCTTGCATGCTCCCTTCAATAGAATTATTGTCACCGCAGGCGCCCCGGTGCTTCCGCAATCGCTGTGCGACCAACTTGCGCCTGGCGGAAGGCTCATTATTCCTGTAGGCGACAAACAAAACCAAACACTCGATATCTATGACAACACACCAGAGGGCTTAGTTAAAGATTCTGTTGCGGGGGTTTCATTTGTTCCACTTATTGGCGCACAGGGGTGGGAGAAATAAGACGGGCAACATATATATTGCATATTCGTAGTAATAAAAACACTTATAAGGAGTTACGATGGGCGTTACCGAATTTCTTGCTGGCTACATAACACAATTTATCGATTCTACCGGTTATATCAGCGTTTTCATTTTGATGATTATGGAAAGCATGGTTTTTCCTATCCCCAGCGAAGCAGTTATGCCCTTTGCGGGCTTCTTGATAGTAAGTGGCCGTTTTACATTTGCAAATGTTATTATTGTTTCAACGGTTGCATCCATTATTGGATCACTCTTGTCTTATTATATCGGCAAGTTTGGCGGAAAGCCTTTTATCAGTACGTTTGGAAAATTCTTCCTTATTAATCACGACGATCTCGCCTTTACAGAAAAGTTTTTTGCCCAACATGGCGACATCACGATTCTTATCTGTCGGTTTATCCCCATTGTTCGACATCTCATTTCGATTCCTGCTGGTACAGCCAATATGAATATATTTAAATTTATTATCTATACAACTATTGGCGCAGGTATCTGGAATGCTTTTTTAACCTTCTGCGGATTTTTTCTCAAGCAGAACTGGGAAGCGGTTATGAAATATGCACGCTTTGTTGACATAGCTGTACTTGTATTGCTTGTTGCAGCAGCAGTATGGTTTGTCATGAGACATCTGAAACACCCATCAAAAGCAAAATCGTAATTCGTAAGGATTTATAAGAATATGAAATCGTGGTATACATTTGCCATCGTAACGTTTCTGCTTCTTTTTAAAGTTGCTTCAGCAGATTCACTTACCCTAGCACCGGCAAAAACAACTACTCAGGTTTATATCATTCCTTTGCACGGGGATGTAGAGCCAGCCATGGCTTCCTTTTTGTCACGATCGCTCACATCGATCAAAGACGAAACAAATGCCCTGATTATCATTGAAATGGATACTTTTGGTGGTCGCGTTGATGCGGCACTTGAAATTGTCGACACCCTGCTTTTTTCAGCACATCACCCCACAATAGCCTATGTAAAGACAAAGGCAATTTCTGCCGGCGCGCTCATTTCGCTTTCGTGTAAAAAACTCTACATGAAAAAGGGCACAACCATTGGCGATTGTGCCCCGCTCATGATGACCAATGAGGGGCCAAAAATGCTGGGGGAAAAATTTCAATCTCCTTTGCGGGCTAAGTTTCGCGCCCTGGCAAAACAAAATAACTACCCCTCTGCCATTGCAGAATCTATGGTATCAGATAATATGCTGGTGTATAAAATCACACGAAAAGACTCAACCATCGATTTTATGGATTCAACAACACTTGCTGAGCTTAGTGACAAAGACAGACTTACCATCGCAAGAAAAAATACTGTTGTTTCGCGCGGCAAACTTCTTACCATGAACGATGATGAAGCGCATGACTTAAAGCTCTCCCAGGCAAGCGTTTCAAGTATCGAAGAAGTAATTGCCCGCGAAGGGATTACAAACTATACAACAATACGAATAACCGAAAGTTGGTCTGAGAAATTTGTACGCTGGCTTACTAAAATCACGCCAATTTTGCTTATTATAGGTTTTGGTGCGCTCTATATCGAATTCAAATCTCCTGGGTTTGGCCTGCCTGGAATCCTTGGAATTGCCATTCTCGCACTTGTTTTCTTAGGTCAATTTATGGTTGGTCTTGCCAATTACTCAGAGATTCTTCTCTTTGTTATTGGCGTTCTTCTTATTGGTGTAGAGATGTTTGTTGTTCCGGGTACCTTAATTGCCGGAAGTCTTGGCGTTGTTGCCATAGGCCTAGGAATATTGCTTTCTCTTCAAAACTTTGTCATACCGTCGCCCTCTATGCCGTGGCAAAAAGAGCTGCTTATTAACAATGTGCTCATGATTCTTTTTTCCCTAGCGGGCGCGCTGTTTGTTTCATTCTCTTTTGTATTGCTTGTTTTACCACGCTTAGGTAAAGTTTTTAAAGGGCCCTATCTTTCGGAAACGCTTGCAACATCACACGCCGATTCCACCGAAATTCGTGATATCGCAATCGGCGCAAAGGGTGTCGCCCTTTCTCTGCTTCGTCCTGCAGGTAAAGCGCGTGTTGACAACCGAGTTTTCGATGTAACAGCAGATGGATCTTTCATCGAAAAAGATGCTGCTGTAAGAGTTACGTTTGTTTCAAAAAACAAGATCACGGTAACCAAGGATATGCCCGATGTCGTCTAATCTTCTTGTTCCAATAACGCTCCAGATTCTCGGGTGTGCCGTGATTATTACCGAGTGCCTCATTCCCACTGCTGGTATTCTTGCACTCGTTTCTGCAGGCCTTTTTGGCTCTTCTTTGTATATTATCTTCACCCACTTCTCAAAAACAGTAGCATTTGGATTTGTGGTTGCAGATAGCGTTATCATTCCGGTTGTGGTGCTCATAGGCCTTCGGTTTTTAGCCCATTCCCCTTTTGCACTCCGTACTCAGCTTGGCAAAAAGGAAGGCGTCCAATCTCAATCTGACGATCTGATAAAGCTTATTGGACACACAGGCGTTGCACTCTCACTGTTGCGGCCATCAGGCATAGGTCAATTTGAGCATCAGCGGATAGATGTTACAACCCATGGGGAATTTTTAGAACAAGGAACCCCTATCCGGGTTATCGCAGCAGAAGGAAACCAAGTCATTGTTACCCGTAATATTCCATAATTTTTTCAAAGGATTGCATCCATGATTTCTACCTCAACGCTCATGGTTCTTGGTGGCATTATTGTCATCGTACTAGTCCTCATTGTCGGGTTTTTTATCTTTTCGGCACTTTCTCTCTGGATTCAGGCACTCATAACGGGCGCACGTGTTGGACTTCTCAACATTGTCTTTATGCGTATTCGTAAAGTTCCCCCAAAATTGATTGTCGAATCGAAAATCATGGCAGTCAAGGCGGGCATCGAGATCACCTCTGATGCTCTTGAGTCTCATTACCTTGCTGGTGGAAACGTCATGCGCGTTGTGCAAGCCCTTATCGCAGCCGATAAAGCAAACATCTCTCTGGACTTTCGACGTGCTGCTGCAATCGATCTTGCTGGACGTAATGTGCTTGAGGCTGTTCAAATGAGTGTCAATCCAAAAGTTATCGATACGCCGACTGTAGCAGGTGTTGCAAAAGATGGTATCCAGCTTAAAGTGGTAAGTCGCGTAACTGTTCGTGCAAACATAGACCGCCTTGTAGGTGGTGCCGGAGAAGAAACTATTCTTGCACGTGTTGGCGAAGGTATTGTTACAACCATCGGTTCTGCTATATCCCATAAACTTGTTCTTGAGAAACCCGACATGATTTCTAAAACAGTTCTCGAAAAAGGTTTAGATGCAGGCACTGCATTTGAAATTTTGTCAATTGACGTAGCAGACGTTGACGTTGGTAAAAATATTGGTGCTGCGCTTGAGACCGATCGTGCCGAAGCCGATAAAAAAATTGCTCAGGCAAAAGCCGAAGAACGTCGGGCAATGGCTGTTGCAACCGAACAGGAAATGCAGGCACGCACCCAAGAAATGCGCGCAAAAGTAGTAGAAGCCGAAGCACAAATCCCTATGGCCATGGCCGAAGCATTTAGAAGTGGCAATATGGGTATTATGGATTACTACAAGCTTAAAAATATTGCTGCAGACACTCAAATGCGCGACACAATTGGTAATAGTGGAAAGAACACAGCGGACGGCAAATAATGGACCATCTCATTCCTTTATTTAAATCGATACTGCCAATTATCATACTGGTGATTTTTGTCCTCAATTCTATTATGACAAAAAAGAAACCGGCACAACCACGACCATCTGCGCCTCCCGCAGATGGTCGTGGCCCAATGGCTCCCGCCGATCCATTTAAAAACATTTTGAAAGAGATGTTTGGTGACGCTATCCCAAAACCGCCCGCTTCTGAGCCTGTGCCTCAAAAAACGCAAGCTCCAGAGCCCAAACAAACACTCGCAACAAGCGCTCCCACGCATTCCGCTGACACCCGTTCCTCAACTTCACAAATGCGCACCGAGAGTACCGAGCCATTTTTTCATGCTGCCAAGGCGCCACCAAAAAAAGTGCCCAAGCCGTTTTTAACCGATGAAATTTACGGCAACAGTTCGTCGCCACAGGCCGATGCTCTCCGAGCATCTCCAGTACCGCGTCCACATTCCGATGGCGTTGGGATGGCCAAGCACAAACATTCCAACGCAACTATTTTTAGCGGGCCTTTTGGTTTTAAACACAACGACCTTGCGCGCGCGTTTGTTTTAAAAGAAATATTATCATCACCTATTGTACTCAAAGACGAAATCAGGTAACAGCATACAAGCATAAACCTCCCGCACTGTACAAACGGCATTTTCTATGAAAACAAAGGTATTCGATAAGACCACTGCGACCGCGCTTTTAAAAGCCTCTACGGCAGCGGTAGAAATCCGGCGTGCTATTCATCAAGATCCCGAACTTTCGGGAAACGAATTCAAAACTGCGGCAAAAATTTTTACGTTTCTTTCAAACCTTGGCATAAAGCCTACATACTACCTCAACAAAACGGCGGTTGTAGCTAAATTGACTAACGGGACTGGCCCCACGCTCTGCTTTCGTGCAGATACCGATGCCTTGCCCATTCTGGAAAAAACCTCTCTTCCCTATGCTTCGCGCAATGCCAACTGCATGCACGCATGCGGACACGACATGCACACCGCAATCCTTTGTGGTACTGTTCAAACACTTCTTTGTTGTAAACACATCTGGCGCGGAACCATTGTTGCCCTCTTTCAACCTTCCGAAGAGCTATCGCCAGGGGGGGCACTCCCGCTCATTAAAGCCGGAGCGATCCCTAAACAAACAGAAGCTATTTACGGATTACACGTATCAAGCTCCCATTTTGCAGGACAAATAGGAATTGCTTCGGGGTTTGATTATGCCGGAGTGTGCGATTTTACCGTAACCATATTTGGTAAAGGCGGTCATGCTGCTACGCCAGAATCAACAATCGATCCACTTGTGTGTGCGTCTATGATTATTTCCCAATTGCAAACTATCGTGAGTAGGGAGCATGCCCCAACAGATCCCTGCGTAGTATCGGTAGGATCTTTTCATTCGGGCAGCGGGTTCAATATTATTCCCGAAGAAGCGCAGTTTGCCGGAACCATTCGATCATTCTCGGAAAAAGCCATGGAACACATCATGAAACGAATTAAAACGGTTGTTACAACCACGGCTCATTCGTTTCGAGCACGCGCAGAAATTGAGTTTAAACGCGGATACCCACCGCTTTTTAATGATCCGACGCTCGTCCACAAAGCGCACGCAGTACTCACCCCAATTCTTGGCAAAAAAGGAATAATAACCAGAACCACCCCAACCATGTATGCCGAAGATTTTGCTTATTATACCCGTATAGCAAAAAGTCTTTTTGTACACCTTGGCGTTGCTCATGCGGGCGAAAAAATGGTGTATGGAATTCACACACCCCAATTTAACCCATCCGAAGAAGCTATACAAACAGGGATGCAATACTTTTGCGCCATGGCAGGGGCTCATAGCTTAGGTGCTAGCCAAGCAACCCAGAATTCCAGTCGTGCATGACAGGAGAGAAACCTAAGACGCGAAGGTCTTTTTTCATCTGATCAACCGACCGGGTGTCGGCGATTTCAAATTGTGCTGTTGACGCTTCGGTTACGTGTCCCCCAACAGCGGTTGTAACCCCAGCAGACATTTTTGTAACCCCAAGTCTCACAATATTATTGCGTAATGCAGCCGATTCCCGTGTGGAAATTGTAATGCCCGCTGTTGGCAGAAAAAGCCGAAGGGCGCACACATATTGGACAAAAAGACTATCGGAAACAGGATAAGGGATCTTAAAGGCATTACTCAGTGGCCGCATTCGTGGAGGAGCAACCGCAACCTCGGTGGAAGGATAAGTATCTTGTAAATACCGTGCATGAAGCCCTGAGAAAAAAGCTTCGTACTCGAATTGTCCAAGCCCTAAAAGGGCTCCAACGGTTATCGCATGCATTCCAGCACTACACGCTCTATCGGGTGCGTTAAGGCGATTGACAAAATCTTCTTTAGGTCCACCCTTATGAAAAAGCCTATAGGCCTTCTCGTTATAGACTTCCTGATACAAGGTTACCGAGTCGGCTCCTGCAACGCAAACCTGCCGATATTCCTCTGCTGTTAGTGGATACACTTCGAGCGCTATAGAAGAAAAGTGTTTACGAATAATACTAATGGCATCGCAAAGATATTTGAGCGGAACATGCGCGGGAGACTCCCCTGTTAGAACCAGAATATGACGGATCCCGCTTTTAGCTAATGCTGCCGATTCTTTATCGATTTGATCCATATTCAAATGGCTTCTCGCGATATCGTGCTGCTTTGCAAAAGAACAATATACGCATTTGTTATCGCAATAATTAGAAATATAAAGGGGCGTAAAGAGAATCATTGCGTTGCCAAACCGCTGGCGCGTTAGAAACGCAGCTTTTTGAGCCATCTGCTCTAAATAGGGGTGGGCTGCAGGCGAGAGTAATGCGCAAAAGTCAATTTCATCGAGGATTTCTTTTGTAAGCGCGCGTGCTACCGCAGCGGCAGTTGTATGTGCACAAACCTTACCGGGGTCAAAATCCCTATATTTCGTAAAAACTGAAGTGTAAAAATCGGTTGACATGATATTATAGCGAAGCCGAGAGAAATCCGGTTAAGGGCGAAGATGCCTGTGCCGTTTGCTGCAAGGGGGCCAAACCACTTTTGTACGCAATACGACCCGCTTTCACAGCCATGCGAAAAGCATGAGCCATGCCTACAGGGTCTACCGCAGTAGCAATTGCAGTATTAAGAAGGACTGCCGCAGCACCTATTTCCATTGCCTGGGCAGCATGAGACGGTTTACCAATGCCAGCATCAACAATTATTGGGACTTTAATTTCGTCAATGAGAATGCGAATAAGTTCAATTGTTTTAAGCCCCCGGTTCGAACCGATAGGTGCACCAAGTGGCATAATCGCAGCCGCGCCAGCATCAACCATGCGTCGGGCGGCAGAAAGATCGGGAGACATATAGGGCAAAACGATAAAGCCTTCTTTGGCCAATATTTCGGTGGCGCGAACGGTCTCGAAATTATCCGGAAGCAAATATTTTTGATTATTAATAACTTCAATTTTAATCCAATTACCACACCCCGAAGCGCGAGCAAGTCGTGCAATGCGAACAGCTTCATCTGCAGTTCGAGCCCCCGATGTATTAGGCAAGAGTGTTGCGTCTTTGGGGATATGCGCAAGAATAGACTCGGTATCCGAGTCAAAATCCACACGCCGAACCGCAACGGTAATAATATCGCACTCTGCAGCAGCGAGCACATCTTTGATAATGCGATCGTCGGCATATTTTCCCGACCCCGTAATAAGCCGCGAGCGAATGACTTTGCCCGCTATAACGAGATCGTCGGTATCGGATAAGGAAGATTCAATCATGCACTAAAAATACGATGTGGCAAAGATACGTGCGGATTGAAACTGCTCATCAAGCGAATCGTGACGACGCAGCGAAGTTCTTTGAAAATATCAATCAAGGCCTTGGACAAATTGTTCTTTAACAAAGGTCGTAAGTAGATCTTCCACTATTTGTGGATTACTAAAAAGCTTTTTATACCAAGTATCATGGATACAGAAAAAGACAAAGAAATTCTGGGGGAGACAAGAATAAAGAAAGAAATTATAGCCCTTAACCCCAAAGGCTATTTTAAGAGTAGCCGCGGCACACCTACTATTGATCTGGATAATTTACAAAAAGTAACACCCACGGCCAAATACAGAAAAGATCATTTCATTATTTTTAATGCTATCGGTGTTACCAAAAGCTGCAAAACTCTTAGTAGACCACTCGAAACCAAGCCCGGCATTCCCTTAAAGAATTTATTACAGGCGGTTGCCGTAGGTGCCAGAGAGGACGAATTGTTTACTTCATTGGCCAGCCGGTTGACCCGCCTCGACAAACAGATAACCGACACAGAAAGAAAGCTTTTTGGGGATACACCAGAGAATATTATTGATGAGGTAAATGACGCTTTGACGGCGTAGCTTCGACTCCGCTCAGCTACCGAATACATTGTCTGAATTAGGATTTTTAGGATGTAAGGATGATAGGATTAAAAAATGAAATACGAAGAATTGACACGCAAAATAATCGGCTGTGCAATGAAGGTTCATTCCGTTTTGGGAAATGGGTTCCAAGAAGTTATTTATCAAAGGGCGCTGGCCATTGAGATGGAAAAACAAGGCTTGGTTTTTAAACGCGAAATGAAAATGCCCATTTTTTATGACGAAATAAATATCGGCACGAGAAGGGTTGATTTCTTTGTTGGTGATTTTGTGATGGTCGAAATGAAAGCAATTATAAAGCTGGAAGACGTTCATCTGGCACAAGCCATGAATTATTGCCAGGTATATAATTTACCAATCGGATTGTTGATCAATTTCGGCGCCAAAAGTCTGGAATTTAAAAGAGTCTATAATGTGAATCATCCGGAGAATAAGGATTATAAAAACCATGTCTGAATTAGGATTCGTAGGATTAAAAGATGATAGGATTAAAGGATCATAGGATTAAAAGATGATTGCCGGCGCGTTTTTGAGTTAAAGTCCGCTTTTGGTTTAAATTAGTCTCCCACCATCGCTACTGTCAAACGATTCTCTTTTGTGTAGGCTGTCGTTTCCTCCTTTGAAAATGCCATACTGAATGTCCGGTGATTCATCT
>JBBRUX010000045.1:0-31247 GCA_038247415.1 Chitinivibrionales bacterium | reverse complement strand
GCAGGATTTGTAATAGAAAGAATGAGCATATGTTCTGCAAGCCAGCCTTCATCACGTGCAACAGACGATGCTATGCGTAACGCGAGGCATTTTTTTCCAAGAAGTGCATTGCCACCATACCCAGAGCCATACGACCAAATAGTACGCTCTTCGGGGAAATGAGAAATGTATTTCTTGTCGATTGGGGCGCATGGCCAAACGCCATTGTCTTGTTCGCCGTCGGCCAAAGGCTTTCCGACTGAATGAAGACACGGGATAAATTCGCCCGTATCGCCTAAAATATCCAGAACTTTTTTGCCCACACGAGTCATGATATGCATGTTGACAAAGACATAAGGAGAATCGGTGATTTCAACGCCAATTTTTGCAATGGTGGATCCTACAGGCCCCATCGAGAAGGGGATAACGTACAGTGTACGGCCCTTCATGCAGCCTTTATACAGGCCCCGCATGGTTGTTTTAAGTTCTTCGGGATCGATCCAGTTATTGGTAGGGCCAGCAGCGTCTTTGGATTTAGAAGCAATGTAGGTACGGTTTTCTACGCGAGCAACATCGGAAGGATCGGATCTGAAGAGGTATCCTCCGGGGCGTTTCGCAAGTGGTGTGGCAAGTTTGCCATCAACCATGATTTTTATCATCGCATCGTATTCCTGCACTGATCCATCGCACCAATATATTGTATCTGGTTGTGTGAGGAGTGCAACTTCCGAAACCCACGATTGCAATTTCTGATGAGCCATGATGATTCCTTTACAAGTTCAATGTTAATTATCGAATGTCTTTGCAGCGTTTATCAAAAAAAAAGACCAGAAATACCGTTTTCAGGAATTCAGAATTCTGTTCCTGGAAGCACTTCCTGGTCGCCCTTCCTGCTCTGCTCCGCATAAATACGTCTCAAAGAGGACTGAAAACGCAGCTTTTTAAAAAAAAGGATCATTCCCTGCTTGGAAGATGGCTAGCACACTGTGCCTTCCCCTCCCCTTCAGGGATATTTAAGATACATTTGAGGAGGGTGAATTGGCAAACTCAAAAGGCCGATCGACAATAAAAACTATGATCTTTTCACCGGTTACCGTAGATATATCGGTATGGAGGCTTTTAACCTTGCGACGCGTAATAGTTTTAATGATCGCTTCGAGTATCGGCCTATTATTTTCTATCAGTTCAGTTCGAACTTGTTTTATGAGATCTCTTCCTTTGCCATTTTTATCGAAGCTTGCAAGTCGAAACTCTGCCTTTGTTAGGATCCCTTTTAAGCGAATCAAAACAATATTATCGAATATGGTCGTTTTTGTCTCCAGAGGGCCTCGTCCCATATATTCTTTTTCGAATTTGGTGATTGCTTCACACAGTGCCGCTTCGGTTTGCCCTTTTGATACAACAATTTTTGACATACTCGTTACTCGTCCTTTGATTCTTTAAAAAGGTCTAAAAAGCGTTTTTCATAGAGTTCATAGATATTCCAACGAACCAATTCATTTTTAAGTTCGGTGGCAACCGTTTTATCGGCACTAACTTTTCCGAAGAGTTTTTCGATTTTTTCCATGATATAATGCGGGACTTTGTCTTCCTCTATTTCATCGGTTCCTTCGTGCTCCTCGTTGATAGTTGGGAAAAATTCTTTTATGCGCTCCTCTATGGCTTCTAGTTGGGTATCCATTTCGGCAACAACTGTTTCGAGATCTTCGGTTGCGATATCGCAGGAAAAAAGATTGCCGATTAAACGGATAATTTCTAGAGAGGCTTTTGGATAGGTGAGGGCTGTGGCATATGAAGGAATTGTTCCTAAGAGGCAGGCTGCTTCAATGTGTCGAGGTGCTGCAACCCCAAGAACCAAACCATTGAGCCCCGCGATGTAGCCATCGGGCATTGAAGTTGCGCCAAACTCCATAAGGAGATTAAGTAATGATTCATTAGAGCAGGCCGCAAATACGTTGGAAGGTGTTTGGTAGCTCATTGGTTGTGCAAAGGCAGCCGCAGTAAATAATCGTTTTACCTGAAATTGGCTTGCAACATCGAGAATAGTTTTTATTACGGTAATGCCATCCCGTCCAGATACCTGTGCATTGCTGATAAAAATAATGAGATTGGGCTCTTTGCGGTAAAAGAAGAGACTTGTTGGCATTTCGGGATGCTGTGCAATACCATCTTTAACACTAATGGAATCGGGTGCCAAAAAAGGACTCATATCAAGTTCTGCAAAAACCTGCATACCAAGAGCTTTCCTTAGGTAATCCATTGCAATGAGCCCCACATTGCCCATCCCCGGCCAAGCCGCCAGCATCACGGGGGGCATGTCGAAATGTATTTGGTCGTAATACCGCATAAGGTGTGCCTTCTTTATAAAATCAACCGTAGAAGAAATATTTCACGTGCACAATTGCACGACTACACAGTTTAAAAGAAAATACATCATTTAATGCAGATTCTTTAGCCAAAGCCACGAGCGCATAAAAAAAGTATATTAGAAATGAAGATTCGGATTGCCAAATCGTAATTCTTACACGTAATTTATATTTTTAGGGTTAGATAGTATTTAAAACGAAAAACGGTTAATTAACTTTTGGAAAGGGATGCTATGGAATCTCCGGTGTTTCATATGATACTTCGGTCTGGTTGGATTGCCCGCACTATCGTAGCAATGCTTGTTGTCTTATCGGTGGTTACCTGGGGTATCATCATCCGAAAGATCGTGTATCTGCATTCTGTCAAGAAACAGAACAAACGGTTTCGGATAGCTTCGGCTTCCGTTAAAACAATTGTCGAGTTTGATAGTCCTGCTCTCAGTTCAGGAGATACTCCTCTGGCGCAACTGGGTAGGGTAGCAGCCTTTGAATTTAAAAGAATCTTGGGGGATGCACAATCGTATACCGGTATAAAAGACTGGTCGTTTTTTATCGAAAATCAATTTTCTCTTGCAAAGGAATCGCTCGAAAATGCAACGGCTTTGCTTACTGCGAAGCTTGACAGTGGTGTGTTTTTTCTGGCGATTATTTCAAGCGTTGCCCCCTTTATTGGTTTGTTTGGAACCGTATGGGGAATTATGGATTCCTTTTTTGAAATTGGAAATCAAGGGTCTGCAAGTCTTCCTGTGGTTGCTCCGGGTATTGCAGAGGCCTTGGTGGTCACGGCGATGGGTCTTGCGGTAGCCATCCCGGCAGTCTTTTTCTATAATTATCTCATTCATAAGGTGGAGCGCATCGAGCAGGATCTCGATGATTTCAAGGAAACTGCTCTTTCTCGACTCAAACGCGAGATGATGTCGCTTTTGTATGGCGGAAATAAAGGAGAAGCAGGACAAAGCGGGAAGGTTCTCTGATGCGCCGCGCAAAACGGCGTCTGATTGCCGATCTCAACATTACAAACTTGGTTGATATTACGCTCGTGTTACTGATTATTTTCATGATTACAGCCCCCATGATGACGCAAGGCGTGCAGGTTGATCTGCCCAAAGCTGAATCGGAAAATGTAGAAGTCAACGAGTACATTCAGGTATCTGTCAACGCTCGCAATGAGATCTACATCGATCAGGAAAAAACGTCACTCCTTGAATTTGGGAAAAGGTTTAAAGAAGTTTTGGCCGGAAAAGTAAAGACTCCTATTTTTTTAAATGCGGATAAAAGGGTTCCTTATGGCCTTGTCGTGCGTCTTATCAATGATATTCAAAATGCGGGGGCTGTCAAGCTAGGTTTTTTAACGCAACCTCTTGATAAGACAGGCAGGATTTGAAATGAGCGATGAATCGTCAGGCATGCAGGCACTTCGCAAACCCGACGATTCGGCGCTTGTTCCATTCATTATTATATCGCTCACGCTGCATTTATTTCTTGCAGGTGTTGTTCCCTTGCTAACACATTTGCTTAATCGCAAGGTTGTCTACGAGCGCCCTCAAGCATTTCAACTTGTTGCTCCACCACGACTACCAACACCACCCTCACCGATTGTAGCGCCGCAGCCTGCTGCCAAAGCTACTGCACAGGCACCGGCAAAACCAAAACCAGCACCAAAACCAGCAGCTCAGAAAACCAAGGACTCTAAAAAAGCAGAACCAGAAAAGGTTGAGCAGCGCGAACCGCCGCCACCACAGGAAAATCTTGATGAATTGAGCAGTTTGCTCAACGAAATTCCGCCACCAGCGCAGGTGTCTGCTGTGGGGAAATTTCGGTTCAACGCCTATTTAATGTATGTGCAATCTAAAATCGAATCGAAATGGCAACCTCCTTCGCAAAAAAAAGATGTGACAGTAACCGTGGCATTTACCATTTTTCAGAATGGCACCATTTCGGAGGTTGTGGTAAGTGAATCGGCTGGATCTACCGTTGTAGATAATTTAGCTATGAATGCAGTTAATCAGGCTGCACCCTTTTCAAGCTTACCGCCAGCATTTTCGGCTGATCGACAGGAATTTTCGGTAAAACTTAACACAGCATTAAGGTAAACATCATGCAACGACGTTTGATAGGTCTTATGTTTTTGGGAATGACTTTGGTTTCTGCTCTGTGCGCTGCAGATCGTGTGAATCTGGAAGTTTACGCGAGCAAATTTGATAGTATACCGGTTGCTATCCTTAAATTTAAGCCCGGTGCATCAACAACTGCCTTAACGCAAAACGAACCCTGGAAAATCATTGCCGATGATCTCGCCTTTACAACACGATTCAGCATGTATCGGGCTCCTCGTATCGATAGTGTTGCTTTTGCTCAACGAAATATCGCATTATATATCGATGGCGACTATACCATTGTTGGGGATAATATTGAACTCAATTGTCTTTTGTATGAAGTAGGAACAAAAACTTTAATTCTTGGCAAGAAATATCAAGCACCACTTTCTGATATTAGGGTTGTAGCACATCGCTATGCTGCAGATATCCTTTCTGCTATTTGTAACGAACGCGCCCCGTTTTTTAGCAAGATCATTTTTGTCAAGGACGAAGGTAAAACTAAAACCCTGTGGCTCATGGATTACGATGGTGCCAATCAGCGAAAAGTGGTTTCAAATGAGTCCATAAATATTTTTCCAGCATTTATGGATAGCACCCGGTTTGTGTGGGTATCTTACCTACGCGGAAAACCCGATATTTACAAAGGATCTTTGATCACAGGGAAAAGCGATATTTTCTCATACAGCCGCTATATTCAAACATCACCCACCGTGTCTCCGATAGATGGCAAAGTTGCTTTCGCATCGTCACGCGAGGGCAATATGGAAATTTATACCTGTGATTCGGATAAATCGAATCTTCGCAGGATTACAACGAGTAATGCCATAGATATTTCACCAACATGGTCACCCAATGGTGGGCAACTTGCTTTTACATCCGATAGAAGCGGTTCCCCTCAAATTTATATAATGGATCGCGATGGGAGTAATCCAAAAAGGCTCACCTTCGAAGGCGATTATCAGGATGGTGCATCGTGGGGGCCTAAGGGTGATTATATTGCGTATGCATCTTTGCAAAGCGGTAAGTTTGATGTTTGGACAATTAAAGTAGATGGAACTTCTGCTCAACAAATTACGAATGTAGTGGGTAGCAACGAATATCCTTGCTGGTCTCCTGATGGGACTCATTTGGTTTTTGTTTGCACTCGGGGTGGGAAAAGTGATATTTTTTCAATTCGTGCAAATGGTACTGATGTTCATCAATTAACGACTAGTGGAAATGCAAAAATGCCAGATTGGTCTTTAACATATTAATGGAGGATTCTTATGAAATCTCGACATCTCGTTTTTGGTTTGTCATTGCTTTTAGGGTTGGGTCTTGTTGTTGGTTGCAAGCCTAAGGTTAGTCCAATGCCCGAAAAGAAAGCTGAAGTTGCTCCACCAGCACCTGCTGTTGTGGAAAAACCAACAGTTGTAGATACATCCGACAATGCAAGCTT
This sequence comes from Chitinivibrionales bacterium, assembly GCA_038247415.1. GTDB lineage: Bacteria > Fibrobacterota > Chitinivibrionia > Chitinivibrionales > WJKA01 > JBBRUX01. The sequence goes on along the minus strand of JBBRUX010000045.1, from coordinate 25,365 downwards.
TCGCGAAGCTCAGCTTGCTGCAGAACTCGAGCGCATGGTTCGAGAAAACTTGCTAGCGGTTTATTTTGAGTACAATAGTTCTAAATTAACTCAAGAGACTGTTGGTAATCTTGGCAAAGCAGCTAAATTTCTAAGCGATTATCCTAACTTGCGGATTCTGGTTCAAGGACATTGCGATGAGCGCGGATCTTCCGAATACAACATGGCACTTGGAGAAAGTCGCGCACGGGCTGTAAAGGAATATTTTTCAACCTATGGAATTCAGGCACATCGCTTGGAAGTAACTTCGTATGGCAAAGAACGACCAGCAACTCCTAATTGCGGTTCAGATGATGCTTGTCATGCTAAAAACAGACGCGCAGAGTTTCAAGTGCTTGCAAAATAAAATGGTTTGCGCTCTAGATGTATTTGGTTTACAATCTCTTTGAGCAGGGGAATTCCTTGCATAGAGAGGTGTTGTGATGCTAATGTTTCAAGGTGTATTCCCTGTTTACAATAAGGACTTGTATATGCTCAAGAGATATTTGTTGATTCTTCTTTCTGCATTACCTCTTGTGAGCACCAGCGGGTGCTCTCGCATAACATTGCTTCGCATAGAGGAACTTAAAGCTGTCGAATCGCGCATCGATTCTACGCGTGCTCAATTATCCCTATTTCAGGATGCAATCACAAAGCAGCAAAAAGATGAATATGAACTGATCCGATTGCTTCGCGCAGATCAACAGCTGCGGTTTTCCGAAATCGACCGCAAGGTTGAATCGATTGCCGGCAATCTTTCCGAAAGTCAGCAAAGACTTTCTCAGATAGATAAAAAAACACAGGAATTTAAAAGTAAATGGGAAGAAAAAGCCAAAGCAGATTCCCTTGCAGTTAAGCAAAAGGTCGATGAAACTGCCAAGTTCTATCAATTGGCAACCGACGATTTCAATGCAAAGCGCTATGAACTTGCAATTGGCGGGTTTAAAGACTTTAAAGTTCGCTATCCAGAATCTCCCCTCATCGATGAAGCTACATATTTTATCGCAGAGAGCTACTATCTTCTCAATAATTATCAAGCTGCCGAAGAAGCCTTGCTGGGTTATATCAAAACATATCCTCAGGGTAAAAAGATTTGTAGCGCTTTGCATAAGCTTGGGCTCGTATTTGAACTCGCCAAAAAGGATAAATCTCGCGATATGGTCTTTAAAAAGCTTCTCGAACAATGCCCCGATTCCGATGAGGCCACCATTCTTAAGAATTCTCCCGAAAAGGAAATTCCTCCCGCTAAAGTACGCTAGCAGTATGCGTGAAATACTTCTGGGATTATGTTATAATCAGCTTATATTCAAGCAATGATGCTTGTGTATCCTAAATTGTAATGCATATTTTTGCGTTAAAGAATAAGTACTCACTGTAATATATCTGCACTGACAAATGTAACACATTTTCGAAGGGGAAATTCATGCGCGTTTCTCAAGTTCTTTTGAGTGCTCTTGTTGTTGGTTGTTTGTTTTTTCCCGTTCAAGCACTTTGGGTACCCGAAACCATTGCAGCTCAACCCGACATGCCAGTGCCAGGTACCGCAAGCAATTATAATTGGGTAGATATTCCTGAAGTTGGATCTCTTGTGGAACCGCGTGTGTCAATAAATGAACAGCAAAAAGGGGCTAAATCTGCAACGCTCTCTCTTCTTTCGATCCCGCATGATGTGAGCTGCAATTTAGAATATGGCTATCTACACCATACCCAAGATTTTGGTTTTGGCAGTGCGCGGGAAACATTTGGGTCGGTTTTTGCAGGAAAGGCTGAATATGCTTATTGGCCCGATGATGTGTCGGCCTTTGGCGGGGCCCTGTACGATGAAGGTGTTGTATTTGCAAAGGATACCTTTGGATCAGTTTCCAGTGGGTCCAATTTCTTTTTGATCAGCGGGTTTTATAAACGCGAATATCTTCAACACATTCATGCTAGTGCAAGGCTTAATGTCAACTGGCAAGCAGGGAAAGGATTTGTCAAGACTTCGATAAACCCTCTTCTTACAGGTGTATATTCAGAAAACGTAGGTCCGATAGATTGGAACGCTGGTTTTTTTGTCGGGTATGCAATAGCACTTATTGATAAAAAAGGTTATTCAACATTTCCCTACGCACTGCTTGGCTCTGTTGACTATCAGGCTACCGAAAAAATAAATGCACATGTTGATCTTGCTGTATCGCATGAGTTTATAGTTATAGGCGCTTCTTCAAGCATTAGCGTTTCGGAAAAGTTTGTACTAGTTCCTGGAATAAAATGGCCCAAGGTTTTTATGCCAAAGAGTGCCAATTCAACCAACAAGACATCTTTGGCAATGCTTCGAATTACCCTGGGAGCAAGTACCCGGTTCTAAAACAATAACCGAAAAGGTTATTGTGTTTTTTGGGGAAGCCTGCGCACGAGCTGATTAATTGCAGTAGTAATGGCAAACTGACTAGCTTTACCAACAGTAGACTGGTCAAAGGATTTTTCGTCTAGCGCCCAAATGGTACCGGTTTTTGCTATAGCAACTTCGCCAATTCCCGATGCTGGGATGAACGACCCATTTTTAACATCGACAAGCCTTATTTGAATACCGATGCGTGTTGTTGTATTGGAAGATGCAGCAACGCCAACGAGGGCTTCGCTAGATCCTACCGAAAAGTCATACACTTCTGCATACATGAGATATTGAGGGGCCGATAGCCCGGTTTGTTCTATGATAGTTGAATCTGAAACTGCGCCGCTCTGGCTCAATTTCCATTGATCAAAAATTCTTTGCGTAATGGAATCTTTTTCTTCGAGACATGCAAACCGGTTCGTCTCATAAAGCCCGTCAACTAATCTGCTGCATAAACCAAATCCTACATTTTTTTGTGCGAGTTCTGGGTACTGAACCAGATAATGCTGCGGAATATCAAATTGTATAACTTTGATGCGTGTTTTTGGACCTTCATAGCGGGTTTCTAAAATAGTGTGATCGTTTTTTGTTTCGTTGACTGGTGTTGTTGTCTTGACGTGTGCGCAAAACATAAGGGTGGCGCACCACACAACGAGAGCATGACAAATCGGATTAACGCGCATTTTTAGCCTTTTGTAAATATTGCGAGAGAGCACTTTTTGTGGCACTCGAAATAGATTGTTGCAGGGCACTTCCAAGAGTTGTTTGATCGAAAAGAATTGCATTTTCCGAAAGTGAAAGAAACGATCCGGTAGCTGTTTTTGTAGCGGATCCTGTTCCACGGCCAACATATGTGAGACGATTTGAAACGATGATTTCAACGTCTGAGGTGATAATAATCTTATCGGTTCCAGCAGAAAAAGGTCCGAGCGAAGCACGCGATTTGGGAGCATTGCACGAAATCACACGCCCGATAATCGTTACAATAGAATCGCTTTGGAGCTTTGCAATGGCAAAGTCTATGCAATGCGCATCGCCATTCCACATGAGCGCGCGTACCTGTGCGAGCGATTCGCGTACAGACTCCTTTTCATCAAAAAGTGAAAATTGTTTTGAATCATAGATAATCTCAGCAATAAGGTTTGAGATTCCAAAACCAATCCGCTTGTCTTTCCAGCGGGGATCGTTTACCGTGGTTTGGCTTCCAAGAATAATGCATGGTCGTGGTGATTGCCCAAAAATTGCTGTAGGGAAGCATACCATAAATAAGCATAGGGCTGTATGCAGTGCGAACCGAAAAGGGGATCGAAAGAGTGGGGTATTCATAAGTATTTTATCAAAATACATTGTGAATCGTTGCTTTAGAACACAGGGGGCATGTATTTTAATATACTATGGTGTATTATAGTATGGTATATGTTTACGACAGGTATCAGACCTCATCAAGGTATGGTATTCATGTGTAAATATTTTTTAGTTGGCGTGTTAATCCTCTGTGCATCGGTTACTGTTTCCCCTCTCTTTGGGCGTTCTGCTCAAGGTGTGAGTTTGATCAAGCTCACCACTCCAGTAAATGCAGAAATCACGGCTCGGGCAAAAAAGGCTGCTACTGATAGCCTTAGGATCGAACTATATGCCTGGATCAATGAGAATGTTCAAAAACAATGGGATATTGCCAATCCTGTACGAAGAGCGCATGTTGCTGCATTACTCGATAAATGTTTACCAAGCGCCGAGATCACCTCTAAAATTGAGCTGCGTGATTGGTATTACACCATAGCACTTTCCCAAGAGCAGATAGTTACCGCAATTACCCAGTATAATCAGATTTGCGACTCGATGGCACGCGGGTTTTATGCGCAAGCGGTAGTGGCAGAATCAAAGCACGATTATAGCGGCTACTATTCAAATCTTGTCCAATCCTTGTTTAATGCTTACGGACACGTAGGTGATTCTCTCCTGTGTGAACCTGATTCGACAAAGCTATTAATCCCCGACGCTCTGGAACGTCTTACTGCTTTGGTGCACAAACTTTCGTTTTTTTCTCCCAGCATGGTGGTTGTTGGAAAACCAGGTTCGGAACCATCCAATAATTGTGCTGTAAAGGTTCTTTTCGATTCAATTCCTTTACACGGCGTTTCGCTCTGTGTGATACTGCCTTCGGGAAAAAAAGTTGCTATGGGAAAAACCGATGCGGGTGGGCAATTAGGGCTTAATAGCATGACAATTCCCTATGTCGTAAATGGCTCTTTTTTGTATGTAAAGTTAGATCCCGCCAGTCAATGCGGGGATGGTGGCGAATGGAGGCTCAAAAATTTAGGAGTTACCGGCACGGTCCCCGATCACATGCTTATGTTTAAGATATCGGCTCCGTTGTGTGCAATCCATTATGCTGTCAATGCTGTAAGCGATCTTGCCATCCCGCCCGATTTCGCTACAGCGTCAAACTTAGAGAAGTTTTTGCGGGATAGCTGCAATATGCGCATAGCTGGACCATCCGATTTATATGACCTGGTTTTTGATGTTACGGTTCAAATTTCTCGCTATGAGCACGATGCTTCATCAGAAACACGGTGCAAGACCGAGGGCTCCATCATGATTCAACCAGTGCGTCATGCAGAAAAAGCGCTTGTAAAGCAAGGGATCATTTTTGAAAAAGCTTATGAGACAGGAAGAGATATCCCTTATGGCGCATTCTTTTGGGAGAGCGCCGGACGGCTTCGAACCATGATTCGCAGCATGCTTAATGATATCTAAACCTCCCTTGCGTTTCCTTGATGTCTCATAAATGCGCGCGCAGGTTGAGTTTGCGTGGTACGATCATGGTGGAATCTTTGGATCAGGGGATTATTCTAAGGCCGGCAGTTTCCTACCCGATCGAGATGTACTCCGAATCCCGTGTTGCCGAATTCGATTCGGGGGAGAATGATCTCACGACGTATCTTTCCTCACTGTTGAAACCTGCATAAAAGAGTGCTCGGTAATTGTTGCAATGCGGTCATTTTAAAATTGCATTTATAGCAACCTTTCGCACACTGTTCTGGTCGCGTTGAGCGGCTTTGATGATGTAAACGCCTCAGCCATTCCCTGCACCGTTGATAGAACCTGAATGTGATCCATGATTGACTGTTCGACCGGTTAACGTTAGAATCAAATAGTCTGAAAAAAGGTGCAGGCAATCATGTACGTGGTAAATGGGGTCGGGTGTTTATCGTCAGCATAAATATCCAGGCTATCGCGTAGGCTCATGCACGCATAGCCTGCCGGAACAACGGGAGCTTTACCGCACAGGTTTGATGCTGAGTCCTAACCTGCGATAAGGGCGTTGAACATGGAGTTGTCGGTTACGCTTTTATAGGACCAAGTCAATTCAAAGTAGGTGTTAGATCCAACGGCTTGCCGTTATAGCCGTCCTTGATAGCCTTCATGGAATTGCTATCATTGAAGTGGTTATTCAAGGTATATCCGCCACCCGTGGAGGAAGAAACATGGCAGTCGATGTTCGCCGAATCGAAGAGTCGCTGAAGGTGGGTATCAACGCCGTTGTTATAATAAGTAAAGCTGTTCCCAACGATCAGGACACTTTTTGAGGCACATAAACCTGAGTCTTTCTTCCCGTAGAGGTCAACTAAAAGGTACCTTCTTCGATACTCGCGGTTGCAGATTTTGGCGGGGTTACTTCTCTGCTAAGGTTGTTCGCAGGGAAGTGTGATTTTTCAAACTTTCTTCAATTTTAAGGTATATGCCAGGAGGAAAAGATGCTTTGGAACCAGATGGGCAAAGCAATTTTCCTCTCATATCATATACATACGCTGGTTTAAAAGATCGTGTAAAATTGTCTGGCAGAATGCTTTTCTTGGATTCTTTTGGTTTAATTGACGATGAGACAAAAAACTCGGTTTCGTTCTGGATTTCGCCAGTCATGAGTGTTCTTACATGATTCTCTGCGCATTGAGAAAGTCCATAATAGGTTTGCGGATTTGATCCTCTATCGAAATAGCCGCCTTCGAGAAGCGAGACAATACGGCCATTACAATGTTCGTCGGCGATATCCATCAGAATTTTTGTAAGTTGACTAATGCCTTTTGCTGAAACAGAGCAGGAACCCAGCCCATCGTTGGCTTTGAGATCAAATCCGCATGAAATAATTATAAGATCTGGCTTAAAGATCCTCATTTTCTCTACAAGAGAATCCTGAAATATCTTTATGTAGTCGCCATTGGTTCCTTGATTAACGCAATAGGTAATCATGTGGCGTGAAGCAGTGTTACAGGACGATGGTTCTCCGGCAGAGCTTCCAAATTCTGCAAAAAAGGCTCTGGATTTTTCGGGTGCCGAAAGTGACAAAGGGTCTGCAAGTGGGGCAATTTTTGTAGCATCTCCCGATCTGGTAACAACGCATTTTGAGTTTTCTCGCCTCGATTCTCCTGGGGTCGGAGATAGCACGAGAGTTGTAGTGCACTTTCGTAATCTTTGCCGAACAATTATCTCGCTTGAATGGTTTAAAGATTCTCTCGGTGGTCAAAAAATATCCCGAACAGTTTCGAGCAAAGATGGATTTGGCATTGCTCAAACCGGTGCCTCCCTTGCTATTCCACGCTCCTACGTTGGCGTTGCAACGTACAATGGTCAAATTTATGTTGTTGGTGGAATTGATAACAACGGAAATTCTGTTGGGGCTATTGAAGCGTATCTGCCGTAACAAGGAATCCTTTGAATTTGTTTGGAAATTCTTGATACTATCAGAGAAGGAGTCGGTTTATGAATGGTATAGTGCTGTGCTCGTCGCTAGAAGACGTGCGTCTCAATATCGATTCTAACTAGTAATTATTATAGCGCCGATTTTTAATTTTCCTCATAATTTCGTTACTATCGCACGGAGCGATTCCTTGATGCGGCTACTAGTTTGCAGATGCTAACAGGATTCTTCATCGAGCAATTTTCAGCACATCAAAAATCCAAAGGCTTAAACCCGGAACATAGGAAATGATAAGCACGCCACCAAACAAAACTAAGAAAAAAGGAATAATCGATTTGCATATCGATAAGAAAGGTTGATCGAATCGGAAAGAGGATAAAAACAAATTGAGGCCCAGCGGCGGCGTTAGGTAGCCCAATTCTAAATTAGCCAGAAAAATAATTCCTAAATGGATAGGGTCAATGCCATAGGCTATACCAAGAGGAATAATTAAGGGGACAATTACAATTATTGCCCCAAAAACGTCCATAACGCTTGCTGCAATAAGAAGAACAATATTGAGAATAAGCAAGAATAGAAGTTTTGAATGAATTCGCTCTAAAAGCCACGCAGAAAGCTGCTCAGGAATTCCCGCATCTACAATTGCATATGAAAGCCCCATAGCAATTGCTAAAACTATTAAAATTCCTCCAAGCACTGGCATTGCTTCAAGGCATGCCTTGGGAAGGGCTTTAAAGGCAATATCTCTTTTTATAAAAATTTCTACAATAAGCAAATACACAACAGTTATTGATCCCGTTTCTACGAGAGTACATATTCCAGAGAAAAAGAGGAACAGTATTAAAAAGGGGAGAATAATTTCCCAGATCGATTCGATTATTGAGGAAAAGAGTTCTTTTCTGTTAAATTGGATCGTTGGAATCGATGCTTTCTTTGCGTTAAATACTACAAAGAGCGAGAGTATTGCAACAAGAAAAAGTCCGGGGATGCTAGCCCCAATGAAAAGGTGCTGTATATTGATATGGGCAATGACACCATACATAATAAGTGGAAGGCTCGGGGGAAAAAGCGTTCCAATACCACTTACGGTAATGAGACCATGTGTAAACTTTTTGGCATACCCACTTTGCAAAAGAACAAACGATAAAATTCCGCCAAGCGCTAAAATCGTAACGCCAGAAGCTCCCGTGAGGGATGTGAAAAATGTACAGATAAGAATTGTTGCAATGGCCAAACCGCCCGGCATCCAACCAAATGTGGCTTTAAAAAGTCGCACAAGCCGCTCGCCTGCTTTGCTGGCAGAGAGAATGAATCCACCTAACGTAAAGAGGGGAATTGCAGGAATAGAAGGGCCAGTAAGGAGTGTGTAGGCTTCGTTGGGTATGACTGCAATTGATCCTCCTGTGGTGGCAAAAAAGAGCAGAGAAAACCCACCCAGAACAACAAAGACCGGTGCACCTAAAAACATGATACTACACAGGATAATGATACTTGGCCAAACAAGGAGCGGAAGAATCGCTAGTGGCAGTAAGGGCGTGCACGCAGCACTTATAACACCACAGGTTGCGAATGCTTTGTGAATAAAACCAAGGGGTGCATTGGTAATATTCCGTAGTAAAGCAAATGCAAGTCCAATGGGAATAACCGCAACTAAAAGGCGTGCTGGTATGTCCACTATTTTGTCGGTTGCGGAAAAGGCTGTCTGAATAAATTCGTACGAAGCAAATGCCAAAAGCGAAATAACAAAATTTGATATGAGCGCTGTTATGCTTTTTAAATAATTTTGAAGCGGAGGTTTAATGCGCTCTATGCCTGCCGAAAACGAGAGGTGCCTATTTTCTCGCGATGTTATCATTGCTCCAACAAAGGCGATAATAATCACAAGATGCTCAACATATTCGGTTGATCCATGAATGCCTGTTTTAAAAAATCGAGCGATTACCTCAATGGTTGGCAGGAGGGCTATAAGCACGAGTGCTAAAAAAGCGATTGTGTTTTCGATAGACCGACCCAAACGCACAACAGGGTGAAGTGGGGCTAATGGCGTTTGTTGAGCCAAAGGATTCATAATTTTTTGATTCTTTGAGAGTGTGCAACGCTCTTTTTTTATGTCGTGCGCGTACTACTATTTAAAATTTAATATACATAGTGTATTAGGCGGCTATCGAATGCGAGCCGGCTGCCTTCTTGGGAATATGCGTAAGAATTTCGATTTCGAAAAAACGAATGCGCAGTTCTAATCAAATCTAGGTCTCGTTTGATCATTAAACTGTGAGAATGCGCAAGAATGCGCACGAATTGGTTGAAATAATGCAGGCAATAGTATATATTATTAGAATGCTTTATTTGGAATTTTTAAAAAATATAGTGCTTTTTTTATCATCAATTTTAATCTAAAGGGGAATCCATGGCAACTCCGGTTGTAATGCCGCGTCAAGGGCAGTCGGTTGAGTCTTGTGTTATAAACGAATGGCTCAAGAAAAAAGGCGATACCGTTAAAGTTGGTGAGGTCCTTTTTAGCTATGAGACCGATAAAGCATCTTTTGAATGTGAAGCAACCGTTGCCGGGGTAGTGCTTGATGTTTTCTTTTCCGCAGGAGAAGATGTTCCCGTATTGACAAATGTTGGTGTTATTGGTGCGGCAGGCGAAGAGAGCGCATCTTTTGCACCCCAAGGTGGACAATCAATAGCCAGTGGAGCTCCTACTTCCAAGGATGCAACCCCAGTTATTGTAGCATCAGCCGCTATTGTCAAGCAATCCGCTTCAGATGCTTCGCAAGCAGGAGCTCATGGAATATCTCCTCGTGCACGCAACAAAGCCACCGAAAAAGGTGTTGATGTAGCATGTATTGCTGGAACTGGCCCCCATGGAAGAATTATTGAGCGTGATGTGCTTTCTGCACCAGCACACATGACATCGTCTGCTGTGGCAAAATCTTTGGCTACGGGTCTTGTTGCACCGTCAAGGGGAAGCGGCGCTGCTGGTAGAATTACTGCTGCAGATCTCGTTGCTGCAGGCGGCGCACCTCTACCTCAAATGAGTTCCGATGCCGAATACACCGAAATCCCCATGAATAAAATGAGGACAATTATTGCTTCTCGCATGATGGACTCGCTGGCTAAGGGTGCCCAGCTTACCATGACCGCTTCCGCAGATGCAACAGGTTTGTTAGCGTATCGCGCAATGGTAAAGAGTCAAGCAAAAGACCTTGGCCTCGAAGATATCACTATCGGCGATCTTTTGTCTTTTGCACTGGCACGAACTCTCACCAGATTCCCTGAAGTTAATGCAACGATAGAGGGTTCCACAATTCGTCAGTATTCTCATGTCAATATTGCGATAGCGGTTGATACTCCCCGCGGATTGATGGTTCCTGTTGTTCGCTATGCTGATTGTCTGTCACTTAATGAACTGAGCAAAGCTATACGGGTGTTGGCTTTGTCGTGCCGCGAAGGATCTATAAACCCAGACCTTCTAGGTGGTGGAACCATAACGCTGTCGAATTTGGGAGCATTTGGTATAGAAAGCTTTACGCCTATTATTAATGTTCCTCAGGTTGCAATACTTGGCGTTGGAGCCATGGCGTATAAACCGGTTGCTAAAAAAGATGGCACTTTCGAAATGCGTCAACATATCAGCTTATCGCTCACGATCGACCACCGTGCACTTGACGGGGCTCCAGCAGCGCGCTTTCTTAAGGCATTGGTAAGTGAAATAGAAAATATCGGCTTGTCTTTGGCACGATGATTTGAGCTTTAATGATGCACGTGCGGTGCATTATTCACCATTACTGTAGCAAAGGTAAACGCTTAAATATGTTTGATCTTATTATTCTTGGCGGGGGCCCAGCTGGTTATTTGGCAGCAGAACGTGCCGGAGCAGCGGGGCTTAAAACACTCTTAATCGAGAAAAATCATCTTGGTGGGGTGTGCTTAAACGAAGGTTGCGTGCCTTCAAAAACAATCCTCAATAGTGCCAAATATTATAGTAACGCTCTTCATGGAGCCGCCTTTGGCGTTACGGCATCAAATGTCACATTTGATCTTACGGTGGCCATGGCTCGTAAGCAAAAAGTAATCGAAATGTTGCGCAAAGGCATTGCTGCTACGCTTAAAAAATATGGGGTTACGGTTGTTAGTGCACTGGGCGAAATTCTTCCCAAAAAAGGGGATGCGTTTTGCGTCAAGGCACACGATATCGTACACGAGGGTGCAAAGCTTCTTATTTGTTCCGGTTCCGAAGCAATCAGACCACCCATTCCTGGTGCCGATCAGCCCTTTGTTATGACAAACAAAGAAGTGCTTTCTGTTACAAAAATCCCTGCAACCATGGTGGTTATCGGTGGGGGAGTTATTGGTCTCGAACTTGCTACGTTCTTTGCAGAAGTAGGAGCTAAGGTTACCGTTGTAGAAATGCTGCCGTCAATTGGAGGAATGCTTGATAGTGACATTGCAGGGATTTTACAAAAAGAAATGGAAAAGATGGGCGTTACCTTTAAGCTTAATGCTAAGGTGACGGGCATTGGCGATCATACGGTAACCTTTACACTCGATAATGCAACACAAACCGTCGATGCCGAATATGTCCTCTTGTCGGTAGGTCGACGCGCTGTTACCAAAGGATTTGGGCTTGAGTCGCTCAATGTGTTTTGTGAACGAGGAGCAGTAGTAACAAACGAGCAAGGACGCACTAATATCCCGGGGGTGTGGGCTGCCGGAGATGTCAACGGGAAATCGATGCTTGCTCATACTGCGTATCGCGAAGGTGAAGTGTGCATTAATGATATTTTAGGTAAATCAGACAGAATGCGTTACAATGCCATACCGGGTGTCATTTATACTCACCCTGAAGTTGCAAGTGTAGGACTTACCAAAGAAGAAGCAGAAAAGCAGGGAAAAAGCGTAATCTGCGGAAAGCTACCCCTTAGTTTTAATGGTCGATATCTGGCCGAAACCGATGCCGGGCGAGGAATTTGTAAGGTTATAGTTGACAAAGAATATGGAACGATACTTGGAGTTCATATAATAGGTTCTGCATGTTCCGAAATGATTTATGGAGCTGCAATCATGATTGAGCAAGAGTTGCGTGTTGATGATATTAAGGAGATTGTTTTTCCGCATCCCACAGTTTCAGAAATTATCAAAGATACTTTGTTGAGTATTACACATTAATTAAACGATTGGAGTTTTTCTCATGCCTAAGTCCCAGTTTATCGATCCAAAAAAAGTTCGCAAAGCCGGAAAAATCAAGATGTCCGACATTGCAGTCAATCAATATGCTACTCCATTTGCCGATGAAGTTAAGAATTTTTCTAAAGAAGAGCTTGTTCGTATTTATCATGATATGGCGATGATACGTGAATTCGAAACTATGCTTAATCAAATTAAAATCGCAAGCGAATATAATGGTATCAAATACGATCATCCGGGTCCTGCTCACTTGTCAATAGGTCAAGAAGCGTCGAGTGTTGGCCAGGCCTATGTGCTCGATATCGACGATTTTATTTTTGGCTCGCATCGTAGTCATGGCGAGATTCTTGCAAAAGGCTTAAGCGCAATTCAAAAATCAAGCGACGACAACCTCATGTCTATCATGAAGAATTTCTTTGGCGGATCCACTCTTAAAGTGGTAGAAAAGAATCAGAGCGGTTCGGTTAAAGACCTCGCAACAGACTTCCTCTTGTATGGTGCTCTCGCCGAAATTTTTGCCCGATCAACAGGGTTTAATAAAGGCCTGGGCGGATCGATGCATGCATTTTTTACACCTTTTGGTATTTATCCTAATAATGCAATTGTAGGTGGATCTGCCGATATTTCTGTGGGAGCAGCCCTTTACAAAAAGTGCAATTTCAAAAATGGCATTGTGGTGTGTAATATTGGCGATGCTTCTATGGGTTGCGGACCTGTTTGGGAAGCAATGATGATGGCGAGCATGGATCAGTATCGTTTACTGTGGGAAGGTGCACACAAAGGTGGTTTGCCGCTGATTTTCAATTTTATGAATAACCAGTATGGAATGGGTGGCCAGACTTGCGGTGAAACCATGGGATACGATATGCTTGCGCGCGTTGGCGCAGGTGTAAATGCCGATCAAATGCATACCGAACGTATCGATGGATACAATCCGCTTGCAGTTATTGATGCATACCGTCGCAAGAAAAAAGTGCTTGCTGACAAAAAGGGCCCTGTGATGCTTGACACTCTTACGTATCGCATTTCAGGACATTCTCCTTCAGATGCATCTTCGTATCGCGAGAAGGAAGAAATTGCAGCATGGGAAAATGAAGATTCAATCAAACAATTTGGTGAGAACTTAATCTCTCATAAAGTTTGTACCGAAAGCGAATTGGCTGCGGTGCGTTCTACTATTATTGGCCTCATCGAAAAGACGCTTAAAAAAGCCATTGATGTTACGGTATCTCCTTTACTCGATTGCAGCAAAGACCCCGATGCAATTGCCAAGTATATGTTCAGCAATCAGAAAATCGAAAAGCTGGACGATCGACCCATCGAAAGTCTTATGCCTCTTGCAGATAATCCTCGGGTTAAGCAATTAGCTAAGCGCAGTCGCAACGGAGTTGACGAAAATGGTAAAGAATTGGCAAAAGGAAAAGCGATCCAATTTCGCGATGCGGTTTTCGAAGCAATTATTCATGGCTTTTATACCGATCCAACGCTTGTTGCTTATGGCGAAGAAAATCGTGATTGGGGTGGGGCATTTGCGGTATACCGAGGTCTTACCGAGGCGATGCCGTATCATCGTGTATTTAATTCACCCATCTCCGAAGCTGCAATTATTGGTTCGGCAGTAGGATATGGTTTATGTGGCGGTCGTGTAATAGCAGAGCTCATGTACTGCGATTTCTTAGGCCGTGCTGGAGACGAAGTTTTTAATCAGTTGTCTAAGTGGCAATCGATGAGTGCGGGTGTCCTTAAAATGCCCGTAATTGTACGCGTTTCGGTTGGTTCGAAATATGGTGCGCAGCATTCGCAAGATTGGTCGAGCTTATGTACTCATATTCCCGGGCTTAAGGTTGTTTTTCCTGTAACGCCCTACGATGCAAAGGGTCTTATGCACTCTGCATTGCTTGGGACCGATCCTGTCATATTCTTTGAATCTCAGAGACTTTACGATATTGGAGAAATATTTCATGAAGGTGGTGTGCCAGAAGGAATGTACGAAATTCCTATTGGTGAACCCGATATTAAAAAAGTTGGAAAAGATATTACTATTATCACAATTGGTTCAACGCTGTATGTTGCGCTTGAAGCTGCAAAAACGCTCAAGGCAACCTATGGATTGGAAGCTGAGCTTATCGATCTTCGTTCGCTGTCGCCTCTTAATTACGGCCCGATTATCGAATCTGTCAAGAAGACCGGAAAGGTTCTTTTGGCCAGCGATGCATGTCAACGTGGTTCGTATCTTAATGACGTTGCTCAAAATATTTCTGAGCTTGCGTTCGATTATCTCGATGCGCCTCCTGTTGTTGTGGGATCTCGAAACTGGATTACTCCAGCGTACGAGCTCGAAAAGGATTTCTTCCCTCAGCCCGACTGGATTCTGGATGCTATTTCAGAAAAGATTATTCCCCTGGCTAATCATAAGGTCAAGAATAATTATACTGAAGTAGAAACGCTCAGACGGAGCAAATTGGGAATCTAATAGATTCGCATGTATCGTTTTGGAATTAAAGCGCTGCCGGTATCATACGAGCAGCGCTTTTTTTTCTCAAGCATTAAACGTGGTGAAACTATTTTTTGTAAACAATATTCGAAACTATGTTCTAATAAACCTATTTACACTCGAAATACTGAAATTCGTGCTAAATGCTGGTGCCTTTCATATCCCTATTACCCATTATTGAAGGTGGATACATGCGTTCTGTAAAGAGTTTCATTGCTTCCATAGCTACATTATTCATGTTTTCTTGTAGTGCAATTGTGAATACAGATGGTGGTGGTTCCAACACGATCAAACCTGATGGAAATGACAACATTTCGACCGCAACAGAGTTGACACTGGGTTAATTTGCAAAGATGAAGATCAGCCCTGAAAATGATGTTGATTTTTACCATATCTCGGTTCCAAAAGGTGGAGTGCTTAATATTGTTGTTAGAAATATGCCGGCCATATCTCTTGTCCTCAGTCTACTCAGTACCGATGATGTTCGGTTGAAAAATATTACAGCAATGACCTATAATCGCACCGTGGATATGCTTCGTCTTCCTTGCCTGGTCAAAGCTGGACAATACTTCATTAAAGTCGAGTCCGAAAATTATGCCGTATCTGCGCAAGAATTCACCGTAACCGCATCAATGGATAGTTTTGACACATTAGAGTGGAATAACGATACAGCTAACGCAACCGTAATGAAGCTTGGCCCAACATACCGGGGTTCAATTTTCCCAACGTCTGATTATGACTTCTATCGTTTGACACTTGATTCCAATCAAATAGTAAGAGCCACGCTCGACTCTTTTTCAATGAAACCGAATTTCAATGCGCAGATTGACTTGCTTGATTTTGAGGGCACACAAATTGACTATAAATACATTACTTCGGGCGTATCGAATATCTTTGGGTATTCCCTGAAGAAGGGAACGTACTACTTTCAAATCTATGATGTATATGGTGATGCATCCTCAGAACTACGATACAAATTTTCGGTCTCAAAGGACACAACTGATCCTACAGAATGGAACGACGATACTGCGCATGCCTACCAAGCTGCACTTGGTGATACAATGAAAGCTACGATGTTTCCTGTCGCAGATATTGACTTTTTCAAATTTACTGTTGGACAGGCGGATACTATTCGATTTTCGGTTGATTCAATCTCTTCGAAACTACCAAGTTTCCAGATGTATTTGTTTGATAAGGAGCTTGTCGGGCTAGGCAGTGCCAATGACGACGGACAAGGGAGTTTGCGCTATAAGAAGTATCTGGTGCCAGGGCAGTACTTTATCAAGATATTCAGCGGGTATACCTGGGATGGGGAGTCTTCGGAAAAACTATTTTACTTCACAATCAAAACTGGATTATAATAGCATGTTGGCGGATGCAGGGATGCTTTCCGATTACATCCAGCAAGATCCCGCCATATCCCTTTGGTAGTGTCGAAAACTGAGCGGTAATTCGCCAACGGATTACCGAATAAAAGCGTTTGGATGCTATTTTCAGAATTAGTCAAAAAACTGATTTGAAAAGCCCTTTTTTGCCAATTTTACTTTCCTACTTCCTTTGGGCGAGTTCGGGATTTATTTTGTTACCTAATTCTGTTTATTTTTGGAAAAAATCAACCGGGTGAAGCAGGACTTGAACAAAAACGAATTTTCGAATCAGGAGCGCCAGATAGAGAAGACCTTCATTGAAGGTTCCTCTGCCCCATTATCCACGAGCGTAGCTCCAAATTCCGGTGGCTACGAAAAACCGCAGCTTCCATCAGGAAACGATCCAATCAAAATTGGCAATGGCACTATAGTTTGCATTATTGGCTGCGGAGGCATGGCAAAGCTTTACAAGATCTGGGTCGAAAAGCTTGAAATCTTCCGGGCTATCAAGATTCTTCTTCCTTCGATGCCCCACGACGCCTATCAACGATTTGAGACCGAAGCCCGGATAACTGCCAAACTCCGGCACCAAAACATAGTCGAAATTCATAGTGTCGATGAATGGAATGGTCTGCCATTCATTGAAATGGAATTTCTGGATGGACTCGATTTGAAACAGACTATCCGCCACCATGGCCGCCTTCCTTTGCCGGTCTGTACCGCAGCAGCAATTCTTATTTGTCGGGCGCTTGCATATGCCCATTCCCAGCGTTTTGTGCTCTATGGGAAGCATTACGAAGGAATAATTCATCGTGACCTCAAGCCCGAAAATATCATGATTACCAAGACGGGTTTAGTCAAACTGATGGATTTTGGAATCGCCCGGCCAACACAGACCAGTCTGCATACGATCGATGGCAATATCACAGGTACTCTTCCGTATCTTTCTCCTGAGCAGATGGATGGACATAACATTGATGAACGCACTGATATTTATCCATTAGGGGCGATACTATTCGAGATGATCACCGGTGAAATGCTCTTTCCGCAGCAGGAAATTACTAAACTGCTCCAGGCGAAATCACGTAGTGAATTCCGTAAACCCAGCGAGTTTGGATTGCAACTACCGTCTACACTCACCAAGATTATTAATAAGTGCCTAGAATACAATAAGGAAGACCGATACACAACTGCGGACGATCTTCTTTACGCATTAGAGAGAATGCACCATGGAATAACCAAATTCTCCCCAGAAAAAACGATGGTAGCGTTCATGGAAGATCCCGGTGTACTACCGGACACGCACGCAATCAGCATTCGTATAGAGAAGAAGAAATGGTTCGTAAACCCAGCCACTATCGCAGGTGCAGCAGCTATCCTTGTAGCACTTGTAGCCGTATTAATTTTTACGCTACCCAAACAGACATTGACTGCGGTTCCTAAAAAAGAAAACAGTGTGCAACAATCAGCCCCAAACCTTACCGAAAACGTATCAGTCAATAATGATAGCATGCCTGATGGCGCGCTCCTGGTGGTACCAAAAGCAACCGAAGAATTGCCACAACGTGCTGCCTCTTCCGAGCTAACTTCTGCATTTTCCCAAAAAGCACGTGCTGTTGATCAAAGTGTTTTGCCAGAGAAAAAGGCGGTAAAAACTTTACGCAATGGCAACCTTTCTTCCGGCATCGAAAGCGCATTGGCATTAGGAAACTTTTTAGAAGTCACAACCTTGCTAACAACGACACCTATTAACACAAAAGAAAAGGTCAGCCTCGCTATTCGTTGCCTCGATGCCGCCGGGAAGATTCTTGGTTTGACACGATCTCTGCAGCTCTTCGAGAAAGTCGAATGCGATGACGGCGCGTATTATCTGCAGAAAGGCCAGATGGCTTTGTTAGCAAAAAAACTTCAATCGGCGGTCAACAATTTGCGCAAATCAATGAGTACATCCAGCTTGATCTCATCGCCTGAACTCCTGCGCCGACAAGGCTCGTATTTTTTGGCGAATGCGTACACCGAACTCTACGAAACGAATAAAACGGATCAGAATCTTCGGCAGGCAATAAGTACTTGGAAAATGGTGCAGACCCTTCTGAGCAATGAAACGCAACATCCTTATTATTCTGAAGCGGGCAAAAAGCTGGAGGCACTCAATAGCTCGGCGGGTTATTGATCGAAGGTTACCGGTAGTGTGGTTACGTCATGCAGGCCATCCTGTTTCAGCAGCCCATTATGTGAACCAAAATCTATTTCTTCTGCGTAAACCATTGCTCCGCTTTCTAATCGTAAGCCATAGGCACTGTAGTCGATTCTTACCGACTTGAGCACCGAAGAATCACTCCCAGCGGCAATTCTAATCCCGCCCCAATCTCCCGCACCCGGCCCAAATCTAGCACTATCGTTTGCGGTGCCATCACGGTACGAAGTAAAGACCACACCGGGCTTTTTAGCGTAATGCGCATCCGTACCTGAAAATCCACCATCGGTCTTTATTTGGCCCTTGACAAGTATCGAAGAATGTGGTGTTAACCGAACAACGCATGGTGCCTTAAATGTCAATGTGCTTCCCTTCGGGATGGTAAGCGTTCCGTTGATACAATATTCTCCAGGTTCTACCGTGCCGGCCACTATTCCAGCAATATTCTTATATTTTTTTATTACATTTGCAATGTTTGTTCCTGTATTTGCATTCTCTCCATGACACAATGAAACCGGCAGATCACCGACTAGCATATCAGAGGGGAGAATTGTATTGGTTGCTATTGTGAGATTTGAAAGCCCGTTGGAAAAGAAGCTGACATCCCTGAGTTGGATCGATGGTTCGGTCGTGGCGGATTCTATGCCAAAGGTACTGTATTTTATCTGTACGTTTGACATGATTACAGAACGCGAACTTTTGTCAATTTTGATGCCATTCCAATCAGCAGGCTTGGGAAAATCAAGTGCCGTTGGCTGCAACTCTTTGTATGATGTCAATATTATTTTCTGTCCTGGAGTTCCTAGGGCAAGCAGAGTGCCTTTAACGGCGATTCCAGCATACATTTTAAAATAGATGGTAACCCCGGGCGACAAAAAGAGGGTATCACCTGCAGCAATGTGGAGTTGCTCCTGCGCGATGTATTCTCCTGCAAAAAGCGTGCCTTTCTGCGCACCATTCAGGTCTGCACGAGTGGCCATTACGCGGTGCGATGCCCCGCACAAGATGATTACAAAAAGCAATTGCGTTAGTATTCTTTTCATACGTAAGTTCTCTTTATCTGTCATGTACATCAAAAATCATTTGTACCCCAAACACAATCGCTACGGCACCAAGCACGACAACCATTACCTGCCGTGAAATTTTCTGTTCCGATTTATTTTTGTTCGTAGACAATTTACTTTTAGGAATGCCAAGCGATTCGAATTTGGAGCTTGTATGAAAAGGCTCGAAACCCTTCAAACAATCGCAATTGCCAGGGTAAGCGCAACTAAATGTCATTGGCTTGCCAGTTGCTTCTAGAAAAGATATACCATGTGTCCCAGATACTGCCGATTTGCAATTTTTGAAAATGCAGCGCTGTATATCTAGTCTGAGGCTGTCTCTATTATCACTCACCAGAATGCCGCTGCAATTGGCGATTAAAACGCTCTGCAAGAAAATCTGGCCAGCTCCTTGATAAATTCTCAGACCTTTCCATTGTGCAGTACCAACAGAAGAAAAATTGATAGGGTCGGATGAAGAACCAAATGCTCGCACAGATCCATAAACATCAAAGCTAGCACTATCAGCGAACCGCAATTCAACTCCCGGATGTATCAAAAGATTCTTACCCGGCAAAACTACTATATTATTTTTTATGATATAAGAACCGGCAGGAATATCGCCTGAGATAGGCCCACTCAGATAAATCTGTGCAGCACCCCCACTATGCAAGTGCATAATGAGCAGAACAGAAACCGGCACGTATCTGAATATCGATTTAATCATTTTTCATGTTTCCGGATCGATGGAATCGTGAACACAAACCCAATCACGCAAACAGAGCCACCTATAGTCAGATATCCTGCCTGTTCGGTATGTTTAGCGCCTGTCTGCCATGTACCCAGAAATTCAGCCCTGACATCTTGTGGCATCCCATTATCCTTGTATTTATCAAGTGCTGCCAGGTAGAGTTTGTTTCCACGGTTATGGTATTTGTCAGCTTCGAGGGATTCCATAAGAGCACCCGTTGCCAAAGCAACAGAAGCAAGCCCAAGGCCATAGGTGAGAAGTTTTCTGCTCCAGTGTACATTCGTCCATGAGGTGCCTTCTTTATTTGTTTTTTCGGGCAAAAGCTTTATAGAGCGGGTTGGAAAGGCAAAGTCGATTGGTTTTTCCGAGGCTTTCAAAGATGGTGTTCCAGCCATTTGAAAAGCTGGGCTTCCGTTTACAATAGTCACATTTTGTACAAATGCGCTCTTGCAACCTTCTGGAGCCTTAATACCGATTCGGCATCCTGCAAAAAAAGCATTGCGAATTACAATCGAAGCATTTCTTGACAAAGCAATACCATCCCATAGAGAATCGCTACTCAGTGCGGTTTGTTCTCGTTCTGTTTTTGGCAGAATCAAAAAGCGGATGGGGCTCGAGATATCACCCAGAGCAGTGATTGATCCACCAGCTTCAATCCGTGTTCCGTTCTCAAACCAGATAGTTGTTCCAGACCTGATGCTTAAATTAGTAGTGGGAGGTACGAACACATCATTGACTATTACATAATTGCCCGGCCCTATCGTTGTATTGCTTGACAATGTACCTTGAAGCATAATCGTGCCGTTTTTCTGATAATCGGCACGTTCTGGTCCAAATCCTGTGGCCGTGCTTTGGCCTGCGTTCGCAACAGGCACCAAGAGAAGTGCCCAAACACAAGCAGGCATTGATTTTAGAGCAAATTTAATTTTACCGAAAGGTATCATCGGATCACGTCCCCTTCTTCTTGAAGAGGGGCGCAATTTTATCAGGGAAGGTCTCGCAGTCATCGCCACCAAGGGGAATGGTTACGGTGATAGTAAATGCAGTAGCGCTTGCAAGAAAAGCGGTTCCACAGAGAGTTCGCAAAGATATGTACGACCGACGTTGGGTATCAGCATGCGAAACAATTTCTAGTGTTGTGCCATTGTGGATCTCATCGTCTTTCTGCGCAACGTTGAGGCTGTATATCATATAGCCAGCGGCCGTTCCAATCATTATAGCACCAAAGCCCCAGGAAAGGGCAGTGCGAATTTTGCAGTGGGGTCTCGTTACAACGGGCTGGCCCGCAGGAGAATTTTTGAATAGGAGCGGATTGGTTTCCTGGCGTGCCGAGAATGCCGATATATTCAGATTGGAAAGATTAAAAGTGGCATCGATAGGGGAGACGTTTGCTGCTTGTTGCGCGGATGCAGAGCTGACCAGAATAAAATGACACAGGAAGGTCATTGAAACCAGAAAAATTTTGGAATGCAAAAGCAACCTCGCCTGCCAACACATACAGTCTCATTTCTTTACATATTCATAATTTAGAAACAGTGCCGTTGAATCCGGCTCAACAAAACTTTTTTTAAAATATATTCTGCTAGTCTGCCAAGGTATAGAAAGTCGAAGTTGCAAAGCGCACACGCTGCGTAAATGGTTGCACTATCGACAATTGTACTACCCACAAAGCCATGCCAAAGTATATTTTTATACATTATTGTTAACTTCTCGGCATACCGCCGCTATTGTCAGTTTCGACCGGAGATACCATGTCATTTAACAAGACACTGCATGCTGCAATGACTCTGATTGTTTTCACGGCTCTCCAGACTGTTTGGAGTCAGCCACAGCAGATGTCCGAAACGGAAATCGACCACTTCAGAAAAACAAAGCAATACATTCCGCTTTCGGGATTCTATGATAGCGAAATTTCGGGAACGGCTGTTATCGTGGGAGATCTTACCATCGAAAAAGGGAAAACCGTAAACATCAGAGCTGGCGCTCTCGTTTTCGTTTCGCGTGGAGCTAGAATAATAGTACGAGGTTCGCTTTTTTGCGAAGGAAACTGGAAAGATCAAGTCAGCCTGCTATCCCTTCCGCGCGGGGACTACCTTAATCCACCTGCCAAGGAGCTTCCGCTAGCTTGGGAAGGTATTCGCGTTGAAAAAGACGGACACCTTGACATGAAATTTACACGAGTGAGCAACAGCACAATTGGTATCTCAATCGATACTTCTTCTCAATTTGTGTCAATTGATACCGCATGGTTTAGAGATAATGAAATTAGCAATCTGCGAGTTGGCGAAACCGATATTCCTATCAAAGGCGATATGCTTGAGCGATTTCAATTTCCAAGTCTTTACTTATCAATAAAAATGCCGCCGCGGAGTGTACTTACAAGAATTTTTCCGCCCCTCCAGAAAAAAGAGCACAGAAACGATGTGCTCTCCATGGTGTTTTCCGGAGTTTTTCTGATAGGTGGAACCAGCCTTGTCTTCATTGAGGATGGCGCCGCACGGCAAGCTTCACGCGATTATATACTATTAACAAAATTCAACGATGTCAATGAAGCAAACTATCAAAAAGCGCAAGATCTTAAAAGTCAAGTTCAGAATCATCAAAAATATACCAGAATCGGTTGGGCGCTTACAGCAATCGGACTGGCTGGGCTAACTATTTCGATACCTTTTTAGAATCGATACCTATAGAAGGAGGCGACCATGGGCGCTTCAAAAACAAAGACGGCTGTATTGACAAAAGTACTTTGGGTGCTCTGTTATCTCGTAGGTGCAGGAGCACTTGTTGGCGTGCTCGATTGTTCCCAACAAAATCTGCTCCCGGTCACGCCATTTGATCAGAACTACCCGTCAGACGGGTATTCTTTCACTATCAATACCGACACCCTGAAGCTCGACAGCCTGCGGGTTTTTACGCCGTACTTGGTGCGCTGGACGGAAACAGGCCGCGACCACTACTGGACATTCCATGGAATCACGACCCCTGCCGGTGCGATTGATTCTGCGTATGTGCACATCCCTCACGACCCGCAATCTGATACTGCGCTGCGAATGTACTTTGTTAAAACGTACGATGGGCCGGTTTCATTTGTTGGTATAATGAGAAACAAACAGCCATTTATTGATACATTAATTAAGGTAAAAGTCAGTAATCCGTTCAGGGTATGCGTGGACTCCTCGACGCTTGGCAGCGGGCTGATGGTGAGTTTCCACATTGGAAATCTTCAGCCACTACTTTCCGACACCAGTTTACGCGTACTCTGGTTCGTTGATGATACAAAAGTCGATAGTACAAAACTGACATCGTCTTTCACTCGAAAAGCAGCTCTATCCGAAGACTTTAGTGTTGGTGCAACCATCAGGGACATTCGCGGGAATATGGTCGCGCTCAAAACTCTCCAGCTGCGAGTGCGGCCCACCGGCACGCCTCAAGTATCCTTTGCAGAAAATTCCATATCCGTTCCAGTCAACAAAGCATATTCCCTGAGTGTAAACCTTACCGATGCAGATTCCGTCTGGTGGCGAAGCATTCTGCTCAATATCGATACAACAACTTCGGCCCCGCTTCTCACACTTACCTGGCCGGATAGCACCACCGATACCGTAATTGTTACCGCTAAGAACAAGATTGGTGTGATCGGTACAAGTGATACGGTTCTTATCGTTCCACAGTCGTTCACCTATGAACTTGTTGTAGACTCTTTCCCGACAACCGTTCAAGCACGAACCGGGAATATGTGGAAAGTTCATGTTAGTCGCAATGGTCAACATGTTCCCGATGCCGATGTACAGTATTTTTGGTGTACAATTAACACCACTGCCGAAGATACCATAACGACGCTTGCCGGTGTTCGGACTGCCCGTTTCAATGGGACGAAACAATTCACACAAAGTGTTATTGCCGTGATTGGCGTAGATTCAACCTACCGAAAAACTGCGATTGTAAATGTTATTGCCAGCCGGCCAATCGTTCAAGTTACGGCGACTGAAGTCAGCACAACTCTGAATGCCGGAATAAAAGTTTATGTAAAAGCCTCAGACACCAACCTCGATGGGGTTGTTAGGGGTATCTATTATAAGTCGGATGCAGATACTACAACACGCAAGCTTACAGAAGACACTCTCAGAATGACCTTCATCGCTCCCGGTGATCAACGTATTCGGGTGTGGGCACTTGACAACGACAATTTCACATCGGATACGGTAGCCATTGTTGTTCATGTTGCAACGAACAAGCCCTATTTCCAGAAATTGACTGTTGATACATCGATATTCATCAATGATATTATTCGTCATGATGGAACAGCACTGCCAGGAAACGCGAACGATTCGATTATTCAGTGGAAATGGGATTTCGATAATAATGGCACGTGGGATACCACAACGACAGTTCAATACGTTGACAAAAATTATTCTGCACCCGGCAAGCGCACGGTACGTATCTGGTGTTCAAACAGCAAGGGCGATAGTGCTATAACGCTTGCGACACGTACTATTGATGTAATTACAGGGAAACCGATTGTCGACAGCACAAAACTTTCCGCTACTGTAGCGTATTTGAACCGTGCTGTTGGGTTGCGGATATTTGCACACGATACGAACGGGACAGTCAAGAACCTGAGTGTTTCGTGGGGGCAGACTTCACCCTTGCAAATCGCAACAAACAGGCAATTTGTTGATACAACCATTCAATTGACTTTTACTACTGCCAAAGCCTACAAATTCTCTTTGACCGCAACGGATGATGACGGACAGGTTTCCACGACCTACAATGCTCCCGATAGCCTGATCGTTGACCAGGGGAACCCCCGCGTATTAAGCCTGCAACCAGATTCATGCTTTTTGGCAACGGACACCCAGTTTACAATTGCCGCAGAAGACAATGGGACTATCACAGGATATCAGGTATCCTATGACGGCACAAATTACAGCGCATGGTCAACAGATGCAACGCTACGGCACACCTTCGCAGACAGCGGCAAGAAGTACCTCTACATAAAAGTAAAAGACGATGACAATAACATTTCTGTGGCATACAAAGACTCTGTAATTGTCAAGGCTGGTTATCCGTATGTCACTGCCGTTACACTGTCGGTAAGCGAAGACGCACTCTTTGCTTTCCGCCCCGTTGGCTACACGATAAAATCAACCGACCCCAACAAAGTTGTAAAGAAGGTATATATAAACTGGAATGGTGGAGCTCTTGCCCAGGACTCTGCCGATGTCAATGGTG
>JBBRUX010000044.1:0-31481 GCA_038247415.1 Chitinivibrionales bacterium | reverse complement strand
GCATAGTTGACTATGAGATGAACGGCGGGTTCGAGCACTGACCCCCGGTAATGCACTGAAAGATTTTAATGCAAAACTTTAAACAACAAAGACCACTTAAAAATGATAAATAAAATTGTCAAAAAAAGTCTACCACCTCAGACATCATCTTTGAGCGCCGCATTCAAATTCCCGCTCATCCCCAGCATCACAACCATACCTGCAGCAGCACTAACTGCTGTCAAGTATTTTTTTGTTTTGTTTGTCATACAGTATCCTTTTGAAATTAGTATTGCATAGAAACTATTCTTTATTGTGAAACCGGCACAACTACAGATTCATGGGTGCCATTTGATTCAAGAGAAACCACGTAGAGACCCTTGCTTAAATTTCTCGTATCAAGAACTATACGCGACACTGCACTCCAATGCTTAACAACAACGCCTTTGGGAGAAAGGAGCCTTCCACTCGAACCCTTTTGCATTTTATCAACTAAAATAGAACCAGGCTTATAGGTAATATTTACCAATTGATTTGGGTTCTTTGTAGCAGCAACAAAGCCAATCTTTGTTGGAACTGGATCGACCCAACCATCGCCACTAACATCTCGATGTCGGATATCTCCATCACTAATGCGCACATATTTCTCGACTGTTTTAAAATCTGCACTAAATTTTCCCAACAGAAAAAAACCCGCCTTTGATGGGTTGTCTACCTTGACCTGCGCTGCGGTCATTTTAAAAATATCAAACGTGCCCCAATTAATTTCATACCCTCCCTGCAAAGGAATGCTGTTGGTAAAATAACGATTATTATTTGTCCAACGAGGTGCAGCGCAATCTGTAAAATTCGATAAAGTTGTACCTGGAATAGGTACGTTTAGATTCATAACAACATCCCATGCCGTTTCACTCAGATTAGCATCCCACATTCTCAATTTGGTGTGGTCATCCCTGTTATGAAAAAAACGATAGCTATTATCTGGCGCAATATTTGGTTCACAACCGAATGCGCCGTCAGCTTTCCTTGACAATATTGCTTTTTTGGAAGTATTTATCATCATACACGATGGCCACGGCAATGCGCAGCCGATATATGCAATATCTTCAGAAACACTCAGCTTAAATCTATCAAATTTTGCTAAAAGGTTTGAATTCTGGATCAATAAAGTTGTGTTTTTATAGATAAC
This sequence comes from Chitinivibrionales bacterium, assembly GCA_038247415.1. GTDB lineage: Bacteria > Fibrobacterota > Chitinivibrionia > Chitinivibrionales > WJKA01 > JBBRUX01. The sequence continues at coordinate 30,313 of JBBRUX010000044.1, read as the reverse complement.
AACTTTCTGAGTTGTATCCACAGTATAATCTGGTTTAAAAGGAACCCTATATAGTGTCAACTCATCTGCCGATTCGACGAGGACGTTTTCTGCTTTAGTCGTAGAATTCCACTGAAAACCTACAACAAAATAATTTCCACCGCTTATAAGTTTACGTTTAGAAGTAAGGCCGGCAAGATCTCGAATCCATGAAGTTTTATTTTTTTCATCTATCCAAACTGCGTGAGTTCCGGCCCTATTTATTCTTGGAACTACATGGCAACCCAAGGTTGAATCGAGATAGCGCGTTTTGCCATCATAGGTGTCAAAAACCATAAGTTGCGTTGCAGAGTTTTCGTTTTCAAGTGCCGTCATGGTATCGTATGCTTTAACGGGCGTGTAATTACTATCACACCATGGCCAGCGCACCCAGACAGCGATAGTTCTGCAATTGCCAGTCATAGAAAGAACATCGTCTTTCAATGCGGCATTCACGTTTCCACTCGCCCCCAACATCACAACCATACCTGCAGCAGCACTAACTGCTGTCAAGTATTTTTTGATTGAATTGTTCATGATGGGACCATTCTAAAAAAGTTTAATTATGCTTACCGAATTATAATAGATTGCTTCATATCTCCAGCTTCCGTCTTTGCGATCAGAACGTACATTCCTTTTGGTGCTTTGGAAATAGATATGACGCCTTGGTTTCCAGCGCTTGACTTTGCTTGAGCAATAATTCTTCCAGATGGCGACACCAAAGAAAGACTTTTTACTTTAAAACCGTCAGCACGAACAATGATTGACGAAAGCGAAGTGAACACCTTCATGCTAGGCTGCGAAATAGTTACAACATTGTTTTCTTTTGCACTCGCAGTAATGTTCCCTTGTCCTTCTACGGTGCATGCAAATTCATCAAACCATGCATGGCTTCCCCACGGTTGCCCACTTTGTGAAGCACTAAAGAGTCCTACATCAGATCGGGTTGTTGCGCCGGCAACGGTTACTGTTCCTATTTCCATCCAATTAGAAGGGCCCGAAATACTTACGTATGAAGAATATACTGAACCTTTTTTAACAAGGCGCACCCAGCAGGGAAGAGTAACATTACTATGTAATTCCATTCTATTATCCAAAACGCCTGTTGCAGTTTTGCTATATCTCATTACATAAGCTGCCCCAGTAGGCAGCGCCGTAGTCGTTTGGTCGTTATAATATTCGATGCCGGCTGTAACATTTCCCCCTGCAGAAAGAGTAGAAAGATTATTGGCAGCAATAATCCCTTGTTGGGTGGCGCACGGGGCTACATTGGAATTGAGAATTTTTACCCATACATCAAAATCCCCCGTAAAATCGGTACGCTTAACACCATAGAATTGATTATTTTCAACCAGGCTTTGCCCGTCTGCTTTAATATACAAATGTCCACTTTCCTGCTTGACACTACCCGTATATGTATTAACCGTTGTCCAGGTGGAAGCCGCTAGCGCACTTGCATTAAAATCATCACCACAAGGAAAGAAAGTAAACGTAGCAACCGAACTCGCCACAATAACGTTTGGCGTTGCAGCACGATCGGCAACATTACTAATTGTAACGCTATAGGCCGTATTTTTTATAAGGGCTGTGCTTAACGTCAAGATGACAGTTGCATTATCAGTCTGCAACTGAGCCGATGCTATTACCATACTAGATCCAACTGCATAGTTGGTTATCAATTCAGCCGACGCTTTAGAAACTGGCTCGCTAAAAATTATCATTACCTGATTTGATTTACCAAGAGCAGTTGCAGAGCGAATGGTAGGCTTGCGTGTGTCGTTAAGTGTCGTAACTGATTTAGCAGCGCTTTGCCCACTTGGCATTGAAGCGCCATTGACAGCGGCTACAGAATACTGATACGTGGTTGCTTCGGGCAAATTGGAATCTACAAATGATACTCCAGCAACTGTGGCTATGCGTACCCCCCCGCGGAATACATTATACTCTAAAATCCCGCTTTCTGCATCAGTTGATGCTGTCCAAGTAAGGGAAATCCTTGATTCCGAATTAGGTGTCCCGGCCACATTTGCGGGAACCGACGGGGCCGTATTGTCAACCGAGCTGGCCACCCAGGCATCGCCAATAACATCACGGTGTCGAATATCGCCATCGCTAATTCTAACGTATGACTCTATGGATCTGTAATCTTGGCTGAATTTACCAAAACAGAATGAACCAGCCTTTGACGCATCACTGGCTTTAACTTGAGCCGAATTCATCCCAAAAAACGAGTTTGAGTATTGATCCATGAACCCACCCTGCAGAGGATATCCATTAGTTAGGAATCTAACATTATTGGTCCAGCGTGGCCCAGCAATGTCCATACCGGTAACATTACCCGGCATATTCAAATTAAAGGGTACATCCCAATATTTTGTTGACAATGACGAATCCCACATGCTAACTATCATATGGTCATCATGCAAGTGGAAGAAACGGTAGGAATTATCGGGTGCAAGGTTAGGTTGGCAGCCAAAGGCTCCACTAGGCCAGCGCCTCGCTAAATGCTGGTTATTTTCCACATCGAAAATTTCGGTATTGGGCCAGGGCATCTCTCCCCCAATATATTTACCATCCGCAGAGACGCTCAAAGCGCCTTGCGGTATTTCCGAACCGGAATAAATCGATATCTTTGTAGAAATATTTAGGGTGTAATTGGCATTAAACTCTATACGATATAATGTTTTTTTGGTTGATCCAATTACGTAAACATATTCTTTCCCGGTAGCAGGATCATATTGGCATGCAGCAGTACTGTAATCGTCAGATGCAATCAGTTTTCGCTTAGGCGTGGTGCCGGCAAAATCACTGATCCATGCACACTTGTTAACATCATCCGCCCAAACGACCTGGCTGCCGTCCTTGCGAGTGAAGCGCGGATAGCAGTGACTTCCAATAGACGAATCGAGATACCGGGTGGTATTGGTCTCGGTGTTAAAAGAAACTATCTGGGTGAAGGGGTGATCGTTGTACAGATTGACTTGACTGTATGCAGAAACAGGATTATAGTTCTGATCGGCCCATGGCCAGCGCACCCAGACAAAACGAGTGTTTTTGTTGCCGGTAAGAGCAAGTACCGAATCTGCCTTTGTTGCTGCTTGCGCCACGTCAACACTTAAGAATATCACACTATATAGTAATAGCAATTTTTTAAGTATCATGAGGTCCACCGTTCAGAAAAATAGTTGTCGATCACAAAAAAAGCAGTTTAGCAAAACTTTTCAATCACTTCACTCCATCAATCACAAAAGATTCCATTCTATCACCCGCAAAGGCTTTTACAAATACCTTTTGATTTACAGGAATAGTAATAGCGGACGTTTCTTGTGATTCCAATATTCCAGAATAAATTTTTCTCCCTGAAGCTTCAAACAAAGCAAACTGTGTTTGTTGAGGGAATAGAGAAGTGACCATCATTGTTCCATGAGCTTGAGGCTTCATGAGTATCAGGGAAGCACTTCCACCTATAGGCGACAGAAATCTCTTTACGCTCTGAGGTTTTCGTTTTATAGAAAAAATAGAAGTACTCTGATCCGAACCATTTCCATTATAATCTGCGACTATACAAATGCACGAATCGGAAATCATAGAAAACGTGACCGTGGAAGAAAGCAAGGGATTGGTTCCTGTAGAGTCGATTTTGATACGAAGAGAACAAATTCCATCTGCAGGTACTGCGCCTTCATATTTGGCCAAATAAGCTTTCTTTTTTCCATTATTTGGAGAAATAAAAACCAAAGGGCCTGTAACACTTATCCCCGGATCCAGTTTCCATGAAACAGTAATTGAATCTCCAACATAAAACGTTTGTCCGCCCAAAGGGCTTATAAGTGTTAGTCCTTGATCAGCGAAGACCGATGGAACAAACACACTGGCAACAATAAGCGCTACACAAAATTTTCTTACAAAATCTCGATGACACATCATAGATCGGCTCCAGTAAAAATAGGGAAGAGGCAAAGTATCTTGTATAGTTTGATTTTACAATGAATTTCATGTTTAGATCAATAATATTAATATAGCTTTTTCAAGCGGTTTCGCTCTACTTTTTGATGATTAAAGTAATATTTGAAGTATAAATACAAATAAAGCGCCTCAGGAGTGCCGAGACGCTTTTTAAGGTAATCTATAATAAAAACAGCTCAATGCTACACATTAACTGTGTTGCATGAATTTACGAAGCAATCGATAACTTAGTTCAAGTTCTTAAAATTCAAGGACTTACAAAAAAGATAATGATAAATATTAAACTTCAAAAATTATTTTTATCACTAAATACTGTAATTATGGGCGGTTCATACTCAACGCGGATCTCAGGTTTTAGACGAGCAGTATGCAATAAAAAGTCAAAAGTACCCTGAGCTCCGCAGAATGGTCAAAGGGTACTTTTGAAACAGTTCTACCATTATTTTGGCGAAAAAAAATGAGGGGAATACATTCCCCTCATTTACAATTACCAGTACCCAAACTTGTCGGTGTCAAGTTCTGTCAGTTCTTTACGCAACCACCCTTTTCTTTTCTCTGCTGGTCGTACACCTGCATCGGCAATGTCGAGTTGTTTAAAGCCCAACGAAAAAGCGGGCGATGTTGCTTTGAGGGTGTAATCGTTTTTTGCAACATCAGTAAACTGCGGATCTGCAACAATAGAATGATGATCGTAACCGAACGCCTTCCACTGGTCGTGATTATATATTGTCAATAGAGCCTCTCTGCCCGATTTCCCATGCACACCGTCACCGAAATATAATTCCTTTTTGTTGACATCAAAAAACAGGTTCAGGTCGCTGATGAAAGTCTTTTTATCTATATTCCCCGTTGCATCCCCCAGCCCGCCAATAAAAATAGGTTGATCGTCGGCAACCACGATATTACGTTCAAAAGTAAACGCCATGCTTATGTCTCCGCCACCCACGGCACCCTTTTCTACCCATCGACAGTCCGATCCTCGGCTTAGTGCAATTACCCCTTCTCCGGCAAACGCAAAAATATTGTTGCGGATAATGATTTCCTCGCCATAATGTACATGGAACGCCTGGCTTTGTATCGCGAAAAAGAGGTTCCCCTCAACAAGCACATGCTTATTCCCCTCGTCAATATTCACACCAAAGGCACCATAATCGCTCTTGGTGATATTGTAAACAATATTGTTGCGCACCGATGTGCCGCCATGTACTCCGAGGAGGTAAATTCCCGCGCAGTCGGAAAGGACCTTTTTGCCGATATCGTGCACCACATTCTTTTCGATGCGGTTAGCCAAGCAAAGGTTCTGCCGATATCCCCACGTTGCCCCGGCAGAAATTCCCGTGTAGTACATATCGTGCACATGGTTATGGGCAACCAGATTCCCAAAAGAATGCATCACCATTATTCCCGACGCACCAGGGAAAACCTCCCCGCAGTGGTGGATATGATTGTCGGTAATTAGATTCCTACCAGTTGACAAAGGAGAATGCTCGGTTGAGCTCTCACCATGCAGCTTGATACCTCCTCCACCCACGTCACTAATGATGTTGCCGATGATCCGGTTACCTTTGCAGCCAAAGCCCAATTCGATGGCATGCCAACCGACATGCTCAAAAACACAATTTTCGATGCTGCAGTTTTTAATAGCCTGAAAATAGGCGGCCCCGGGAAGTCCCATGGAGGATTGTCCGGTATCCGGACGGATACAGCTCTGGTCTCCAGCCACCGGATCAACTTTCAAATTATAGCTCCGTTCGACATCAAAGGGATGTCCTTTATCTGTCCGCAGCACAAGCGATGTTACTTCCGAACAAGAGGTAGCGGGTTGACGCCAGTCAGAATACTTGAATGTCAAGCCGTTGAATCCGAGGTTCTCCACATAAGCACTTGCGTCTGCAGACCCAATCACTTCAAGAAAGCGCACCTGCATGCTCACCACAGCGTCGAGGGTTGCAAGCGTTTCGCCTGCTACCGGAATGTAGAACAGAGTCTTTGTCGCTTTGTCGAGGTACCATTCTCCCGGATCGGTGCACTCATCACCGATATTCTCGATGATAAAACGCGCGCACTGATTATTTGTTCCTTCACGCAAAGGCCAAGAATTGCGTGCATAGGTGACAACATCGGTTTTCTCGTCAAATGCAAGCAAGGGCATCCGCTGTTCAACCCACAGGTTAAAGGTCAGTACCTCAATATCATGAAACCGTGACCAGTTTTTGAAATCTCCTTTTTTGCAACGGAAGGATCCCGGCTTGAGCGTTGAGTTGGGATTTTCGGGAATCTCCTCAATGCGATAAAAGTCTTTTTTTGGCAAGCGCGCACGGTCACGGCGATGTCCATTAACAAAGAGTTGATGGAAGAAACCTTGTCGCTCGATGATGTCGGTAACGTCTGCAGCAAAACATGCGCGGCCGTTGATTGTTGCATCGGCAAAGTTTGTGATCTTTACACCAGCACTAATCACAGGCTTCTCACCCGGATAGGCGCAGTAGCAGACAGCGCCATCCTGCGGTTCAAACCTCAGCGGTCTGGAGATCGAATATTCGCCTTCCCGCACATACACCCGCATGGGCCCGATAAATTCTCCTAGCGTTTTGCGTAACCGAATAACGGTGCGTGCCTTTTCGATTGTTTTAAGGGGTCCATTTGTTTTAGAACTATTTGGTTCTGCAATCGATCCAGACCAAGCATCATTGCCAAACGGTGATACAAAGAGATCTTGAGCCGAAAAAGAAACCGTCATATAATCTCCCATTAAAAATTAAGAATAAGGGCATGCAAAAAGATTTTGTTTAAAATAAACCATGCATCATGAGAAAGATCAATCGTTTTTAAAACAGCGAAAAAAATGCGATGCACGTCCTGTTGCCTAAAAGTTTGATAAAAGTTTGCTTCACGATGTATTTCTAGTAGCACAACTAAGAGAAAGCAAAGGGATTTATAAAGCATTATGATTGAAAGTATAGAACAAGTGTTTTCCATAAACACGCCGGATTTAGAATGCTATGCTACACTTAAACAGCCACAGGAACACTTTGCTAAAAAGTTGTTTGTTATAGAGGGCGATAAAGTCGTACGGCGATTTCTTGACACATCGCTAATTCTTGTTTCTGTTCTCTTTTCACAAAAATGGTTTGAGGTTTTTAAAGATGCTTTGCAAGAACGGCCAGAACCCATCAAGGTTTTTTTAGCCGACCTTACCCATATGGCAAACATTGTTGGCTATCAATATCATCATGGAGTCATGGCGGTTGCCAAACTCCCCCACACGGTAACGCTTGATGTGGCTGTTACCACTCCTTCTTCAACACATTTAATTGTAGCCCTCGACAAACTTGACAATGCAGAAAACATTGGCGTGCTTGTTAGAAATTGTGCGGCGTGCGGGGTGAGCGCGATACTGGTTGGCGAAACCTGTGCCGATCCGTATCTTCGCAGGGCAGTTCGCAATTCTATGGGAACAGTTTTTAGAGTACCTATCGTGAGAACCTCTTCGCTGCGCGAATCGCTTTTAATTCTTCGATCAAACTATACTTTTCAAATAATTGCAGCACACCCTCATGATCCGAGCGTTTCTTTGTATCAAACAAAGTTTTCTAAAAATACCTGTATTGTCTTTGGCAGTGAAGGAGATGGAATCTCTCCAGAGATTCTTGCAACGTGTGATACCGCGGTAACTATTCCCATGGCCCTCAGTATCGACTCTTTAAATGTTGCCTGCGCCAGCGCTATAATGTTGTATGAAGTGAACCGACAGCACGCACAAAATAATTGACATTAACGATTAGTAAAAATCTCTCATAACTTCCCAAAGATATTGCAGCGACAAGGCGTCTTTTGTGGGACCAAAGGTTTTTTCTGACTTGATATTTGTTTCATTATTGACAATACTATTTTTGCCCGCAGTGCACCCAGATCCAAGCTGAACATAGAGCCCCACAGTATTTTCCGTGATGGTATTTCCAAGCAGCAAGGGTGACGAACAATCGGAAACGACTCCGTATACATTGCGATACACCCGACAATTTTTAATATGCGCCGATGCTTTTTTCATACAGTAAAGCGCATAATGATTCCCGGCAAATTCGCATGAATCAAAAATTGCCATAGCCTCGTACACTATATTTTTATAAGCACCTTCTATTCTGCAATGGGTAAACATACCTTGAGCTTTTGCGCCCACAATCATAAACCCGGCCCATCCCGGGGCAGCTTGAGATCCATGAGGTCTGTTTTCGGATGTTATAGTAATAGGCTTTTCGGCTGTTCCCGCAGCAAGCACCACCCCTTTTATAACCATCTTCTGATACCCCGAAAAAGCAATTGTTACACCAGCATTTATATGCAATGTTGTCCACTCGTCAATAAACAAAGTCCCCGTAAGCACGGTGTCTCTTTGGATTGTGATATGAACTTCAGAGTGCTTTGCTACTAAAGCTGTGGCAAGTATGTGTACCAGCAGAATTATCTGGATTAAACTTTTCATGGCTTAGTACTCCGGGAATTCGAATCGAGAAGCTTGAGTGCAATAACCTCATTACGCGAAATGCGCGGCAAAGATGTCCCGTCTCCACGTGCACAAAAAGTACCATTCACGGCAATGAGACGATGCCGCGTACAATCGACAATCACCGATCCTTGCCCCATCCCAACCGAAGGCATTCCAGCCACAAGAGAACTATCCAGGTTCGCGTAATCATCGAGGCTATACCGAAATTGGTACGAAATATAAGCATGTACCTGCTGCCCCCAAGAGTTCACGCTATCGAGTGTTGCTCGCTGATATACCCGTGCCGTTACATCCCCACATCGCGTTGACAACGGGCCAAATGATTCACGATCATAGCTCTCATGCAACCCCAAAGCGCTCTGTGGAAGCGCCGGGAGCGCGTGCCCCAGGGCTCTAAAAAAATCCCCTTGTGGGCTCATCGGCAAGCCAAGCATAGCAGTATCCAGCACCTTGATCTCACCAATATTGACATCGTAGGTATAACTTAGGGTGGCAAGAGTGCCAAGAATATCTTTACAAAGTAAGCTATCCGCAAATGTTCCCGAAATGGCCACATCCTGCGCTACCACGTTAAAAATAAGAGGATCGAGAACACGCGTACTACAGGCTAAAAAAGCGTTTAGATGCGACGAAACCGGCGCCGTGGTATCCCGAGTAAAAAGAGTGTCGTTACTGTGGATATCTAACGAATACCGCTCTGTCGATGGCTTTGCATACCTGATTCGCAGATCATAGGTCTTTTTGGTAGCAATATCACAGGAAATGATACACACAGAAACAGCCAGCACACAACACAGACTAACTTGATGCAATTTCATTAGTAAACCTTTTTTTACTTGCGTGTTATTAGAGTCTATCGTAAAATAAAGAATTGCACACAACCAAGGACACTCAATGCAGCCAGTTTCCAAAAATTTTAAAGCCAATGCATACCTTTTTCACGAAAACGACCATTCGAGAGAGCTCTATGTGGTGCAATCGGGCACTATAAAAATAACCCGTCGCATAGGGCGCGGCGACATCGACTTGGCAATCCTTGAAAAAGGCGCTGTCTTCGGAGAAATGGCTTTAATAGATGGAAAACCTCGGAGTGCCTCCGCTCAAACCGTTTCTGATTCGCTTGTCACGATTATCGACGCCGAAACGTTTCACTCTCGAGTTGGCGGAGTACCTCCCTGGTACATGAGTATTGTGCGCATGACCTGCCAGAAAATTCGGAAAGCAAACGAACGAACCCTCTCACTCTCGACACGTTCTATCGATGGCGCCATGATCCTTTTGCTGTACCGTCAATGTTTTGGCCGTCAACCGGATGTTTGCGCTGCGTCGGGTGGGTCTCTTTCTGTTGCCATTGCATCTACACAACAAATTGCACTTTTGGGGGTTTCCGAAGAACGTTTTAACGGATGCATTGGATTTCTTTGCAATCATAACTTTATTCACCTAGACCACTCACGCATTATCTGCGATAACCAAGAAGAGTTTTCTCGCTATGTCGCGTTTATTACGCTTGCTATGCGCCATGCCTATGATAAGCATTCGCCCATTGGCAAAAAGGAAAGTGATCTTATGAAAGGGATCTCAGAGCTTTACCCATCTATCACCCACCCCGATGGAGGCAAAACAGATATCCCCGGCGATGTTTTTCTTGACGCAGTTAAAACGCATTGTCCAGAGTGTCGGCCAATACAGGTTATCAAGCACCTTAAGGAACTGGGAGCCATAGCGGCACTTTCGGGAGAAAAAGCAGACTCATCAGATCAGGCGCATATGTCTGGCACCATCACCCTCCCACACGACACATGGGCAAAAATTTACTTGTGGAACACCTTTAACAATAAGCTACCATCACTATGAAACTCACACATCACTGTGTATATATCTACCTATGCCTGCTCTTTACCGTTTCGCTACAGGCCGAAACTCATGTGAGTGGCATTATCAGTCAGAACACCCGATGGACCGCAGGTAAAGGGCCGTATGTGATTATGAACGACATTGAAATTGCCACAACGTGCCGTCTTACCATCGAGGCAGGCACTGTTGTGCTTATTGGTAAACCGATCGTCTACGACACAGCTATTGTGCAATACGACTATACCGATACGCATATGGTTGCAATAAAAATAAAGGGAATGATCTCATGTATTGGAAAACCAAACAAGCGCATTACCTTTAGACCAGCAAGTACCGATCCCTCAAGTCCAACATGGTATGGTATCGTATTCGACAGATCGTTTGACGATCTCTCTGAAATGGCCTTTGTAGATATTACGGGGGCATGCTTTGGCATAACGGCAAAAGCATGCAAACCGCTTATTCGCAATACCGTGATAGAGCGTAACAATGTTGGCCTCAATTGCGAAGCCGGGGGTTCAATGCGTATTTACAACACTGTAATTACGCAAAACTTTACGTGCGGCATAAAAATAACAAAAGCTAATCCAACAATTATTAATAGCATTATCGCGTTCAATCGCAATAATGGTATTTGGTCCGATGGGGTATCGCTTTTTTCCTGCACCTATTCCTGCTTTTATGGCAACGCCGACGGGAATTGCATCGATTGCGACCCCGCGCTTGGCGCACTGGTCAAGATCAATACCAAGGATTCAAAGAATCCACCGCGCGATCAATTTTTTAATATTTTTGCAGACCCAATTTTTTCAGGAAGCAGCGCCGATTCGATTTCTAAAGAACGCGATATTCGTACACCAACCACTATCACCCAAGTTCTTAATCCTGCTATTGCAAAGCTTTTACACCAAAAGCAACCCGACAGTGAGTCTAAAAAAGATGCAAAAATCACAGGCCGATTTGTGCTCTCAACCTATTCGCCGTGCATCAACACTGGCTCGACAAACGGGAAATTCAATAATGCAGATGGGTCTCGTAATACTATGGGAATAACCGGTGGGTCAGGTTTTTAAGTTTGAGTGCTCAAAGCACGTAGCTGTTCTCGAGCTTTTGATATCCACGCAACATAGAGAGCATCAGTCTGACTTCCATGTTCCGATAACCACTGAGTAAGGAAATCTCTCAGATATCGTGGATTAAGCGCTCCGTTTTCGTATTGTTCTAAAAAAGCTGCTAATCGCTCTTCAAAATTTTCGTGATCTCCTCGGTGAACCTCAAAACCCCTAAAGCCATACGACCGCATGAGCAACTCTTCGCTTGCAAAGTGAAAAAGAAAATATCTCTCAATTTCTTTTAGAATTGGCGAATGCTTATCATTAAAGGTGCTGGTTTCATCGGATCCTAGCAAAGCAAACACATCATACAAATGCTCGTGCTGAGAATCCATCTCTATAAAACCAAGTGCGTGCCGTTTTATTTCAGGTAATGTGTTAGTTTCCATACCTACAAAATAAACCTTGGGAGAATGGGGATAGTCGCCGAGGGCTAAAAAACAGGCAGAAATCGCAATCGATTTCTGCCTGTAACGTATGAGACGGACTGGTAACTTTTTAACGCAATCTAATCGAGAGGTTAAAAATTATAAGCATGCTCTCCATGTTCAGATTCATCGATACCAATCGATTCGTCTTCGGCGCTAACTCGCAACCCAACCGTTGCTTTGATAACCATGAAGATAATAAACGTTACAAGTGCGCAATAGACAACCGTTGTACCAACTGCAATCAATTGAATGGTGAATTGTTTTGGGTTACCATAAAAAAGTCCTGTGCCAGCGCTATTGATTGCGGGATCAGCCAAAAGACCTGTTAGTAAAGCACCCAAGATACCGCCAACACCATGAATTCCAAATGCATCAAGTGTGTCGTCGTATCCAAGCTTTTGTTTTACAACTGCAACCATAAAGAATGGAATAACGCCCGCCAGAACACCGATTATCATCGAACCGCCAATATTTACAAATCCGGCTGCAGGGGTTATGGTTACAAGTCCCGCTACAGCACCCGATGCCAAACCAAGGATTGTAGGCTTTTTGTTATACATCCACTCTGTAAACATCCAAGACAGCGCAGCGATAGCTGTTGCAGTATTGGTATTGATAAATGCGGCCCCTGCAAGACCATTGGCAGCACATGCAGAACCTGCATTAAACCCAAACCAACCAAACCAGAGAAGTCCCGCGCCAGTCACAACAAACACTAAGTTGTTTGGCTTTAAGCCAGGCTCACGTCGTTTTCCCAGTACAAGAGCACCAACAAGCGCTGCGATACCAGCATTGATATGAACCACGGTTCCACCTGCAAAGTCGAGCGCCCCAAGTTTTGCAAGAAAACCACCGCCCCATACCCAATGAGCAACGGGGACATATACAAGCGTCATCCAGAGAATACTAAAGAGTATCCATGCCGAAAACTTCATACGTTCTATAAAAGCACCGCTTGCAAGGGCAACGGTGATTGCCGCAAAAGTAAGTTGAAATACCACAAAGATGTATTCTGGCATGGTATATGAAACAGAATTAACGGTGACGCCCGATAACATCCATTTATCAAGATTGCCTAAAATTCCCTTGACATCTGTGCCAAACACGAGAGCATACCCATAAATTACCCACAACACACTCACCACGGCAAACGTTACAAAAGACATTGCCATAACATTGAGCATATCTTTACGTTTTGCAAGGCCGCCATAAAAAAGCGCCAACCCAGGAAGTGTCATGAGCATAACCATGGCGGTTGCCATTATCATCCATGCGGTATCTCCTGTATCGATTTTCGCAACAGGAGCTGGCTCGGGTGCAGGCGCCGGCTCTGCAACAGGCGCAGGTGCGGCAACGAGTGCTGCAGCTGTTGCAGAATCGGGAGCCTTAGTCATTGTTGTGGTGGTATCACCAATCGCAATTGTCGCGGCGCATAAAAGCAGTACCCCGGTAATTGCCGTTAGAATGCGTCTCATAGAGTCCTCCCTCGTAAAAAAAATTAATAATGAGAAACCTTTAGAAATTCCAGGCTAATGGACACAGCTGTTATTAACCTTCCGCAAAGACCATACCATGTCAGGGGTACAGCGAATTTCTTCAGGTTTCCCACATTTTTTCAAAGTTTAAGCTTACAATTTTGTAACACAATCGCCTATAACTTCATTTTTGTATCAATTATCAGAAAGCGTTGATGTCAACCTGAAAGGTGAATGTAGGAACCGAAGCATCTTTATTATTATAGATATCATAACCTAGTATCACACCAACATTGGGCGCAAAATTCCATGCTACTCCAAAACTGAGAGCCCCGTACCAGTTATTTCCGCTTTGATAATCAACCGCAACCCACAGCTTATCGGAAATTTCAGTTATGACGCGATCCCACGAAGCAAGTAATCCACCTCGCTCGACTTTACCGGTTGTATCTCCTGGAACCATCCATAAGGATTCCGACCCTGCTCCATAATAGTATCCTGCAGATATACGCCCTAGCTTCCAGATATTTTTCGCAAGGAGTCCATATACCAGACTGTAATCATTGACATCCTTTACAAAGCCCAAATCATAGATACCTACAGCAACCGCTGGCATATACTTAAACAAACCGTCTTCGGGAGTACCAATCTTTGCATTTGTATAAATTGGCTTTCTTTGATCACCCCCAAGGATAGCACGATAATCGACACCGACTTCCAGCCCCAACTTTTCAAAAGGCAAAACGCCCATTGTAAGCCCACCATTTGATATCATACCAGTGCCATCATTAAGTGAATAAACATCCCATCCAATATGCGGCTTTAAAAACCCCTGTATATCGGTTGATGGAATCCAAATTTGTGTTGATGGTGTTGCGTATAATGCACTGCTTCCAATAACACCTGCACATACTGCCGACAAAACCACCTTAGAAATACTTGATTTACGCATACATCCCCCCTTTTCAAAAAAGAATTACTGTATCTGGTGAAGGGCAGACCTCTGCGCTCCATCACCAACTTTAATTATTCGCGCGACTGCCCTTATGTAATGCAAGGAGGATGCCAATAATAAAAACGAGCTCAAATGTGCAGAAATTGAGTTTGCCAAGCCATTAACGAAACAAATATGTTATGACGTATGTATCATCATACAAACTTGTATCAAACTCCTTATCCAAATCTATTTGAACTGGAAGAGACCAACAAGACCATAGTACATTATAATGCTTATTGAGATATGGAATCTGTGTCGACGGGGCGAGGCGAGGATAGTGAGGAAGAATCAATTATTTCAGGCTTAGCAATATTATCGACAACAACCCTTCTCGGGCGGACTTTGGGTGGCACAATCGCCTGAGCATTGGGGATGGTACCAGATTGTGCCGAAACCGCGATTGTATACGCTGGTGGAGAAGTAACAGGCTTGGCCAATAATGAATCAGTTCGTTCAGAAGGCTTAGATTCCAGTATCGGCCGATATATCTGTAACCGAGAGCCATGTGCCATTGTGGGGATTCTAGAATAAGCCGAAGAAAAATCGAAGGGAGTAGTGCCTGTAGGCATAGAAAGCATAATATCTTCTTTAGGCAGCGACATGGTAAAACGAAGGGATATATCAGCATTTAAGAAATAGATTTGCAGCGCTAAAAAGACTCCGGCAATAAGAACCAAATCTAAGGGAATACGCAGCCATACTCGATCTACTATAAATAATTGCAGCCGCATAAGCCGAGAAATGTTTTTTTGGGCACTCCTAAGCTGGCTGTACTCTTGCTGAAACACTTTGCTTATTCTTGCAGCATAATCGGAACGTTCTAGTTCAATAATGTTCGCTTTGGCATGAATTTCGTCTTTGAGCCGTAGGTACCGCTTTCTTTTGAGAGCAAACCATTCTTCAACATCATCGCCGGGAGGGTTTTGAATAACAGCTCTAAACAGTTTTACCACAAAAGCAGAAAGTTTTTGCACGGCATCTTCATGATCTGCACCATTCGCACGCACATCTGAATAAGCAGTGTCTAGCAAATCCGAAAACAAGGAAATGCATGCAGAAGGATCTCCCTTAGAAGCGAGATCTATTAAAAGTTGTAATGGCGTAATTGATTTCTTCATGATTTCTTTTAAAATAATATGCCTGCACTGCGGGCCTATGGTATTTTTAAACTTTTACAGATCTAATTATACAGTACTACTCTCTTTCTTATGCCACAACGTCAAAGAACAACCTCATTTTCCGATCTCGATAAAGCCTACATGACGCAAGCCCTCAATCTTGCCAGGGCAGCAAAAGGATCTACCTTTCCAAATCCTGCGGTTGGAGCCATTATTGTTCAAGGTGGTCGTATTGTTGGAAAAGGCGCCACTGCTTTGGCGGGTGGCCCGCATGCAGAAAAAACTGCCTTGGCGCAAGCAAAAAACAGAGCCCGTGGCGCAACCCTGTATGCTACGCTTGAACCTTGTTGTCATTTTGGGAGAACACCGCCCTGCACCGATGCAATTATCAATGCAGGCATCACGCGCGTTATTTTTGCCGCAGAAGACCCAAACCCTCTAGTCAATGGCCTTGGGGCGAAACAATTGCGTAAAGCAGGTATTACTGTAGACTCTGGCTTATGTGGCGCTGATGCCAATCGGCTCAACGAAGATTTTAACTACTCCATTGTCAATAAAATGCCTTTTGTCACCCTCAAGCTGGCCTTAACGCTCGACGGACGCATCGCCGACATTCATGGGCGCTCCAAATGGATTACATCCCCACAAAGTCGCACAGCAGTGCATGAGCTGCGCCGTACGCATGCGGGCATTGTTGTTGGTCGGGGTACCCTCAAAGCAGATGATCCAGAACTTACGGTGCGCCACGTTCCTGGAGTATCGCCTGTCAGATTTATGATTTCGACCAAAGCAACTATTCCCCGTAATTCCCATTTTGTACGCGATGCACATGATATTCGAAGCATTATCGTAGTTTTTGGTGGAACGCATCAAAAAACATCCACCCATCATAGCGGTGTAGAAATCTGGCGAACAGGTTCAAGTAATTCCACACATTGCATCACTACCTTTTTGTCTATGGCATATAAAGAAGGTATAACCTCGCTTCTTATCGAAGGCGGAAGCTCTCTCGCATCGCTTTTTTTTGAAACACAAAGGGTTCAACGCGTTGCTTTTTTTTATGGAAACAAAATACTAGGCAATGGTTTGAGTGGGCTTATCACGCTTAACCCCTTATCAATTAATAAAGCCGCAACACTTGCCGACATAGAATTTACACAATACGATACCGACTGGATGGTAACCGGCCGTATCAGGTGGGAGGACTCATGTTTACAGGACTCATAGAGACGCTTGGTTCTATTACAAGCATTACACACAGTGGCCATAGCATTACGCTCACAATTAAGCCAGAATCAGAAGTCTTTTCTGTTCCCCTTGGAGGATCGGTTGCTGTAAACGGGTCGTGCCTAACGGTTACTCACGCAACCCAAACGGAGCTTCGCTTTACTGCAATTAAAGAAACCGTTTCAAGAACTACTCTGCATATACTCAAAAAGGGAGACAAGGTCAACCTCGAACGAGCCATGAGGCTTTCCGATAGGCTCGATGGACATCTCGTTGCAGGGCATGTGGATGGCGTGGGAACAATTGCGCACGATACCCAAGATGGATCTCAGCTTCTCAGAAAAATCAAAATCGATCCATCGCTAGCCCGGTTTTGTGCAGAAAAAGGTTCTATTTGTGTCGATGGCATAAGCCTCACAATCGCCCAAAGCGGCCCTGATTTTTTCTCAATCGCCATTATTCCCCACACGCTTTCCCATACAACCCTTGCCTTTAAAAAGGTAAACGACCTCGTAAATATCGAATGCGACCTCGTGGCCCGATATATTTTTCATCTGATTAAAAATGCCACCGCCGAGCTTAAACCAGACAATACCGATACATTATTAATGAATAAGCTAAAGGAATACGGATTTTGAAAAGTTTTTCCGAAATCGAAGACATCATCGAAAAGTATAAACGCGGTGAATTTATAATCATCGTAGACGACGAATCCCGCGAAAACGAAGGCGATTTAGCCTTTGCAGCTCAAAAAGTCACTCCCGAAAAGATAAATTTTATGGCTAAATATGGCAGGGGGCTTATTTGCGTTGCACTCGAAAGCGAACGCCTCGACGCTCTGCATATTCCTGCAATGGTCTACTCAAATACGTCGCCGTTCGATACTGCCTTTAGCGTATCAGTTGAAGCTAAAAAAGGTGTAACAACGGGAATATCCGCAGAAGACCGATCCCGCACGGTAGAAATGCTTGTCAATCCTAAAGCTTCTGCCGACGACTTTGTTCAACCCGGCCACATGTTTCCAATTCGCGCACGTAAAGGCGGCGTACTGGTTCGAAGTGGTCACTCAGAAGCCGTTGTAGATCTGGCACGGTTGGCAAAACTCACGCCTGCGGGTGTAATGTGCGAAATCATGAACGACGATGGCACCATGGCTCGTTTGCCCGATCTTAAAAAATTCGCCAAAAAGCATACCTTGCCCATACTCTCAATTGCCGATCTCATTCGATTTCGCAATGCGCGAGATAGCTTTGTAGTATGCGAAGCAACAGCACAATTGCCTTCAAAATTTGGGTCATTCGTCATGAAGTGCTACGAAGACACGATAGCCCATGTTACCCATGTTGTAATTCAAAAAGGGCCAATTAACCCCAAAAAGCCTACCCTTGTACGCGTGCACTCCGAATGCTTTACGGGAGATCTTTTGGGTTCATACCGTTGCGATTGTGGCGAACAACTTGCAAGCGCCATGGAAACCATAGACCGCGAAGGCGGGGTTATTCTCTATCTTCGTCAAGAAGGAAGAGGCATTGGTCTTGTCAACAAAATAAAAGCTTATGCACTGCAGGAAAAAGGGATGGATACCATCCAAGCAAATTTGCATCTTGGATTCGCTGCCGATATGCGTGATTATGGTGTAGGCGTTCAAATTCTACGAGACCTGGGCATTACCAAAGTTCGTCTCATGACCAATAACCCAACAAAAATATCCGGACTCGAAGAATATGGCATCGTGGTTACCGAACGCGTGCCCATAGAAATTCATCCCCGTCAAGAAAACGAAGGCTATCTGTCCACCAAAAAAGAAAAAATGGGGCACCTGCTTACCAGAGGAGAAAAAATATGTCAACCGTAATCGAAGGAATGCTCAATGCTTCGGGTCGACGTTTTGGAATCATAATCAGTCGGTTTAACGAACTCATTGGACGAAAGCTCCTCGAAGGTGCAATGGACTGTCTTATTCGTCACGGCGCCGATCCTGCAGACATCACGATTGTCTGGGTTCCCGGCTCGTTTGAGATTCCCCTCACCGCAAAAAAAGTTGCAAAAAGCCGTAAGTACGATGCTGTCATTTGCCTTGGGGCAGTAATACGTGGTTCTACTCCACATTTCGATTATGTTTCGTCAGAAGTTAGCAAAGGCGTTGCCTCTGTTGGCCTCGAAACCGAAATCCCTGTTATTTTTGGTGTTCTCACTACCGATTCAATCGAACAAGCGATCGAACGTGCTGGAACAAAAGCTGGAAACAAAGGATTCGATGCTGCTTTAAGCGCAATCGAAATGGTCGATCTCTATAGCAAAATGTGAGGCACGGTGTCACAAAGTCGTAGAAACTCAAGAGAACTCGCACTCCAACTTCTCTATGCTGTCGAAATTTCAGGAATCGATGAATTATCTGGCATGGCAGATAGTATTATCGAGCTTTGCGAATTTGACGTTTCAGTAAGAGATTATGGTATGCGCCTTGTTCTCGCCACGCTTGACCAACAAGCAATAATCGACCCACTCATTCAGAAGCATGCCCAAAACTGGGAAATGCGCCGAATGGCTGCAATTGACCGTAATTTATTGCGCCTTGCTATTAGCGAATTACGAACCTTCAAAGATGTTCCCTATAAAGTAGTCATCGACGAAGCGGTTGAAATTGCTAAAGTATACGGCACCGAAGATTCCGGAAAATTTATAAACGGCATTCTCGATTCGGTTCGTAAAGAACTCACCGAAACTACTATCTTAGATACCCCCGCAGAAAGGCAGGCTATTGATGGATAAGGCACATGCACGGACGAATGCGATCCTTGCTGGACTAGTCTTTGCAATTGCGTTTTTAACGTATATGTGGGCTCTTGCACCAACAGTTAGCTTTTGGGATTGTGGCGAGTATGCAGCAGCCGGCTCTACCCTTCAAATTCCTCACCCTCCGGGCAATCCTCTCTGGATCATGATGTGTCGTGTTTTTACCGTTGGCCTTTCTTTTATAAAAGATGCTGCCTACCGAATGAATATCATGGTTCCCCTCACGGGAGCTTTTTCGGCTATGCTCATTTACCTTGTAATCGTTCGAGCCTTCATTGGTGGAATTGGACAACTCGATACGATACAAAAAAAATTAAGTGTATATATTGGAGGACTTGTTGGAGCTTTGTTTGCAGCTTTTTCTAAAACAGTTCTCTTTTGTGCTGTCGAAAACGAAGTTAATCTTCCTCTTGTTTTACCCATAGCCCTTGGAACGTGGTTGTCTCTTGTATGGGCTCAAAGCAAAGATTCTCGTCGTGACAAGTACCTTCTTCTTATTACCTATATAGCCTTTTTAGGTATTGGTATTCATATGTATTCCATGATTACTCTCATTACAACATTCTTGTTTGTTATGATAGTAGACAAAGAAAAGCGGCTCGATTGGCGGCTCTGGATTACCGCAGCAGTACTTGGAATTGTTGTTTATAGCCTATCTCTTTTCATTATTGTTGGCTCTATTGCGGTAGTAGCAACCTTGCTTTTTTCGCTTATCTCAGGCCCAAATCAGCGCAAGTGGCAATTTTGCTTTTTGCTCTCGCTCATGTCGGTGCTTGGATTTTCATCGCATCTGTATATTCCTATTCGCTCAGCACTTAATCCTCAAATAGACGAAGGCCATCCCGCTAATTGGAAAGCGTTCGACGAATATCTCGATCGTAAACAATATGGTTCAGACAACATGATCACCCGTATGATGTGGCGCAGGGGTACTGTTGAACATCAATTTGGCGTTGAAGGAAATATGGGTTTTGGGGGATTTTTTATTACCCAGTTTTTTCATTTTTCTAAACTGGATACACAAAACGACCAAACCGGCAAACCATACATTTTCACGCTCGACGGGCCGGCAGCTGGTGCTGGAAAAATGCTTCTCTATCTCATTCCACTTGCATTTGCACTGTATGGAATGAGCTATCTTTACAAAAAGAACAGAAACGCAGCGGTCATGCTGATAGTGCTTTTTATTCTGACAACCATTGCCATGACTCTCTACATGAATTTTTCTGATGGTACTAAATGCGAATTGCGCGATTATGAACAATGGGTAAAATACGGCAAACAAGGAGCCGAACCACTGGTACATCGTGAAGTTCGTGTGCGTGATTACTTCTGGATTGTAGGCTTTGTTGCCTATGGCATGTGGATTGGGATCGCAGCAGGGGCCGCACTCCTTGCCTTATTTGCAAATAAGAATAAGTTTTTACGGGGAACATTGGCACCCATTGCAGCAATTCTATGTGCCGTGTCACCAGCGCTCCCTTTTTATAGCAATGTCTCGGAACAAAGTCGACGAGGCATGTTTGTGCCATTCGATTATGCCTTTAATCTTTTAATGTCTTGCGAAAAAGACGGCATCTTATTTACCAATGGCGACAACGACACGTTTCCCTTATGGGCACTCCAAGAAGCTTTTGGCATTCGCAAGGATGTTAGAATTGTAAATCTTTCTCTGGTCAATACCGACTGGTATATCAAACAGATGAAAGACTTTGAGCCAAAGGTACCGATTTCTTATACCCATAGCCAAATTCAAGAGCTTAATCACCAGCTCAACCCATTTACGCAACCAACACCATATCCTATGCGTAATGCGGGAATAACAGTAACCATTCCCGACCAAAAAACGCATAATGCGCTTAGAGTTCAGGATAAGATGGTTCTCAATATTGTAGATGCCAATGCCTGGAAAAAGCCAATCTACTTTGCAGTAACCGTTTCAGACGACAATTTCATGGGACTTGAACCCTATTTACAAATGCAGGGCCTCGCCTATAGAGTGTATCCAACGGTTATTCCACAAGACCAGAAAATGGATATCGATCGAACAATCTACTTGCTCGATAAGGTTTATCGTTTCCGTGGTCTTGGAGATGGTACGTCTAATCTCGATGAGACAACCGAGAAGCTAATGTCTAACTATGCAGCCTGCTATATTCAAGTTGCTCTGCAATTGCGTCAGCAATCAATGTCGCTTAAGGATCGGGCCACAGCTCTAGACACGGGAAAAAATCGCGCGGCTTCTCAAGATTCTGTCAAGAATGTACTCATAGCCCAATCAAAAAGCAAAATCGATATTGGTATCGAAAAGCTTGATCAGTGCATTGCCATCATGCCCTGGGAATGGCGCTGGAGAGGTTTACGACATGAATTTCTCATGAATGCCGGATATACCAAAGAAGCCGAAGAACGTGCTCGTCAAGCATTAGCAGTTGAACCAAGTAATCCCGAGTATCAAAAAATGCTTGCTCAGGCCCTAATGAAAAATGGTAAAGAATCCGAAGCCAATCGGCTCTGGAAAGAAATGATTGCGAAAGATCCAAACCCTTGGGACGCCTATTACATGCTCGCTCAAAACTATGCCGAAAAAGGTCTTTACGATAGCGCAATTGCAGCAATTGCACAATTCGGCGACATGCATCCCGGCGATCGACGTGTGTCAAGTATTATTGGTCAATATCAGCTCATGAAGTCCCAGTCTTCACAAAAAGCCGATACTTCCAAAAAATAAACTTTGTACGGTAATGTAGTAATAAAAAAGGCTGCCTCCACAAGGAGGCAGCCTTTTTTTATAAGGAATACTTCAGGTATACCGTTGTTATCTGCCGCCATGGCCGAGCTGTTGCAGAAGGGGTTACGACACTTATTTGACGACCTCATAGCACCTCTGGTATCTTAGCACAATACCAAATTTGCTATGGGTTTTACAACCCTTAGGCTAGTAATTTACAAAGTAAACAGGGCAGCGACAGGCTGGTCTCTTTTTTCCATTTCATAAGCTTTACGATCGAAGAAAAGTTCATAATCTTCTTCGATCCACTTATTAATCTCATCCATAGACCGGATTGAAGGTGGGGCCATCGTGTTACTTTCAATTGACGGCAACATTAAATAGTCAGGAATCATGATTGCCCCCAAGAAATTTAATGACCTTTTCATGGTATTTCATTGCATTGTATTTTGTAAACACCTGTTTAACCTACTCGGCTTGCGGATCTATTTTTTCAATGCGCATAAGCGCAACAATATCTTGAAGATCTTTTAATTCCCGTTCCGGATTTTGAGAAAGAACATGAAGCTTCATTGCCACCAGGTTTAAAGCAGAAGGAACTGTAAATAATTCGCCAGCACTAGCTACTTCATTGCCCGATGCAATTAATTTGTCAATAGTCGACTGATCCGTTAAAATAAAATCTAAATCACGTAAACCTTGTGGATTATTTTTATATTGAACGAAGGCTTAATTACGACAAAAAACAACATACCCTAATGCCAAAATATTTTTCTCAAGAGAACAGCAATTCTCGCGCGTCATGATAAAATCAACATCAAATGTCATTCGTTGAATATGGTACGAAATTACTGCATATCCACCAACAAGAACCGGTCGAACATCATTATTTCTAAAAAATTTTCCGAGAATTTGAAACAACGAACCACTCATTGCACTTGACTCCATTTTTTGGTTATTATGGACGTAAGCTTCGGCTCAAGTATCAAGCAAAACACCCAATTTATTCAGGGTATCAATAACAATTGAACCAGATACCTTACACCCAAGTCGTGCGCTGCGTGCATTCCAATCCATACTCTTGACCTGATCAGACAATATTACGCCTTTTACCTCGCACTCGGGTGATAGTGCCACTTCAAAAGGATAGTGTTTTTGATGGCTCGTAACAGGACATATAATTACGAGCCCGGTTTTTCGATTATACGATTCTGGAGAAAGAACCAACGCTTGACAATAGCCAGCCTGCTCGTGGCCAGCCTAGGGATTGAAATCAATCCAGATAACATCTCCCCTACACGGACAATACGGTTTAACCGTCATCTGAATTCCCCACCAACCGATAGCCCTGTTTCCACCTCATAGTGAATATTTGTTTTTGTAATACCTCTGAGCAATTCTTTAAGCGATTGCTTGGGATTTTTTTCGGGGCGCACAACAATCGCACCATCCTCCAGTATTATATCTACTTCCGCTCCATGTATCAGCCCTGTATCCTTAACAAAAACGTTCGGAATGCGCAATGCTAGACTGTTTTCCCACTTTTGCACTCTCGTATGCATAATTCCTCTTTAAAAAATGTATCTAGATTGAAGATACATTTGTACTCGACTATTGAGCAACCTTTAAAGATGGAAAATCCAAGAGATTCAAGAAAAGACAGACGCTTTTGGCTTAGTGCAAAAAAACCACTCATGAAATGCGGAGAGCTATCTCCTGCATCGTAACGTAAAGGTCGGGGTTTCCTTAAAGCTGAATGCAGGAAAACGTTTCAAGCGCACGAGAAAAGTTCCGA
This sequence comes from Chitinivibrionales bacterium, assembly GCA_038247415.1. Lineage (GTDB taxonomy): Bacteria > Fibrobacterota > Chitinivibrionia > Chitinivibrionales > WJKA01 > JBBRUX01. The sequence goes on along the minus strand of JBBRUX010000044.1, from coordinate 6,283 downwards.
AAATACTCTGCAATGCTCATAGATTATATGCTCGAGTGTAGTGATCTCTTCAAGTGTCGGCAAGGTTTCAATCCAAACCCAAGCAAAATTTATTTCCCACCCCTCGTCTCCGCGAAACATCCTTGCATTTTTCTTGCAGTGCCCGCAAGCTTTTCCTCACGAAAACGCCTTATAGGCAAGCGGCTACTACATGAATAATCACCTTACTAATTTATGCGTTATACTTGCATACATTTCACAAATATTTGCATTGCAATACAAACATTAAATATATTTAATTGATCTTTTCTTACTGGTTTACAGCCGCGAAAGTAAAAAAAAATGAATAAAGAGCTATTGCGACAGGTAATTGTAGACCAAAAAGAATCTATGGCGAAACACCTGTCTAACGATTCTATCATCGAGCGCGAGGGTTTGAATCGGTGCTGCTCAGTGTTGAATAACCCTACCATTCTACTTATTACAGGAATGCGAAGAGCCGGAAAATCCATTTTTGCACATTTGCTGTGCAGATCTTCCACCTACTCTTTCCTGAGTTTTGATGATGAACGATTAATAGAATTTAAATCTGTCCATTTTCAACAATTGATCGAAGTCTTCCATGAAATGTATGGTGAAACAGAATATTATCTTTTTGATGAAATCCAGAACATTACTGGTTGGGAATTATTTGTCAATAGATTCCGTTTAGACAAGAAGATCATTGTAACGGGGTCGAATTCCAATCTCATGAGTGCAGAAATGGGCACCCACTTAACCGGGAGATTTGATCTATGGCAACTTTTCCCGATGTGTTTTAAGGAATTTCTCAATTATAAAAATCACAAAGTTTCTCCGGTTGCAGCTTTGTCAACATCAAAAAAATCAGCTCTTAAAGTATTATTCGATGAATACATCGTACATGGCGGAATTTTTGAGGGGCATTTATTTGGCCCAGAGCGCTTGCGCACAATGTTTTCAGCTGTTTTGGCTAAAGATATTCTCATGCGACATCAAATCCGATACCCTATTGTACTCGAACAATTAGCACTTATCTTATTAAACTCATTTGCTCAAAAAATATCATTTAAAAAAATTACCGCCCGATGTGATGTCAAAAGCTCGCATACTATCACTGAATACACGGGCTACCTTGAATCTACGTTCCTAATATTTCTTGTAAGAAAATTTTCATTCAGGCTCAAAGAGCAACATGCGTCGCTTAAAAAGGTTTATTGCATTGACAGTGGTCTTCTCTCTGCGATGGCAATGGTGTTCTCACCAAACAAAGGCTTGTTTTTAGAAAACCTCGTAGCTATAGAATTAAAAAGAAGAGAATCTCTTGGACTCGGGGAAGTTTTTTATTGGGATAATTACAAACAGGAGTGTGATTTCATCATTAAAACTGGTCATACCATAACACATGCTTATCAGGTATGCTTTTCATGTAACGAAGAAAATTCCGGGAGAGAACTAGATGGATTGTGTGTCGCATTAGATACCTTTAAATTAACACAAGGAACAATACTAACCGATGATCAGGAAAACACACTAGAACATGGAAAGTTTACAATTAAATTACTGCCCGTTTGGAAATGGCTGCTTTCCTTGTAACTACGGTTCATATAATCAAAAATTTGGTGGGTAAGATTTCATGTTTTTGATATTCCTCAACTTAAGAAATATGCCATCTGGCACAAACACCATACTAGGGGAACAAATAATTTGACAATTCTAAGATTAAATCTTATATTTGAAAAATGTATATCGATCGTATTCTAAATCAAAAGCTTACGTTGGCTATTGCCGGTTTTCCAGCAGTGATCCTGACCGGACCACGGCAATCGGGAAAGAGCACCTTTCTTAAAAGTCAAATTGGCAACTCGTACCAGTATATCACTTTTGATGATCCGCTCAACCGTGAATTTGCTCATCGTGACCCTAAAGGTTTTTTAAATCAATATACCTCAAATTCTGGAATAATTCTCGACGAAATTCAATATGTTCCGGAACTGTTCTCCTATATTAAAATCATGATTGACGAGTCACCCGATAAAAAAGGGCGTTTTATCATGACTGGTTCGCAGCAGTTCAACCTCATGAAGAGCATCACAGAATCCCTTGCAGGACGCGTTTGTATTTTAGAATTACTCCCGTTTTCGTACTCAGAATTCCAATCGAAGATTTCACGTTCGATCCAGGAAAATCTTTGGCAGGGAATGTATCCGGCACCCGTTACGCAGGAAATTGATCGCGATTTATGGCTCAGGAGCTATCTTGGCACCTATATCGAGCGCGATATACGGCAACTTCAACAGATCAAAGACCTTTCCCGATTTGAAACTTTTTTGGGACTATGCGCTGCACGGCATTCTCAAATCCTTAATATGGCAGATTTGGCAAACGAGGCTGGCATCAGTCAACCAACGTGCAAGGAATGGATCTCTGCACTCGAAGCATCCTATATTATTTTCCGGCTTCCACCGTATCACGCCAATCTGGGTAAGCGATTGACAAAATCACCAAAGCTCTACTTTATAGATTCTGGAATTGCCGCATATCTTACACGTCAACCAGATGCTGCTTCCCTCTGGTCAGGAAATATGGGTGGTGCTTTTTTTGAGGGCTTTGTTATTAGTGAAGCAATAAAAAAATTCACAATGTACGGAAAGCGACCCGATATCTTTTTCTTTCGGACACTTGATGGATTCGAAATAGATCTACTGATCCAAGCCAACGGCACGCTCTACCCGCTAGAAATAAAGCAAACCGCAACACCAACGGCATATCATGCCGAAAAATTAAACAAGGCTTGCGCTCTTATCAATCAACAAAAATGCGAACCTGGAAAGATCGTCTGCTGCGTTGAAGGTGAGCTGCGGATAAGCTCCGAAATCGTGGCGGTTAATTGGAAGAATGCGTTCGGTTCAATATAAAACTGGTAGGTTCAAACTAACGGTTTTCAAATCACAGAACAATTTACAAAATCAATATCATGTGTAAGACGTGGTTCACCATATGCCAAATTTCTTCACCAGATATAGAATGGTTGTCATCGCATTTAATCAACAGCAAATACACCGTGCGAATAGCGGTCTTTGTCGTATTCATTTGTCGATTGCGCCTGCTCAAGCCACATATTCCAGTAATACTCCAGCGCCTCTTCGTCAAGATTGCGAATGTCCAGATCTTCCTCGCTTAAAAATTCATCCTTAATTGACTCCACTGTAACCATCCTGCTTTTCAACATCAAACGGCAGGCAACCTTCGGCATTTTTGACAAGTGCATTGTGCGATTCAATCAGGGAGCGTCCTTCGACCATCTTTTCTTTCAGCTTCCATTGTTCAGACCAAGGCGATGCGGCTTTGATATATCTTTGAAGTCTATTCTCATTTTCATGCATCAATTTTCTGCGCTCCGCATCAAGTGCCACCTCAAGCTTTTCCAAGTCCCCAGAGACATTAACAAGGACAGGTCTTTCGCTGGCAATTCTCGTAGCAGATTCTGGAAATGCAAGACATAATTCCATGATATCCCGCGCGCTTCGCGAATATCTCAATTGATCATCCACATCGATAATTTTTCGGGCAATCTCACCAATCACTGCATAATCCTTTTCCCTATTCGTTTTTTTTAACGAAATCAGGTCAATCAAATCTACAAACGGGAAACTCCGCGTTTCCTGCTCTCGCCAAATAGATTCAAGACGTGATGGCGAAATGCGCGGTGGCCTGCATACAAAATCCGTCCTTACTCTCAAATTCCCCGACATAAATTCAAAATGGGAACTCCAACCGCCAACCATCCAGCGCATATCGAGCGGCGCACCAAAGCGATATCGCGCTCCGTAACTATCAAGCACTTTCAGAATATGGTCAAATACGTCACACTCTTCGCGAAGCAACCAATCTCCGTCCTTGCTCATCACCGCTAAACGATGAAGAACAACAGCCTGACCAGAGCTTAAAATTGCCCTGAGTCGACCTTCGTTAAACTTGCGAGTCAATTCCACATAAATATTCATGAAAGCCTTTATGTCTGCATCCTTACATCACTCTCAAGGTGATGGGAAATCTTAAACTAGTTCACAAATGAAAGACTGTTTCTCTCGTCAATCTCACATCTTTAATCATTACTGTTTGATCATTATCATTAAAACTGTTAGATCCACCATGAACCTGAATCTGTATCATATGACCATCCTTTCGTTCATCTTAAACTAATTTAAAAACTTAAAACATGACTACGTTTAACCTTGCATTTCTGGAGCATTGCATTAGTCAGCCACGGTTGCCCGCGGGATTGATCATACACATAGTCAAGTGCATCCACATCGAATTTTTGCCCCGTCGCATCGGTATGCTGAGCAGCGAGCGCGAAAACATCATCTTCGTCAAATAGAACGACAAGAGGTTTTGGTGCAACAAGCTTTGCCCAGCTTTGCATAATAAGCGATAGCAGACTTGCATCATCGCCCTGTGGCAACACGGGAATATTCTTTTCGTCGAGAAATGCGGCACATACCGGTATTTTGTTTCTGTTTTAAAATCTCCTGGAGGATCACAATCTATCTCGAACTTGACCTTTAAAATTTGCTCTCGAGACAGACGATCAATCATAACTTGAGGTAAACCCAGCGTAAGAAAACCCATGCGCGTATTCATTTTGACAAATGCACTTTCAATCGCGGAATTACTGTCAAAAGCTTTCTGTACAATCGATATTTCAAAACCAAATGCGCGAAGCTCTTCTTCTATAAAAGTAAAGTAGGGATTCAAAGAAAATTTTGGATTAAGCATAAACAACGAAAAATCCAAATCCTCAGAATAGCGTGGCAATCCATGCATAATGCGTAGCGCCGTACCACCGTAAAATGCAGCGTGCTCAAAAAACTTGCCGCGCCACAAACCCAGCAAAACAATTTCCTGAACAATCTCGCGAAGCGCCTGCCACGCATCATCCGTTGATGTCAACTTATATCGGGCAAGTAAATCCTCTAATGGGTTTTTCACAACGTCCCATCCCCTACCTTGCGCAAAATTTCAAGGGACTGTCTCCCGGTAACGCGTGCGGCCTCCGCAAAAATACTTTTGTCAAGATTACGAAATGCTTCGATATCGATACGTAAATTATCAAAAAGAAAAGTCTTCATAGATCGAACCGAAAACCGTCCGTTTTCCTTGAGTACCCGATCAGCCAGCGCCTTTGCAGGATCAGCAATGAGAAACGCCCGTTCATCTGTTGTAAATTCTTTCCTGATAAATCCAAAACTGTAATAAGGAACCGGAACATGCATAAAAGAAAATTTTCCAACAGGGGAAGTAAACACCTTAGATTTACGCGTGGTGACCGACGTAACTTCTACAACATGTTCGGGAATCAATCCATAATATGCAAGCGCATATTCAGAGGAGATATACGAAGGACCATAAATCATGTTAGAAAGGACTTCTTTGGAATAAGGGGGTATTCCAAAGCCGGACTGAACATACAAACCCTTTTTGACCCTGACCAGGTCACCACGTGCAAGTAAATCAGAAAGTGCCTTGCGGGGATATGCATATTCCCTCAGTGCGTTCATGACAAGCTGATAATCAAGCTCGGGTATTGAAGGTGTTTTTATATGCATATTTTGTCCAGTAAGAAACAAATATAGTTACTTACTGGCAATAATACAACACTATTCGAAACTCACCCCGTTTCACCAATTTCTTCCAGATTTAAGCCCCGACAACAATCACCTGTTTACCTTCAACCACAATCTCCTGCCACGTCAACCGTTCTTCCCACGTCAATTTTCTTCCTACGGGAGTTCTGTCGAACAATACCAGATAGGCCGAAGATTCCGGGTCTATAGTATCGCGATATTTCGTGATCTGCGCAAGCCCCTCTTCCTGCATGGTTTTTCGTCCTTTTCGAGGATGCACGAGCTTGACCTCGACAATATTCCATGCTCCGCCAAACAACACTGCAAGATCGATCCGCCCGCGTCCAGCGGCATACTCCCGTTCAATTCGACCACCACCATTGATTACTCGTTGCAGAAATGCCATAAGCAACAAATGGGGAAAAGCCTCGGTATAATCTGCCTTTTCTTCCCAGATATCTGCATTCCAGCTCCAGAATTTTTGGAATTCCTTAAGCAGCACCGCCATATCAAGCGTACCATCGCTCTTCTTCCACGCAAACTCAGGCGCAGGAATAGCGAGCTGCATACTGTAGCTTAACATTCGAGCAACTACTTCTTTGTAAATTGGATTGGCAATTGCCGGTGTTCCATTTTCCAGCGTTACTAACCCAAGG
>JBBRUX010000043.1:0-32543 GCA_038247415.1 Chitinivibrionales bacterium | reverse complement strand
CGTAATGGCAGGCGCAACAAAATCAATATCTTATCAAGGTGTCTTAACCGACGCAAACAACAACGCACGGCCCGATTCCACAAGGCAGATGTGGTTTAAGCTGTATGGCGCACCAACGGGCGGTTCCCCGGTGTGGAGCGAGAGCTTGCAAGTGGCAACAAGGAATGGTGTTTTTAGCGCGACTTTGGGAGCAGTGAGACCGATTGGGGCGGCAGTTGTGCCGGATTCGTGCTGGATTGCAGTGGCTGTGGGAGCGGTAGGGAATGAACTTGCGCCGAGGCAGAGGATTAATGCTGCGGTGTATGCGATAAGGGCGGGGGTTGCGGATAGTAGTGTCAAGGCAGGGAGTGCAGTGACTGCGGATACGGCCAAGGCGGTAAGAAACGGTGGAATTGTGAAGACTAATCAACTTTATAACAAGGGGTTGACAACACCTGCTATAACCGTAGATTCCGCTGGAAATGTTGGAATTGGGACAACAGATGCAATCGCCGGAAAGCTCAGTGTGACTGTGCCTTCTTCCTCTGCAACTTCAAATGAGATTATTACAATGACAACGGGCAAACAATCCGGCACCCATGGTGCTGGTACAGGAAGCCATATTTCCTGGCGCTATGGTGACAATTGGAATGGGCCAAATGAAGTAGGACGAATAGCAGTAAATGAAAATGGAACAACTACATGGGCAAACGATATGATTTTTTCAACTTCCAGCACTGTTACTTGTATTCTTGCGGAGCGGATGCGCGTTACTTCTGCAGGAAATTTAGTTGTTACCGGATGTGTAACTGCTCAAGGTACCTCCTGCTCCTCCGACCGCCGGTTCAAACAAAACATCACCCCTCTCGACTCCTCCCTCTCAAAAATCAATTCCCTCCAGGGCGTCACGTACACCTGGGATTCAGCCTCCTTCCCTACGCGCAATTTCCCTTCGGGTCAACAAATCGGGCTTATTGCTCAGGACGTGGAAAAGATTCTCCCGCAGCTTGTTCACACCGATGCCGATGGGTATAAATCTCTTTCCTATGATAAGCTGACTGCTGTGCTTATTGAGGCTGTCAAGGAACAGAAAAAAATCACCGACTCAAAACTCGACTCCCTTCACATAGAAAATAGCCAGCTCAAAGAACAGCTCACTGCGCAAAAGGCAGACATCGAGGATCTAAGAAAAATGGTTGAAGAATTAGCTAAGAAATAGACTGAGATTCTTGTTTTTGAACCTAATTAACGTAAACAAAATTGTATGCTACAAAAACTAAAACTCGTGCAAACACAAACATCTTCCATATCTGAGGAAACAGGCTTTGTTCATATTGTGAATATCATTGAGCAAGGCCAACTCACTGCAATTTCATCCGTCAATACTATTGTATAAAGAAGAATCTTTTGCGATCTAACTATTTAATTATGAAACTACCACACTCTCTTATGAAACTTCCGCCATTTCTCTCAATTACTTGTCTCCTTTTACTCCTGTCAACCAGTGGCCTTGCAGTTACGCACATCTCGGGCCCGATTGGCGGAAAAACTTTTCTTGCCGACGACAGCCCATTTATTATTGAATCGGACATCACCGTTCAAAAGGGGCAGACAACAACTATCAAGGAAGGGTGTATTTTCCTCTTCAAACCGTTTGCCGGACTTATTGTAAATGGCAAGATCGAAGTTTTGGGCTCCACCGAAAAACGCTGTGTATTTACTTCCGTTAACGATGCCAATTTCAATCCATCGAGCGAACAGACCGCAGCGCCATTCGACTGGAACGGCATTGCAATCGAGCCCACGTGCGACCGGGCCCTTTTTCGCAACACCAATGTAGCCTACACGGTCTACGGCATCAAATCGAAACTCCCGGGAGTGGTGCTTTATAATTGTATATTTTCACAAAATGGGCAATTTCATTTTACCCTAAGCGGCAAAACCCTGGAAGTGCACGACAATCTCCCCTATTCATATAATGTTAAGCAAGAAGAAGATGCGCTCCGTTGGGAGCAAGAGCGGCAAAAAGCAGAAGCGGATGCTTTGATACATGCTAAAACAATTAAAATCGTGCGGCTTTCTAGCGCGATATTTCTGGCAACCGCCGGGGTTGCGACGGGGACAGCGGGCGGATATTTCGCATCGCAATCGAGCCTGTGGAACAGCCGCTATAGCGACACAAGCTGGGCCGGTTCCGATGTCAAAAAACAGAAAGAGGCAAGCAGCCTGAGCCTATCAAACAAGAATGCAGCAATCGCCTATTTGTGCGCTGCAGGAGTAAGTATTCCGACGTCAATCATTCTTTTTATAATACATCCCGAAAAAAAGGTACAGCCAAAACTTGCATCAATCAATGTGGGAGGCAACCTTGCACTGGGAAAAGTGACGGTGCGGATGTGCTTGGTTTTTTGACTATAATTAACTCGGTGTTCTTTACCCTTAAAGTATCTTACTTATATGCACGGTGAATCCATACAGCGAAAGGCATTTTTGTGAAACGGTCAATTTCTTTAATTTTTAGCGCAGGGATTTTTATCGCACTTGTTGTGTGTTCCTGCGGGCCAAAAACCCCCGAGTGCAACAAATACAATCCGAGCACGCCCTGTTACGAACGCCCGGCACTCACGCTTACCTCTCCTGTGAACGATAATGGAGTTCTCGCAAACGACACATTGCGCGTATCGTGGGCCGGCAATAGTCCGTATTCCGAATACCGATGGCGTATCGACACATTGGCATGGTCATCATGGGGAACGCAAACCCAGTTTGTGCGACTTTTGTCCGATGGTGCTCATTCCTTCGAAATTGACACACGTTACAAAGACGGTCAAGTAGAAGATCATCTTCTCACCTCGCGCCAGTTCACAGTGAGTGCACTCGATACGCCTGCTGTTTTTTTGGAGCCACGTCAAGTAGTTCGCAGCGGCGATAGTGTTACACTACAGGTGCGGATCAAAGGTTTTCCCTCATGTGCACAACTTCATATCACACTGAGTAATGCAACCATCAAACGGGCAATTAAGCCCGATACCGCTGGGTATTCTGCATTAACAAGCGGTAATATTGCGGATTTTCTTGTGCTCCCGTCAGCTACGCCGGTGTCGGGAAATGTTTCGGTTATGACACTTGTTGCAAAGGTACCCGATACCACTGCCGATACAACGCGGATTACGATATCATACTGTTATGCTTTGGGGACAAATCAGGACACCTTCAAGGTTGTTTCTCTTAAGGGCACCGATGTTCTCAAAAGCTTTTAATTGGTAGCCGTTCCCGGTCGTGTTACACAAATTGACGATTAGCAAAGGAATACTTTTCATGACTTTTCATCGACGTAGACATACAAGAGCCTTCCGATTATTAGCCGCCGTAAGCCTAACGGCCATGATTTCATTTGCCAATGCCGAAAGTATCGCCACTCAATCGTGCGGGCCGACGTATGATAAAATGGACGGTTTTGGCTTTCGCTTGTTTGGTAACGTGGGCGAAGCGGCGGTAGGAAAGTCATCCGGTAGCCAGATTTTCTCAGATGCGGGGTTTGTGGCTGCCGCATATAGCTTGATTATCAACCAGGCTCCACAGGTTAGTTCGGATTCTGTGGTTGCGGCAAAAGTTAATGTCTTTATTTCCTATGAGGCAAAAGGCACCGACCGCGAAAGCGTGGCCCTTGTTGGGTTCATAAATATTCCGTCGTGGATGAATGTAAACGGAATATTCATTTCCGGAACCCCAACCAAAGACATCGGAGACACGAGCTTTGGAGTTGTGGCAACCGATGGCAGCTTGTCCGATACCCTCAAAGTGCATGTTGCGGTCCTTACGCCAAATACACCGGTAAAAATCACCTCTTCTTTCAAGGTATCGGCAATTGAGCATGTGCTTTTCAATTATCGTGCAACGGTACTCGACCCATCCACGCTCTTAAGTTTATCGTTTCCAAAATATCCATCATGGTTGCATGTATCAAGCGATAGCCTCTGGGGGATCCCACCCGAGGGTGCGACAGACACATCGTTTATCATTGTGGCAACCGGGGCATCTTCATCAGATATCGACACCGTCAAAATAAGTGTAAAACCGGTCAACGATCCTCCGGTCATTACATCTTCAGCGCTCAAAGGCGTTATAACAAATATGCAATTTGCCTACACTGCCGATGCCTACGACCCCGAAGGACGAGCGGTAAAAATCACCTTCGAAAACCTGCCATCGTGGCTCTTGGCAACCGGTAATGTGGTTGAGGGAATGCCGTTAACTACAACGGTCGATACAAGTTTTATTGTGGTGGCCACCGATGACACCCTGGTGAGCCGATTGTCCGTACAGGTTCGTGTCCAATTCATCAACACTCCGCCGGTCATCACTTCGGCAGACACTGCAAGCTCCACCCAGCATCGCGCCTTTGTCTATCGAGCAACCGCTAGCGATCTACAAACTTCCGACCTTGTTATTTTGTTTCCTTCCCAATTTCCTGCATGGCTTACCGCACAAGGAGATTCGGTATTTGGTACCCCGCATACCCGCGGCATTGGAACTATTTCTTTTACTGTCAAGGTATCGGATGGGATTTCGTCAGTCACAAAAAATGTGTTTGTCTCGGTGAAGGATTCTTTTGATACGCCAATTTTTGTGTCCCAGCCCGACACCCAGTGCATTAGCCTTGCCGATTATAGCTACCAGGCACGCGCAAGCGATTACGATACGACAAGTCTTTTGTTTGCTCTCGCAAAAGCACCGGCGACAATGACCATTAATGCAGCATCGGGCGTAGTGCGCTGGTCTCCAACCGATGCAGACACGGGAACTAAAACAATTACCATTAATGCCGACGACCAACATGGCGGTATAGGTGCGCAGACATTTTCTCTGCATGTTATCCTTAATCCAGCCCCTCGATGCAAACTAGGCCAGATTGCTAAGCAGCAGCGCAATATTGTGCGTATTCCCTTTGTGCTATCCGATTCAGATAACGAAAAAATATCTTTAGCCCTGGTTTATCGCCTCTCTCCTAAGAGTGCATGGATCAGTTCTACTGCAATCCTTGGCGGTGACAGCCTCGACGCAGCACATTATACTGGCACGCTCCAGTGGAACACTGCAGCGGAAAACAATCTGGCAGGTAAACGGTTCGATTCGCTTATGGTGCGAATTACGCCCCTATCGCATATGCCCGGATTTTCAGATTCAACGCCTTTTATTGTGGTGGATAATACGCCCGCCCTACAGCTGACAAAGGCGACTCCTGTGCAGGGCACCCGCGTGGCGGCCAATGCAATCCCAACAATAACTGTTTCTGTAAAGAGCGGATCTTCGCTTTTTGATGCCGCAACGGTAAATGCAACAACGGTGACCCTTATAGGCACACATCAGGGAACCGTTCCCATAACTGTTACCTGCACCGATTCCATGATTTCTGTTCGCCCGTATTTCTATCTCCAAGCCAACGATCTGTTTACCGTTCATGTTTCAAGCATGGTCAAAGACAAATTCGGGAAATCGCTCGACGGTAACTCCAACGATTCGTCGGATGGAACACCTGCGGACGATTTTATGTGGTCGTTTCGTACTGGCTATCTGGGTGATTTTTCGGGTAACGACACAGTCGGATTTGAGGACCTTACTCTGGCGGCACAGTACTGGAACCGTTCGGCAGTTCGCACCTGGCAAAAGACCGACAGCATCCAGGAAGCAGGCCCAGCAGTGGGCAGCTCACCCTACTTTGTGCTTTCGCCCGACAGCCTTTTTGACTACCGAGATCTGAGTGTTTTTATGCGCGACTGGTACTGGACATATGGACAGCAGCATCCGCAGCAGAGTGGATCGCTTACCAAGGTTGTGGCGATACCGGCAGAAAGTGCAAGCGCTTCCTCTTTACGACAATCGTCTTTGTCAATTCCTCCAGCGATCTCAATTGCCCCGGCTCGTTTTCAATGCGCTGCTCTTACATGCGAATTAATAAAAGGGGCTACTACTGCTCGTGTAGACTTACGCGTAGAAAATATCTCTGGCCTTGTTGCTTGCCGATATCGGATTTGGGGATCCTCTGGCATAGTAGCGATTGAAACAAATAATACCGTGCTTGAAAAAGAAGCCGAGGTACTAGCACTAACGCGAGAAAATCCTTCATGGAGCGAGGCTTCGCTTGCCCGATTTTCTTCTGGAGATGTCGGCGTTTCGGGAAGCGGGACCGTTGCTACGCTCTGGCTTCCTGCAACCTCAAAACCTCACTCTCGCCTAACGCTTGAATATCAGCTTCTTGGCAGCAACAATACAACTATAGAGCAAGGTACTCTCGATCTGGGCGACAATCCAGCGCTTGTGATGCCAGCATTAATCTCTCAAAGAATCCAGCCGCTGGTTTCTGCTCCTAATCCCATGAAAGTTTCTTCGCGAAATGCAGCTTTTGAAATAATTGATCAACCAAAGGCTATTTCGTGGGTGCTTAATGACGGTGCAGGTGCGGTGATAAAATTCCAAATTGATGCGCAAAAAGGTACTCCTGATCTCCACTGTCAGGTAGCGATTTACAACTTCAACCATAGCATAGTTCGTCAAACTCCAGTTCGTGATATTGCCGACGAGGTTAAGGCTGCACAGGGATCAAAAATGTATTCTCTGTACTGGAACGGTCGCGACGAAATGGGAATGGCCTGCGCACCGGGAGTATATATGATTTCGCTACTCAGCAAAGGCAATCTCGGAAGTTCAAAGCAGACCTTTTTGCTAGGAATCAAGGATAAATGATTTATGAGGCCCTTGACCGTGCAACAACTACAATTAGTTGTTGCCGACAAAGGGACATTTTTTAAGCTCTATTTTGCACTGGTCAAGTTTTTTTTGTAAAGATATCGAGGGGTTTATTGGCAAGGCTTTTCTATTAAAGCTTGAAGCTCCTTATCCAAAATACTCCACAAGTGTGGATGGCTTTCGACCAGTCGAGCTACATCAGCGAGATCTTTTATCTTTTTACTTTGCCTCATATTTTTATCTTTCCAAGCTTCAACTTTTCCTTGTAAAGTATCTTCAAGAGATGCAACTCGCATGAGAATCCCATGTACATCCGCAGGAACAGATCTACTTGGAAAATCTTTATAAAAATCTTCAGTACTTATTTGAATACTGACTTTTGATGCACCTTTAAAATTAATTGACCATTCGAAACGCTCTGATTTGAACCCTACAGTTTCAAGTATCGCAACAGCACTTTCAACAGCGACATGCTTTTGAGCTAAACTCCGCTTTTTATTTAAATTAATCTCATGCAAGGACATTTGCTAGGCACAGAATATCTTGCCTTTCTAGCATGACTTCCTTTTTACATCGCACGCTCACGATATCACGTGTCTCAACAAACTGCCTATTCATCGTAATTCTTCGGCTTTTCTCTTTGTAAAATCAATCACAAACCCATCATCCATACTTTCTAGATTCTGATAAAAACCATCAAACCCGATTTTCAAGCACCTTTCATACACCACGCGATATTCTTCTTGAGTGAGTTTTCGTGAAAGCTCCGGAAAATCTAACGCCCTATGTAAAGGGGTGTACTGTGCCATGAGCGAAAGGATACAATCATCGGGGTCAAAATGGTTTGTAAGATACTCGACTAAAGAAAGGCTCTCTTCCACCTGATTTGGTAAAACCAAATGTCGAATGATTACCCCTCGGTAACCAATCCCATTTTTGTCGACTTTTAAGGGCCCGCACTGTTTCATCATTGCAGCAATTGCAGCACGATTTACCTCAACATAATTTGATGCGCCACTGTAGAGATCGGCTTTTTTATTTGATCCGTATTTCATATCGGGAAGCCAAATATCAACAATTCCCTTAAGTATATCGATAGTTTCTAAGGACTCATAGCCGCCACAGTTATAAACAAGTGGGATTTCTAATCCCTGTTCTGCAGCGCTTTGCAAGGCTCGTAGCATCCAGGGCAAATAATGAGTTGCGGTAACAAGATTAATATTATGACAACCGCGCGCCATTACATCGAGCATTTTTAGGGCAAGATCAGAAACGGTGTATGTGTCGCCAATGCCATTGTCGCTCAGCTGATAATTTTGACAAAAGCAACAACCCAGAGTACAATGAGAGAAAAAAATGGTACCCGATCCGCCCGTGCCACACAAGGGGGGTTCTTCGCCAAAATGAGGGAAAATGCTTGATATTTTCATAGCATTGGTTGCGCCACAAAAACCTGTTTGCCCACTATGGCGATTGACACCACACGCACGCGGGCATAGTCGGCAGGCCGATGCAAGGGCATCGGCCGCACTAATTTTAATTTCCCACTCGGATGGTTCAAGATAGGCAAAGGATGGACGAGGCACTATTTACCTGCAGGAATATCGAGCTTGATAAAGTCGTTTTCGTTTTCGAGAGCCGCAGTATTAACGGTTGCGGGGATGCCTTTTCGTAGCTTGAAATTTTCTGGCTTATCGGAAATTATCATGAGCGCGATAACGCGTGGTATGTACTCACGGGTTTCGTCTGCCAGATACCCCATGCGATAAATATACCAGAAATCCCGATTGCGCATGGGATCGTCGATTTTGCGCAACACTCCCATAATGCGGCCTTCTCCGGCATTATACGCTGCCATTGCAAGCATTACCGAGCTTTGCCCACCAAAAATAGCTACCAGATCTTTAAAGTATTCGGCTGCGGCATAGGTAGCTTTTTCCGGATCTAATCTCTCGTCAACAATGTCATTTACCGTTAACCCATATCGTTGACCCGTTGCAGGCATAAATTGCCATAAGCCTCTCGCTCCTACGGGGCTTAAAGCCTTGGGATTAAATCCGCTCTCAAGCATCGAAATAAATGCAAGCTCTTTAGGGAGCTTTTTTTCTGCAAATACGCGGATAATGGTAGGAAAATATTCTTCTTTACGAATGAGATATCTGCTCATCATACCTGCATTCTGATAGGCGTAAAAATTAATATGGAATTTTACTCGTTCTACCATCTGGGGAGGAATGGAATAATTATTATCGCCAAAGCCTCGAAGTATCTTATCGATAGCTTCTTCGATAGGATCGGAATAAAATTTGACCTGATCTTTTTCGTTGACACGAGATTTAACTTCTGCGAGTTGGCTTTTTGTTGCTTCAAGTTGTGCAATCAGATCCTTTAAGCGGCTATCACTTACTTTCGGGTCGTTTTGGGCTTTAGCAATAGTGCGCTCCTGCTTATTAAGAGCATCTTTAAGAGTTAGCCCTTTGCTCAGAATAGCGTGATATTGATAGGCTCGAATGGCAAAAAAACTTATTGCAGCCAAAGACACAACGCATACGATACCAAGAATTATCATCCACTGCCGATTATTATTTCTTGACGCATGCAGCGTTGTTCGCAACATGGTAGATTGGGTATGACTGATATTTCCGCGCTCTATGATTTTTTCTACCATGCGCCCATTTTTGAGAAGCTTGCCCATATCTTTTGCATCTATTTCCTTGCTGAAAAGCTTCTTTTCCATATGCATAGTATTTGAGAGAGGCTCGCTTTCGTCAAACTGATTGCTGGCAAATATATGCGCTTCTTTTTGCGCTCGGAGTGCGTTAGGTTCCATTGCAGTAGATTGAACGCTATGCATACCAATTTTTTCGGTAGAATCTTCGATACCATAGCTTCCATCACGCGGAGTGGTAGTTGTTTTTGCAAATGAGACCCCCGGAGAAGGCGCTGAAATTTCTGTCTCTGATTCGTACAACTTCAAGCGCGGGCCGTTCTTTCCTAAACCTATTTCGTCCCCTACAACAAGCGCTTTTTCTGTTACTTGCTGCTCGTTGACAAAGCTACCATTGGTCGAATCGAGATCTTGATAAGCAATACGATCACCACTTTTGTAAATAATGGCATGATGGCTGGAAACATTTTTTTGAGATGGGTCAAACGCAAGGGAATTTTGTGAAGACCGCCCAATAGACGTAGCCCCTTCGGGCAGAGGGAATCGTTTGCCAAGCTCAAAGCCTCGCGTAATTTCAAGATAATAATGCATTAGTTCCATACCCGTCTAACAAGTTTTTCTAAAACTGTTTCACTTGGTTCTTTAATAAATTGCGTCCACACTTTTGTGAGTGCTTGTTCCATATCCAGCGCCGTAGCATACCGATGTTCAGGATCTACTGCAACAGCTTTATGTATCACATCGGACAAAAGCGGAGGAACAAGGCTTGTAGGAAGAGGTTTGATGGTACCGGTTGTTTTTGCCTGCAAAAGGGATGTAAGATCCTTTTGGGGCAAAGCACGTTCCCCACACACCAATTCGTATAAGGTTACACCCAGTGCATAAATATCAGCACGGTGGGTGATAGAAATTCCATCGACTTGCTCGGGCGCAAGATAAGGAATTGTTCCAACAATAGATTGTGATTCTCCGGTATGCAAACTAACCTCATTAGGCCGCGCTATGCCAAAATCGGTAAGCTTAATGTGCCCCGTGCGTGATAACATGATATTGGCAGGTTTTAGATCTCGATGGATTACGCCTTTGTATACCGTGCCATAGAGGGTTACCGAATGACGATGCGCATACGATAATGCTTTACATACCAAAATCCCTATTGCAATAACCTGCGGTGCAGACAACACTTTGCAGCGAGTTAATACTTCATCAAGCGATATGCCATTGACATATTCCATTTCAATACAGGGAAGCGAATGCCATTGCATAACAGCATAGCTTTGAACAATATGAGGATGATTCATATGCGCAAGGATACGAATTTCTGTTTCGAAGCGGCTCATAACAGATTCTGACTGCTCTGGCTTAACAACTTTAACGGCCCGATACACTTCCATACGAGCATTCCAAATCAGATACACATCTGCCATGCCGCCACTCCCTAAAAGCTTTATAATTCTCCCATTGCAAAGATCACCAAACGCAGCCAATAGAGCGCTCTCGGAAGCTTGCAGCGCAGCCGTATTGGTTTCTACCATGGTAGAATCGTGAGCAGCCACAACTGCAAAGTGGTTTTGGGCAGTTAATTTTTTAACAACAAAGTGCGCCGTATCGGTTTGAGGGATTACTTTACAAAAATCATTTTCGCTGGGAGGGGGCAACACTTCGAGCATTGCTAAGGAATCAGATTCAAAGCAGAGGTTAGCAGAACCGGCAACAAGCTCTGGTTTGATTCTACTGAGCGCGAGCCAGCAAACCCCAAAAACCCAAGCAATGAGTACGGGCATAGGATTGACAAAAGACGATACCATACGAAACAATGCCAACGATCCGCCTACCGCACAGATGCACAATCCTGCGCTTACGATTACGGCAAGAATATTTTTTTTAGCAGGAAGAATAAAGGCCAAACCCGGGAAAATAAAAAATGCGAGACACCACATGAGTATTTCAAAAATGCCGCCACTGCGCACGGGTGTTTTTTCTAAAATATCAAGAACAGCATTGGCCCATACCTCTACCCCGGGAAACTGCGGGCCAACAGGAGTGGCAAAAACATCGACTCCCGCTCCAGGATCGGTGATACCTACAAAAACAAGCTTCTGCGCAAATACCGATGGATCGATGGCGCCCCGTAGAACATCTCCTGCCGACACGGTTTTAATAGTACCTGCCCTGCCGCGAAAGTTGACCCGCGTAGAGGCTGCATACGAACTTAAAGGGACATCAAGGTTCCCGACGTGCACTGTGCCAGCTCCATCAAGTGTAAACGATGTGGGACCTAAGTCACGATACGCTGCAAGCGCAGCCAAACCAAAGCTTGGATAGTAATCATCGTTAATTTGAACAACATGGATCACCTCGCGCAGCACTTGGCCATTTTTGCGTGTAGGGACATTCATGAAGCCACTTCGCGCCGCATGTATCAGAAATTGACTATCCGGAGCAGATGCAGAAATTGCCCGATAAACTGTGATTCCCTGCATCGCATTGGGGTTTGCAAGCATCTGGAATCTGCTCGAATAAAGGTGGGGGGAAACATCTATGGGCATCTCGTTGTGCACTGTCGGATCTATACCAAAACTAAATGGAAGCACCAGATGCGGCATGCGGGAAAACACATGTGCGAGGCTATCATTCTGCTCAACACCATCTCGTTTTGGAAAAAACAAATCGAGAGCCACAGCCTTTGGAGATGCCTGTTGAATGCGTTCAAACAGATTTGCAAGCGTCGAACGGGACCACGGCCATCCGCCAACGGCATTGACACTTGCAGGATCTACACCCACAATCACCACGGCGTCGGTTGTAGGTTTTCTGCTTGAGAGAAAATTAAGTCCGTAAAAGAAATCTTCTGCTCCAATAAGCATCGAAACGATACTAGATCCAATGAGCAGTACCGTTCCTACACCAAGAATGCTAATTTTCCTTATATCCATTATTCTTTTCCATCTATGATTGCAGACACCTGTCGATCGCGCTCTTCGTTAAAAGCAACCCAGGAATCATTTTCGTTTTTTGTAAAAGTTTCGGGATTCTTGGCAACGCCGTGTTTATCGATGGCAATGGTTTGCATTGCTTTAATAATGTAAACCCATTCGTCAAGTGATACTTCGTGTGGCCCGGCTACTTCTGCGGGGGCTGCAACCTCGAGGACCTGACCACTTTCATAGGTTTCTGGAGCATTTTGAACCGCTACTTCACCCTCATACACAGAAACAGCCGAAGAACTATCCCGATTAATAGTCGCATTATATACCGTACCGTGAACCCCGGCTATGGCGGTTGGAAGCTCAAGCTGAAATCGTGTTACCCGATCCGCAAATTTCTTCATTTTTGTCCATACGCTTCCCGAAGAAAATCCTACCCGTGTTGCACCTTTATCTATACCGTTGGTTCGAAAAGCAACTAAGGATGTTTTGGTATTTTCTCTAATCCGGACAACCGTTTCGCGGTTGATTATTATTTCGACGCGACCAGATTTAGAGGTTTGAATAATGTCTCCTGGATACACCAGAGCATTGACCTTGAGGGAGGCCTTTTTTCCGTGAGTATCAACAATAGTTGCCTCACCCTCCAAATAGGTTACAACACCCTGTGTAATGGTCAATTGCTTTTCGAATACGGAAGATTCTTCTGGAGGATTCCCTGGAGTGGATACTCCGGGAGTTGGGTGCGCCTTAACAGGAGCCTGTACTGGATCTTTAAAGAGGATTTTTTGCCCGGGGGTAATTTTATTGATATCGGTAAGAGTCGGATTAGCTTTTTGAAGCGCAGCACCCATAGAAGGAGCATAGTGCCCATACAATTCGATGCAGAGCAATGAAATCGTTTCGCCTGGCTTGATTATTCGTGCTTGATACCCCGGCGCAACATCCGCGACGGTTGCGCTCATACAAAGAATACCCACTGCCATCATGCAAGCATCAAACAGCTTAATTGGCCTAAATCCAGCTAAAAACGACATGCCCCGAGATCCCATGAATATCCTTTTCGAAAGATTTTAGCTCCCTCATCACTCAAAAAGACACTAAAATAAAGTAATTAATGCTAGGCTAAAATGGTGCAGAAAAGTGATCGATTGCGTTTAATCAGTTGATTATGTGCAACGCACATTTCTCATTCCACGAGATATCGATGGATCAATACCGTCGACTCTGTGCGATTGTGCAAAAGAGAATATGCTGGAATCCCTAAATCTCCTTGCAAAAACTTTGCTACCACCGCTCTTTTTGCTTCACCCTCGATAAACAAGAGAACCTTATGTGCGCAGGCAATAAGGCGTGGGCCTAACGTATAACGCTCGTAGGGTGGTTTTGGGCTTTTTGTTGCAAGAACAATAGATTGCATATCGGCCAGAGAATCACTGTGTGGAAAAAGACTAGCAACATGACCATCGTCACCCATGCTCATAAGTATAGAATCGAATTGAGGTGTGCGTTCACCAAAAAACCTCCGAACGATTTTTTCGAAACTCTCAGCATCTATTCCCCAATGGGCTTGGTCTGAACTTTTCCCGATGGCTGACAAAAACGTGCTGGTTATTAAACCCCAATTCGAGCCTGGATTATCGAGTGGGACACACCGTTCATCTAAAGGAAAAAACGATGCCGCAGAAGAATCACTGCCTTTTAAAGCCATCAACGCATACAAACGAGACAAAGTAGAACCGGCCGCCAGAGCTATCGCTCCCTTTTGCACATACGACAAAGCTAAATCCACGCAATCTGTAAGATCATCAAAGAGAATTATTTTTGCGCTATCGAAATGCGGAGGAGGGGTGCCACTATAATTGTTGAGCATAGAGTTCCTTGTAAAAAGTGCATTGTAAACAGATTATAAAATAAGTCATGGAATCTTATTTCGACCGCACTTTAGGGAGCTTTTTTCGCTTAAACGCTCTGCATTATCTTGATAAGCGCGCCACCGTTTTACGGGGAATTAAGGTTCCTCCTATTTCAACAATACGCTTGCTTATATCGATTCGTCGTATGCAACCCAAACCGGACGAGCAAGCACTGGCCTTGCAGGCGTAAGTATGGGAGGGTTTGGAACCTTTCACAATCTTCGAATTCATCCCGAGGTGTATTGTGCTGGATTCGCTGTCGTTGCGGGTGTCAATCTCAACCAATGGCAAAATAATTTTGATATCTTACCAAATGCCGCAACGTATAAAACAAAAGATGTTAAAATTCGTTTTTATAACACTTCAAACGATTTTTTTAAAGCAAACAATCTTTCCCTCGATAGCGCATTTACAAAAGCATCTCTGCACAATCAATCGGGCAGCCGATTACATTCTAGCATAGGACAGCGCAGCGTAGGCAACGCTCCAACATTAAGTATTGATGGCAAAGTTTGTTTACATACTGTTAAGCCTCCGATGTGTATTGAAATACTTAAAACTGCCGATAAATAGCATTATTTAAACTTCAAAATTCATTTAGTTCATTTCATTTACCTCTATTCAATATTTAATTAAGCTAACTTGTAATAAATATGTTATACTAACAATATGGCTTGATTTTCTAAAAAAAGAAAAATATCTCGTTACTTAACCGATTAACTATGGGGCATCAACCATGATCAGTGTCATGAAATCTATCTTATTAGCAATTTTGTGCTATTCATCTTCTGTTTTCTCTGCTACCTACATTGTTTCAGAAAGTGCCGATGCCTCGGTGGGAGAGGGGAGCTTGGCAAAGCCTTTTAAAACAATACAGAAAGCTGCCGACACAATGCAAGCTGGCGATACGTGCCTCATCCGTTCTGGAATTTATCGCGAAACCGTTATTCCTGCAGCAAGCGGAACATCTGGAAAACCTATCGTTTTTAAACAATATGGAACAGATACCGTTTTTATCAGTGCAGCCGATCCAATTACTGGCTGGACTAAAGACGCAGGAAATGTCTGGAAAACTCCTGTTTCTTGGAATATCGGTCTAGGCCGCAATCAGGTTTTTGTCAATGGTGAGGCAATGATCGAAGCGCGTATTCCAAATTTAGACCAAATTAAAAATACTCCAGCGGATGGAAATGTTATTCACCATGGCAATACAACCGACTTCCCGCCATCAATTATTAACCCTGCAGTTATTCCTGGAAGTTCACAAAAAGGGGCAGGCGTTTTAAAAATCTGGATTGGCACACCAGACGATGGCTATGGAAAATCAAAATTAGTCCCATTCTTTGACAGCTGCCGTACCAATAACGTTCCACAAAACTTTTTAGCTGGCGCACTTGTTCATAAAACGGCTGGATATTGGAGTAGCGAAGTTGGTGTTGGCGCGCCCGGATGGGGTGTTGAACCAGCAAACGCACCCGCAATGGCAGGCTGGATGTACGCATATGTCAACGCTTCCAATTGGGAAGCAGGTGGAGGAAACTTTGCCTTTATCGGCAAAAAAATGTTTCTAGATGTCCAAAAAGAGTGGGCACTTGAAAATGGAACACTTTTTTTAAGAACACCCAGTGATAAAGACCCTAACGTCCTTCTGATCGAATTGAAAAAACGTATTCTTATTTTCGATCTTTCCAATAGAGATTTCATAGAAATTAGTGGCATCCATTCCCTTGGTGGCTCATTCAATTTAAATACCACCAACAATTGCATCATCAATGATTGCCATGCACGCAATATTACCCATTGGACAATCCCACCAAATTTCACAACCGACCGGACAAGCGGAGCATCGGCAATTTACATCTACGGAAATAATAATAAAATTCTTAATTCGTCAATCGAATATAGTGCAGCTTCAGGAATTTTTATTGTTGGAAATGGAAACATTGTTGACAATTGTCTTGTTCATGATTGCGATTATCTTGGTACCTACGAAGTAGGGATCGCGACAGGCGCCCAAGTAGAAGGTCATAATACCGTTTCCCACACCACACTGTATAACTTTGGACGATCGGCACTCACCTACTCCACGGCCGTTCAAGGCTCCTTAAAAACCGGGCAAAAGTGGACATATAACAACGTCTATAACTGTATGTTCCTCGCCGATGACGGGGGCTCTATCTATACAAATGGGCAACAAGGCGCTGGTACCGAAATTTCGTACAACTGGTTTCATGATATGGTGCAATGGTGGAATACACATCATATCTACTTCGATTATGGTGGGGATAATTGCATTATCCATCACAATGTCTTTTGGCAATACAAGGGCAATGCGGAGAACAATCCCATTACTACAGCCCCCATGGCCCAGATAACCTATAATAACACATCGATCGATTCGATTCGCAGTGATGTTTACAAAGGATACAATGATGACGAACGGGGCGTCAATGCACTCTGGGCAGATGGCAAACCAGGAGAGTGGGGTATTAAAGATGCTAAAAATTTTGACTTCACACTGGTTGCGGGCTCCAAGGCAATTGATAAAGGTGGGTTTCGTGCGGATTCACAATTTCAGTTTTTAAAGAATTTTCTCAATAATGGTTATACCTTCAAGCTTGATACGCCCGTAGTAATTCCTCAAAGTGATATAACAGGTGCAAAGCCCGATCTTGGCGCCTACGAATACGGCAAGCCTCGATGGGTTCCTGGCCATACGTGGGGAGAGGTTGTATGGAATTATCCAATGCGCTCTGTGGTTGGCATTACGACACCTCTCAAGGCGACTATCCACGCTATTCCTCAATGTCAACGTATCAAAAACGCTATTTCGATAACGCTTGCAGATGGTGCCGATTTTACGGTCACGGTTCTTAATCTTTCGGGCCGAACCGTTGCTCTACGCAATTCCAAAAATCATCAAAAAACGTTGCTCTTCTCGGCTCACGAACTTCCGTCAGCACTACTCTTGGTGCGCGTTTCAACAATAAAAATTACAAAAACATTTACTATCAATATGGTACGATAAGGAGATTGTCTATGAAAACTTTACGGAACCTTTCGCTCGTGGCGACACTGCTCTGTATAGTTGGCACGAAAGCATTTGCAGGTACTGCAACACAAATGACCATGTATAGCAAAACCTTGGGTAAACAAATGTATTACTGGGTATATCTGCCAACAAATTATACAGAACAGTCCAAGGCTGGTAAGAAGTTCTCAGTTGTGTATCTCTTGCATCAATTTTCCTTTTGGGCTGCAGGATGGCACATTCCTTCCGGCCAACCAAATCCAGAAGTTGACAAAATGATCGATAGCGTGAATGGCATTATTGCAATTTCGCCTGATGATGGGTTTATGGGCGGACATAGTTGGTGGCTGGATAGCCCTATTGATACAATACCAAATAAAAAGGAAGCTCAACTTTCTAGTTTTCTCATTAATGATCTTAAAAAAACTGTAGACTCTGCCTATGCAACTCAACCCGCTCGTGGAAGTACCGGATTATGTGGAGTGAGTATGGGTGGATATGGCACACTGCATAACCTTCGAATTCATCCCGAAGTATTTAGCGTTGGCTTTGCAGTTGTTCCGTGCGTAAATTTCCAAAATTGGCAATATGGATTTGATATTAGCTATGTGTTGGGCAAAAATAATCCGGCGATTTGGAATAATTATGATATATTTCCTAATGTAGCCTCATATAAAACTAACAATGTTAAAATTAGATTTTATACGACAACGAGCGACTTTTTTAGAGCCGATAATATTTCCTTGGATAGCGCAATGACAAAAGCAGGTGTAGCCCATCAATTTGATACGCTCTCTGGCACCCATGAAATGCCTACCTCAGAGCGCATGGTTACAATTCTGAAATATTTTCAATCTAACTTCCCGACTTTTGTCCCAGTTCCGTCGTCAATATCAAACTCCGTACATAAAAATGACGCGATACGCTCAAATGGCTCTGCGCGCATTGAAATGCAAACTGGGATTTCAAAAAATACGACGTCAAGAACCGTTCAAATTAATGGCCGATCGATACGTTCACACGGATTAATTACCCAACCCAGCGTTGTTCTTAAAAAACCATTGCATTGAGTCGAATGTTCTAAATCCTTAGCACAAGGTTGAGTATGAGAGTTTTCGCATCAAGTTTGCTTTTAATACTGCTCTGCTCAAGCGGGGCCTTATCAAAAACTCCTGCTCAATTAAAAACCGATTTTAAAGATATTCTTCCTGCCGGAAAAAAAGCTAGGTGCGCCTGGCTGCAAACTGGCTACCCTGCTGGTGCTGGCTCTGCTACCGACGACCAGACACTTCTTATCGTAGATAGCGATAATGGTATTGTTAAAGAGCTTACACCACCATCGCTCTTTACAGCAGGAAAGAGGACTATCGACAACCCAAGTATAACCTTTGATGGTTCTCGGATTATTTTTAATGAAGCATATAGCAACACAAAATATGTAATGAATTGGGATGGAACTGGCCTAAAAAGCATTCCCATTGAGGGCTACCTATCACGATACTGGAGGGATGGGGCAACAGGGACCGACTGGGCAATAATAGACATGTATGATCTTAAGCGATGCAATATCGATAACCCGACACAAAGCGTTCAACTGTGGACTCTCACCGAAGTCACCAGGCCATGGTTTACGCTCTCTCCCGATGGTCAACATATGGCGTTTGCTGCCGGAGGTCAAGCCGTAGGCATCGGGCATGTTCCTAATGGTCAATTTATCCTCGCCGATTCTATTGGATGCCGCATCAATATAGCTCCCGATAACTCGTGCGATTTTCTTTTCCAGCTTCCGTATCATCACACCATTCGGATTTGTGATTCATTGGGCCACAAAAAGCAGGATATCCTTGTTACCGACACCATTGTGTCTTGGGCCAAAAGAACCAAATCTCTTAACTCGTGCCACCTCGAAGAAGAATATGAAACTGTCCGATGGACAAATAATCGTGATTATATTACTTTCTTCATGTATAACACTTCTGTCAATCCATTCATCATGAGTTTATCCAATCGTAAATGGATGTATCTTGCAGACAGCCTCGATTGCAAGCAATCGGGCAATCTCGACATGGTAATTTTAGACACAGGTGCAGCACCAAGCTCTGCCCCCATCATTAGTGCACTCTCCGATTTCACGTGCCTTATTGGTAACGCTACCCAACGAACTTTTGCAGTAACAGCAAATCCTTTAAGTACCGGTAGTGCCACGGGGCTTCCTTCCGGCATATCGCTTATAAAAGGCACTACACCGGCTCCAGGCTTCACGCTTTCTGGCACACCAACCCAAAAGGGAATTTACACTGTTGTATTGCGCGCAAAAAATACGTCGGGAACATCTGCTGATACTGTCATTATTACCGTTTCTGATGTAAATGCAAAACCAAGCATATTTGCAGGCAGAGATACAACAACCCGGCCCGACTTACTTTTTTATCTCAATGGAAATGCACGTGACGATGGATATCCAAATCAATTTTTACAAATACGATGGACTCTCATCAGTCCCTTGACAGGAGCAACTATAACGGTACCTGGTTCAATTAATTCGTCGGTGACATTTGCTGATAGTGGGATGTTTAAATTTGAGCTCTCGGTACATGATGGCCAATATACGGTAAAAGATACTGTTGCCATTACCGTTTCTCAACGGATTGTATCGATGGTTCTCTTTCCAGCCGCTGGCGCATGGTTGTATGCCGATTCATCGTATACTATTTCATGGCAGATGGATCCACCTGCATTATCACTTGTTTATGTTTCTGCCGACGGAGGAAAAAACTATACCGACCTAACCGCAGGAACTTCTCTTCCGCAAACACAAACATCATTTGCATGGCGGGTACCTAAAGCTACGAAAGCCTCTCAACAATGCGTTATCAAAATCGCATCATATCTTAATCCCAACGCATTTTTTACTTCTGGGGCATTTACAATAGTGGCATCAACTAATACTATAATCCGGCCACAGCAACGCATACCATTAGATAAAGAGATGTTTCGTTACTATAGCCTTAACGGACGTAGACTGCAGTCTTCGATAGTAACCCACAAACGAAATATCCAAATTGGCATTATTCTCCGTATCAATCCCGATGCGAGCAAACGTACCACAAAAACAATTGTCATTCCATAGCCGGAGGGCCCTGCTTTAGTCCTCTTTGTCAGCTCGTCCACGATGTACCTCAAACATTTAGATCTGAGTCCTTACTGTACTATTTTGACCTTGCACAATATTATCATAAAAATATGACAATAAAAATCAATCGAGAATTCAGCAGCTGAAGCTGAAATAATTGTATTTTAGTAATTATAGATTTTATAAACTCTAGCCATTTTCGAAAGTAGTACATGACATTCAAGCGATTAGTCTGGATTCTTATTGCTCTTGCCATTATAGCTCTCATTGCGCTTCCAAAAATGTTTGGGCATAAAGATTCAACGGTAGGCATGCCTTCAAAAAAAGGGGCAGGCAAAGGTGGTGCAGTGCGCGATGAAATTTTCGTCTATCTTTATAACCCGTCCTGTACTGGCTACTGTTATTTCTAGTGTCATTGTCCTCTTTGGCATACTCTCATTTCAATCACTGGGTGTTCGGGATTACCCCGCAGTCGATCCACCGGTAATTACCGTTTCAACCTCCTATGCCGGTGCCAATTCTGCTGTTATCGAAAGTAAAATTACCGAGCCCCTCGAAGAGTCTGTCAATGGCATATCAGGAATACGGACTCTTACTTCCACAAGTGCCGACGGACGCAGCACCATAACGGTAGAATTCAATTTAGGCATCGACCTCGAAGCAGCAGCAAATGATGTACGCGATAGGGTTTCACGCGCTACACGAAATCTCCCCACAGATACAGACCCGCCCATTGTTTCAAAAGCCGACGCCAATTCATCACCAATCATCATGATTTCTTTGTAAAGCAATTCCAAAACACCCACACAGCTTAGCGATTTTGCCAACGATGTTTTAAAGGAACGCCTTCAGGTACCGTAGAAGGTCTCCAGACCGAATTGACCATCAGAACCATGAGCAGCATACAATCAATTGATGAATTCAACAATCTTATTATTCGCAGAACAAACGGACAGCCAGTGCGTTTTAAAGATATTGGCGAAGCTCTCGAAGGCATTGAAAATTCTCGACAAATAATGAAAATGGATGGAATAGTCATGGTAGACATTGGCCTTACCCCGCAACCTGGTGCAAATTATATTGCCATTGCCAATGAAGCATATAAACGTCTTGCAGCAATAAAAAAAGAACTCCCCCCCCCCCCCCGATATCACACTAAAAACAGCTTTTGATGTAACCCCTACCATTCGTCAATCTATTACCGAAGTAGAAGAAACAATGCTCTGGTTCTTGGAACAGGACTTATGGTTGAGAATGCAATTGTAGTACTCGAAAACATTTATTTGAACGTCGCATCGCTGGATACACAGGGGCACTGCAAACATTTCTTAAACGTAAATGGATTGCCTTTCCTATAATGGGGATTGCTTTAATTGGCATTGTAATTTTTTATAATCTTTTACCAACCGAACTTGCTCCACTCGAAGATCGTAGCAGAATCATTTTTAATGCCACGGTTCCCCTAGCCTTAAGCGGAGCGCTTTTTTCGCTCTGGTACTGCAACCAGACTATGAATATCTTTTCCCAAATAGGCATCATCATGCTCATTGGTCTTGTTGCTAGAAATGGTATTCTTATAGTGGAATTTGCCAACCAGCGAATTTCTGCGGGTATGCCTCTTTATAGTACCGGCAATGTATGTGTATCTAGCCAAAAAGAACACATCGGCAACTCTGTGACTTTAGTTTAACTTCTTGCGTCTCGATAAAATGCCTTTGGTAAATCACTGCCCCACCTTTATTATCTGAACTTGATCGTGCGACGTACAATATTGTTCCACTCGATAAAACATCTAAAATATATACTGTTTCGTCGTTTCCTGATTGTTCAGGAAGGCTCTTTCTTGCAGAGTATCATCTTGAATAACGAGAATAAATTTGTTTTTTAATTGGACTAACCCTACTTGCTGTTATGGGTTGCCCGTTGTATACTGTTAAAGTATTGCTTAAGTGTCTACATATTTTATTTATTCCACTTTGGTAATTTTCCATAATCGTAAACATGTTGTTTGAGTAAGTCTGTCATAATGCTTTTTGGATATTCTAACTTGTCCGTACCATACCAATAAACATCAATGTTATTTTTCCGTTTTTTAATTCTATACCTTTAAAAACGCCTTGCTTGTCCTTTGGTGCATTGCAAACTCTGTTTGTGCTCTATTTCTTCGTGCGCGCCTATAATTCATTCTTGCCTAGTTTATTTCGCACAACTCGTTACTATAGGAAAAACTTACCGATAGCATACCAAAACATCCCTTAAACGGAACCAAACCAGTTGGCTATTTCGTTTCCCATAGCATACCCGAATTGGGGGTGCTCGTGGTGCGCCGGCCATATCGATCCGTGAGAAAGACGCAGCATGAACAACCAGTTTGCGACTGTCATTTTTTATAATACTTACGATGTGAAGACAAATTGAATATACAACTTGCTATTCTCGGAACAAAATGAGCGCAATTTATTCGGTACAGCCTTTGGAGGGCATCATTTCCGAAGCTTTTAGCCAACCTCAAAATTGAGCGAGGAAGCACTTTTTTATAGCGTGAATAGGCCGCCCGCCCGTAGGAAACTACTGCACAGTTGAATTTGACAATGCGCTATGCGAAGACGTTACCGTGGCGTAAGCGGAATATGTTTTTGTGATAGTTTTCTGTATCGATGAAGTATCCGCTCCTGCTGCACTCGAGTCAATTTGAACTATCGATGTATAGATGACTGATACCGTTGTCATATTGTTATACAAAGAAAGAGTTCCCGACAAATTCTTATCGGGCGTCCATTTGTCCATTCCAGCAGGAACAGTTGTAATGGTCATGTAATTATAAGTTCCATTTGGTACGTGCGTAAGGGAAACATCAGCCCCCGATGCAACATCATGAACTTCACCCCTAAATGAGAAAATCATTGATGCCTCTGCCATATTTTTTATAGTAATCACATTCCCCGTGTCCCGACACTCTACCAAAAACACGCTCACCAAACATAGTAGAATAGTTACTTTTCGCATACGTTCTCCTTGTTACAGTTCTGTTGTTGCAGCAATAATTTGTTCTATTGTTGTAAATCCTTGCAAAGCAAGATCAATTCCTGCTTGACGCAGCGTCTTCATGCCTGCAGCTTCTGCGCTTGCTGCAATATCCATAGATGGTGCACCACGCAAAATGAGGGTCCTAATCTCTTTTGTGATGGGCATCATTTCAAATATGCCACATCGACCCAGATAGCCGATACCATTACAATGTACACAACCCTCGCCTTTATAAAAGACAGGTGCTGCATGCTTTATAAGATCTAGTTGTTCGAGCAATTCATCTTCTGGCGTATACGAAACTTTACAATTAGCGCATATCTTTCGAACCAGCCGTTGGGCAATAATAAGATTAAGCGACGATGCAAGCAAGAGCGGTGGAATACCAATGTCTACAAAACGGGCGATACTACTGGCTGCGTCATTGGTATGCAATGTAGAAAAAACAAGGTGCCCGGTAAGTGCCATTTTAACGGCAATATCGGCTGTTTCAGCATCGCGTATTTCGCCAATTAAGATAACATCGGGATCTTGCCGCAAAATCGAGCGCAAGGCACTTTCAAAAGTCAATCCTATCTTGTTGTTAACCTGAATCTGGTTAACCCCTTCGATATGAAATTCCACAGGATCTTCCACCGTAACGATATTTCGTGTTACATTTTTTATCGATTGTATGCCAGAATATAAAGTTGTTGATTTTCCAGAACCTGTGGGACCTGTTACAATTATCATTCCATACGGCTTTACAACATTCTTCTTAAAAACAAGCTGATCATCATGCGAAAACCCAAGATTTGCAACACTTTTTTCGAATGCTTCTTTATCGAGAATACGAAGCACCGCTTTTTCTCCAAAAACTGTTGGCAAAATAGAGACCCGAATATCTACCTCTCGACTCCCTATTTTGGCTACCATACGGCCATCTTGGGGAAGCCTCCGTTCTGCAATGTCTAAGTCCGACAATATTTTTATTCTTGTTAATATTGCAGAGTGCGATCTTTTAGGGGGAGACATTACTGTATGCAATTCACCATCGATTCGATAGCGTATCGATAATGACTCGCTCATAGGTTCGATATGAATATCACTTGCCCTGTCTCGTATTGCATGTGCTATCAGTAAATTAACTAGCTTGATAATCCCGAGCTCTGCACCTGCTGCAGCAGCTTCCTCGGCACTGAGTTCTTCGGAACCATTTTTTACATATTCGACAGAATCGGTAAGATCGGCAATGAGCATGGATGCGTCTTTTTGTGAAGCAATATCCTGGTAGCACCTATCGATAGTTCTTTGGATATCATCGCTAATGCCAAGCAAAGGGTCGATGGACAAATTAGTCGTATCTCGCAAGGAATCGAGCAAATGCAAATCGAGCACATCCACCATGGCTACACGAAGCCTCTTTTCATGCCGTTCAAGCGCAATACAGGTGTATCGCCGAGCAAGATGTTCGGGAATTAAAGAAACCGTAGCTAGGTCTGTGGCTGCATACTGACGAGCAGATGCAATACCCACAGATAATTGACTCGAAAGAAAATGAACTTTTTGTTCTTCGGTAATAAATCCAAGCAATACTAAGAGGTCTCCCAACCTTTGATCGGCACCCTTCTGATAGTCGAGTGCACGTGCAAGCTGTTCCGGAGAAATAATATGATTCTCTACAAGCAACTCACCAAACTGAACCTGATTGCGCGTTAGATCGGTCAGAGATTTTTCGCGTTCTATTTTTATGCGCAAAGATGCAACATGGGTCATGATATGCCTGCTAAAGTCTGGTCCAGGCATAGGGTATCGAAGAACTTGTTCTACACACAGTATAAGCGAATCATCTATCTGCTCTTGAGGGAAATCTTTTGGAACCATTGCAATCACAATGCTTGTTATCGCCATGGATGTAAGTATTTTTACCTTTTCGCAATAGTCATTTACATCATGGCCTGCTGTATGCACGGCGATTACAATTTCGGGACTCTCGGTAAATGTATCGCCTAGGATGCCTTGCGTTACCGAAACATGATCTCCCGATTCCGTTGCATTAATAAGCTTAACGACTGGCCCAACATTGCTTTGAACCTGGGTAAGAATGCACAGCGTTGTTTTAGGCATTGTATGAGTTTGTAAATCAATCATGATTAACCTTTGCGTTAGCTTTTTTTATACCTGCCCGGAGCTTTTTCTTTATTTCTGATGTAAACGATGCAGCATCGGGAGAAATCGACCCATCATAGAGAACGAGCACACTTATCGGTTTACAGAACACACCAGATATTGCTTGCGCACTAACCTCTTGCAAACTGGGATACAGCCTCTCATGCGCAATTGTCGCACCCCTTTGCGAAGTCATGGGAAGCAGAACACAAAAATTTCCACTCACAGTAGTTCCAAGCATTCCTGCTTTATCTAAATCACGAAAGTGATCGGCGATCACGGCAGAAACTTTGGGAAAGAGTAATGCCCTTATGTCTTCGGAAACGCTTTTTAATTCAGATTCACCTTCTGTCATAACATACGTTAGTCCAATGGCTGCAAAGGGGGTCTGATAACGCCGATGTCGCTTAATTTCCCTATCAATTTCAACCTGGAACTCTTTAGATTTTTGAACCATTTTTGGCATTTGGATTCGGTCTTGGCGAATAGAATTCTTAGATGCAGGCCGAACGTCTACTTTCGCATCTAAAGATTCATTTGTAGCGGCAACTTCCTTCCAAACATGCGCGGGGATAGCATCCCACGAACTAGCCTCAACGGGATGCATTGTGCTCCCCATGGAAGCAGCAAAGGTCAAGACACTG
Organism: Chitinivibrionales bacterium; assembly: GCA_038247415.1. Classification (GTDB taxonomy): domain Bacteria; phylum Fibrobacterota; class Chitinivibrionia; order Chitinivibrionales; family WJKA01; genus JBBRUX01. The sequence goes on along the minus strand of JBBRUX010000043.1, from coordinate 6,323 downwards.
GCAAGCGTTCCTAATGATCCCGATCCGTTTTGGTTGTGGAGCACGATCTCGGAATTTTTTGAATCCTTGCTTGTATGATGCGCCAGGTAAACAAATGCATTTTGAAGCGAAATACCCTTTTTGATAGAATTGTGGTTTGGAGCTTCATCAAAAAATCCGCTCTGCTCGTGGCGGAGTTTAGTGAGAGTATGCACAAGATGATCTGTCAATGCCCTGATACGGCTTTCTTCGATGCCATGCGACGCTAGCTCTTTGGCGAGGTTATCAACAAAAATGCTAACCATACCATCAAACTCTGTCCCACCTTCGAGAGAACCTTTCTGTAAATCGGTACTCGATGCAGCCGTAGCCAAAAATTCGGCAAGATATGTGCACACAAGACTTTGAGTGGCTTTGTCAACTGATCCAAGATGTGCTCCGGTTTGTGCTGCCAATACAAGAAGCGGAGCCAATTCCGATTGCAGAGTAGTAGACACTGACCCTGCAGAAGCAGGTAACCCCTCTTTTCCGACTGTATCTGGTATAAAAGTAGACGCCTTGTACTGCACCAAAACCTCAGGAGCGGTCGTTTCGTCCCCTCCATTTCCGAACTTATTTTCTCCAAGCGTTGTTAGAATTTGAATACCCGATAAATCTGATGAAATGCGCGATAAACTTTTTTCGGAAAGATTCTTTTCGGTAAGACTGTCGAGCATCATTGCTTCAAATTTGAGCCAACTTATTGATAATTGCGATTCGCTTTGTTGCATATCGCTACCGGAACCAGACAACGCAGATCCCATTGAATTGATATATCCGCTAATCATTTCAGATAATTTCTCTTCTGAATTTCCCGGCAGCGATTGAATTTCTGATGATAAGAGGATAAGCTTGACTGCGATTTCAGGATTTCGTTGCATTTCATCGAGTAATTCAGAAACCGTTACACCAACGGATTCTGAGGCCGTGGCCAAAATCTCTGAGAGCCTATCGCTCTCTCCAATAAGTGATAGCTCTTTTACATACGCGAAATAGTCAACAAGCGGCATACCTTCTTTAAGAAGCGCAGCTTTCAGATTTGGAAGCAGTCGTTTGAGCGAATCGGGATCTGGAATCAATTTAATGGTAATATGCGCAAGGCGTGTTGGTGCTTTATTTCCTGCGCGAAATTCTTCGCACACAATACGAATGGTAATTTCTTCGGTAAGCTTTTCGAGCTCGCTCACAACTTCAATTTGAGTTGTTTGATTACCAGAATGTATTGCCATACGCACTTCTTCGAGCACACTTTCACGTAATATTCCTAATGTCTGGATAATCTCCTCTATCGAAAGCGGTTGGGTAAAAGTTTGAGCAACAATTTCTTCGCGCAATATTTTTATGCGGGTAAGCAAGGATGAAGAAGAATCGGGTGTGCCACTGAGCGCATCGGCCTGCCGCGCTTGCGTAGGAACAGATTCTGCGCTTGAAATGGTATCCAGATGCAACAAAGAAACAAGCGATGACATGTTTTTAGCCACCACATTTTCATCACGCGTTACTTTCTGATAGGTAATGTAATTAAACAAGAATCCCTTGACGCTACTCTCATTAAGCGCCTGGGTAAGATCATCGACAGAAGGATATTTTTTAGCATCGCACAGCGCAAGTAGTATTTCTCGGCAGTCAACAAACTCAATCCCTCGCTTAAACGTAAGCGACGATATATGGGCATCGCGCAGGCGGGATACCAAACGAACCCCAAATGATTTTGGTGACACACGCCATTGCTCACAGAGCAAAATTTGTTGCTCATAATGAATGGTGATATCTGCAAGAGCCAAAAAAAGTTCAGAGAGCACTGTATAAAAAGAATGGGTACCCTCAAGAGATAACGGATGCGAACGTCCATAAATAGCATAGGCATTATAGGCTACCCACAGTTTATGCACGAGGAGGTCGACTTGTTGCTGAGTTAGGGTTTCAGTTTCCGATGTATGCATACACTACCTCGCTTACCGCATTGACAGTTGTGTGCATTTCAGTTTCAAATGTCCTCAATGCGGCTTTAAATTCCTGCGCCGTCTGGTAGCGCTGCAAAGGATTTATATCGATTGCTTTTTGGATAATTCGTTCTAGCCCAAAAGGCATAGCGGGATCTACCTGACGCGGCGTTAGATCAAAGAGCGCTTCGGGGTGTTCATATTTTTTTTGTAGCAGCTTAAAAGGATCGCGCTGAGTCAAAGGGAGGGCACCTACAATGAGTTGATACAAGATGATTCCCGTCGCGTAAATATCGCAACCCGCAGTGGGAGCGGCGCCGCGCACATACTCCGGAGCCATATACAAAGGAGATCCCTCTATGGTTTGACTATTGGTTTTTTGTGGCGACCACCGGGTAATTGCCAATCCAAAATCGGTAATGAGCGGGCGGTTGCTTTTAGTGTCGATGAGGATATTCCCGGGCTTAATATCTCTATGAACCACACCTTCTGCATGCGCATATGCAAGGCCATCTAAAACTTGTGAAAGGTATTCGATAACGTGCTTAAGTGGTAACTTTTTTCGTTGCGGGATCGGGTTTTTTGATGTTCGCTGCATTAAATGCTGTAAATCTTCGCCGGACACTAATTGCACAATCTGGTAATAGCACTGATCATCTTCACCCATTTCGTAAATTGGTACAATGTTTTGATGATGAAGCTGAGCAACAAGCTCTGCTTCTAGCATAAAGAGGTCGTGATTGGCAATAACCGACTTCGTTGCCTTGGGAAGCACTTTAACAGCAACTTGACGTTTGAGGGTTCGTTGAAATCCTGAAAAAACTGCAGATGTTGCCCCAGCACCAATAAATGACACAATGGTTACGCCACCAATTGTTCGTCCCAGATATTCTCCATAGAGGGCTTGTTCGTTGCTATTCATCCTGGCCTCCTATCATTTTCTAGAAGCTCGAAACGTTTCCATCGATATTGCCATTGTTGCTGCCATATCATCAGATCCCAAGCTCTCGGAAACTGCCGCTTGCGCTGTGGCAGTAACACTACGGGGAAATACCCCACTCTCTTTGCCCGGCTTTTGCACAACAGGCGTGTTCGATTCGCAAACTGGTGGGGTTTGCATTATGAAAGAATGAAGTGCGTCTCCCATCAGGGCTGCAGCCTGCACGATTGCCGACATGGCACTATATTCTCTCTTGGCAAGGCATTGTTTGACTTCTGCTAAATAGACTTCGCCCAAAGAACGAGCACGTACCACTACCTTCATTGGCGCTTTATAGAGATTTGATTCCAAAGTATATTCGACATAGGTTTGTGTCCCACGAGGGTGAAAGATTTCAGCTCCAATGTCTTTTGCAAAGCTAGCAAATCCAAGGGGGTCAGCCGCGGGGCACATCAAGGTAGGATCATGCGTTAGATTCCAGGTTTTGATAATATTCTGATGCAGGGAATGCAATGCGTTTTTGTCAATAAAATAGAGGTCTATAACTGCCGCATCAAGAGAGGTTTCATGTATAATTTGTGTTTGATCAAGAAACGCAAGTACCTTTTTCTCGATAAATTCATTAACAGTTAAGACTTGTACCTTGTGCCCGCACGCGGCCTTGAACTGATGTAAGCGCATTGCGATAGATTCTGTATATTCGGAAAGCACGAGTAGAAGAGATGCATATTCATCGGCTTCATTTTCTATTTTTTGCCACGGAATCTGCTGCAAACGCTTATCATCTGAGCTTAAACCAACCTGCTTGATAATCGAACTTCGATCCATACCATACTCCTTGCTGCAATGCCAATCATTTTTTTATTTTCCTCTGCGCTGGCAGAGTTGCTCACGATCGTATATTTTTAGTAAAAGGAATTCTTATGCATTACCTCATTATTACAACCAGTGGCAAAGATCCCGTTAAGTATACCCTTTCGCAGTACCCTGTCACTATTGGCCGCGCCCGCACCAATATGGTAGTAATCTCCGATGCGAAAGTCTCACGCTTTCATGCGACGCTGGCTTATGCAAACGAAAGCTGGCTCCTTTCTGATCTTAAAACACTTAATGGAACCGCAGTTCAAGGTAAACGTATTAGCCAGGCAACACTTAAGACCTCAGATTCTTTTATTCTTGGAACGCACACGCTTACTATTATAAGCGACATTACCCTCGATCAGACAATCGCTTTTTCAACAGCATCCTTTGAGACTGCACAACCACCGCTCATAGAACCAGTTGATGTTCCAAACGAGCAGTCGCCTTTTGCCGATTTTTCTATTCCTATCGAAAGCAGCGCAAGCTCCCGGGAAACGATTCTCTTTAAGGCGATCGTTCAACCCTCCGAAAACAGCACCGTCACCGACTATGGGCCACTTCATGACGACCAAATTCTTATTCTCAAACTCACCGGCACGCTTTCTGCTCAAACCTCAAAAACATTTACCGATGCGATTACCTACTTTAAAAATGGAAAAACCAAACGCGTCATTCTCGATGCAACAGCAGTAAGCTCAATAACAAGCGGAGGTTGGGAAGAAATCGTTACGGCAACGTCTGCATTCAAAGAGCACCAAGGAATCGTTAAAATTGCCGGCCTTCAAGCGCACATCATTAAATCATTTAAAGAAATGGTAATCGGCACTTCAATTCAACACCAACCGACGGTTGAAGCTGCAATTCTCTCATTTGAGCAATAACGGTATTTTAATCTGCTCTGCCATTGCCTTTGATTTTGCATTAAGAGAATCTATACTTAGCTTTTGTGAAGCAATTTCTTTTGGATCGGTAATTATCCTCGGCGTAATTTCAATAATTAAATTCGTTCTTTTAGTAATTGTCTTTTTATGCTGAAAAGGGAATCCTATTATTGGCAAATCGCCAAGAATGGGCAGCTTTCTTATTTCGGTAGTTGTCTCGTCCTGCAAAAGCCCTGCTAAAAAAACAGTCTGCCCACTTTCAACCCGCACCGTTGTTTGAGTCTTGCGAACGCGAATAAGCGGCAGGTCGGCATTGGTACCTCGATACCCCACAATCGACGACACCTCTGGAGCAAGTGCCAGGGTGATCTGATTATCTTCGTTGATATGAGGAGTCATGGTGATTTTTACGCCCACCTCCTCTTTTTGAATCTGCTGCGATGGAGCACCGCCTGTTGTTAGGTTATATGATTGAATAATATAGGGTATAACATCACCAATCATTAGTTTTGCTTCACGATTATTGGTTGTTGTGAGTTTAGAATCCATAAGAATCTTTGCATCACCTTTAGATGCCATAAGATCGAGAATAATATTAAAATTAACAGGTAAATGAGTCCATTGATCAAAATTTATCCCCTGAGCAAGGTGCGTTGCCGGATAGCTTATGCTTGACGTAACCGGGGACAATGCATTCCAATCGAGACCATAGGCGCGCAAATTATCTGCATTTACTTCAACAAGCCGCGTTTCGAGCATAACAAGAATATGAGGATGATCAACAGCCTTTACAATTCTATATATTTCATCGAGAATACGAGGGCTTGTGTAACACACTAAGCGATTGCCGCCTTCGTCAACTTTTACCTTGGTTGTCAAATCTGCAAGCATAGCAGCAACTTCTGCGGCAGGAGCATATTTTAGATCTATTACATAACCCGATAGTCCTACTTCATCCTTAAGCTTTGCAGGTTCTGCAACCAAAACCGAGTTGCCAATTATTTCGTAGGACAACCCAACCGCTCTAACAACTATATTAATTGCCTCATCAAGAGGAGTTTTGTTAAGAACAAGAGTAACCTTTTCTTTGTAAACCCCTTCCCCCGACACAAAATTCATGCCCGATCGATCGGCTAATACCTTTAAGATTTCAGACAAATTTGCGTCTTTTGCAACAAGGGTAATAGGTGTTTTGAGTCGGGGATTATCCCGTGCTGCTGCAGCGCCACTGGGAGTTGCTGTTGCAAGAGTATCCGATTGAGCCCATGCTATTTGCACATTTGCAAAGCATAGAAAAAGCATTAACACAATTGTATAGTTCATACCTTAGTCTCCGTAATAAGCTAGTATTGCACTACCCGTCAATTTTTAAGAATCTCTACATGTTCTCCCGACAAATCATAGCGATACGTTCGGGTTGCACTCTCCATAGTCACAACGTGGTCGAGGATCTCCCCCACTCTTCTATCGAGTACTTTATCTCCCGTTTCAACAGAAAACGAACGTTCATCAACCATAAGTATTGCAGTATGTTTCTGAGTTTTATCATCAAAGATAATTGCAGTTAATCGCACTGGCTCATTGGCTGCTACCTGTTCTGGTTGACTAACAGGACGCACGCCTACACTCGTTGTTCGAAGAGGAGCAACTGCCCTGCGTTTGCCTGTCATCGGGTCGGTT
>JBBRUX010000042.1:0-32696 GCA_038247415.1 Chitinivibrionales bacterium | reverse complement strand
GGCCTCAAACAGCACACGCCCGTAATCCTCACGCTGATCCTGGACGAAGTGAATGGGTGTTTACAAAAAAAGAGCAGTATAAAATCCAATCAGAATTAAATGTTTTCGTTTGTGTTCTGTAAACCCCCAAGTGTGGGGGTAGGGGGTTGGGCTCTCAAGGAAAGCATTTTCCAAGTTGGATATAAAGGGCCACCTGGCCCTTTCCAGCTTAAATTTTTATCTATATGCAAAGGATCCCCATGTCCCCCATTCATAGTGTATCAATGTTCGCCCCAGTATTCACCTATCCACTAGGCTTCTCATTAGCGCTACTTGCAGCAGGGTTTATACTAAGTGCTTTAAAACGCAAAAGAAGTGGTAAGGGAATTATGGTTGGCGGCATTCTTATTTTGTATTTGTTTTCTACCGATGCCGTATCGCATCTGTTAGTGCGCAATCTCGAAGCTCGGTATAATCCGCTGGTAAAGTATCCGCAGGCTTCTGCGATTGTTCTTTTAGGTGGAGCAGGGGTATCGCCCGAAAAGCCCCGAATTTACCCGGAATCGAACGATTTTGGCGACAGGATATTTGCAGCGGCGCGTATTTACAAACAAAAGGCATCGGCTCTTGTTATCACAAGCGGGGGTTATCACGACTGGTTTGGTAAAGAATCTATGACCGAGGCAACTATTAACAAAAGACTACTTGTTGACGTATGCGGCGTGGATTCCAATGCGGTGCTCTGCGAAAACACATCGGCAAATACTGCGGATCATGGTCCAACAATTGGAAAAATGCTGGATTCTTTAAAATTGCCGCGAAGCATAATTTTAGTAACGAGTGCTGTTCATATGGAACGGTCGGTGCGGGTGTTCAATAAAAACGGGTATACCATTATTCCGGCACCAACCGATTTTAGGGCATCGGCGCAGCTTGTTCATTCGATTGCCGACTTTCTTCCGTCAAGTGGAGCGTTGTACGAATCGACTATGGCGCTGCATGAATATTATGGATTAATAGCCTATACCGTGCTAGGTTGGATTTAATGACATCATTTGATTGCGCTCTCAAAAGATCGTTCGATCTGCTTTTTGCAAGCCTGGGGCTGTGCGTTTTTAGTATTCCCATGTTGTTAATAGGATGTGCTATCAAACTAACATCGCGGGGTTCGGTACTATTTATTCAAAAAAGAGTTGGTAGACATAAGCAGATCATTCGAATGCATAAGTTTAGGACAATGTATGTGAGAGAAAAGGCTGGAACTTCAATAACGGTAGCGCACGATCCTCGAATAACCCCTGTAGGCAAGATACTGAGAAGCTTGAAGCTCGATGAGCTGCCCCAATTGATTGATGTTTTGCGGGGAACCATGTCCTTTGTTGGCCCACGGCCCGATGTTGCCGGATATGCCGATTTACTTGTGGGCGACGATGCGATACTACTGTGCCTACGACCAGGAATAACAGGCCCCGCGAGTATCATGTATCGCAAAGAAGAAGAATTGCTTGCAAAGGCAGCAAATCCTACCCATTATAATAATGAACGTATTTGGCCGCATAAGGTTAGTATCAATAAAAGATATGCTCAGGAATGGAGTTTTTGGGGTGATGTAAGGTATATTCTAATGACACTTGTTCCTGCGCTTATTCCACCATCTTTGAATATGCCAAAGTTGCCAGAAGTGTGATATGAATCAGCACCTCCAAAATATGCATCCTCCACGCATGTATCTTTCGTCGCCACATATGGGGGGTACCGAAGAATCGTATATCCACGAAGCTTTTGTCACCAATTGGATATCGCCTGTTGGGCCAAATATTACCGCTTTTGAATCGGAGCTCTGTGCGATAACAGGGGCAACTCATGCGGTTGCGCTTTCGTCGGGTACATCGGCTATTCATTTGGCGCTTATTCTTGCGGGTGTTGGCGTGGGCGATGATGTCTTTTGCTCAACATTTACATTTTCTGCAAGCGCAAATCCTATTGTGTATTGTGGTGCAAATCCAGTATTTATCGATAGCACGGTGCAAACGTGGAACATGGACCCCGAACTGTTTGCAAAGGCACTTGCAGAATCCAAGCGAAACGGGAAAATTCCTAAAGCGTGCATCGTTGTAAATTTATATGGCCAGAGTGCCGACCTAGATCCCATTATAGCATTATGTAAAGAAAACGGAATTGTGCTGATCGAAGATGCAGCCGAGTCTTTGGGTGCAACCTATAAGGGTAGCGCATCGGGCACACTCGGAGATTTTGGCATCTATTCATTTAATGGAAACAAGATTATTACTACGTCGGGTGGCGGCATGCTTGTATCCGAGAATAAAGACGCTATCGAAAAAGCACGCTTTTTATCAACCCAAGCACGCGATAACGCTCCACACTACGAACATACGCACATTGGCTATAATTACCGTATGAGCAATATCTGCGCAGGAATAGGCAGAGGGCAACTAAAAGTACTCGCAGATCGCGTTAGTCAACGTCGAGCCAACGCGACGTGGTATCAAGAAAAGCTTGTCGGTATTCCTGGGCTCAATTTTATGCCAGAAGCTCCCTATGGTATGTCAAATAGATGGCTCACGTGCATAACGCTCGATCCGGCTGCTTGTGCAGGTACGCCTGAGGACATTAGGCTAGCACTTGAGGCCCACAATATCGAAAGTCGGCCGCTTTGGAAGCCAATGCACATGCAACCAATTTTTAAAAATTGCAAAGTGTATACAAATGGTATTTCAGAAAAACTTTTTGAAAATGGCCTCTGTTTACCTTCCGGAAGCAACCTTACCAAAAAAGACCTAGAGCGTGTAGCGCTGGTCTGCACAACAATATTAACCAGGTAGGCTAACACTTCAAGCATGATTAAACAACTCCCGTATCCAGTTATTCAGTATCGTTTGTATATAGTGGTTCTCTTGCATGCGCTCTTTGCTGCGGGTGCTTTGACTATTTCATTTCTTCTTCGATTCGATTTTACATTGGGAGGTGCAAGATATCTCCCCTATCTGCTCTGGTCGCTTCCTATCAATGTTCTCATTTTCATGACGGTGGCATCATTTTTTAATTTGTATCAGGGCATTTGGCGCTATGTGAGCGTTGATGACCTCAAGGATATTCTTAAGACGTCTGCTTTGTCATCGGCACTTTTCTTTTGCATCATAGGGCTTTCGGGCAGATTCGAGGGATACCCTCGATCCATCTTGCTTATGAATTTTGCTCTCTTTGTTTTTCTCAATGGTGGAACACGGTTTGCAATTCGTATGTATCGCGAATCGTTTGCCCCACAAAGCGACACCGCGCGCAATTTACTTATCGTAGGAGCAGGCACTGCGGGCAACGAAGTTGCAAAAACAATAAAAGCAGCCCGAAATCGGGAATATATTCCTGTTGGGTTTATCGATAACGATAAAGCATGCCATGGCAAGCGATTGCAAGGTTTAAAAATCCTAGGAGAATTTTCTCAGCTTCGCATGTTTATTCTTAAGTATCGTGTTCATGAGGTGTTTATCGCCATCCCCGAGGCAACCAATAAAGTTGTCAAGCAAATTATAGACTACGCTAAAATTCCCGAATGGGACGTTAAATTTAAAATTGTTCCTTCTATGCTCGATATCATGAGCGGCAAACTCAAGGTAAATCAAATTCGCGATGTGTCTATAAACGATTTGCTTTCGCGGCCTAATATTACGCTCGATGATACTCACGTGCGCAAGCAGCTTGCAGGCAAAGTTGTTGTTATTACTGGCGCAGGAGGCTCTATAGGATCGGAGCTTTCGTTTCAGATTGCTGCCTACAAACCATCACGGCTTATCTTGATTGATGCGAGTGAGGAAAATGCGTATACGATAGATCTTAATCTTAAAAAGCAGCATGCCGATATTGCAATACATACGGTTGTTGGATCAATTCTCGATACGAGTGTGCTAGAGCTCCTTTTTAGAAAATATAAACCCGATTTTGTTTTTCATGCCGCAGCGTATAAACATGTTCATCTTATGGAGTGGAACCCGCTTGCGTGTTTTAAAAATAATGTTATTGGAACAGGGTTGCTTGCTGCTCTTGCAGAGCGGTACGGTGTTGGCCAATTTGTCATGATATCAACCGATAAGGCGGTTAATCCTCGCGGTATCATGGGGCTTTCTAAACGTCTTGCAGAACGCGTGGTTTTAGAACGACATCAATCAAAAACGCTTTTTAATATAGTTCGATTTGGCAATGTGCTTGGTAGTAGCGGTAGTGTTATTCCGCTTTTTCAAAAGCAGATCCGCGAAGGCGGGCCCGTTACGGTAACCTCCCCAGAAACACGTCGTTTTTTTATGTCCATACCTGAAGCGGTGCAACTTGTTTTGCAAGCTTCTACCTTGCACGAAAAAAATGCGATATTTCTTCTTGATATGGGAGAACCTGTTTATATTGCAGATCTTGCCAAAAATCTTATTGAGCTCTCGGGGCTGCGAGTTGGCGAAGATATCGAGATCGTTTTTTCTGGTATGCGAGTGGGCGAAAAAATAGAAGAAGAATTGCTATCGGCTCAAGAAAACGTAGTCGAAACGCAATTTGACAAGATCCGTTTGCAAAAGAACGTCAATTTCGATCCCGATCGCATTGCCCGGTTTTTACACGATCTTAAATCGAGTGTTGAACTCGGGAACATTAGGACTATTTACGAAGAAGTATGCGCCATAGTGCCCGAAATGAAAGATATGTCGTTTGAGGAAATGTCCAAAAACATGTTTGCATAATTCCTACTGTAGCTGCAAAAAGCAAGTATAGAAGTTACGCGGCTTTTTTAGGAAGATGCTTCTGGTTCTAAAGCTAGAGCTCAACCTGCAAGCCAAGTTCCACAACCCGGTTTGGTGGAAGCTTAAAGAACGTTGACGCATCGAGTGCATTATGAGACATGAAACGGAAAAGTTGTTTTTGCCACAGCCACATTGTTGGTCTGTTGGATATCACCTGACTCTCCCTGCCTAAAAAGTACGTCGTTTCCATTGGTGCAAACGAAAAGCCAGTATTGCGAATCGAAGCAAGCATTCGTGGAATATCTGGCGATTCCGAAAAGCCATAGCGCACAAGCATTCGCCAAATCCCCTCTCCGACGTGTTCTATTTCCATTCGTTCTTCTGCAGTCATAAAGGGCTTATCTTCGGTTTGCACCGAGAGAATTACTGTTTTCTCGTGTATAATTTTATTGTGCTTGTAATTATGCAAGAGTGATCGGGGAATTCCATGGGGATTTCCTGCAAGAAAAACGGCGATGCCAGGTACTCGTACGGGATGGCTCTGTTTAATATCTTTTACAAAAACAGAAATGTCTATGTTGCCTTCTTTTATCTGACGCCAAATGACATCGCGACCCTTTTGCCATGTTTTAATGGCAAAGTAGATACTGCTCGAAATGAGAACAATAACCCATCCGCCAGTAAAGAGTTTGGCGATGTTTGCAGCAAAAAAGGCTAGGTCTATGCAAATAAAAACAACCCCAAACCCAATTGCAAGGGGGAGCGACATACGGGAAATTTTTCTGCTGAGTGTTACAAGCAGAACAGTCGTTATGATTTCGGTTGTGGAAACGGCAATACCATAGGCGCCAGCCAAATTGGTAGATTCTTTAAAGACAAGAACCAGTGTTACGGTACCCAAAAAGAGGGCCCAATTAACAAAGGGAATATACACCTGCCCGATCTTGTCGGGAGATGTGTGAATGATTTTAAGACGGGGCCAAAAGCCAAGTTGTATAATATTTCGTGAAACAGAAAATGCACCCGAAATCACCGCTTGCGAGGCAATGATTGTAGCCATGGTTGCCAAAACCACCAAGGGCAAAAGCATCCAACTGGGGGCTAATCGGTAAAAAAGGTTATCGACAAGTGTTGGAGAAGCAAGCAAAAATGCCCCTTGCCCTAGGTAATTGAGGATAAGGCACGGGTATACGAGCGAGAACCAGGATCTACGAATGGGTTTTTTACCAAAATGCCCCAGATCGGCATACAGAACTTCTCCACCCGTAACCGACAAAAAAACAAACCCCAAAATGGTAAACCCTTTTAGGCCATTGGAAAATAAAAAAGATAATCCATATAAAGGGTTAAGTGCTTGAAAAATTTTGGGGTTAGCAACGATATTAGAAATGCCAAGAATGCCGAGTACAATAAACCAGCATACTAAAATAGGACCAAAGAGTGCTCCAACTTTTGCAGTTCCCTTATACTGAAACATAAAAAGAATCGTAAGGACAACAACTGCGATTGGAATTATAAATGGTTTAAATACGGGGGCCGCTATAGAAAGCCCTTCAACAGCCGAGAGCACCGAAATGGCAGGTGTAATTATACTATCGCCATATAAGAGAGATGCGCCTATAATGCCCAGGGCAGAAAAGAAAAAGAAAAGCTTTCCTTTTTTTGCCAGCCCCCCCACCGCAAGCGTCATGAGCGCAAGAATTCCGCCTTCGCCTCTATTGTCAACACGAATAACAAACGTAATGTACTTAATAGAGACTGTCATGGTAACAGCCCAAAAAATAAGCGAAACAACACCAATTATTGCCGTGTGATTTATCGATACACCGGAGGTGGGGTTGAAGCATTCTCGAAGAGCATACAGTGGTGATGTTCCAATATCACCAAACACAACGCCAATGGCACCAATACATAAAGTAAGGGCTGTGGATTTTTTACTGTCAGGCTCCGTATCGGTTGGGTTCGCTTCCATAAGGCATCCTCTTGTTAGCGGTATATGCGGCAGATAAAATAAATCGGCGCCGCGGTGATTCAAAGAGACCTATGCAATAATAACCCGGAGTAATCGAAATCTGTTTAAACAAAAGATCCTTACGATTTTACTGGTGAGATGGAGGTTGACGTATGGTAGCGCTTGTACGTAATCGAACTCGTTCGATATTTTCTCTTATTGCATTAGGGCTTTTAACTGTTTCGTGTGCATGTTCCTTTGCAGAGGATAAGCGCCCTGAAAAAGGGTCGGTAGCATTTGGAGCAGAAAAAAAACCTGATATTAAAATGACCTCCGATTTTGCAGCATTTAAAAATGTATTTGCCGATGTTGCAGAAAAAGTTATCCCTACGGTTGTTACCATTATTGCTACAGCCAATGATACTGTCATGTATCAACAGGATCCTTTGCAACAATTTTTTTATGGAACCCCCTTCGATGAGTTTTTTGGCGATCCCCGGCAAAATCCCCGTGGACGCAATGCACCGCAGCAGCAGAGGCAAATCATACCTCGGCAGGGCATGGGTAGCGGATTTATTGTTTCTAAAGATGGCTATATCATGACAAATGCGCATGTAGTCGGCGATGCCGACGACATAGAAGTACGTTTAACCGATAATCGAAAATTTAGCGCCAAGGTTATAGGTGTAGATTCGTTATCGGATGTTGCCGTTATCAAGATTAACGAAAAGGTAGATAATTTGCCGGTTGCGTATCTAGGGGATTCGGACAAACTCAGAGTGGGCGATTGGGTTGTGGCTATTGGTAATCCTTTTAATTTCACCTCTACCGTTACTACGGGTATTGTATCTGGGTTGCGTAGGCGGGCGGGCGAAGGCATGCAAGGTGCGCAAGGTGCTATGAATAAGTATCAGAATTTTATTCAAACCGATGCGGCAATTAATCCGGGAAATTCTGGTGGTGCGCTTGTCAATCTTGATGGAGAGGTTATTGGTATCAATACCATGATTGTTACACCAAGCGGTGCTTTTGCCGGTATTGGATTGGCAATTCCCATGAGTATGGCACACTGGATCATGGAAGATATTGTATACAAAGGAAAGGTTTCGCGAGGGTTCTTGGGTGTAAACATTCAACCGGTATCCGAAGAAACACGCGAAGCAATGGGTTTGCCCTTTGGCACTCAGGGTGCGCTTGTGGGAAGTGTTATTAAAGGCCAGGCAGCAGACCGTGCAGGCGTTAAAACAGGCGATGTGATAACCGCAATAAATGGGACAAAAATCTCAACCGTCGATGATCTTCGTAATACGGTGGCTTCAATTAATCCAGGCAAAAAAGCGCCACTTTCTTTGTATCGCGCTGGTAAAGAGATAACCCTTGAGGTTCAACTCGGAGATCTTGACAAAAGTAATGTTAAGGAGCAGGCCACAGCAGACGATAAGACCTCTGATAAACCAGATAGTGATAACATCAAAAAGCTTGGTGCAACCGTTGCAGATATCACTGCCGATTTACGCAAAGAATATCGGCTTAAAGAAAAAACCCTTGGTATTATTATTACCGCAGTAGAGCAAGGGGCTCTGGCTAATCGATCTGGGTTGGATGTTGGCGATATCATTCGTGAAGTTAAGGTAAAGGGCCAGGAAACTAAAGCAGTTGGATCTGTAAAGGAATTTACTTCGATCATCGATAAGGTCAAACATGGCGAGCCGTTCATGCTTCTTATCGAGCGTAACGGCAATACAACGTTTGTGGTCTTCAAGCTTAAAAAATAAGAACTGTATCTCCTCCAGAGAGTAAAGAATCCCTTCGTTGTACCCGAATGCAGCGAGGGGTTTTTTTATGTGCAAGGCACCAGATTTGGATGTTGAGTAATTATTTTAATACAATAGATTTGATCGCTCTGAGGCTTCTGATCCAAGAATGGATTATAAGTCTGAAAAATTGTTTTCAAAGGAACTGAGCATGTGCGGTATTATTGGCTACATTGGATCTAAAGATGCAACACCAATTCTGCTTGATGGGCTTGCAGCACTTGAGTATCGCGGATACGACAGCGCGGGAATCGCATTGGCGAAAGCTGGCGGATTGCTGGTATATAAGGATATTGGTAAAGTAGCAAATCTACGCTCGATAGTCGATGAACAATCGCAAGGATGCACAACGGGCATTGCGCATACTCGTTGGGCAACGCATGGAGCCCCTTCAAAGCGAAATTCGCATCCACATTTGAGCGCAGATAATTCAATAGCATTGGTTCATAATGGCATTATCGAAAACTACTCAATTTTAAAAGAAATGCTCATTAAAGAAGGCGTCGAGTTTCGATCCGATACCGATACCGAAGTTCTGGTTCACCTAATAAAAAAATATTACACCGATCGCGATCTTTCTAAAGCGGTAGCCCGGGCCTTGGTTGATGTAGAAGGTACCTATGGCATTGCCGTTGTTGCTGCCGATAATCCCAATGTAATTGTAGGTGCTCGCAGAGGTTCTCCTTTAGTAATTGGAATAGGCGAAAACGAATACTACATTGCCTCCGATACCTCGGCAATTGTTCGCCATACAAAAGAGGTTGTTTATTTAAAAGACAATAATTTAGTTGTTCTTACGCCCGATGGCTTCGAAATAACCACAGTCGATCTTAAAAAAATCTCGCATGAGGTTCATCATTTGGAGTTCGATGCTGAGGCTCTTGCAAAGGGCGGCTATGATCATTTTATGCTAAAAGAAATTTTTGAGCAGCCAGAAACCATCAAAAATGCATTTCGTGGACGCATTCTGGTTGAAGATGGTACGGCTCGGCTCGATGGTTTGAATCTAGTTATTCCAGAGCTCCGCGACATTAATCGGATTATTTTTGCTGCCTGTGGGACAAGTGCCCATGCTGCGATGGTTGGCGAATATATGATAGAAGAAATCGCCGGCATTCCCGTGGAAGTAGAGTATGCATCAGAATTTCGGTATCGTAATCCTATTATCGATTCTCATACGCTCGTTTTTGTAATTAGCCAAAGCGGTGAAACAGCCGATACCTTAGCAGCCTTGCGGGAAGCATCGCGCAAAGGTGCAACCGTTCTTGGAATTTGCAATGTCGTTGGATCTACCATCGCACGCGAAACCCAGGGCGGCGTTTATCTGCATGCTGGTCCTGAAATTGGTGTTGCATCTACAAAAGCATTTACGTCGCAAATCACTGTTTTATCACTACTTACGCTATTATTAGGGCGTATGCGTCGCATTTCTCACGATGATGGTATTGGCATTGCAAAAGCGCTTTTAGCCATTCCGGACCAAATCAAAACCATTCTTGCAACTAATGATTGTATTCGCGCTATAGCAGAAGCTAACTATCAGCATAACAACTTCTTATACCTTGGCCGCTCGTATAATTTCCCGGTTGCATTAGAAGGCGCGCTTAAGCTTAAGGAAATTTCGTATGTGCATGCGGAAGGTTACCCCGCCGCAGAAATGAAACATGGTCCTATCGCCTTAATTGATAAGGACATGCCGAGTGTTGTAATTGCCCTAAAAGATGCCGTTTACGAAAAAGTTTTAAGCAATATTCAAGAAGTTAGGGCTCGGGGTGGAAAAATAATCGCTATTGCCACCGAAGGCGACACCGAAATTGGCAAATTTGCTGAACATGTAATTTATATTCCTAAAACGCTTCCAATGCTTAGTCCGTTGTTGTCGGTTATTCCGCTCCAGCTTTTGGCGTACCACATTGCGGTACTCAGAGGGTGTGAAATAGACCAGCCACGCAATTTGGCAAAGAGTGTTACCGTAGAATAGTTTACTAGTTTTTAAAACCTCTTGGTTTGTTGCCAAGAGGGCTTTGATAATCTTATAAAGCATTGATTATTAATAATTTATACGAGAAATTTCCTGGCAAGGATGCATGAAAAAAGAATACGAAGTTAAATTAGATCTCTTTGAGGGCCCGCTCGATCTTCTGCTGTATCTTGTTACTAAATCTGAAGTTGCAATAGCTGATATTTCAGTTTCGCAAATTACTGCCCAATATCTCCAGTTTATCACTATGATGCGGGAACTCTCTATCGATGTTGCTGGAGAGTATTTGCACATGGCTGCAACCTTGGTGCGTTTAAAATCCCGCGAACTTTTGCCCCAGGATTCTACCACCGCCGCCGCTGAAGACGAAGAAGATGGCATTTATAATCGAGAACAGCTTGTTGCGCAACTCCTTGAATATAAAAAGTTTAAAGAAGCTGCTAACTCTTTACGCATCTACGAATCGGAACAAATCGGTACGTTTGGGCGCGGGTTGGCCGAAGAACCCGAGGCCGAAGTTGAAAATGGCGAAAAAATGATTGGCAATGTTACCATGTTCGATCTTCTTGCAGCATTTAAGGATGTGGTAACACGAGAACCACCTGTTGAAGCCATGCATGTGGTTCGGTTTGATAGCGCTCGCATCGATGATCGTATCGAGCATGTGTTATCAATGATAGACGAAAATACCGAAATTCGTTTTACAGACCTTTTTGCCGATGTTGTTACACGAAATTATCTTGTTGTTACGTTTATGGCAGTGCTTGAGCTTATCAAAATGCAGCAAATTTATTTTCGCCAAGAAGAACGGTTTGGAACTATTTTTGTGTTGCGCCGACCCGAAACAGAACGCCAGGAATTGCCGCAAGAAACCGATCCCGAAGAAGAACCATTAGTCCATTAATAAGTACTACATTATGCATTCAAGTAACGATTCAGAAATACCAGAAATAGATCCCTCGCTCCCCGACGGCGCTACGGATGATTCGCACGAATTGCCAATCGAAGAAGATTCTGGCGAAGGTGCTACGCCATTACAGGACGAAATTCCGCAGGCCGATGGGCAAGATCAAAGTTTGTTGGAAGTTGAACCAGACCCGCAGGATGATGAAGATGCACAGGAAGGCGAAATATCTGCTGATGATAAAGATAAAGCACAGACTGGTTCAAAAAAAGGTGAGCCATCCCTTGGTCGCTTTACAGAATCGATGCGCATTTTAGAAGCAATCCTTTTTGCCTCCGAAGAACCATTAACAAATGCGCGCCTCAAACAATTGGTTCCCGGAGATCCCGATGCTCGGGCGCTGCGCAAAATGGTAGACGAACTCAACACGCGTTTACAAAGAGAACGCCATCCTTTCGAAATTGTAGAGGTTGCGGGTGGCTATCAGTTTCGCACAATTTCTTATTATTCGTCGTCGGTAAGGCAGCTGCTCAAAGAAAAAGCGGTTAAAAAGTTATCTATTCAGGCATTAGAGTGTCTAGCAATTATTGCCTATAAGCAACCCATTACCAAAGCAGAAATTGAGGGGATTCGTGGTGTTGTGTCCGATGGCGCTATGAAAACGCTGCTCGAAAGAAGGGTTGTTACTATTGCTGGCCGCTCAGATAAGCCCGGAAGACCCTTATTGTATGCGACAACAAAAGAATTCCTCACCTATTTTGGGCTAAAAAAACTTTCGGATCTCCCTCGTATCGATGAAATAGAAGCCTTGGCAAAAGAGAAGTTTGGCGATCTAGAATCCGAATTTGCACAAATGAAAGCCGAAACCGCTGCCGAATCCGAGGCCCAAGCACAAGACGGATCGTCCGATATTCCCGTGGCTGCAGAAATTATCCGCGATCAAATGGAATTAGCATCGGATGGTTCTGCTGACGAGGCGGATGTTTCGGAAATAATCGAAGAACGCTTAAATATCGAACCCGATGATCTCGACCAGTAAGGGTTCGAGTTGTTTACTAAATACTAACACCGTCTTTTTATGCGGGTACAACTAAGCCTATGTCAACAATACCGGCATCATCACGTGCATCCGATAAATCACTCACACCCATGATGCGGCAGTATTGGACTATTAAAGAACAAAACCCCGATATTGTTCTGCTTTACCGGCTTGGTGATTTTTACGAGATGTTTCATGAAGATGCCAAAATAGCTTCTAAAGTTTTGGGACTAACGCTAACAAGCCGAAATCATGGTAGTGCCGATGCTACCCCCCTTGCCGGATTTCCCCATCATGCAATCGATCGGTATGCAACGCGTCTTGTTAAGGCGGGGTATAAAATTGCAATATGCGAGCAAACAGAGGATCCTAAAAACGTTAAAGGAATTGTCAAGCGCGAAATAGTCGAAATTATAAGCGCTGGAACTGCCACCGACGATACCTTACTAGAAGACAAGGCAAATAATTATATTGTTGCGCTGTGGGGCGGGGCTCCTCTTTTTGGCCTTGCTGTGTGCGATATTTCTACGGGAGCATTTTTTGCTGCCGAACTCGACGCAGGGCAGCTCTTAATAGAACTTGAACGAGTGTCTCCCTCTGAGGTTCTTATTTCTGATGTGCAAGAAACCCAATGCCGTGCTATTATTGATAAATGCGAAATAAGAATGGTAACCTCGGTTGCTCCTGGGTATACTTTCGAGTTCGAAACGGCGCACGAGGCGCTCTGTTCTCACTTCGATCTTGCAACCCTGGATGGTTTGGGCTTTGAAGGTTATGGAGTGGGGATATCTGCTGCGGGGGCATTATTAGCATATGTAAAACATCAGAAACGAAATCAACTGGCACATATTGGAACAATGACCCCTCTTGGGTTAACGGCCTTTGCCGAGCTCGATCCTTCTACCATTCGTAATCTAGAACTTCTTAGGCCGCTGCATGCAGACGATACCGGTGCAACACTCGTGTGGGTACTTGATAAATGCGCAACCTCTATGGGTGCACGATTATTAAAACGGCACATTACCCGCCCACTGGTTGATTGTGGTGCAATAAACCAGCGGCTCGATTGTATCGAATGGTTTAAGGCAGATGTTTTTGTGCGCGGTGAAATTGCATTGCATCTAGGAAGAATAGCAGATATAGAGCGCCTTATTGGCAAAATTGTTACCGAGCGAGCCAATGCGCGTGATTGCCGTGCGCTTAAGGAATCGCTTGGAACGTTTCCCGCCATATGCAAAACACTTGCTGCATGCGATCGTACGCAAATCATTAAAGCGTGCTCTGCATTGCAGAGCTTTGTGTCACTGGTCGAAGAAATAGAAAAAACCATTGTCGATGCTCCTCCCTTGTCGATACGGGATGGAGGCCTTATTCGCAGCGGAGTATCAGAAAAACTCGACGAACTTAAAAAAGCTTCAACGCATGGCAAAGAATGGATTGCTTCCTTGCAGCAATCGGAACGAGTCCGCAGTGGCATTGGGTCGCTTAAAATTGGGTATACGCGGGTATTTGGGTATTACATAGAAATATCCAATGCAAACAAAGATACCATTCCGCAAAATTACATTCGTAAACAAACATTAGCGGGGGCCGAGCGGTATATAACAGCCGAACTCAAGGAGATGGAAGATACTATTCTTCATGCTGAGGAACGGTTTACAGCACTCGAAACCGAAATCTTTATAACTTTGCGAAAGCATATTGCAGCGCAGTGTGCTGCAATTCAAACGGCAGCAGGCGCCATTGCACAGCTTGATGTAATGGTTGGGCTTGCGCGCGTTGCGGCTGAATATAATTATGTAAGGCCGGTACTCACACAAGAAAATACCCTTATAATAAAAGATGGTCGCCATCCCGTTATAGAGCGCATGATTGACAACGAGCAGTTTATTCCCAACGACACGTCACTACGTGCCGAAGAGCACCAGATCCTGCTTATCACCGGGCCAAATATGGCGGGGAAGTCTACGTATTTGCGGCAAAATGCACTCATTGCGCTTATGGCACAAATGGGATCGTTTGTTCCGGCTGCAGAAGCACACATTGGCATTGTAGATCGCTTTTTTACCCGGGTTGGGGCATCGGATCGTCTTGCGCGAGGTCAATCAACATTCTTAGTTGAAATGGTAGAGGTTGCAAATATTCTTAATAACGCAACCGACCGATCGCTTGTGTTGCTTGATGAAGTTGGTCGTGGAACGTCAACATTCGATGGGCTATCGATAGCCTGGGCTGTTGCAGAATTTTTGCACGAAACACCGGGGAGGCGCGCTCGGACTTTTTTTGCAACGCATTATCATGAGCTTGCCGAAATGTCTTTATTGTTTGGCAGAATCCGCAATTTACATATTAAAATCCGCGAATGGAACGATAAAATCATTTTCTTACGGAAAATCGATGAAGGCGCGTGCGATCATTCGTATGGTATAGCAGTGGCGCGGTTGGCTGGTGTTCCGCAGGTGGTTCTTGCCCGTGCCCGGGAAATTTTAACTAACCTCGAAGCAATGGAACTAACCCCCGATCGCAAGCCCGCTCTTGCAGTGCATCTCAATCCTAAGGCTACGAAAGAAGTTGTTCAAATCGATTTGTTTGCAAAACGTGCGCAATCCGATCCACGCACGCAAGCAGCCCTCGATTTTTTAGGGGCGCTCGAATCTCTCGATCTCAATACCATGACTCCCATGGCAGCTCTTGAAAAACTTTCGAGTATTCAACAAGCTTTAAAAGTTCGGGGCTCATTATGATTTTGACATTTCCCTCCCCAAATCCTATATTTACCTCTCTTTAATTGGCAGCGTAGCTCAGTCGGTTAGAGCAGTGGAATCATAATCCACGTGTCAGGGGTTCAATTCCCTTCGCTGCCACTTTTTTTTCTTCCTAAGGTCTTTACCAGCGTATGGACCTCTCCTGCCAAAACGGTATTCGCCGTTTTTTTTCTCATTATCAATGTGATCGTACTTCTATTCTTGTGGCCGTAAGTGGTGGCTGCGATTCTATGGCGCTTGTGCATGTGCTTTTAGAAATGCAGCACGAATTGGGCATTGGGTTGGTCTCAGTCGCACATGTAAATCATGGCTTGCGCGCGCAAAATTCAGATGCCGATATGGAATTTGTTCAAAAAGCGTCGCAGGATCTAAGGCTGAAATGTTTTACCACGATCCTTGTTCCCCCCGCAGATCGGGCCCATGGGATAGAAGAGTGGGCGCGCAAAGAGCGGTATACATTTTTAATGAAGTGTAAAAAGGAGTATGGCTTTTCTGCGATCGCAACAGCTCATTCCGAAAATGATATGGCAGAAACAGTGCTCATGCGCATTTTACGAGGAAGCAGTATCGTGGGAGCATCGGGAATTGTTCCGGTGCGAGAAGATGGTGTTATTCGGCCGCTTATTTATGTAAGTCGCTCAGTAATACAATCTTATGTGTCTGCCAAGAACCTACCATTTTGTACCGATGCATCAAATACCGATCTAGCCTATAATCGAAATTGGTTAAGGCACGAAGTTTTTCCTCTCTTAAATACGCGATATTCATCGGCGCTAAAGCAGTGTGCACAATTTGGGCATTGCTGCGCGGATGCTACTCAAATCATTGATATTTCATTAGATACGTGGGAAAAAGAATTTCTAAAAGAGGTGTCACTGCAAGAATTTTCTATTGATCAAGCCGGACTTTTAAATGGTGCGCTTGCCCGGTATGCAGTATCCCGCATATTTCGCCTCAAAGAAACTCCTCTCGATTATGCTCATGTAGAACTCATTCTTGCATCTCGATTGAAGTTTGGGAAAACGTTTTTATTGCCTGGCTGGTGGCGCTTATATCCAACGAGGCTGGGACTACGATTTGTGCTGGAAGTCCCTTGATATTTTATAGACGATATTTGTTGACTTGAAACAATAGGGGCATATCTTTAGGAATTCATTGCAGTTTTATACACGGTGGTGAATAAGGTAGAATACAGAGTTTTAAAACACTTTGATCGTTTTTATCAATTTCGATGTATTTTAAAATAAATTGCTATATAATGTAATAGTACAACCGCCTTGATGTTGTATTTAATCGCGCAAAAAAAATTGTTTTAATATTGAGCCTTTCAACAAGAAGGAATTGCTATGAAGAATTGTAGTGCCTCGTTCCTCAACCGGTTAAGTGCATTAATTTTTACTATGCTCCTTGTTGTAAATGTGGGTGTAGTAATAGCTCAGACGCATACAATCCGTATTTATGATGAGGATCAAGGAATTGGAATTTATAAATTTGAAGTGCGTAATACTACGGGTACTGCATGGGATAGTGTGTTCGCAACAGATACGCGCATAGTTTATGAATCGGGTTGGTGGTCATCATCACAAATGCCAGATGCCGATTGTCCTGGATTAATAATTTTTTCAAATGAAAATCAGGGTTCTTGTAGCTTTTCTTATACCGGAACTGGAATTAGAGTGTACTATGCTTTAACAGATGCTCTCGCAAAAATGCGCATTGTTTATGATGAAAAAGATTCTAGTACCTATACGAATTTTATCGCCCCTAGTTGTACCCCCACTATGATTGGCGAAAAATTGTATGTTCCCACAGGGCCTACGGGATCGCTTCTTATTAATGACAATAATGGCTTTACAAATAATCTCAAGCCTTCGTTTACTATTACTACTCCTGCCGATAGTGCTCGGTATACGCTCGACACCATTTCTTTGCCTTTATGGAAAGTTAGAGTTGCGCAGGATAGCCTTGCTGCTGGGTTTTCTTCTCAGGGAAAGCAAAAAATCTATTACCAGTTCAAGACAGGGGCCTTATCAAGCGCATGGTTATTTGATACAACTTTTTATGATAATGTTTTGCCAACGAGTACCGTTACTACAGCGGGAGTATATGGTGGAGCAAACAAAACATGGACAACAGCAACATCACTTGCAGGTACTGTACCTGATGGTAATGGAACTACAGCAATATCCGCCATTGATTCGGTTAAAATTACTATCCAGCGGTCTCCAGATAATTTCTATTATCAAGGAACAGCTAATTCATGGCTGGCAGCACCAAAATTGCTTAAAGCACCTCGAACAAATGCTACCTGGGCCTACTCTTTTGCTGCCACAAATATGATAGAAGGGATAACCTATTCTATTACCTCTAAAGCATATGACAAGGCCCTCAATATTCAAACGCCTGTTGGAAATGGATCATATCTTTATTCTACATCAGCACTGTCTTCGATTACTGCATTTACAGTTCCAACTTTTACTAAAACCGCAACGATAACACCAGCATTCACCGCAGCAAATAATCCAACGGAAATGAAGATATCTTTGCTTACAGATACAGGCAGTACTCCATGGTCAACAACAATTGGCTCAAAAGCATTTGCCTTGACAACCGAAGGTTCTGTTACCTTTGCAGCAAAAGTTAAAAATATTTTGGGAGAGTCGGTCTGGGCTTTTGCTACAACCATGTACGATAAAACCCCACCAACGTCTCAAATAACAACACCGTCAATTGCTTCTGGCATTACATCCGCATGGCCAGGATCTGTAGGTGGAACAGCAACGGATGGCGGCAGCGGCATCGATTCTGTTCAGGTTCAAATTCAAAACCCGGCAGGGGCATATTGGAACGGATCAACCTGGGGTGGAAGTGCGTCGAGCTGGTTTAAGGCTGGCACCGGTGTAACATTTACCTATCCTCTTGCATCAACAAATTTTGCTGCGGATGGAGCATATGCCTTACGATCTCGCGCATTTGATAAAGCAACCAACATGGAAGCGCCCGCATTTGAAAAAACATTTGCCGTTGCGAATCCTCCCTCGGCAAAATTATCAAAAAAAGCAGACACGGTTCTTGTTCCCAATGCGTGGTCTATTACTGCATCGGTAACAGGGACGGTATCATCGTATGCGTGGTATCGGGTAGGAACAGCAACCCCAATACCTAATAATTCATCGGCAATTCTTACTCTGCCTTCTACCTCAAGTGCCGATAAGGTGGCTCAGTTTTATTGTATAGTGACCGGAGCTGCAAGCGCCAATAGCGATACCGTAACACTCCGGGTTATTGAAAAAGTAAAGGCAAATTTTTCTGTTTTGCCGCAGGTTGGTCAAGCGCCGCTTGCGACAAGTCTTAACGATTCTTCCGCAGGATCTATTCTAAGATGGAAAATTAGGTATAGCACTCTTGCAACGGATACCGTGTCGTATACCACGCGGCCGCTTTCTGTTGCCAAGACATATACCGACCAAGATACGGGAGACCACAAAATTACGTTGTACGTATATGGGTCAACATTTGCTGGTTTACTAACAAATATAGATTCGTTATCGATAATTGTTTCTGTTTTGTCTAAAAATGCAAACCCCCTGCAGATTACGGCAAAAGCAATTTCTGGGGTTGCTTTAGAAGTAACACTTACTGGTAAAATTCGGGCAACTCAAAACATTACCGGCACCTATGCCGATTCGGTGTATCTTTATTTTGGAGAACACGGTTTGCCCATAGTGCCAGCCTCAGATCTTAAAAGCAAAGCGTATGCAACACTCAATCTTGGCGTAAAAATTGGCGATACGGTAACCGTCAATAAAAAAGATACCATTGTGGTACCACTGGGAACTTCTGCTGCTAAACAGTATTATAGCATGTGGGTAGTTCCGTACTGGAAACCAATAAATCAAATAGCAACCTATTCAAGCGCCAATGCAGTTGCAATACGAATGGCATCGGTAAATACTTTTGGAGCAAGTGCCAAGTATTTGGGTAATAGCTCAGGAAATCTTGCAGCAATTGTTATAGATACACCAAACGTCAAGAACGTTTCGGTAACAATAACCAACGCAGCCAAAATTGATACCGCGGCTAAAGAAATTGCTATCCGCTTTGTGGCAAATAATACCGACCTTATTCCTGTTGAGATTGTTCCTCGCGCAACGTTTGTGGCGGGAATTCAAGGTGGGACATTTGTTAGAACAATAACCAATACGCGATTTTTTGCAGATACACAAACGGTACGTGTTGCAATAGTTCAAAATTTTCAAAATGGATTGCCAGGAACAATAGGTATTGCATCCGATACCGTCTGGACAAGTTTTATAATAGGATTACCTCTTATAAAGAACACAAGCCAACTCCGCGTCGATTCCACTCAAACCTATTCGGCATGGGCAAAATGGAGTGCAATTCAGAATGTAGATAGTATCCGTATTCTAACGTCAAATACCGATTTGGGACTTGGCCAACCTTTGATAGGAGGTGGGGTTATGGTTACCTATCCCGCAAGTCTATCGGATAACAACATATGGGTAAAAGGCTTAAGCGATAGCACTACTTATTATTTTGCCATGCAGGTTATGCGAAATCTTTTATGGTCGGATATCACTGCCTCCACAAAAGCAACAGCTAAAACTAAAGCATTCAACGCAAAAGATACCGTTCCCAACGAAACAAAAATAGAATCGCTTAAATACGATTCGACAGCTATGTCGCTTGTTGTAGGATGGTCTCGTTTGCCTAACGACAAAGTAGCTGCTGTGGGAATAACCTATGGCACCGATAGCAATTCTGTGTTTAGAATTAATAGGCCAGACATAAACGGTTTTGGCTATGTGGTAACAACTGCACCGCCTCCAGCGAGTGGAACCGAAATAATTTCGATTGCTGCAAATCTTGTTTTTGATACTACCTATTACGTTGCTACATGGGTGCGTAGCGCAGAGGGTGGCTGGGCTGTACCAATTCTTGCACAGTCTAGAGCAGTGGTAAAAACGTCTAAGTTTTCTCGTCAACCAATTACCATTTTTCCTGCGGGTAAAGATACCCTGCGAGCTTTCAATAATAATGTCATTATTGCAAAGGCAACAGCATCATCTGTCCAGACTCCCGATACCGTGGTATTGCGTACCATAGTAAGTCCCTCGCCAGAACTTATTCCTATAAGCATTGGCGTTTCTCTTTCGCTTAGTGTCTATCCACCAGTAAATCTTGGAATTGCATTTTCTTTGCCAGCGGGAGAAAGCCCCTTGGATATTGGCTTGTTTCGTGATAGCGCAGGCATTATGCTTGCGCTATATGGGTTTACTGTTGATAGAGTAAATAATATTGTCTGGATCAATAGCTCTCTTCTCGATCCCAATAAAAAAGGATTGCCAATTGTTGTAATGGTAGATAAGGCACGCCCGGTCGTTACCTTTAAAAGCCCATCCGATACAGCCGATTTAGCCATGGTAGGTATGGCGGAATCGGATACCTTTTCTATTCGTGATCAGGTAGGTAATGCGCGATGGATCCTTCAGTATGCAAAAGACGCGAGCGCCTTTGATTCGACCTCTCTATTTAAAGGTAATGTTCGTTCTGATATTGCAAATGAAACCTATACAACAATACCTGGAGATAAAATTACCGACGAAAACGGTTTGCGGGCACGACTGATTGTAAGCGATGGGGTACATACCGATACTATTTCCATTTCACGGAGAGTATCGTCATCTACACTTGGGGTAATTTCCACCGATGCTTTGCGCTGGACCCCAATTTATATCACGCGTGAATTGCAAACGGCAAAATTGTCTGAGATTCTCGCCAAATACGATCCTTTTAGAAAAGGGGATGCGTTTAGCTACGATCCGTTGCTATTCCGTTTGTATAAGTGGAATCCTGTTCAACAAAAAGCACCCGATGCAAATTGGAAGGAATATTCTGCCCACAACGATTCCCTGTTTACGTGTAAACCTGGTGATGTGTTCTGGTTAAAAACAAAGGAGAATGCAACATTTGCTCTTGGAACCAGTACAAGTATTTCTCAGAAGTCGGATTTTATCATCCCAGTGCCTCCCAATGCTTGGTTAGATATAGCGATACCCTTTAGGTATAATATTGTGGTAGGTGATATTCTTGATGCTACGGGAACGAATGGAAAAGCACTTGACCTTTATTCCTGGAGAAAAAATGACGCTGGAAGATATTTCTCACAGCTTATTTATAGCAACAATCAGCCGCTCCTCGATAAAGAAACAATTCGCATTCCTTCGTTAGATACAATGATGTATACCATATTTAATAGAGATGCTACTAATGCGGTTGAGCTTCATATTCCGCCACTACCGGAATTTATGACTGCGCATGTATCAATGAACAAAAAGGTTACCGATGGAACGTGGGGAGTTCGGTTATCGGGCAACACTAAAAGTGGTTTCCCTCTTGGATGCAGCTTCATAGGCTACGACCCCGAAAGTAAATCGGAACAGCAGTTCTTTGAGGGGTCTCCAACGCTGTATCAGACCCGTGCTGGTATTGTTGATGGCCGCACGAATAAAGTAATGGGGCGGACCGTTATTCATGCTACACAAGAAGGTGGCGTGCAGCAGAAAATTGCATTTGTTAATGATGGAGATAATGCAGAGATCTTCGAATACGCCATGACCGGCATGCTCTTGCCACAAGGATATCAGGTGCGTGCTCAAGATGGGGGCAGCGGAGTATTTGTTGCGGGCAATGGAACTATTACGCAAACTGTTCCGGCTCATTGTACGCAGTATGTAACCATTGCAGTTGGCAACGCAGCCTATTTTGAAAAGAGCAGATTGGCAAAACAGAATGTCCGCTTCTCGGTTTCGTCTTTATATCCAAATCCATTTAGATCTGTGCTTACCGTTCGCTATACAGTTCCGCTTGTGGGTGTAAGCTCGGTTCGGTTTACAATAATAAACTGCCTGGGTAGAACTATTTCGTCTCAAACCGTGCGAAATTTAATGCTTGGAGAACGGAACATATTCAATTATTCGAGCGCAAAATCTATGAGTGCAGGAATGTATTTCTTACGTATCGAAGCACTCGATGATCAAAACAAGGTCACCGCAGTCGCAACGCATCATCTTACGTGCGCTAAATGATGTAGGATTCCCTGCTGGGGAACCGCGTAGGAAACACCCCGCCGGGTGTTCCTACGATATACGCATGCAGGGATTGTGAACATGGCGCTTGCGTCGGATAGGCCGAACCTTGCCTTGAAACACCCCGCCGGGTGTTCCTACGATGTACAAACTCATACTTGACTTACTACAACTATCGCACTGCTCAATTCTCTCCCCAAAACAATATCCAGCGCACTTTGGCGCGATGACGTTACCGGCAGGCCAACAGCCATAAGATATTCTCCCGAAACGATAACGGGTGCGCAAGAAGGTTCGGTAGGCTCGAAGTTTACTTCTACAATAGAATACTGCGCAGAAGCAGTGAGACCCTCAAGTTTAAGGTTTGGAAATCCTGCAACTACCCAGCGCGTAAGCATGTAAGCGAATACAAGAGCAGATTTCTTATTGCCAGAAACATACATGAGAGCAGCCATATTTGATGTATACGGGGATACGAGTCTGTAAAGATCTCCGAACTGAATTGTTTCGCGATTAACCTTGTACCATGCAATGGCTTGCTTTGCAAAAGAAATTTCTTCGGCACTCATTTTTTCTGAGGGGAGCTCCACCCCGAGCCTTCCCGACATGGCGACATCGAATCGGAATTTGAGAGAAATATTCCTGCGGGTGAAATCGTTGGGTGCTGCTGATACATGTGCAGCCATTGCCATTGCAGGAAAAAATTGACTTGTTCCCCACTGAATAAAAACACGGTCGCGGGCATCGGTATTGTCACTTGTCCAGAATTCGTCGAAATAAGGCAGAGAGCCATATTCTACGCGGCCGCCACCGCTTGAACACGCTTGAAAGAGTACTGCGGGGTATTTTTTTGA
Organism: Chitinivibrionales bacterium; assembly: GCA_038247415.1. Classification (GTDB taxonomy): domain Bacteria; phylum Fibrobacterota; class Chitinivibrionia; order Chitinivibrionales; family WJKA01; genus JBBRUX01. The sequence goes on along the minus strand of JBBRUX010000042.1, from coordinate 9,558 downwards.
GAGAGCGTTTAGAATGTAATAGAGGCCATGCACATACTGATACACAAGCTCTTGTTGACGATTTGCTGGCAAATAGGTCGAACCTTGGTTGTGGATAGAACTGTTGCTATCCCACTTGACATAGGTTATAGAGCCATCGGCAAGTAAGGTGTCGAAAATCGAAAGGATAAATTCTTGTACCAGAGGATTTGCAAGGTCGAGAACAACCTGATTGCGCTGTAAAAAGGATTCACGGTTAGGGAGTTGCAGTGCCCACTCTGGATGTGCACGAAAGAGCTCGCTTTTAGGGTTAACCATTTCGGGTTCTACCCAAATACCAAACTTCATACCGCGCTTAGCGGCCTCGTGGGCCAAAAAGCCTAATCCACGCGGAAGCTTTGCAACATTAACTTGCCAATCGCCTAAACCACACGCGTCGTTGTTGCGGGCAAACTGGGTTCCAAACCACCCATCGTCAAGAACAAATTGCTCGATACCCATCTGTGAAGCGCTATCCATCATGGCAAGAAGCTTTTCTTCGGTAAAATCAAAATACGTGCCTTCCCAGCTATTTTGAACAATGGGCCTGACAGTATCGGCATGGCGCATTGCATACCGGCGTGCCCAAGTATGAAAGCGACGCGAGACAAGGCCAGTTCCATTATTACTATAGGTGCATACTGCAGCAGGGCTTTTGTATCTGGAGTGGGGATTGATGCTATGCTCTGCGGAGTTTGGATTTGTGCCCCCCGAAATAAAAAGTCTGTTAATGGCATCTTTTTGAAACGTAAACCTCCACGATCCCGACCAGCGCAGGGTTGCGCCTATAATTTCGCCGTGTGTTTCGGAGGTGTCTTTTGTAAACGAAAGGAGAAATGATGGGTTTTTATCTATCGTGTTCATGGTGCCTTGTTTTGCATCCAGTATAAGCAGACCTTCGGTAAGCTGCGTTTGCTCAAGGCGCATTTCTTTTGCCCACCCAGAACAGAAATGAGTAAGCACAGGATTTGGATAATTGCCCGTTAGGAATAAGGATGCGCACGCGTGAAGCGTTACGGGGGAGTCTCCCGTATTGTTAATTTCTACCCACGATTCGAAAATATCTTCTGCATGATAGGCAACGATATGTACTTCCACAACAATCGGGTATGCTGGATCTTGCTGGGTTATAATAGTATGCGTTCGGTTAGCATCGAGTTTTTTGGTACTGCAATGCGAATACGCAAGAACAAGCGACGGGTTACAATCAGACTGAGTAAGCTTTATAGACGGCTCCATGTGGCACCCCGGGCCATAGGGCATGAGAGCTGGCCCAATGGGTTGCACGGCTATAAGTTCGCTAGGATTAGAAAGCGCAGAGCCAAAGTGCATTAATTGGAGCGGAAGGTTGGGTGCAGATCCAAAGATGAGCGCGCACGATTTTGTTTGTAAGCTGATAATTGATAAGATGTTAGGCATACGGGGAATTTCTAGAAAAAGGATGATTTTGTGAGTATAGTTAAAAATATATGATATCAGGAGAGGGCTAGGAAAATTGGAGTGTTTTTGGGCGGGGAATGGCCTTGAAAACCCCGGTTGGGTGTTTCTACGATGTAAGGAATAGGGGACGGCCGGTGCACTGAGCGGGTCGAAGTGGTGAGGTTCAAATGTAAATAAATCCCTCAGTTCTACGCAAGGCGGTTCCTTTGCCTTTTGCGCTAAACAGACCAGCTTGCGAAGCAAGAGCACGTAAGAAGGGCCGGTACCGCAGGTAGGCGCCCAAGGGAATTGGTTTTAGAGCAAGTATGTTATAGCCAAGCCTCATTAGAAGTTCTGGAAAGACGAACAACTCGAGCGTGCTGCATAAAACACATACCAAGTAAAATGAAAAATTAATACAATTGACCTCTAACTCGATCCTTGGTATAATGAGAGGGTTATAAACTCCCCAGTATTTAAACAGCTTCTTTGGCAATTAATTCTAAAGGATGCCCTTGCATGGGATTGTTCCAGAAAAAGTCATTAAGTTCACAGGGTGCACAATTGCTTTTTAGCACGTATTGTGGTATATGCTTATTGTCAATTATCATACTTGCGCTTGCAACGGGAAATGTAGCTGCTGCATCCAAAGTCTGGAGTGGTGGAACAAGTGCCAACTGGGACACAGGAGGCGTGAGTGGTAATTGGAACGGCGCTGCTAGACCTACCTCAGCCGACTACGTCACGTTTAATGCCACATCAACGAATAACCGAGCCACGATTCAGAATATTGGCGCGCTGTCTATTCAATATATCAACATGGCAGCAAACCCTGGGGGCCCGGTCTCCATCACCAACAGCACCGGTGAACTTACCCTTATAGCTAGAGATAATGGCATTAACTGTGCCTACCAGGATCTTACGATCAGCGGCACGCAAAATATCGTTCTCGGTGATTATAACACTTGGACTGTGGCAGTTGGCAAGACATTGACAGTGTCCACTGGAATCACTTCTTCTGAAAATGACCTTACGGTACGAGGGGCAGGGAATGCCGTTTTGAGCGGCGTGATTAATCTGAATTCTGGCGTTTTCTTCTATACCGGCACCGGGGTGTTGACACTCTCTGGGTCCAATACCTACGCTGGCGTTATCAATGTTTCGGGTGGAACGCTCAAGCTCGGGGCTGCGGGTGGCGCAACCAATTCGCCGTTGGGAACAATTGTTGGAAATACTGTCATTGGAATGGGCTGTGTACTTGACCTAAATGGATACTCACTGGGTACAGCCGAACCACTCGCGCTCACGGGCAACAGCTCAACAAATTCTCTCACAAATACTTCCTCTACCGCGGCTACCTATAAGGGCCTGATCAATTTAGCTCAGGGCGTCTATATTGGGTCAAATAACGGCCACATCATCATTTCAAATACCGGTACAATTACTGCTTCTGCAACCCCAGCGTTAAGTCTTACCGGTACAAATACAGGCAGCAGCATTGCCAGCATACTTGGAACTACTGTAGGCACTCTTACTAAGTGGGGAACCGGAACCTGGACAACTTCGGGCGCAAACACCTACACAGGTCTGACTACTATTGAGGAAGGCACCCTTAATATCACGGGTTCAATTGCCGGGAATGTAATTGTAAACGACGGGCCTGGAACGCTTGCCGGAAACGGCACCATTGCAGGAACTGTAACGGCCAGTGGAACCGCGGGGGTTCTTTACATCTCTCCGGGCAATGCGGGTATTGGAACCTTGACAATAACAAAATCCGCGGCAACAGTGCTTACTACCGACACAAAGACCATCCTTAATTACGAACTCGGAGCCACCGGCGCAAGCGACAAGATCGCCTGCACTGGTCTAGCCGCGAACATCGCCCTTGCAAGCGCTACCATTAATTGCACCGGGGTTGGATTTGCCGGCCCAGGCACGTATCCGGTTATAACTTACACTGGTACAGCAACTGGCACCCTCACTGTTGGTACAATGCCCCCTGGATACTTGGGAACCATCAATATCAACACAGGCACTACGCCAAAAAAAATTGAGCTTGTTGTTACGGTAGATCCATCTACCACATCACGGAAGCTTTACTGGAATCCCGTTGCCGGAAGCGCCAATTTCAATACACCGGGCAACTGGACTACCGATGCGAGCGGGTCAACACCGGCAACCTCCCGCACCAATGGTGACACACTGGTATTTTCGGGCTCGGGAACACGAGGCGACACCACGTGCAACATGACAGCGAGTGCTACATGCAAAATACTCGACTTTACAGGATACATTGGCACCTTTAACTTTTCCTCACATACACTTTCCGACTCCGGGAGCGCAACCTTTGTTGCGGGTATGTCGGTCACCCCAGGTACAGGCACTCTAGCACTTATAGGTACTGCAGCGGGCAAAACACTGGATCTTGCAGGAAAAACCATAAAAAATTTAACCATTAACGGCGCTGGCGGTGACTGGACTGCAGTAGCTGCAAACGACCTTACCATTGCGGGAACAACAACCATTACTGCTGGTACGCTGAATATTTCGACAAACACAAGAAAATTGACCACTGCAGGGCTTGTTATTAATGGGGGAGTTCTTACTGCAACAAACGGAAAAATAAAAAACACCAGCGACTTTACATTATCGAGCGGAACGTTTACAGCCCCTAATAGTGCAGCCGACACCATGGGAGGTAACTGGATCGTAAGTGGGACTCCAACGTTTACTCCCGGTGTAGCGGGTACTGTGGTGTTTAATGCGGCTTCTTCGGTAAGTATAAATTCGGGCGGAAAAAGTTTTACCAATATCTGCTTGTGCGGTGGTGGGGCACTATTCAATTTGTTGACAAATAATCTAGTTTCCACGGGTGTTGATACCGTAAAAAATGGGACGTTGTCAATTACAGCGGGCTTGTCTATTTCTGCAGCAGGAGGCATAGCAATAAGTAGTGGTGCGACTCTGCAGGGAGCGGGAACTATACTCAGTGCAGTTACCGTGGCTTCAGGAGGAACACTTGCCCCTGGTGTCAATGTGTCGTCAATTAAGCTGACGTCGAGCGCTAATATTACCCTATCGTCGGGTGCACTATTCTCTGCGCACATAAACGGCAATGCAAATAACGATACGTTAAGCTGGTCGGGAACAGGGGCAGGAGCATTTAATCTTGGTTCAGCAACTCTTGCATTAACACTAGGGTATTTTCCAACAATAGGACATACCTATAGAATTGTTGATAATACTTCGACAGGGACCTATGGAGGTTCTACATTTGAGGGCCTCTCGGAAGGGGCCTATATTTCTGCCACCTACAGCGGAACTACTTATTTCTTTACTATTAGCTATGCTGGAGGAACAGGAAGTAACGATATTTTGCTTACCTGTGTTGCAAGTCCACTCGTAAATAGGCAGCGGGCCATTACCGTAGTTCATAATCTTTCTTCGTCAACCACACACGATAGCATATTGATTTATACGAGTGCGTGGTCGCTTGTTTTTAAAGAAGACAGTGGTGGATCATGCGTTAAAATGACAAATGCATCTGCAGGCGCAGGAACCAACCAGCTAGGCCCAGGTGCACCTCTGTTTGGGCTAGAATATAATAATGTTCGCTGCAATAGGGGAACAGGTGGCAACCTTGAAATGGTAGATTCGTCGTCATTTCGAGTACGCCTTCGTCAAACGGTTACGCTCTCTTCGGAACAATTCTATATTCTTTATTCTATTTATGGTTCTGGCAAGATGTACATGGAAGTTTCAACAAAGAGTAATGTAACAGGGTCTTTTCCTTTGCAAAACTTGCAATTTGGCGTGGGGCGGTTAAAAAATGGAACAGTTACTATTTCAAAAAAGACCGCAGTACCATCATCATCTCCTTATATAGTACTTTCTGATAATGGTGCGTCTGCTCTCGATATTGTATTTGCCACGTTTGACACACTCGAAGCTGCCTATATTCCTGTGTTTGATACGTTGTCTACTAACCCGGTGGTTGCCGGATGGTCAACATCGAATTGGCTGAGTACTAGCCAAGAGAAGAAATGGTATTTTTTAGCGGATTTTTCGCAGAATTTCCTCACAGGAGTCGATGCGATTACCGATATGCTTGCTAATGATTATAAGTATCCCGACAGCATCGACTTTATTCTCGGATCGCAAGGAACCGAAAAAGCATGGGAACGTGGGCTGGTTGGTCACTGGCGCTTTGATGAGGGGAGTGGTACCACCGCAAGTGATTTTACCAGTTATGCCAATACGGGAACAATCACGGCAACCTTATGGACTGCAGCAGGCAAGAGAAATGCAGCCCTTGATTTTTTGGGTGGAACCGATGTTGTTACGGTGCCGTCTCATAGTCGCTACGATTGCACGAGTCAAGGATTTACCATAAGCGCATGGATAAACGCCGATGGTAATGCTGCGGGAACAATTCTAGGTAGGTGGTCTGCAAATCTTGGCTATAAGCTCGAACTCAGTGCAGGAGGGTTTCTTAAGCTAACAACCAATGGGATATCTCTAACCGGTTCAAAACCAGTAACAATTAGTACGTGGCATCATATTGCAGCAACATTTTCAAATACGGGAGAAGGTCGCTTATATCTCGATGGTATAGTCGACACCATTAAAACAGGAATGGCAGTGAGCGCTACAGCACACAATCTGCTTATAGGGTCGAGCTTCAATGGAAGAATTGACGATGTGCGATTATATGATCAGACACTGTTTCCTATTCGCGTAAAGTCTATTGCCGCAAATAGTTATCTCCCCGACGAAGGCGCATATTATGTACGGGCAAATAACGATAATTCTGCAAGTATAACAATACATGGATCATCGGTAAACCGTGTATTACCAGTGTTTAAAATTACCAATTACTGGGCAACCGTAGCTCCCTGCGCAACGTGCGTGCGCTTAAATGGAACTGCCCTAACACAAGATGCAGTAAGCGGGTATAAAATTAAATTTGACAATAGAGAGCACGAGTTGCTAATAGGGTTAGACACCGTGCTCACCGGAAGTGCCGATAGGTTATATGTTGACGATAACGACATAACGGGAGATGGACAGATTAATCCGCCTCCACCGGTGACCTATACCACCGGGACGGATACGGTGCTGATCAAGAATTTTGCGGGGACAACGCTTGGGACTGTAGATTCGAATCATTTTGCACTTGTGATTGACAAGAGGACCGGAACAACCGGTGGGTGTGGTGGGATAAGCTGGTATTCGAGCTCGAAAACAACGCCGGGGGTGGCGTGGAATAGTAAGTATGGGGTAGGGACTGGAAGCTACGCCGACACGGTGCGTCCAACGGCAAATGGAACGGTTACCTTCTTAAATTATGGAGGAAGTTCTAACTGGGCATCTGTTAGTGAGGTCACAACCGACAATGACGTCACCACTATTAATAATGAAAGTGGAGATTGGGCAACGAAGACCGATTATTATATAACCTCAGACCCCCCGGGCCGCTCTACCACCATTGATAGTGTGAAGGTTTTCTATCGCGCACGGGTGCTATCTGTGGAATCAGGTACCTATACCGCAGCCGTGGTCTATAGCGGAATCGCGCTGTACATAGGTACCCAGCAGACAGCCTTGACAATAGCGTACAAGGACTTTTCCAATACATGGACAACCGATCCGGCCACAAGCGTCGCATGGACATGGAGCGGTGTCAATGCAATGAAGATCGGGGTGCGGGGATATCATGCAAATGATCAGGCCCAACCCCGTGTTACCCAGGTGTTTGCGGTGGTTTACAGCAAAAGTGCCGGCACGGCACTTGTAGTTCCCGGCAGCATATTCAATCCAGTTCGCTTCCGCTTTACTAACAGCGCAAAGTGGGACTCAACTACTGGCCCCAGCATTACCACCACAGCCAACCGCACGGTGACAATGGCTGAAAGCTCCAGCGTGCGCATGAGATTAACCGTGGACACGGTGAAGGTGGGTGGAGGAGGAGCAAACATTACTGCCGGTCAAACGGCCACCACTACCACTGGCAACGGTGATTTCGACAATTCCTACCTTATTGCCCAGAAGATAATCCTGCCCCAGACGGCTGTCATCAACAGCTTCAGCGTGTATGTTAAGAATCAAGCGTCAACATTCGATATCAGGATGGGCATCTATGGCGATAATGCCGGCGCGCCTAATACCAAGAAAGATGAATGTAGCAAATTTTCAGTTTCGTCAACAGGATGGAAGACGGGTAACGCCTTAAGTCATGTTTCTTTGCCGGCAGGAACGTATTGGCTTTCTATTTGGGCGAATAGCGGAAATGCTAGCAACGATTACAATTTGACGAGTATATCGTCAGGAGACTTCCGTTGGCGAGGCCCCGGTATTCCGGACGCCGCGCTTCCTAATTCATGGGGTACCGGCGCACTCGTCGCGCAAACCATGTCGATCTATGCTACGTTCACAACTGGTAGCACCGACTCCCTGGTCTTTGGCCGTCAATACACCATCTACCCCGACGGCAAGATATTTACTTACTTCCAGGTCTACAAAGCTTCGGCCATTGACACCATGCAGCCAGGTCTGGGGCTGGCGAACATCGGTAGTACGTTACTAACGCCCTACTGGGACAACACTTCTCCCGACACGCGCGTGTCGGGCTTCTATCATGCGTCTGGCACCACCGTCCATGGGGCTGCTTTCTCCTGGCAGGGTTACCAGAGTAAGGCGCTCAAGGGTACGGCAACCACAAGTTTTGTTCAGGACACGGCATATTCCTCTACCGCAACGGAAAAGAAACTCTACCAGGAGGAGCGCACCTCCACCCGCTACGATGCCGCGGATACGACCTATCGCCTGGCACTTTACTACGACATCTACCGCGATTTCTCCTCCACTGCGCAGATTGACACGACAGTACGATCTATCCTTACAGCAGGCAGCGCCCTGAATTTTATTACCGGAACCCCCGACACCTCCGATTTTGCAAACGGCGACCTCGATTCCAATGCCTTCAACGAGGCCGAGGGTTGCTGGGTGATGCGGGCGTCGAATAACACCGTGCACTTTCGCCTCGACGGCAAAACATGGACGCGGTACAATCCGGCATTCAAGATCAATAATTACACCGGCTCCGAAAAACCCACGTATATATTTATTTATACCAATGCAACAGCAGGTGTCAAGGATACGGTTACGCTTTTAGAGGGGTATCAGTATTCGAGCTATTTAGATAGAACCAATAACAGGCTTCTTATTCAGCTCGATACCAATCTCTCCGATTCGTGTTATATTTACATAGCGCGAGACCCTACCCTTGCGGTAACCATGGATGGCTTTTGGGCATCGGGCGGAGAAGGCCACGATACGCTGCAATGGCGCACCGAATCTGAACATGAGAATTCTGGGTTTATGCTCTATCGGCGTGTAGAGCCCCATTTTTACGATTCGCTTTCTAAGGCGCTTATCGGATCTCTGGAACCAGATTCTTTGTTGACTAATGCAGAGATGCTTTTTAAAAACACGAGTATTGGAACAAAAGATACTACGTGGGTGCCTGTTTATAACCAAATTATTCCCGGAGCCAAAGGCGGAACGTCTCCCGGGCCACAACGATACAGAATAATAGACTATAATGTTCATAACGATGTGCAGTATCAGTATAAGCTTGTTGCAGTTGACTTTAGTAATAATACCGACCAGTACGAAAAGTTCGCGCTGGCGCGACCGTCGGTTCGCATACCCACCGAGTATAAGCTTGGCAACAATTTCCCTAATCCGTTTCGGCAAATTACAACTATACGCTTCGATCTTCCCAAGCGTTCGCCCGTTGTACTCAATGTTTACACCATGCAAGGTCGGCTGGTAAAAAAGATCATTTCCCCAACCACAGCATTTCGGCCCGGGCGCTATCGAGTTGTCTGGAATGGCCGCGATGATTTCGGCCGCACCATGGGCGCTGGGCCGTATGTGTATATGCTTGTTGCGGGGGAATATCGGATGTCGAGACCGATGATACTGATGAAATAATAATATAGACAAGATAATAATATAGACAAGATAATAATATAGACAAGATAATAATATAGACAAGATAATAATATAGACAAGATAATAATATAGACAAGATAAGATTTTGGGCATTCCGGG
>JBBRUX010000041.1:0-36488 GCA_038247415.1 Chitinivibrionales bacterium | reverse complement strand
GATTATTGAAATCGTGTGCAATTCCTCCAGCCAATAATCCAAGAGATTCCAGCTTTTGCATTTGGTTAATCTGCTGATTGAGTTTTTCGCGCTCCTCTTCGGCAAGCTTTCGTTCGGTGATATCTCGTACATTGACAACCACTCCACGGATATCGGGGTTTTCTAGCTGATTTGTTCCCCATGCTTCCAGATGTACCCAGGAACCGTTCTTGTGCTTGTGCCGGTACGCTACGATGCCTTGTCCCTCATGTAGGATTTTTAAAAAAGTTTCCTCTACCCTTTGTTTGTCTTCGGGATGAATCATCGTTTCAATGACGGGAATATTTGTCAATTCAATCGGTTTAAACCCCACCATCTTTTCGACCACATCGCTTACGTAAATTTGAATTCTGTCTTTGTTAAGAACGGTAACTGAATCAGATGCATTTCTAACAAGCTCCTTAAATCGACGTTCGCTGGCAAACAGTGCCTCTTCCATTTTTTTCTTTTCGGTAACATCACGAAAGAGAACGGCCATTTTATGGGGAGCAGTTTGAAAAGCAGCGATTTCAAATGCGCCAGCTATCCCCTTGTCGTCGGCATAAATTATCTGCTCGCTATTGAATGGCTCGCCGGTATGTGCAACTTTCTTGTAAGATTCTGGAACATCAGTGGCTGCAAGATTGGGGAATGCTTCTTCAATTGTCTTTCCGATAAATTGATTATTTTTAACCTGTAGGATTGTATCTGCTGATTGGTTTGCCCCAGAAAAAATTAACCTGTTATCAGGTTGCAATTCGTAAAGATGGGCACCTAAGGGGGCGTTGTCAATCATGGATTGAAACCTGTTGGCGACAATCTTGAGATTTTCTTCAGCCTGCTTACGCTGCGTGATATTGTAGGCCGTCCCCCGTGCTCCAACAATTACGCCCTTAGCATCACGAGCACATTTAGCATTTAATACTACATGGATTTTCTTACCTGATTTTGACAAGGTGATACTTTCATACTCGGTAACGCTTCCCCCCAGCAAAATCTGGGCAAATTCTGCAAGATCACGCTTCGCAATTTCCAGAGATTGAAAATCTGAAAATGATCTTCCAATCATTTCGTCGATTGTGTAGCCGAAGGTTGTTTCCCATGAAGGATTGAGGTAGGTGTATCGTCCTTGAACATCACACTGCCATATTAAATCCTGTGATGTCTGCGCAAGATCATAATATAATTCTTGAATCTCAACTGACGTTAACGGCTTTGTTTCGAATTTTATAGACATATCTAACGCTCTTTCTTTTAGTTAATCCTGCATTAACAAACGAGGTAGGCGCGATCTAAACAATACTGGAGTGTCGAGTCATAAGAAATCTAATTATATAGTATACTTTGTTTGATAGTACTTTTTCATACATTTCCAGTAAAAATTTTTTAAAATGAATTCAAAGAGAACGACGTGCGGATGCAGATTTGATAAAAGTTTCTGTTCCATTTTTCTTAAGCCGAGCGACGTGTCGCTTATTGTACTCTTTTGTATAAAGCATAAATATATGGCTTGGGGTCGCCATGAGGATTGATAAAGGTATAATCAAAGTGTGTGATAAGCGTACATGTGTTTCCCAATCTTTCCGATAATTCTTCAACAGAATACCGATTAAGAGTTAGGCCAGCGCATTGTGGTGCACCAGTTTTGGAAAATTCAGCAAATAGGGCATATCCTCCAACTTTTAAAACGGATTTCAAATTATCGAAATATCCTCTTAGAGCATCCTCATTTGTCAAAAAATGCAAAACAGCCCTATCAATCCAGATATCAACTTTTGGGATCATCCTTTGCAAGGGAATTGCGATGTCTTGACAAAGCCATAGGACGGTTTCGCTTTTGTCACCTAACCGAGATTTAACGAGGTTAATTGCCTCCATGCTGATATCATTCACCACTAATTTTGCACCTTTAGAAAAAAGATCCTCGATCAAACCGGATGTACCAGCTCCAGGAATAAAAATTGTTGCATTTTCCCAGTGGGGGATTTGATGGAGCAGCTCATATGTTTTACTCATATCTTTTTCAAACCAGCCAAGGTTTGCGTCCTCGGTGGTCGAAAAAATAGTATCCCAATGTTTGTTAGTTGATTCCAATTTCACTCCAGAGTTTCAGAATGTATATTGTCAATATAAGCGAGGGTAAATCCCATTTAAAGACTGTTACTCAAAAATATCATGTGCCGTAACCCATCGTAGTCAAATAATCAAGATACAAGCAATCTTATTGTTAGCTCAGCAAAAGCAATGAACGTACTATACCCCCTTTGAAATTCCAATCTTGTCTAGCCCAATTTTAAAAATCCGAGAGGTCTTACTATCTGAGGGCAGCATGAACATTCTCCCGCTGAACTGTATCGCATATTCCGGTGAGTCCATAAAAAAGAGAACTATCAATAATAGAGGCGGGCGGTTCAAGATTTTTTTCGATGAGATCATGAAAGCGGGCAGGAGAGTAGGGTATTGAGGCGGTGTTATATTCCAATTCGGGTTTATCATCATGATACACAACCCCTGTTGCGGCAATTTTCGACAACCCGCGCATGCCCATGAGGTAATTCGCCGTAAAGTAGATTAGTTGATTTTGTGTACGTAAGGAATCTTCTGTAAAGCTGTATGCAAGGTCGTTGAAAATACGGGTGCCTGGTTCAATCAGCCGTAAACGCTCCTTGGTCAGGTGTGGTTTGTAATCGGGGGAACCAATTAGAATAAGCTCTGCATGTTTGTTGAACCAGAGTGTGCTCTGTGGAAAGACTTCAATGAAACTTCGCATTACCGATGAAAACTCCCGCGGCGTTAAAAAGCCAACAGGTACAAATTGGGATACCAGACCGCCGGGCTCGAGACGATCTTTTATTTTTTTATAAAAGTCAATGGTGTAAAGCGATGCGGCTACCGATCTAAATGTCTGGCCTGCTTCGATGGAGATAATGTCGTAGTGTGCTTTTGAATAGGTCACCACCATGCGTCCGTCCTCGGCTAGAAAATTAACTCTTGGATCGTCAAGCCATGCTCCTTCGAAGTGGTGGCGAATGAGCACTGGCAGATCTTTTTCTATGTCGGCGCAGTCAAGCCGATTGATGTCGTAGAGTAAAAATCTTTTCGCGGTTTGGCCGGTACCAACGCCGATCACCAGAACGCTTTTAGGCGAAGGATGTAGAAGTGTTGGAATATGTGCGGCCATTATCTGGTAGTCGTGGCTTTTTTGACCTTGCCACATACCATCGATTTCGAGCAGTGTTTCTTGATATCTCTTAACAACCGATAAAAATGAAGAAGGAGCCTCCCTAACTTCGATGAGCTTGCCTCTCTCACCTAAAAAATCATGAGGCAGCCGAACGGGGCTCATAATCCACACAAGCAACCAGAGCCCCAACCCCGCCACGCAGAGCGCAACTTTTTTTATAAACTTGATCCTCTCACCCGCGCATACGATGGCAAGGATGCCTGTTTGAATGCTGATATTTGTGAAAATAAGAAGCGTGTTGTGCAGTCCGAAGGTGGGTAAAAAGAGGAATCCCACACTCAGCGATCCGACTATGCCGCCTATCGTATTTACCGATAGGAGCAGTCCGATATGCCCCCGCAAGTGCTGCGGATCCGACCGAACTAAGCGCATCGCCAATGGAAAAGAGATTCCCATAAGTATTGATGGGACAAGTAGGATTGCGATACAGGAAATAGCCTGCAGGGAAAGATCTGTCGAGTCGCGGATCCAGTCCCAGTTCGACACAGGCCGGAGAAAAATAATTGAAATGGTGATACCAATCAGAATATTCGTACTACCAAAAAGAAGCGCTGTACCCTTTTTGGGAAGCAGTCGGGTAACCATGCACCCGATCGTGATACCAAGTAGGATCGAGGAGAGACTGAACACATAGGTAAATGCAGTTGTATGGATAATAAGCGAAAAAAACCGTGTCCACACGACTTCAAATCCAAGGGTTGCGCATCCGGTTAGGGCAAAAAATAGATAAATGAGTATAGTCTGTGTTGTTAAAAATGGAGCGCGTTGAGTTTGTAAACTATCCGATTTTTTAAGCAGGAGAGTTTTGGGTGTTTTATTCCAAAGAATAAGTGCACTTACACCAAGCAGTGCGCTCAGCGCGCAATTGACAAGATTTGCAGAAGTAATTCCAAAGACTGGTATCAAAACCAATCCGGTAATAAGGCAGCCGACAAGTGACCCGAATGTACTCACTCCATAAAGCAGCGTAGGCGATGGAGATTGTTTGTCGTAGCTGTGTATGGAAAGTTGGCATATAAGAGGAAATACACCTCCAATAAGTGTTGCCACCGGAGTAATAATGCAGAAAATTAGTGCCGCTCGCATAAGTATAAGCATGTGCTCACGGCCGTGAAACAGCTCAAAAAATCCCGATAAAAAAAAGTCTGATTTATAAAGCATTATCTGGGTACCGAAAGCTACCACTGCAATACATAATTCAAGAATACCATATGTTCTAAAAATAGTGCGATAGCCTACCGACGTTCTGCCGAACAGGTACGATCCAAGCGCAATGCCTGCAAAAAAAGCAGCAATAACGGTGCTCACAGCGCTAATTGCAGAGCCGAAAAAAATAGTGCCCGAACGTACCCAGCACATCTGATACCCAAGGGCCGTAAATCCAGAGATGCAGAGGAACAGTGGCAATAATCGGAGAAATTGTGGTGAGTGCATACCGTCTTTTTGTTGATGGGCCTTATTAAAATGAAGACTCAGCTTCGCTCGAGAGCTCTATCATAATTTACATTCTGTTACTCTTAATAACGTATTGTCGCGCAAGCTTTTCCTCGATTGAAACGGTGATTGAATCCCTTTTGTCTAGTTCTTTCTTTGGGGGGGGGCACGGTATGATCTCTATTTCTTAATATAGGGAGAGCTATGTTCTCGCGGCAAATCTTCTTTTTTTTGCCTGTGCCTCTTCGCACTATTTGGCGCTAAGAAAATGGTGCCTCACTTTTTTTTGCAGGCATGTGGTCATTGAGCAGTTTTACTAGTTCGCTTCTTCTGAAGGGTTTACAGATGCCCGCTGTAAACCCATACTCAGAAGGTTTTTTCATTATTGGATCATCAGAATAGCCACTCGCAACAAAAACAGGTATCGTGGTATCTAATTGTCGAATTGCGAAAACAACATCTTTCCCGCCCATGCCACCTGGAACTGTGAGGTCTAAAACCACAGCAGCCATTTCTTCTTTCGCGTCAAAAGCAGAAATAAAATCAGATAATGCCTGCTTCCCATCATTCTGACATTTCACCGAATATCCTAATGATTCAAACAATGTGCCCATCGTATCACGCATGACTTCTTCGTCATCCATGATGAGTATCTTTCCACTTCCAAAATGATTTTCTTTGATTGAATTTTCTTGGGGGGAATCGCGGTCAGCGCTGGCTGGAAGATAAATATGAAAAGTACTTCCTTCATCTAATATAGAATCAACATCAATTGCCCCACCATGGCGATTAACTATTGAGTAGCAGGTCGCTAACCCAAGCCCATGCCCCACGGGCTTGGTAGTAAAAAAAGGATCAAAAAGTAGCGGCATCATTTTTTTAGAAATGCCAATGCCAGTATCTTTGATAGATATTTTTACATACCTGCCATTGCCCATGATTGGGTGTTCATTATCCGAAATAGAAACATTTTGAGCCGATATCTGAATAGTTCCGCCCTTTGGCATTGCCTGTTGCGCGTTTATAACAATGTTTTCGATGACTTGACCTATTTGACTCTTGTCAATGTTACATACCCAGAGATCCTTTGATAGTTCAAAATTACATGAGACTGTTGATCCTGTGAGTGCACAATGCGTAGTATCTTTAATTATCTGCTGCACAGGTAAAGTTTCTCGGATAGGAGAGCCGCCTTTGGCGAAAGTGATTAGTTGATGTGTAAGATTGCGCGCTCTGTCAATTGTGTTCATAGCTTTTGACAATCTTTGAATTACCTTTTTTTCCGTGGAAATTTCTATTGCAATATCAATGCAGCCGAAGATGCCACCCATTAAGTTGTTAAAATCATGCGCGATACCACCAGCAAGCAAACCAAGTGATTCAAGCTTTTGGTTTCTTTGAATACTGGCAATCAATTTTTCTTTCTCAGTTATGTCACGGAACACAAGCACCACACCAACAATAGCATTGTTCCGGTCTCTAATGGGAGCTGCGCTATCAGCAATTACACGCTCAATACCGGTTCTTGAAATTATTAATGTGTGGTTTGCCAATTCCACCCGCAAAGCTCTTCTGCAACGCGATTCATTATTTGAATGTTACCTTGTGAATCGGTAGCAATGACCCCATCGCCAATACTTCGGAGGGTAACTGCAAGGCGTTCTTTTTCTGCTTCAATCGCATATGCAGCGGCTTTTAGTTCATTTGCATATGTCAATGTTGCTGTGGCACGTTTACGGTCGGTAATGTCTCTAATATTGCATTGAATTACATGCAAATGGTCTTCTTGATAAACATTGCATACCAATTCGACATCAATTAATCGACCATCCGAAGCTTCTAACGGAAGGTCGTCATAGCGGACATGCTTCTGATTTTTCAATTCTAGGAATTTATCTTTGTTTGCAATTAAGCCTCCAAATATTCCAATGTCCCAAATGCACTTATTGGTAAAGTTATTAAATGCATAACCTAATAAGTTAACCAAAGACGGATTTGCGTCAATAATCTTGCCGGATTCTGCATCGAGAATGAGAATCCCATCCTTGGCAGTTTCAAAGAGGCGGCGATAGCGAAGCTCCGATGACTGTAATGCAATTATAGCGTCATCACCGGCCTGTTGGTGTTCTTCTTCTTTTCCCATTTCCTCTTATTCCTTTCTTATCCATTTGAAGACGGGCAGTTTAGGGCTCCGGTTCTATTCTTGAATTGCCGCAAGAATGTCGGCCAACTTTGTACTTTTATGAACTTGCAGGGCTAGCTGCCATATCAGAAGCGCTTAACACGCTGGATTTAGGCGTTGACAATTGGCCGAATATTAATAAGATGGCCAACCCCGAAAACACTGCTTTTGGTTTGTTAGCGAATTATGCGACTTTTTAGTTTAGAAAGACTGCAAGCTTTATCAAGTAACAATAAAATACCATTGTGGCATCTTCATGTAAACAAAGTCAGTATGAATTATTCACACAATAGCAAATTGTCCCAATTGCCTTCAAAGTTTTCTCACAAGATTTTCGATAAAAAAACGTCTCAAATTACACCCGTTCCAAAGGATATTCTTGTTCTGTCCAGTTTTGTCGGAAAATCTGCCATTCATGTATCCTTTCGTTTGCCTACTATAGTTTACATTATGATTAATGTTTTTCCGAGCGGACTGTCGAAATAATTCATGGAATTCCTGGCTTTAAATCGGTCGTCGTTGAGCGCAAACCCTTTAATGATATATTCCTTGAAACGCTGCGTTTCCCAGATACGAAACTTTGTGCCTTGGTGCGATTTTACACGGTAGCCAACCGAGATGATTACATCAAGATTATAATAGGTTACCTCTTTCGACTGGGTTTTTCCCTCAATAGCCCCATGTTGAGTGGTATGTCGGAAATTCCGATACACCAGTTTTTCATCCAACTCACCTTCTTTAAAAATATTGCCAATATGTTCGGTAATGGTTGAACGGCTTTTTTCGAAAAGTTCTGCCATGTGGTTTCATCTTTTGCTTCGGTGCTTTCCGCAATTCTTGGTGTGCGACTATCCCTCGGGCCGGCATTTCTTCAATCCGCATGTCTTTTGGTTTTTTTTAGTATTGCCTTTTTTATCAGTTTCCCTTTTTCAAGGATTTCGGCATCATCCAAATCTCTGTGCCTCCCTGATGCTTTTTTATTTGCAATCAGGTCTTCCTTTGAGATAACAGAAATCGCAAGATCATTAATAACAACAACAGCTTTTCTTGAATAACAACTTTTAATATCTATTCCACTTGCATCTGTAATAATGTCAATTTGGATCGGGGGCCTTCCCATTCTGAAAAAATTGCCCTTGTCTTTGAATATTGACATATCAATTGTGGGCGCCCCAAAATCATACATTGCCTTCTGCAATCTTTTGAGATTTGCATCGTCTATTGCAATCAGAAAATCAATATCCTTGGTTGCTCTTGGATTCCCGTATATTCCAACAGCCCAACCGCCGACCAATAAATATTTGACCTTATTTGCGTTTAAGAACTTTATAAAGTCTTGGAAGTCTTCCGGAAGTTGCCTTTGGGCCATAAAAACATTCCCTTAAATAAGTGATTGTCATTAATTTCTCTTCATATGTTGCATTCTGCCAGTATTCTATATCCTCTTTGTCATGCTTTTCAGCTGTTCCAAAGGATATTCTTGTTCTGTCCATTTTTGTCGGAAAATCTGCCATTTATGTATCCTTTCCATTAATAGCGTTGGTTTTCATTCTGTCTAGTAATCCGCTTGGGCTAAGCATGAAGCGCTTCAAATACTGCCTTAGGATTGCTTTCTGTGAGCTTTTCAACTAGCAAGGATTTCTTAATAGTTGCCTCATGTTGCAGTTCGTTGTCACTAAAAATAAATTTTGTCCCCGACCTAGGGTCTGATTTAAAGGTATGTGTAAAACAATAATTGTGTTCCTGCTCAACAATCATTTTCCCAAGGTCGAAATAAAAACGATGAGGGTAGAATTTACGGAAATTGCGGCCGTTATGTGCACTGACCAGATTTTTGATTTCAGATCAGTGTTTTGGTTTCTCTTCCCACCAATGAGCACGTGTTATATGCAAAAGCCACGTCGGCGCTGGCTCCATTAGAAATATTCAAATGTTTGTAATGCTAGATTTTACCCCATTGATATACAAATCTAACCCCAATTGTCACAATTAATCCAGGGAAACTTAAGAGCTCATCCGATTTGTAAAACGTGGAATGAACAATAGACAAAGTTGAAAGGCTTCCATAGGGTTCGATAGAAAATTAGTAAATATTTTTTCATGATGCTTCTCAACGTTAAAAATTTGAAGTGTTTTCTATCAACCAATTTTTGCCCATCTTTTTTTCTCGCGGTGCTCATATACCTTCTTTTTAGCATGCGGAACAATATTTAGTCACCGGGTAGGGCAGGGGCCTCTCTCTCGCTCTTTCCTTCTAATATTTTTCTAAAAAAGCTTTATTCCATCGCTTTTGCGGCTCCCAAAACTGTACATCATGATGGCCCAATTCGGCTCCAACAACATACCATTTCTTTTCTCTTAAATCGATGGCAAAACCGTTAGAGTTGCGCTCTAGGAATGACGCGCCTATAGAGCCATGCTACTAGACCGAAAAAGAAATATACTTCTTGTTTACACGATAATCATAAAATAAAACCCACGTCTGCACATCATACCCGGGAATCCTATCGCTTCACGGCCTACAAAGCCACCAGGCCGGTACCCAAGACTCTCATTGGCCGCAATGAACTTTAAGGCTACCCGCTAATTCATTTACAGGTACACTCATATTCCTTCTCCTCTTCTCGAAATACACCCCCACTTACTAGCGTACTCTTAAGCATTCCATTCCTATCAGCCTCCTTAACCCCTTTTTGAAATGACCAAACACTCTGAATAGAATGTATTGATATGTGAAATGAATCACCGATTTAGATGTTTTTTAGATATTATTTAATATTTACTTGATTTAATCAGTAATTATGTGTATATTATAAGTGAAACTAATCACAAGGATGGCACATGACTCGAAAAATACCTGTAAAGACCCTGCATCGTTTTTCTATGATATATTGCTGTTTGCTAGAGTCATTGGCTGCGGGAGTTTCGCGGATATCTTCCCGTATACTTGGTAGTCAGTTAGGCAGCACAGCCGATTCCATTCGCAAAGAAATTAATTATCTGGGTGAGGTGGGGGATGTTGGTTCGGGGTATGATGTTGCAAAATTGGCAGGACGGATATCTGATGTTTGCGGATTTGAAAAGCGTAGGACCGTGGCTATTGCGGGCCTTGGTAAAGTTGGATCGGCGCTGCTTGAAAACCCGGAGTTTGAAAATGCCGGGTTTGATATTGTGGCAGGGTTCGATTCTAATACTAATATCCTGGAAACATTGACATCTAAGGTGCCGCTCTATCCGGCATCGGAACTTACCGATTGGGTGAAAAAGCTTAACATTGAAATTGGTATAATTGCTGTACCTCCAAGTGCTGCAGCCGATTGCGCAGCACGATTTGTTGCTGGTGGGGTGAGTGGGCTGGTAAATTTCTCTTCGACAACGGTGGCTGTTGCTCAAAAGGGAATCATTGTGAGGAATCTGGATATGATTTGTGAATTGCGTTTTATAAATTCTCTGATGACGGCTAATCAAAAGGCTTAATTTACATTTATTAAGGAGGTGCGTATGGCTCGTGTATTTAATTTTTCTGCAGGTCCTTCTATGTTACCTGAGCAGGTTCTCAAAACAGCAGCAGCGGAAATGCTCGATTATAAAGGATGTGGCCAATCGGTTATGGAAATGAGCCACCGGTCGCCAGAATACGAAGAGATTATTCATGGGGCAGAGGCTCTTTTGCGTAAAATCATGAACATTCCCGATAATTATGCTGTTCTCTTTTTGCAAGGTGGAGCAAGCAGCCAGTTTGCTATGGTTCCACTTAATCTTTTTCGCGTTAGCAAAAAAGCCGATTTTGTAAATACAGGCACGTGGTCTAAAAAAGCAATTGCAGAAGCAAAACGCTTTGGCATTGCAAATGTTCTTGCAACGTCCGAAGATAAGGGATACTCGTATATTCCCGAACTTGACGCAACAAAATTTAGTGCCGATGCCGATTATTTTCATATCACGACCAATAATACGATCGAGGGAACTCGATTTACCGCTCTTCCCGATACCAAGGGTGTGCCCTTGGTTGCTGATATGTCTTCTAATATTTTGTCGGAACGCTACGATGTTACCAAATTTGGGTGTATCTATGCAGGTGCTCAAAAAAACGTTGGGCCAGCAGGTCTCACGATCGTTATTATCCGTAAAGACCTTGTTGGGAATGCATTGCCGCTTACCCCAATAATGTTTAATTACAAGACACATATGGACGAAGGTTCTATGTATAATACACCTCCATGCTACAGCATTTACATAAGCAAGCTTGTGTTCGAATGGATAGAGGAGAATGGTGGAATTACGGCAATAGAAGATATGAATAAAAAGAAAGCTGCACTTTTGTACGATTGCATCGATTCTTCTAAGATTTTTAAAGGCACTGCAGCTCCAAAAGATCGCTCGCTTATGAATATTCCGTTTACGTTGCCTACCGAGGATCTTGACAAAGAATTTCTTAAGGCAGCTAAGGCGCAAGGGCTTATTAATCTTAAGGGCCATCGCAGTGTTGGTGGCATGAGGGCAAGTATCTATAATGCAATGCCACTTGCGGGTGTCCAGAAGCTTGTCGATTGCATGAAAACTTTTGAAACAAATCATCATTAAGAAAGGTACTTTACATGTATAAAATACAAACGCTTAATAAAATTGCAGCAGTAGGTTTAGATCTTTTGCCACGTGATGATTTCGAAGTTGCATCGGAGCTCCTTAATCCCGATGGTATCTTGGTGCGTAGTGCCGAAATGCATGACCTTGAGATTGCTGCTACCCTTAAGGCAATTGGTCGTGCAGGTGCTGGCGTAAATAATATTCCTGTAGACAAATGTTCCGATAAAGGGATTGTTGTTTTTAATACTCCGGGGGCAAATGCCAATGGAGTTAAAGAACTAGTTCTCACTTCGCTTCTGGCTTCTAGCAGAAACCTCTTTGCAGGAGTGCAATGGGCTCAAACACTTGTTGGCAAAGGCGATGAAGTTCCAAAGCTTGTAGAAAAAGGCAAATCGCAATTTACAGGACCCGAAATTAAAGGAAAAAAGCTTGGTATTATTGGTCTTGGTGCAATTGGTGTAATGGTTGCCAACGATGCCGAAGCACTAGGCATGGAAGTAACAGGATTTGATCCGCTTATTTCTGTTGAAGCTGCCTGGAAACTTTCGCGCAGTGTGTCGCGTGCTATTGGGCTGGATAGCCTCTTGGCAAAATCGGATTATATTACGTTGCATGTTCCCCTAACCGATAAAACCAAGGGAATGCTCAATAAAGAGAAGTTTGCCATTATGAAAAAGGGCGTCCGCATTTTCAACTTTGCCCGCGGAGGCTTAGTTAATAATCGCGATTTACGTGATGCGATCGAAGAAGGAATTGTAAGCTGTTATGTTACCGATTTTCCCGATGACGAGCTGCTCACCATGAAAAACGTAATTTGTATTCCGCATCTTGGTGCATCCACACCCGAAGCAGAAGACAATTGCGCAATTATGGCGGCCGTTCAAGTGCGGGATTTTCTTGCAACCGGTAATATCAAGAATTCTGTAAACTTTCCCGATTGTGCAATGGATTATTCTGGGCGTAAACGCATTATTATTGCTAATAAGAATATCCCTAATATGGTCGGTCAGATTACAACTTTTCTTGCTACCATGAAGGTTAATATTGCCGATATGCTCAACAAAAGCAAGGGTGATATCGCCTACAATATTATCGATATCGATGGTGATATAGATCCAGAAGCCATTAAAAAGCTTTTGTCAATTGAGGGTGTTATTATGGCTCGGGTTATTTAAGCATACGCATCGCGGGTGCTTTATAAGGGCCCGCGATGTGTACTTATTCTCTGCTAAGTTTCTCCCTCTCACATAAGAGTTGCTACGTTATCGCCTGCTTTAATTAATTCTTTGTGATGGGTTATAAGAATCACTGTTCTTTTTTTCGATTCTTGCCGCAAAAGCGAAATGATTATTTGTTCGCTCTCGCTATCCATTCCTGCCGTTGGCTCATCGAGTATGAGAATTGGTGCGTGCGAAAGCAATGCGCGCGCGCAAGCGAGCTTTTGACGTTCTCCTACCGATAGATTAGAGCCCCCTTCGGTTAAGATATACGATAGCGCTTGCTGTGCTTGCCCAAACCGAGATTCCAAAGCAACACTCACTATCGCATCCGTCATTTCTGTATCAGAAAGCTGCGGGTTTACCAATTTGAAGTTTTCTGCTATCGAATCGGCAAAAAAGAAGGGCACCTGTTCTACAACAGAGAATACGCTCTGCAATTTTTGTGGGGTTATATCAGCAATGCTTGTGTCGTTTAGATAAATTGTTCCCTTGTGGGGAGTTAGAAATCCTGTGAGAAGATCGATAAGCGTACTTTTTCCACTACCGCTTTTTCCTCGTATAAAAGTTAGAGAAAAAGGTTCACAACAAAGAGTTGCATTTTCAAGTAGCTTTTTTTGAGGCGAATATGAATACGTTACATTTTGGATGCGCACTGTTGGAATCGATGAGAATGGCGAGTTATAATTTTCTGCTAAAAGGGCTCTGTTATTTTTGAGCAAGGTATCCAGAGAGAGCCTTTTCGCGCTGGCAGACGTGGCATCAATGCGAATCGCCAGTGTTGGAATAGTGAGCCACATTTCAAAGACCGATTGACATACCAGAGGAATAACGGCAATAGAGTACGATGGAATCTTGTTTGTTGCAACAAGAAGTGCAGAAATAATGGTGGCAGCCAAAAGGGTTGACGCTCCAAGAGCCGACGAGAGCGATACGGCAAGAGCATCAAGAAAAATTCGTTTTTTTTCTGATGCATGTTCTTCGTTTATATGCGCTATTCCCTTGCCATACCAATCTTTGCAGCGCAGGGCAAGGGCAAGCTCAACCGCACCATAGGAACATTCGATAAAAAAACGATTTGTTGCATCGCGTGCTTGGGCAATTGCCAGAGCGGTGTTGCGGTTGGCAAGAAACAGTATAAACCCAATGCCTACGGTGATACTGCATGCAATAGCAAAAAATTTGCCTAAAAGAAAGTGTTGTGGCATTAGATACAGGAGTGCGCACACAATGGTTACAAAGCAAACCCCCACGGGAAGGACAATTCTTATGAGAGAATCTTTAAACATCTCGATATCAAAAAGAGCTCTGGTAAAAAGCGCGCTTCTGCTGTGGGGTTCCTGGATAGTTGTATTTACATAAAGCGATTTAAAGAAGCGAACTCGAAGTGTTCCTAAAAGTTTAAATATCGCACTATGAGAAAGTAGTCGCTCTAAATACCGAAACCCTGCTCGCGCAATGCCAAAAAAACGCAAACACGTTGCAGGGATTACAATTAAGTCGTAGGTTGGGCTTGTCGAGCACAAAAGAATAAGCCATGCAGCCATACCAATAAGCGCCGATGATGCACACACTGCGCCGGTTGCACAAAAAATTGTTAGCCCAATTCCCGCAGGATGCGAGAGAAATGCAAAAAGCCCAATTCTAAGATTATAGAGTTTCATGGGATTCCCAAGAACGAACAAGTGAGCTATATATTCCATTGCGCGCTAGTAAATCTGCATGACTTCCCAATTCAGCAATGGTATTTTTGTCAAGTACAAGAATCGTATCTGCAAGAGCTACTGTTGCAGGTCGATGAGCTATAACTATAATGCTATGGTGGGTAGAAAGCGATTGTAGGGTTGCAAGAATTTCTCTTTCGGTTTCGGAATCAAGGGCAGATGTTGGCTCGTCGAGAAAAAGATAGGTGCTTTTTTTAAGCAGCGCGCGTGCAAGAGTGATACGTTGAGCTTCACCTTTGCTTACGCCTATGCCATTTTCTCCAATAACGGTTTCTAAGCCTTTTTCTAGTGTTGTAAGCACGTTTTTCCCGCCAGCCAATTGCATGGCCACAATCACTTCGTCAATTGTTGCATCGGGGGATCCTAAGCGAATGTTATCGGCAATAGTTCCTTCGAAAAGGAATGGTTGTTGCGATACAAGTCCTGTAAAAAAAACTCGTTGTTCTGCTGGGAGGGTGTTTACGTTAATTCCGTCAAAAAAAATAGACCCTGTTTCACACGGAAGAAACCCAAAAATTGTATTGAGCAACGTGGTTTTACCGCTCCCACTCTTGCCTACAAGCGCAATAATGCCTCTTGGCGGGATAGCTAAAGTTATAGAATGCAGCGCCAGGTCTAATGAGTTTGGGTACCGTGTTGAAACATTGGTGAGTACAATTCCAGGACCTTTTGGTGCATTAGAAGTAGAGTTTTGGGTTTGTGAAATTACACGATCGGCAGAAGGCGCCGTGAGTGGTATGTGTAAAGATTCTATCGTGTCAAGTGCCGCCATGCCCGATGTCGCCGTATGAAATTTTATGGCAAGAAGTCGTATGGGTAAATAGAGCTCGGGTGCTAGCAAAAGAATTATGAATGCATTAAAGAAAGGAATGCTGTGATTAATAAGTCGTAATCCAAGAGAAACGGCAATTATGGCAATACTTATGGTTGCGGCAAGTTCTAGAACAAATGCCGAGAGAAAAGATACTTTTAAGATTTCTAAAGTCGTTTTTCTAAATTCGTCGTTTGAAGTCAGGAGTGTACGTGATTGCCTGTCGCCAGAGTTTGTGCGTTTAAGCAACTTTAATCCATTGAGCGATTCGAGAAGTTTTCCCCCAAGATTTCGCAGTGCGAGCAACCGCTTGGTTTGCATGTGCGATACAAATGAGCCAATAAGGCTTAAGAAAAAAGGTAAAAGTGGAATAGTTACAAACATTATACCGGCAGCGAGTGGGTCAAAAAAAAGCGCCATAACGAGAATGGAAGGTACGAGCAAAACTGTTATAACAAGTTGCGGTAAAAATTCCGAATACCAAGGTTCAATATCATCGGTAGCGAGGGAAAAGAGGGCCGCATCACTTCCTTTGGTATCACCCGACGAACTCAACCGCGGCCTATTGAGGGTTACTTGTAAAAAGCGCTTGCGAAGGTTTAAGCGTATTGACGATGCGATACGTCTAATGTTCCACTCGCAAAGAAACGATAGTACAAATCGAAGGAGAATAAGCACTCCAAAGAATATGCACAAAGGGACAATTTGAGTAAAGGTGGCGTGATTACTATAGATTTTAGTTACAATAGAGGCAAGAATCCAGGCACCTGCAAGCGTTATGGTTGTTACCATGAACGCATAGAGAACCAGGAAAAAAAGAGCCCAGGGATGATCGAGAATGAGCGCAATAAGCTTTACAATTTTTTTCTTGGAAAAACGGGAAAGCTCTTTTTGAGGAGTCAATATTCAAGATCCTGCTGGGTAATTTTTTTACGAAAAATCCAATAACTCCAAGCTACATATCCAAGCACTATTGGCAAAAGAGAAAGTGCAATAAAGGTCATAATTTTAAGAGTATATGGTGATGAAGACGCACTGTAAATGGTAAGATTCCAAGCGGGATTGAGGCTCGAAATCATGACATTGGGGTATAGTCCACAAAAGAGAGCCCCTGATACTCCCACAAGAAGAAGTGCATTGGACGCAAATGCTACACCATACTTTTTAATGCGCACGGCGAAAATGGCAAGGATTGCGCCAAGCCCTCCAATGCCAATAAAAATAAATGCAACCAAATTAACTGATGGGTTGAGCTTGTGAGCAACAAGAAGATAAAAGCACATACCAAGAATAGTAAATATGGCTAAAAGAGGTACAGCAAGTTTTGCAGCACGTTCTGCGAGTTCACCTGAGACTCGCAATTGCAAATAGATACAGGCATGATACATTACAAATGTAATCCCCATTAATCCTGCAATGAGCGCAGGAAGGGAGAGTAATGTAAAAAATGATCCTCTGAATTCGGAGTTGCTATCGATGGGTAGCCCAATTAAAAGGTATGCCAGTGCAACAGGGATGAGGATAGAAGAAAGGGCACTACCCACGAATAGGCCGATATCACAGAGTTTTTGCCATTTTGGGTTTCCCAATCGTGAGCGAAATTCTATTGAGACACCGCGTATGATAAGGGATATAAGGAGAAGAAAAAGCGCGATGTAAAGACCCGAAAAAAGAGTCGCATACCATTCAGGAAATGCTGCAAACATGGCGCCACCTGCGGTAATAAGCCATACTTCATTACTGTTCCACACTGGGCCGATGGCATTTACAAGATACCGTTTTTCGGTATCTGTTTTCCCTATAAAAAAGGCCACTATGCCAACTCCAAAATCGAATCCTTCAAGAAAAAAGAACCCTGTAAAAAGGACGCATATTACAATGAACCAGAGTGTATTTAAATCGATCATTGAGCACCCTCCTTAATTTCTTTTCGGGCAAATGTTATCAAGAGATATCCGTCGATACAAGCAAGAATACCGTATACAACCGCGAATCCTATCAAGGTCGTTAGAACCATTGCCGGGGTATTTGATCGGGAGACTCCATCCTTAACAAGGAGGATATTATATACTATCCAGGGTTGTCTGCCAACTTCTGCCATAATCCATCCTGTTGAGTTGCAGATGTAGGGAATCGGAATAAGTGCAATAATTCCTCGCAAAAGCCATGGATTTGTAAGAATGTTTTTTTTGCGCATAAACCACATTACAATAAACGTTGCGATGATAAGCACTGCACCCCCTGCAACCATAATTCGAAAACACCAATAGATAAGCGCTACAGGGGGTATATAGTTTCCGGGGCCAAATCGTTGCACTGCTTCTGCTTGCAATTCATTGATGCCGGGAAAGCTACCTGTAAAATTTGAATAACTCATGAAGCTCAGCATTTTTGGTACTGTAATATTTATGTGATTGCGGTATGCCTTGCCATCTACAATTGCAAATACACTCAAACTTGCAGGCTGCTCGGTTTCCCAAATTGCCTCTGCCGCTGCCATTTTCATGGGCTGTATTTTTATAAGATATTTGCTTTGTAAATCGCCAATGATGGTAACGGCAATAAGGGATATAAGAGCTGCAACCGTACTAAATGAGAGAGTGCGCAAAAAAAGCTCGGGGTTCTGCTTTTTATAAATACGATATGCACTGACTCCCATAATAAAAACTGCTGCGGTAGTAAGACCTGCAAAAATGACATGGGGGAATTCGTAGAACACTTTAGGATTGGTAATTAAAGCAAGAAAACTGGTCATGTGGGCTTTCCCGTTTACAATGGCAAAGCCGCGAGGATTCTGCATGAAAGAATTGGCAACAAGGATCCAGAATGCCGAGAGATTGCTTGCTATAGCAACCATCCAGATACTTGCAACATGAA
Organism: Chitinivibrionales bacterium; assembly: GCA_038247415.1. Lineage (GTDB taxonomy): Bacteria > Fibrobacterota > Chitinivibrionia > Chitinivibrionales > WJKA01 > JBBRUX01. Next base: position 18,394 of record JBBRUX010000041.1, on the reverse strand, counting down.
CTTTTGGTGATAATTTATGGCGACCAAAAACCCATATGCCCAGAAAGGTGGATTCGAGAAAGAATGCAGCAAGAGCTTCGATAGCAAGGGGCGCTCCAAATATGTCTCCCACAAAACGTGAGTAGCTCGACCAGTTCATGCCAAATTGAAATTCCTGGACCAATCCGGTTACAACGCCCACAGCAAAATTGATCAGGAAAAGTTGTCCAAAAAAAGCGGCGAGTTTTTGCCAACCATCATCCTTTTTGACAAATGCTAATGTTTCAAAGATTGCCACAAAAATAGAAAGACCCAGAGTAAGAGGAACAAAGAGAAAATGGTACACGGTAACTACCGCAAAGTGAAGACGTGATAGATTTACCAAGTCAAGCATAAAGTTCACTCTTTTCTAACTGATTTTATAGGGGTCTCTTTAATTGGCCTATACTTAAGCTATTTAATATACATTGGAGAGATGAGTTGTTCGAGGTGCATTGTAATCCCCAATGTTTTTATGCAATCCTGAATGGTTTTGAGTTCATTTTCTTTGAAATCCCCAAAAGAACAATTACCTTCGAGCGAGACGTCGCTATCGTGTTCATCATCGAGTAATTGATACAACGTTCCTACTGCTTCTCCGAGTGCGCCATAGGTTCCACGTGCTGAGGCATCTTGTTTTAATATCCGTGCGGTCTCAAAACATGCCATTCGCATAAGAGAGGCTGTTTTTTTGTGAATGATTTCGAGATAATTATCCTTATTGAGAGGCGTTTGTGCTAAAGAAGCCTGCAGGAGCTCTCCGTCGCACATAATTTGAGCAGTTTTAAGGAGTTCTCCAGCGGTTGCATCATCGAGAAAATTCCGAGCAGTTGCAAATGCTGCAAGATATACTAGGTTGCCTATGAGAATGGCTGATTGAGCGCCTTGTGAAATCCACACGCTTGTTTCGCCGCGTCGTTGTGGTGTTAGATCGATAAGGTCGTCATGGATTAAGCTGGCGCTATGAAGAAGTTCAACAACGGTAGCTAAATAAACCAGTTGGCTTTCGTCAAATAAAGAGAGCGTTGCGTTGATACCTTGAGCCGATACGTAAATTAAACGGGATCTAAAAAATTTACCTACGGTTCTGTGTGCGTGATATGAGATGTGATGTGGTTTGGGCAATTCGCTTAAAAGAATGGTGTCGATGCTTTTTGCGACAGCATCCACAAACCGATCGCAACTAGGTTGATTGGTATTCATTCCGATTACGTGCCTTGATGGGGGATACCCGATATCTTTACAAGTATAACAATTTCACCAAAACCGACAAGTGCTGTAGCGCAGAGCGCACCAATAAAAGTGGGTTTACTAAAAAAACATGAGAGAATAAGATACAGATTTATCAAGAGATGGCTCGCTATAATGCCTTTGTTTGCGCCAATCATTAAAATGGGGGTGTCGTACCTTTTTAATGCAGTGTGCCCTGAGTGCCAGAGCAATGGAATGCAGAGTAGGGCTAGGAGTGTAAAGGGTGTTGTAAATCGCGCTACAGCATTGACAATAATTGAAATTACAGTCAGAACAAGAAGCACCACAACAGCTCTCGATGCTTTTTTGCGGCCAAGCCTTACTACGAGTGTTTTTTTGCCACTGGCAGCATCACCTTTCCAATCGGGAAATTCATTAATGATAAGAATAAGGGCAATAATCAGCGCAAGGGGTACTGCTGCCATGGCTACTGCAAAGGAAAAAAAGCCCGTTTGAACATAAAAAGCCCCAAGAACCGCTAGTATTCCAAAATCAAGGCCAATAAAAATTTCTCCAATGCCAAGATTTATAAGGCTTATTTTTGGTGCAACATACAGTAGAGAGGAAACAATGCCAATAATTCCTAAAATCAATATGGGAAAACCGCACTGTATGGCTAGATATATCCCAATAGCACTCCCCGCAGCAAAAAAAAGCAGGGCAGCTCTCAGTATTGACAATGGTGTAATAATTTTATTTTGGATAACCCCCGAACCGCCCGAGAAAGGGAATAGTGCTTCGGTGTTTTTTTCATCGGCTCCGGTGAGGTGATCGAAATAATCATTAATTAAATTTGCACCTGTATGAATGCATCCAATTCCAACGATCGTTAACAAGCAGTAAAGGAAATTAAACTGACCATACATCGAGTATGCCAACACACTACCATACAGTGCAGGAAGTACACTTGCGCCTAGTGCAAAGAGGCGCATTGCAGATATCCAGGGGTTCATTTTTTTAAAGGGGTATAATTTTTAGGAAGCAATGTAAATTTAAAGGCAGAAAGCGCATAGCCTATAAAATTTTTAAGGCTATAATTTTTAACGCCGCATATAAAATAGTGCACCAAAAGGCCAATACGGCCAACAACAGGTATGCCCATGACATAGCCAACGCTTGTCAAGTTTACGGGAATCACCCACCCCATATCAAATGGTTCGAATGGTTTTGGTTGTTTTTTGCCAATGGTTGCAATAACATTGAATGCTGCTTGAGCTCCTTGACTTGCTGCATAGCTAACTGCCCTGCGGAGCATGCCATCTCTGAATTTGAACGCTGCGGCATCGCCAGCGATAAAAACTTCGTTGTGTTCGGGAACGCGCAGGAAATTGTCAACAACAACCCTGCCATCATTGATTTCTTTATGGTTGCCAACGAGAGGAAGCCCCATGCGCACACCGCTGCACCAACATACAAATGCATCTGCAATGGTTTTTCCGCTTGATAGAGTTACGGTTGAACCATCAAATGTTTGAATCGATTCGCTTTTTAAAATACTGATTCCGAGTTTTTTTGTTTCGTTTTCGATGGTGCGGATGATTGTTTCACTCATGCCACCAAGAATTTGGTTGAATTTTTCTACAATGGTTATGGTGACCGTTGCCTTTTGGGCGCGGGCTAGGCGATATAAATTACAGGCGAGTTCGATACCGGTAAAACCAGCGCCAGATATAACAGCATTAAAAGGTTTATTCTGTTTAATTTTTGCTTTAAAAGCTGCATTGATGCGCAGTGCATCATCGATGTTTTCAAGCGTAAAAAGAGATTCGCGATGATCGTTAAAGCCATAAAAATTGGTGGTAGAGCCAGAAGCTACAATTAAATAATCGTAGTTCAAAGTTGCAAGGTTCGTGTGAACTGTTTTTGAAACGAGCTCAATTTTTTGAATTGTTTCTTGAATAAAATTCACTTTTTTAGGAAGAAGAGACGCAATATTTCCAATAAGCAGTGGCTTTTGAAGCTGTTCGCCAGCTAAATCGGGGAGAGAGGGGAGCATTGAGCAGTATGAATGGCGATCAAGCAGCGTTATTTCGATGTCAGAGCGTTTAGCATAGGTTTTTCCGAGTTTTTGAGCTGCTGTAAGCCCGGCAAATCCAGCGCCGATAATTATAATTCTCATAGTTAGATATCCCCATTGTGTTGTCATATATATGATTGCAAAGAACTTCGATATTTGTTCTAACAGAGGCGATGGCAAAGCTCCCGTTCATTTCGACTCCGCTCACAACGAACGGTGTCAAAATCGCACCCTGAGCGGAGTCGAAGGGTGACTGTGAAGAGTGTTGCAATTACCTCTCTTAAAATTATAATGAGCCACAAGAAAAAGGAAATAGATTTTTAGAGATATGTTTACATACGAAACATTTTTCCAAGCTGTTTGCCTACTATCGCCGATGCTAATGCTATACCACTTCCTAGAATTATCATACATATAACGCCCAGCGCCGATGCAACATACTCGCCATCGGGGATTTTGCCCAGCAGTGCGTATATAAAACGCGTAAGAGGGAAAAATTGTTCTTTAACAGCAAGCACCATAGATTCCGAAACTTCGAGCATCGCAAATAAAAAGGCAAGAAGCGCTCCCGCAGCTAAATGTGCCGAAATGAGGGGGAGTGTAATGGTTCGCCCAATGGTACTTGGAGTTGCGCCACATACTCGTCCAGCTTCTTCGAATTCGGGGCCTGTTTGCAAAAATCCAGCATATGCAGATCGGAAGCAAAATGGTAGTCTGCGGATACTATAGCCAATAATTAGGAGTGGAATAGGGTTTTTAAGCGGGTCTAAAAAGGTTCCCGAAAAAGTTGCAATATATCCAAACGCAAGAATAATGCCTGGTAATGCCATGGGGAGCATGATAAGCGCATCGATAGCCCACGCAGCTCGAATTTTTTTTCGGGCAATCATCCATGCAAAATAGGTGCCCAGAATAACATCAACAAGTGTTGCAACACTGCTATATAAGAGAGAGTTTTGCACGGCATGTTGCATTCCTTGTGCGCTCAGGGCACTGCCAAAAAAACGAAAAGACCACTCGGTTGGTAGTGCTGTGAAATACCATTTTTCGGCTAGGGAAGTAAGAATGATTCCACAATGAGGCAAAATGCTAGCGGTAACAACACACCACATGAACACAGACATTAAGATATTTGCAGGCAAAGAAGGTTGCTTTAGGGATACTGTGCGTTGCCCTCGCGACGGGGTTGCGGTTTCGAACGCAAAGAATTTCTTGAAGATTAACACCAAAAAAATAGTGGTGAGCATGAGGATAATTACTAAAATTGACCCCGAGGGATCGGTATTGATCGAGACCGTACGCTCAAAAATTTCTACCGCTAAAACATTTCTAAACCCCATTAAGAGGGGAGTGCCTAAATCGGTGAGGCTCCATAAGAATACCAGTATAGCTCCAGCGGCTATACCGGGCATAGCCAGAGGCAGAACAATATCGGAAAGAACGCGGGCGTTTTTTGCCCCGCTTGTGCGCGCAGCTTCTAAAAGTTCGGGGTTGATTTGTGATAATGAGCTCGAAATGTTGAGGTATAAGATCGGAAAAAGGTGCAGAGCTTGCAGCAATGCAACCACCACAATATTTGCAGACGTAAGCCATGGAATGGGGCCTAGGCCAAAGAATAAGTTGATAAAACCATATTGACCAAACATGCGCGTCATGCCAATAGCTCCAACAAAAGGAGGCAACATCATAGGAATGAGCACTAAAACAGAAAAAAGGGAGCGAGAAAAAAAAGTATACCGTGAAACGATAAAAGCGAGCGGTACCGCGATAAAGAACGCCATGGCAAGAGACAGGAATGCAAGAAGAATGCTATTGGTGCAGGCAGTTTGAACTATTGGACTTGCAAGTGTCAATAAAAAAAGCGATGGATCGAAAGTTCCAGTAAACCAAAATGCTCTGCCAAAAACACCTGCCAATGGGGCAAGCAGAAACCCGCCAAGAACACCTACAACCAGGCAATAAAAAATAATAGTATTAGATCGTTTACTCATCGGGAATTATCCAGACCGATTCGCAGGGAATCTCAACAAATAATGCCTGACTCATATGGTATGATGCGCTATTGAGGCACAGTGCGTAGAGAACAATGTTGTGTATTTGTATACCAATAACTTTTGTCTGGCTCGATATCTCGAGTGAGATTATCGTGCCTTCAAAACAATTTGTTTCGTGCGATTTAGATTCTGTGAGAATTATTTTTTCTTCGGGAATAAGCAGGGTTATTGTTGAGTTGAGCGCAGAGGCGTTTTCTTTGTGGGCAAGAGTTAGTTTACAAGAACCGAGAAGAACGGTTGTGATAGTTTGAGAAACTTCTGTTATACTCACTGTGAAAATATTGCGCCTTCCAAAAAACTGTGCAGCACGGTTACTGTTTGGCTTAGAGAAGAGCATGGGGGGAGTGTCAACCTGAAGAATTGTGCCGTTCATCATTAACGCTGCTCGTTGCGCTAATGCATGCACCTCTTCCTGATCGTGCGTAACGTACACCATGGTGATTCCAAGCGCAGCGTGTAATTCTCGTATTTGAGCACGCAGTTCACCACGAAGCTGCGCGTCAAGATTGGAGAGAGGTTCATCAAAGAGTACTATTTCGGGGTTATAGACAAGGGCTCGAGAAAGTGCTACGCGTTGCTGTTGACCACCCGAAAGTGTTGTGGGTTTACGATTAGATAAAGATGATAGTCCTGTTTTGTCCAGTATATCACCTACGCGAGTGTGCAGTTCTTTTGTATTGGTTTTTCTGCGTTTAAGTCCGTATGCAATATTTTCGAAAACGGTCATATGCGGCCATAGTGCATAATTTTGAAAGACCATACCCATAGTGCGCTTTTCGGAAGGAAGAGCAGTAATATTGTTATCATCAAGTAATACAGATCCGGTGTCGGGTGTTTCCAGACCCGCAATAATACGCAAGAGCGTTGTTTTGCCGCATCCCGAAGGGCCAAGCAGGAAAAAGAGTTCTCCTGGCATAAGCACAAGTGATACATCGAGAAGCGCATTGACTGTGCCAAATTTTTTTGATACCGATTTAATTTCTAGCTTTTTCATCTGGTGCTCCAGCTCGTTACTGCGTTGCCTGTAGTGATTGTAAAAATGTTCTTGTCCATATATCGATAGTGCGAATTCGGTTTGCAGCATTGTTTTTAACGCCCCAGGTTGCACACAGGGAATCTGCTGCTCCTTCTGTAATTGGGGGACGAAATGTGTGCGTATCCGAATCAAACGTAGAATGATGCTTTGCTGCAGATGCTTTAAGGTTCGCATGGGGAGCAATGATGATTGCGCAAATCAGGTCGTTGACCAGATCCCATCGTTTTGAGGATAGTGAGCTTTTGTAAACAAATGAAGACGACGTTGTGTAGGGGTTTCCTACCGCCGATTTTAATGAATCGGGCATTGCGTACAACGTTGTATCAACAGGAAATCTACAGAGAGCATTTTCTGTTGGGCCCCCGGGTATACCTTTTTTGTAAATCCAGAGTTTTTGTCCTTGTGTTAGAACAAAGGTAACAAAGTCTTTGGCAAGGACCGTATCTGAGCTCGTTGTAAGAATACCAATACCATCGGGGGAAACAATGGTTTCGTTGGCTGGTAACCGAAATCCAATATTTTCGTTTCCATAGCGCTCTATTTCGGTAGCCGCATAAAAGTCGATTGCCATGCCTACTGCGGCTTCTCCTAAAGCAACATCTTTGACAACAAGTGATGCGCTGCGTGAAAAAACTGGAATGTTCCCGGCAATTGAGCACAGAATGTCCCACCCTTTTTCCCATCCATACGATTGCAAGATAACTTCAAACATTATGTGAATTGTTCCCGAATAGCGAGGGTCGGCGCATGCGACAGAATTTTTGTAGCGATTGGAAGCTAGATCGATCCACTTTTGGGGAATTGGTAGATTCCGCTGCGAGCAAATGCGTTTGTTGTACATGATGCCAAAGCTTGATAGCGCTGCTCCGTACCATTCGTGATGTGCTGCATATAAAGGCATGGTTCCAAGATAAGGCGGAAAACGAAAAAGTGTAGTATCAGTATAGGTTACTGCTTTTAGAAGTTTTAATTTGGATAGTTTTAAAAAAGGAGCATCTCCGCCACCAAAAAAAACATCAATACCTTGAGCATGCGCAGCAGCACGTGATTTAACATATTCGATAGCTTCCCCGGTTCCACCCACATCGAGCCAGGCAACAGACACACCTTGTTTCTTTTCGGTTTGCATCCAATGTTCAAAAGCTTTTCCAAATTCTCGTTTTATTTCGGGAGGATGCGGGGAGAGGATCGTGAGCGTTTTTTTGTGCGTGTCATGGGTTGAACACCCAATACAAAATGAGAGAACAATGAAGTAGGTACAATATGTATAGGTTTTTAATCGCATAAAGAAAAATACCTCTCTCAACAGCTTTTTCCAAAAATACCTTTATGCGTAGGTTCTTTGCTTGAAAAGCATAATCGCCGTTGATGTAATCCCGGACTATTGTTACATTTTGATGAACTCATGAGGTTTAGAAAAAAACGCTTTTGTGACGATCTGGATTCATGATTTGACAAGGTGAACTTTTTTCTTGAATTATAAAAACCATCATGAGATATTTATGGAGTAACCGTTGTTTTACGACCAGGAGGATTTGTGCTCAATACCACAAAACACGATCTGATCGCTTCTGTTGCAAATGCAACAGGGTTGACTCAAGCTGATACTCGCATCGTTGTTGAAGAGCTTCTTGAAGTGATCTCCAAGATTCTCGAAGGAAAACAAAATATTGAGATCAGAGGATTTGGTACCTTCTATACTAAGGTGCGCAAGCCTAGACCTGCACGTAACCCCAAAACAGGTGAAGTTGTTCCGCTTCTTGCACGTGCAGTACCTCTTTTTAAATATAGTAGCGAACTTAAGAAATGTATAGTCGCGGCATTAAGTACAGAAGCTACTGGATCAACAGCAGTCTCGTCCACGTAATGCTCGTTTATAAGTACTATTGTTTGTTTATGTAAAGACTAGAGATTTTCTCTAGTCTTTTTTTTGATCCGTCGAGCTATTTTGTGACATAAGCACCATAGTCGATTAAAAAACAATGTCGCATTATGTTAACTAAAAAGATACAAGGCCTTTTAAATATGAAGTTCTGGGTGGCTTGAATTTTTTTATTGACACTTATTGCGCTCAAGCGTACAATTGATTTTGAACTTTTTTGATATTACGCGGAAAGGGTGGTTTCTAATGAGAACAGTGATACGATGTGCTTTAGTGCTCTGTTGCTTCGCCCTGGGGGGGTATGCACAAATTGATTTGGCCGATACGAGTGTAAAGCGTGACATCGTTGCGCCAACGCTATCGGCACGATTCTCTATAGGATTTAACTATGATTATTTGCGAGCGCCCACCGATGTATCGTTTGAATACCCAAAAGGCTATTTCGGCATGAACGTACCTGTTCAGAAAAGTATGAACCCGCTTGATCTTGCAAAAATGTTCAATCCCGCTATCGATACTATTCTCAGCGATAGCACACTCTTTCGCGGTGGCGAAGAGTTTAAACCATCAGCAAGCGCACGTCAAAACCCGAACACAACATTTCGTGTAGATGTCCCCATGCTTGGAGGAGTCGGCAGTTTTTCAAATATGCGCAACGTAGGACTTAATTTTACCAATTCCTTAGGAATTCCAAACCTTTATATGGGACTGCCATCCAGTGCCGGCATTGGTGCGATTTTGCGCGGTTCAATTGCAGTTCCACTCGATTTATCTACCTCCTGGGAATCTATGACTTTTGGATATGCCTATCGTGTCAATAAGAATCTACTCTTCGCCTTCAATCTTCACCGACACGTATTCCTTTTCGACTTTAATGCAAAAGTAAATGTTGATATGTTAGGAAATGTAGACGTTAATCAGGCCGGCCTTAATATTCGCATACCGCTTAATTATGCTTTGTCGGGTGGGGGATCTGCCCACTACGATGCAGAAGCATGGTCATATTCGATGGGGGCCACATGGTGGCGTCTTGGGTGGACTTCTCGTTTTGGCATAAATACACGGGCAAAAGGCTATGTGAAAATGGATTATTCCTTGCCCTTTTTTATTGACAAAGAAACTTTCAAAGTTACCCTTGATATGAATAATATAACCGATTTAGCTACTATCAATAAACTTATTTCAAATGAAACATCGGTATATAAAGATTCTTCCGAAAATGAAATGGTTTGGAAAATGCCCGATGCTCATACCTTTACTTTTGATCTTGTTCGAGATCATTTATCGCTATCTTATACGAAGCTTAATGGGGTGGTGGGGTTGTCTTTGCCGAATATTCTTAAATTTAAAAAGCAGAATCTTCCCGATACGGCTACAACCAATCTCTATGATACTATAAGTTTAGATTTTAAGATGACCGTTGATAATGTCATGATGGTTAATGCAAATTTCAAGAACCTGTTTGTAAATATTGGTGTGTTTACCCTTGATTTTGGAACCGGAGATCAAGCGGGTTTGCTTTCGTCTGCTTTTAAGTCAATCGATAAATATCCAACAATTGGCGGGGCTCCACTCATGCCAATTTTAAATTTTGGGTCGGCAATTGGAACCAAGTTGCAGCTTCAGATAGAACTTGATGTATTGCCTTTAATGGCGCTTAAAGCGGGAATTAATTATTACTTTTAATCGATACACACTATGTTGTCAACAGTAGCACTGCCACGCATGTGGAAAGGGAGTTGTCGATGCACATGAGACGAATTATAACGCTTGTTTTATGGTTAGCCCTCGGATGCACAGTCTTCGCGGAGCAATCAACAGACTATATCATTACCAATTTCCCGCCTGTAGCGGTCCGCGCCGATTCTGTCATATCGGTCTCATGGGCTGGAGCAGCACGCCCCGATATGATCCTTAAGGATTTGGCACCCGATAGCGGAACGCTGTATTACAGCAAAACGCCTGGCGGAACCTCAATTGCAGGAAGAAACAAAGTCACTGCAGCTACTGCAAGCGTATTCAATTTTCGTGTAGCAGGAACACCCGCACAACGTCAAATATTTTTTAAGCCTATCGATCAGCCAGAAATGATTGCTGGTGTGTTTTATTGCATTGTTGCATGGCCTGTTACCTATTTGAATCCAACCACTATGCACATGGTTACCGATACGTTTGTGTCAAACGAACTCCCGCTGATTGTAGAAACTACAAAAGCAAATGAAATTTTGCTGCCATCGGATTCTCTTGTTTCAGATTTAACGCCGGTGTTTTCGTGGAAATCGAATCCTGGCGTACCCTATTACCACGTATTGCTTTCCGATGAAAAAATTAAGATCGATACAACCGGAGGAATGAATGTTTCCGGTTTGTCTATTATCTGGCAGGCCATAACCTCAAGTACGCAAATAGTGTATGGCGCACCAGATCCTTCCGGGACTATAACAGCCTCTCCACCACCCATGTCGCCAGGACAAACATATTCGCTTGTTGTTCTAAATAATTATGGTAATCAGATAGCCTATAGCTCAACACGATTTTGTATTCCTAAAACGTTTGCAATCAAAGGCGACACGTTAAAAGCCCCAATAAATATTGCACCAAAAAACATCTCAACTTCACAAGAAACAATTCGTTTCTCTTGGACAAACCTTGATAAAGTCAAGGCTAATACCTATAAAGTTTATATTTATGTTGCTTCTACTGTGTCGGGCGTTCAAGCTCAAATGGTAGTGTGGGAAAATGAAGTTACCGCAGGTAGCTTTGCTCATTCTGATACAGGTTTTATAGATGTGAATGCTGGATCTGTGTTGACAAATAATCATTATACCTGGAAGGTAATGGCTATCGACGATCGTGGTGCAGCACGTGCGGGTGATACAACAGGGTTTACCTTTAGTGCTCCATCAGGAAATCTTGAGATCTATACCAAAGAAAATATTGTTTCAGGTAAAGATACCATCAAAGCAAATGTTTCGCTTGCCGAAATTAAAGTCGAAGTACTTGGTGGGTCACTTGAAAAGCCACTGCTATTTTATACCGATAATAACGGATATCTTTTTAGAGCGCGTCCTGTGGGCTCGTATCGTGTCACAGCTAAAAAAGCTGGCTTTGAAGATGTGACTCGTACCGTTTCGGTTGTTGATGGTCAAAACACTAGTATTACAATCTTTATGAAACGGCCCGAAGCAACGGTCTATGGAAAAATTGTTGACAAAGCATCTCCAACAATAGGTATTGGCCTTAGTAAAGTTTATGCTGCTTCAGATAGGGGCGATACCGTTACAGCAGAAACAGATCAATTTGGTAGCTTTGTGCTCAGTTGCTATGGTGCAGATTGGCGTATATGGGCAACTAAAAGCGGGTATATTCCCTCCTTTTCTAGGGATACGACAGTCTCTTTTGGTCAATCTATGAATTTTGGAACCATTGGGCTCGAAAAAGTCCCATTCACGCTTTCTGGAACTGTTAAGAATTCGGCTGGATTTGCCATCATTGGAGCTAATGTAAAGCTTATCAGAAATGGTGTTGCTATTGGAGAGGTTCCTTCTACGCCTTCTGATGGTTCGTTTGCATTCTCGGCCGAAGCGGGATCCTATACCGTTGTTGCAACAAAAACTGGGTTTAGCGGGCCGTCAACACCAATAGATCTTTTGTCATCGCGCCAAATTGTTTTAACAATGGCTCCGGGTGCTTCTGTGGTAACCGGATATATTTATGGAAAATCGTATGTAAATGGAGCTGCAACCTTTGCACCTATTACTAAAGCTTCGGTTTATTTTAAGCGTTTGGGAGCAACCAGTCCCGAAACTACCATGGTAACCTCAGATGCTACCTATGGCGATTTTAGAGTAAGTTTGGCAGGAGATGATTCGTTTAGTGTGTGGTCTTCGGTAGTTGGATTTGTTTCTTCGTCTAAAAAAATGCTGTATACACAGCGTATGTCTACTGCTGCATTTTATGATACGCTTATTTCACTCGCTTCTATTAAGGGATCTATATCTATTGTTAAGAAGACAGATAATTCCTTTGTTGGTCCCGCAAATGGCGCCCTCATTAATATTCTTGATGCAAGTGGAAAAATTGCTGGATCGGGGAAGTGTCAATCCGATGGTACCTTTGAAATAAATGGTCTCATTGACGGCAAATTTACAGTTTCGGTTGGTGCTGTTGGGCTTGTCAAAAAAGATATTGCGCCGAGCGAAACGTTAGAAATTATCGCAGGGAAAGCAACGCCAGCTTCTTTTGCCATGACCATGATTCCTGGCGAGAAGACCATTAAATGGTCGATTAATAATGGGGCAGATCTAACTTCTCAAATTAAAGTTCTGTCTCCGTTGCAAAAAACAGTATCACCGTCTGATAGCCTAAGTAATGTTGGTGAGGGTAACTATGTTGTTGCAGTAACACCTGTCAACACCTCTCTCCTACCGTTAACGTTTCATCAATTTGCGGTGGGTGCAACAGAAACTGTGCATATAGATAGCATAACGCTACCGGTAACTCATATCGTAAGCACTTCGTTAAATGTGGTTGAGGATAGTGTAACGCTTACCGTTACTACTGTATTGCCACTTGATTCAATAAAACTTTTTTATCGAGATGTTACTAATCCCGAGTATGGGCAAGTAATAGTGCGGTCTGTAATTTCTAGCTGTTCTCTTAAAGTTAATCCCCAGCGCGATGGTAGCACCATGGAATACTATTTCATTGCGTACGCTGGAAAAGATGTTTACGGAAGTGATAAGAAAACGTTCAGAACTTTTGTTAATCCTAATCCTAAAATCTCAATGCTTGAAATACTTCCATCTGGTTTGGATACCCTCTCTTTTGCAGCTAACCAAAGTGTAAGTCTTAAATTGCAAGCCTATTTTTCCTCTGCATTTATTCGCGATACTACAGTAGATAAGGACGTGTCGTGGAGCATTATTGGGGATGCTCACGGAGCATCGGTTTCACCAGCCGTAGGAAAAAATGCAGTATTAAAAACAGGTTTGGGATCAGATGCTGTCCTTACTATAGTAGCATCATTGCCGGTAGCTAAAATTGCACAAAACGCATCTCCAACGGTGAAGTTTTATTGTAAAGTTGGGCGTAATCCACTCGATAGCATCTTTGTAAAACGAAGCGATCCTAAATCGCCTGCTCCTATTTCTACAGCTGCTGGTTCATCTGCAGAATTTATTGCTCTGGGTTTTGATTCTGCAAAGACTGCGGTAACTGTTACGCCTTCATGGACAGTAGTGCCAGCAGGTGCGGGGATCATTTCTGATAAGGGTGTATTTGCGCCAAATCCGCTTTTTGCAGGCTTCGCAAGGATTCTTGCTACTGCGGGCCCAGTTGTGGCAGAGTACAAAAAGAATCAAACAGACGCAAATCTGTCGGGTCTTCAAATTCAGCACGTATTATCGTGTAAGAATTCGGCTGATAGTATGAGCAGTCTTACGGGATGCCTGATTGTATTCCCCGATTCGATTATCAATCCCGATCAAACAGCGCTCTTTGATATGAGCACACCACTTTTGCTTAATCTTGTTCAAACAGGACTCGATTCGCTTAAAGTTGTTGGTGCAGCATTTGACATAAAAGAACTTAATGGGGTGTCATTTAATGTAGTGCCTCATGATAGCATTCGCATTACTCTTGATATACCAGAATCCTATCGCGCTCAAGCTCAAAAGAATCCTGCATTTTTTAAGGTAGGTTTTTGGAACGAAGACTCGCTCATATGGAAACCTTTAAGAAATACAAAGGTTGCTATCGACGGCAAAACAATAAGCGCTGCATTGACACACTTTTCTCGGTATGCAGTTTTGGCTCAAACAAAAGGCTTTGAAGGTTCTGTAACTATCAATCCGCCTGCGTTTTCACCAATGATTCGTCCATTGCCTAATCAGGCTCTTTTTGGAGGCGCACCTCAAAAAGGTACGTGTATCAATTATCAAGTTGCGAGCGAATACCCACGAGCAGATGTTAAAATCAAAATCTATTCGATCGCTGGAGATCTTGTGTGGTCGGTTTTCCAGAAAAATATTAATCCCGGTGAAGTAAAACACGTATGGTGGAATGGCAAAACCACCAAGGGAGATATGGATGTTGTGGTCTGGAATGGGTTAGGTGAATCTGCTGGCGAGAAGCTCTCGCGCAATGGAAGATACTTTGTGGTCTTTACAATACGGGATCTTAAGGGTAAAGAAAAAAATATCATGAAGCCGGTAGTGCTAATTAAGTAAGTTGAGCACGATAATTCTAACGGAGGCTACTGTGAAAAGTTTCGCACTTGCAAGTATGATGTTATTATGCGTTGTCGCACTTACCATGGCGGCAAAAAAAGACGTCGCCGATGAGGCGAAAATTCGGGTTGGCGTGCTCGATTTGGTATCGCTTGGGGAGCCAAACGATTCAATGGCAGCCATGGATGGCAAATTAGCCCTCTATCTCAACGATATTGGTTTTTATGTTGTATCCGATCAAAAAGCCATTGTTGAGCAAATGAAAACGATTCATATGGAATTGCCACGACACTGCTCCGATCCGCGTTGCGTTCGCGATATTGGGAGAAGTGTGAATATGGAGCGAATGGTTTATGGAAGCCTCGATAAAAACGGTACTAGCTATGGCGCTCGACTCACCATGCTCGATGTTGAAACACGTCAAGTTATCGAATCGGTAAGCCTGGAAGGTGAATCGGGAGTGGCTGGCAGCGATGTTCTTAAAGCTGCGGTTGCAAAATTGCACGGTCAAGGGGATGAAGATCTTGTCATACGAACGAATACCTATTTTGGCCCAGCTATACATAACGAGAAACAAATGCTTGTTGCAGGTGGTGTCTGCCTTGGGGCTGGTCTTATTTGGGGAATAGCGTCAGGTGGTTTTTCGTCTACCGGGAACAAACCGCCTTGGCAATCAGAATTTAATGATATGGCACAATCGGGAATTGCTTCTGCTGGGTATATTGTACCAATGAGTGGCAGAGCCACTGGCATGGGAAATAGTTATCTTGCAGTATCAGACGATGCATATGGCGTTTTTTATAATCCTGCGGGTTCTGCTTGGGTTCCTAACGCAGAAGCTTCTGTATCGTATCAATCTCGTTTTGGCATGGTGAATAATATAGCGGCAAGTTACGTTAATAAAGCAACGCGAGATATTGGTTTTGGCGAGGCGTTCCTTTACAATGGTGATACCGCTGGGCTTCTTACAGAAATGACGTTCATTTCGTCGGCGGCGTATAAGTTTAATCAGCTCTTGCCCTTTTTAAGACCTTTGTCGGTAGGTGCGGCGCTTAAACTTATATCTAAAACAACGCCAGTTATCGAAGGTGCTACTGCAGCGCAGAAAACATTTGGAATGGGATTAGATCTCGGTGTTTTGTGGGAATTGTCGGATAAAATTCGGTATGGTTTGCTCGTACGGGATATTGTGGAGTTTGAAAAGGTCAATAATAATATAGAAGGCGTTACGGGATATACGTATTATGATCATCAGCCGATATCATTAAATATGGGTGGAAAATTTCAAGTAGGCTATGCCACCATGCTTGTGGCAAATGGACAAATCCCCTTGTATAAAGATCAGGCGTGGAAAATGGCTGGTGGACTAGAACAAGAACTTTTTCATGTTTTAAGGATTCGTTTGGGAGCTGAAAAGGAAATTTTGGCCAAGATCGAATCTACACCTTGGAAATTTACCGGAGGCTTTGGTTTGGCAATCAATACCGATTCCTTTTTAGGTAAATACCTGGCAATTGATGGCGCTTACGAATATAACACGATTGCCCTCATGTCGGTATTTAATACCTCTATTCGTGTGGGTTTTTAACCACGTATTCATCAGAAACTTTCGCCTTATGGAGTATTTTTTTATAGAATTCTCCAGAGGCGGAGTTTAAATATTCTTTCCACGCATAAAACACCGATATGCCAGTATATTGCCCCAGAAATCAAGAAAATTGCTCTGGCGGAATGTATATTTAAGGTTCCATTTTTGATGCGATAGGCTCATTAATAAAAGGAAGAATGTATGAGTTTTGAAAAGCTTTTGCGACCTCGCTCAGTTGCAGTTGTTGGTGCATCTGCCGACCCATTAAAGGTCGGCCATTCGATTTTAAAGCATGTTGTAGAAGGTGGATTTAAAGGTGGAATTTATCCCATCAATCCCAAAGCAGACCACCTTGTCGGTAAGCAATGCTACAAATCGCTGTTGGATGTACCCGATGAAATCGATTTGGCAATTATTATTGTTAAACGCGATTTAGTCCTTGGTATTATCGATGATTGCATTACAAAAAAAATCGAATCAGCAATAATCATCACCGCAGGATTTAGCGAAACAGGTGAAGTAGGAAAAAAACTTCAGCAAGAGCTTATACAAAAAGTTCGTGCCTCTCGTATGACCGTTATAGGGCCAAACTGCTTAGGGCTTATTAATCCGTGGGTAAAACTAAATGCTGCATTTGGACAAGCATTAGGGGAACCTGGTACAATAGCACTTGTTTCTCAATCGGGCGCACTTATAACTGCAATCCAAGATTGGGCAGCAGAAAATAAAATAGGCTTTTCGGTTGTTGCTTCTATTGGCAATAAAGCGTGCGTAGACGAAGTAAATTTTCTAGAAAACTTGCGTCACGATCCAAACACAAAAGTGATTTCTGCATATCTCGAAGATATAAGCCAGGGTCAAGAATTTATGCGCATTGCTGAAATCGTCAGCAAAGAAAAGCCTGTTGTAATTCTTAAGTCCGGGCGCACGAGTGCAGGTGCACGAGCAGCTTCTTCACACACAGGTAGTCTTGCTGGTGCAGATGCATCCTATAATTGCGCGTTTGAGCGCACAGGTGTAATACGTGCCGAGTCAATAGAACATCTCTTTGACGTGGCTGTTGCGTTTGCATATCAGCCATTACCCAAAGGATCAAGAATCGCAGTTGTTACCAACGCCGGTGGCCCTGGTATCATGATGTCCGATGCGCTGGAAATGGCCGGCTTGACTGTTGCTCAGTTAAAACCTGAAACAGAAGCCGCGCTTGCTCAATACATGCCTGAATCTGGTTCAACACATAACCCTGTTGATGTTTTGGGCGATGCTCCTGGAGATCGCTATGCAGCTGCCATCGAAACATTGCTTGCTGCCACCGAAGTTGATGGTCTGATAGTAATTCTCACTCCTCAAAAAATGACCGATGATATTGCAACCGCCCAGGCGATGGTCGATTTGGCAAAAAAATATCCAACCAAAACGATGTTTGGTTGCTTTATGGGAGCCAAAACAATTGCAGGAGGAGTCGATCTTCTGCGCGTCAATAAAATTCCACAGTATCCTATACCTGAACGCGCTGCAAAGGCAATGTTCGAAATGGTAAAGTATAGCAACTACAGAGCTCGTCCGCTGCGTGTTGTAGAACGTTTTGCTGTCAATAAAAATCCTGTTATCAAAATATTTAGGACCTATCGCAGCAGAAATATGTTTGAAGTAGGGGAGCTTGATGCAAAAACAATTATGAGAGCGTATAATTTCGAAATGCCTCCTAATGCGCTTGCGTCAACGGTAGAAGAAGCCGTTCGATTTGGTAATGAATTAGGGTATCCTTTGGCCATGAAAATCTCAAGCCCCGACATTCTTCATAAATCAGACATTGGTGGCGTTAAAATTGGGCTGGCAAATGCCGGTGCTGTTCAAGATGCCTACGAACTTATGATGCTTCGCATTAGTCGTAAAATGCCAAGTGCGCAGATCCGTGGAGTGCTTCTTGAGAAAATGGTTTCAGGTGGAAAAGAAGTGATTTTGGGGATGAAAAAAGATCCTCAGTTTGGCCCACTTATCATGTTTGGCCTTGGTGGAATCTTTGTTGAAGTTCTTAAAGATGTTACCTTTAGTTTGGCTCCGGTAACAGCCGAGGAAGCCATGCACATGATTGAGCGCACAAAAACCTATAAATTGCTCACTGGTGCGCGTGGTGAACGAGGGGTAGATATCGGATCGATTGTAGAAAATCTGATGCGGATATCTCAACTCTGTGTTGACTTTCCAGAGATAGAAGAAATCGATATCAATCCGCTTATGGTTGGTGCGGAAGGCGATGGAGCAAATGTAGTTGACGCACGCATTATCATTGCAAAGGAGATTAAATAACCATGGCT
>JBBRUX010000040.1:0-36498 GCA_038247415.1 Chitinivibrionales bacterium | reverse complement strand
GCAAAGTAACAAGATTGGGTGGTTCAAAGACCGAGACCTCGTGGGACAACACACTAACAGGATACGGTTGGTTCGATACACTGGGTTTTGTATCGGCTGGCAAAGTACTCGTATCGCCCTGAGGAATTTGTTCCTGTAAAGAAAGATCCTGGCGAATTTCCAGCCCCTCTTCAAGCCCCATGCGCACTGCCGTGTAAACACTTTTAAAAATGAGACGATCGTCATCAAATTTAATCAGTTTTTTTGTGGGATGCACATTTACATCAACATGCATAGGGTCGATATCTAAAAAACAGAAAAATGCAGGCCTAAAACGGAACCCTAAAAACTTTGCAAATGCTTCTCGCACTGCCGCAGTAACCGTATCGTTATCAACACGCCGGAGATTCACATACAGATTCTGAAAGCGTGGACGTACCGTTGCGTGATCGGGTCGACTTACATATGCAAGAACCGACATTGTTTCGCCACTGTACTCGCATTGTATCAATTCTTTGGCAAACAAAAAGCCTGCTATATCTGCAATCCGACTGCGTACATCGGCAACAATAGGAGCATCCAGTTCAACCTTGCCATCGAATCCTAACACAAAATGTATGGCAGGGAAAGCAACAGCAACGGCCTCAACCATGGCTTGTATCGCCATTTTCTCACCGCGTGCAGTTTTCATAAATTTTTTGCGAGCGGGCACATTAAAAAAAAGATCCCGAACAACAACTGTGGTACCCATAGTATGCGCAGCGGGAACAACCTGCCCCGGCACGCCACCGTTAATCGTAATTGACGCAGCTTCTTCATTGAGGGGTTTTGATGTAATGGTGCAATTGCTCACCGCGCAAATACTGGCCATCGCCTCACCTCTAAAGCCCATGGTACCAACCGAAAAGAGATCATCGGCAGTGCGAATTTTGCTGGTTGCATACCTTACTGGGCAGAGCTTCAAATCGGCTGCACTCATGCCACCTCCATTATCGGTAATGGAGATAAGGCCAAAGCCAGCGTCTTCGATACGAATGGAAATATGTGAGGATCCTGCGTCTATGGCATTTTCGATAAGTTCTTTGAGCACCGATGCGGGGCGTTCGATCACCTCTCCCGCTGCAATTTTTTCTATAACTTCGGGGGCCAAGAGCATTATTGATCGAGCGTGGGTATTCATAGGATGAAAATATATCCGGCCCTTGGTGCATTGAGCCAGAAAAGTAGACTTTGTAAATAGATGGGGAGTGCTGCGCCATTGCGGGCGGTGCGAGCACAAAAAGAATGCGGAAGGGGGGACTCGAACCCCCACAAGCTTACGCTCACTAGAACCTGAATCTAGCGCGTCTACCAATTCCGCCACTTCCGCAAAAAAAGGCCACATCAAAATAAATTCATGCCGATCAAATCACAAAACCACAGAAGCGTCGCCCTGGAAGATGCTTTTTAATCTCTCATGTCATATTTTATCTATATATATTTATTCTAGGTGACAAATCCTCTTTGAGCATCTCCTAAACCTACAAGGAACACCACGCTGTGGCATACCAGTTTTTAAATTCTATTAATTCGCCTGCAGATATCCGTACCCTTCCTATACCCGATTTATGCATCCTTGCCGAGGAGATCCGTGCCATGCTTCTTATTGAAGTAAGCAAACACGGTGGGCATCTCGCGCCATCTCTTGGGGCTGTTGAACTAGCATTAGCTTTACATTATGTATACGATACCCCCAACGACAAACTCATTTGGGATGTGGGGCATCAGTCGTATGCCCATAAAATTATCACAGGCCGGCGAGACCGATTTGCATCGTTGCGTCAATTTGGCGGCATAAGCGGCTTCCCCCGAATTTCCGAAAGCCCCTACGACACCGTCTCCGCCGGACACGCCTCTACCTCGATCTCGGTAGGGCTGGGCATTGCCATGGCACGCGATATTGCCGGGGAAAAGCACGATGTTGTTTCGGTAATTGGCGATGGTTCTCTTTCGGGTGGTCTTGCTTTTGAAGGACTCAATAATCTGGGTAGCAGCAACACGCGTATGACAGTTGTTGTCAACGACAATAAAATGTCAATTTCAAAAAATGTTGGTGCACTCTCTCGCTATCTTACCCGGGTTATCACCGACCGGCGCTTTAATAAAATCAAAAATGAAGTTTGGGAACTTTTAGGCAACATGTCGCATGTGGGAAAAGGTATACGAAGTCTTGTTCACAATGTCGACGAAACGCTCAAACGGTTTGTAATTCCAGGGAAATTATTCGAAGATCTTGGGCTTCAATACCTTGGTCCTGTTGATGGACACAATATTGCCGAAATGATTGAGGTGTTTCAATTTGTAAAGAGCTCGCTCAATGTGCCGGTGCTTGTTCATGTTATTACCCAAAAAGGCAAGGGGTATAGTTTTGCCGAAATGGACTCAACAAAATTTCATGGAGTCCCCTCGTTTACATTATCTACAGGCGACATGAGCGCAACTGCCCCGAGCGCACCAAAATACTCAGATGTATTTGGAGCAACCCTGTGTGAATGCGCTCGTGTCAACAAAAATATTGTTGCCATAACTGCTGCCATGCCCGATGGAACGGGGCTCTCGAAATTCCGCGACGAATTTCCAACCCGGTTTTTTGATGTTGGCATTGCAGAATCGCACGCAATTACCTTTGCAGCAGGCCTAGCATTAGGTGGACGCCGCCCCGTTGTGGCGCTCTATTCTTCTTTTGTACAAAGAACCTTCGACCAGCTTGTACACGATGTAGCGCTCGATTCGCTTCCTGTCATACTTTGCATCGATAGAGCCGGCATTGTGGGAGACGATGGCCCAACCCATCATGGCATGTTTGACCTCTCTTTTCTGCGCGCCATCCCCAATCTCGTGATGATGGCTCCGCGAAACGAAAACGATCTCAAAGCCATGATTCACACCGCTTTAGCCCACAACGGCCCCGTATGTATCAGGTACCCCCGTGGCAGTGGAACCGGCGAACCAATCGCAGAAACTCCTGCCCTTATTCCCATCGGGCATCCTCTTCAAACCCACGATGGAACCGATGCGGTACTTGTGTCAATTGGAGATTGGCATAAAACTGCCATAATCGTTCGCGAAAAACTATCGTCGCGTAATCTTAGCCTGTGCATTGTTGATGCCCGTTTTGCCAAGCCGCTCAACCGCGACTTTTATGCAGATCTTTTTAATAAATTCTCTCATGTCATTACACTCGAAAGCAATAACATTTCTGCCGGATTCGGGTCGGCAGTTGCCGAAATAGCTGCCGACATATCACCATCAAAACCTATTCGTCAACTTCGCATCGGCCTCCCCGATGCATTTATTGCACATGGCGACCCTGCAAAAGTGCTGCCGACATTGGGGCTGGATGCTGATAGCATTGTAGAAAAGATTGAAAAGTTTTTGAAGGCTTGACCTGTTTAGACGCCACGCTACAAGAGCAAAAATGAAATAACAGGTTTTGCCTTTGCGTTGCGACTTTGAACGTAAAGATAACACTAATGCTGGTCAATTTTAAACAGTAAAAAATAACCCCTTAAATAATGTGGCACCTGTATCTGCGTTAATTCAGCCATTGATTAGCTCCTACTATTATATCGACAATCCTCTCACTACATGCTAAACTCTTAATTCAGAATTCATCTCGTAATGCTTGAAATAAAGCATAACCGAATCATTCCAAAAGTCAAACACAAAGGCCTTTACAATGAGCATAAAAAAAACAAAGTATACTCCCGCCTTGTCCAAAAATTGCAGGCATTTCGAAATAACAGTTCCGATATCAAATTTGTGTATACCTGCCGTATGAATGATAGCGGAAAAATTGCATTTATTCTTGATGCCGAAGAAAATGTAAAAGATCGCTCGGCCTGCGGAAGTACCTCTGACGATGCAACACCCCTCCTGATCCAGGCTACCAAATCGTGCACACGACCTCTTGTTGAAAATTCTTTTTATACGGATGAATGGGGTACTTTTTTGAGTGCCTATGCGCCCATTTACACAAAAGAACATGTTTTAAATGGCGTTGTAGGTTTGGATATTTCCCTTTCTACCGTTAATGCTGCCTTGCGCACGATGCTTTTATAGGCCATTTCGATATCTGGCCTATTATCATTGGTTGTTGTGTTTGTGGCCTATTTAACTGGAAAGCGTATTGCAGCCCCTCTTGAATCGGCATGCAAAGAACTTGACAGAATAAGCAGCGGTGATCTTTCCAAGGATATTCCTGTGCATGGTCTTGAAACAAAGGATGAAATTGGGATAATGTTTCGTGCAATGACCTCGATGAATTCATCGCTCAGAAATTTCCTTGGATCGGTATCCAAAAGTGTGCAAACGGTTGCAGCTCCCACACAAGTTGCAACCGTCAATGACCTTGCCCGTAGTAGCGGGCAATTAAGCAAAGCAACTCAAGAAATTGCCAAAAACGTTTCGGAATCTGCCCAAGGTCTTGGGGAGGTTACTAAAACCATTGCCGGCGTAAGCCATGAAGCCGCAGACACAGCCAGTGGCATAGCGCATGTAAAGGATCGTGCAGATGAGCTTGCGCAATTATCTGAAAATCTCAAAAGCCTGCTCGGGCAATGTAAGATCGAATAAGGAGCACTTCAGTGATTTTATAGGGTATCGACATTCAAATTGAGCAATGCTATACTTACTATAAATACGGCCTAAAAGGACAAACACCTTAGCGATTGGAAACCACATGCGTCCACAATCTACTCTAAAACCTCTCATTCAAATCGATAAAGATAAATGTACAAATTGCCACCAATGTATTGCGGTATGCCCATCTAAAATGTGCAACGATGGTTCTGGTGATTTTATAAATATCAACCCCGATTTGTGTATTGGTTGTGGAGCTTGTATTGCAGCTTGCACTCATAATGCACGCAGTGGGATTGACGATTTTGATGCATTTATGCAGGGATTAAAAAGCAACGAAAATATTGTGGCTATTGTTGCGCCTGCTGTTGCGGCAAATTTTCCCAATGCATACCTGCAATTTAATGGGTGGCTTAAGAAAATGGGCGTAAAAGCCTCGTTTGATGTCAGCTTTGGAGCCGAATTGACAGTTAAGACATATCTTGAAGCTATTAAAAGTGCTGGGCTTAAGCATGTTTTAGCACAACCCTGCCCTGCATTAGTAGGCTACATCGAGCTCCATCGGCCGGAACTTATACCCTATCTTGCCCCGGCAGATAGCCCCATGATGCATACCATGCGCATGGTACGGGAATTTTACCCGCAGCATAGAGGTGCAAAATTTGTGATTATTTCTCCCTGCTATGCAAAACGTCGTGAATTTGACGAAGTGGGCATTGGAGACTACAATGTGACATTTAAATCCCTCGATGCTTACTTTTTAAAGAACTCAATTTCCCTGAATCAATATGATAAAACTCCCTACGATAACCCTGAAGCCGAAAGGGCAGTGCTCTTTTCTACTCCGGGCGGACTATTACGGACTGCACAGCGCGAAGTACCGGGCGTTATAGCATCTGCTCGAAAAATCGAGGGACGGCATACTATTTATCACTACCTCGATCACTTTACAGAATCCATTAAAAATAGGTCTGCCCCACTCCTTGTAGATTGTCTCAATTGCGAAATGGGTTGTAACGGAGGTCCTGGTACTCTTAATGTTCATAAATCAATTGATGAAGTTGAGCATCTTATTGAAGGGCGCAATAAAGCCGCGCAGCAAGAATATCTTAAAAACTCGGGCATTTTGGGTAAAAAACGCGGAATCAAAAAATTGCATAACTATATCGATTCCCATTGGAAACCCGGTCTCTATGGGCGAACCTATATAAATAGATCTTCACTCCTTAAAGACAGTGTACGCACCCCGTCTCAAAAGGAAATCGATGAGATCAATCAAAAAATGTATAAATTTAAGGAAAGAGATTTTCTCAATTGCGGCGCCTGTGGGTATGGAAACTGCGAAAGCATGGCCATCGCCATTTTTAATGGTCTCAATAAAGCAGAACATTGCAGGCACTACCAAGAATTATCCATTATTAAAATGACAGAAGATAATTCAAAAAAATCAAATGAATATCGAAAAAACATAGTTACTGAGCTGCAAGCAATCTTGGGCGAATCTGTTAATAGCCTCATGTCAATATCTGGAGCAACCGAAGAAATGAGTGCAACTATCAGTGAAGTTGCAAAAAATTCCGAAACGGCAAAAGCTTCAAGCGCATCCATGAGCACCCAGGCTACCACGGTAGCGGATATTATGCAACAACTTGGCAATGCGGCGCAAGAAATAAGCGCTATTGTTAAAACGATTAGCGATATCTCTTCGCAAACAAATCTTCTGGCATTAAATGCCACAATAGAAGCAGCTTCTGCAGGGGATGCTGGAAAGGGTTTTGCAGTTGTAGCAAGCGAAGTTAAAGAGCTCGCACGTAAGGCGGCATCTTCATCTGAGGGCATTAAAAGTAAAATACAGGGAATTCAACAGTCTGTGTCCGCAGCAATTCATAATGTAAACGACATGGTAACGCTCATGCATGAAGCAGATCAGATAGTTTCTAATATTACAAACTCAATTGGTGAACAATCCGCTGCTACCCAGGAAATTGCTCGACATATATCCAAAACACTTGCAGAAGTAAATTCTGGTATCGACAGGGTTGCGGCTATTGCGGAAAGTTAATACTTATTGCTTCATTCGTAATAGTATAAGACTGATATTGCGAGAACAAATCTCTTGACCAATAAATAATGCATTGATGCCCGCATCTCGCACTGCTTTTTCTGCTCTTCCATATGAATGTAACCATTGCGAACCATTTTCTTCGTAATAGTTTCAGAAGCATCATGACCAGGAGGGATTTCTACAAGGATATCGATCGTTGGCTTCGACATTATCTTCACGATAGCCGTGCTGCCTATATGTTCGATTCGTTGGGCGAGGTCTTCTAATATTTGCGCAAGAGCCTGCTTTTCCTTTTCAAAAAGCCCAACCCAAGCGGGATTATAAGGCTCCAGATGAATGGCGTAAAGTTTGCCAAGATCAAGATCTTCCATGCATCAATTTTCTTGCCACTGTGATAGATCGCGCGCTTAAACGCTTTAGTCTATTGCTTCAAGCGCTTAAAAAATAATATACAATATGGGAGAGATCAGAAGAAAGACTCATTAACGGCTGCTCGTTCCAAGATATTCGGCGTTAAATCCAACCGAATTCACAGCCTTAATTAGCTTTAAAGAGGGTAGCGCAGAATCAGTTATTGACACACGGGCAGTGCCCTTCGCAGCGTTTACATTTACACTTTTTACACCATCAACTTTTTTAAGTGCTTTTTCCACCGAAACAACACATGAGGCACAATACATTCCCGTTATCTTGAGATTCACAGAAGGCGATGCATCGCGTGGTATCGATTGCATGAGAGCTACAGCCGATAGAGCGATACCGAGTGCTACTAAAGTGATTAATAAAATTCGTTTCATGGGATTGTTTCCGATCCGAGGGTGCATCTGCAACTATACATACTATAGTACGATGCAACCAAGGTGGAAATTGCTGGTACTGCAGAGGCCAACAAATGAGGTACCTATCTCAGGGTGTTGGTCAGACCGGGGTCCCGGGCGTTTGTCGCACAGTGTTAATTCGTTTCGCTGAAAAAATTTTTAATTGTCGAATAATTTCCGATAACGCCACTGTTGGGGCGGGCATGATAATGAATTCATCTAATTTTATTTGATGATTGTGATTTGGCAAATCGTTCCACGTTGACAAAACTATTTGGCCGTATTGATTCGGGGTGAATTGTTGGAAAAGAGGGGCAAGTTTGGAACCCACCCCTGCGGAAATGGAATCGCATTTTAACTCATGGATATCACCAAATAATCGTTGTTTCCGATCATGAATGCACACCGTTACGAAATAATATCCCGGTCGGGTATAATCGTAACCAGGCAATCGGATTGAACGACGGTTATGATAACCTGTATATTGGTTGTATATGCCAGAAGACATTATCATTCGCCTCGATCAAATTTTTTGTCTATACGGTATTTGATTCCGTATCGCGAGTAGGGGCGTACCGAGATACGCCCCTACTCGCCCATTTCTGCACCAATGCCACGCATGCCCCAATAGCGCTTCCTAAAATCGCTCCACCCAATACATCAAACGGATAATGCACTCCTACATAAATGCGGGAAAAGCCTATCATTGCGGCAAAGGCAAAAAACCAAATCCATTTTTTGGGGTAATAGAATGTAAACAACGTAGCAAGCGCAAACATGTTTGTTGCATGGGCTGAGGGGAAAGAATGAGAGTCTTTAAAGCCAATTAGGAAATGTGCGCCATGAATAAATGTGTGAGAGTTGCATGGTCTATTTCGCGCAACGAGTTCTTTGATAATTTTACAGCAAATAGGATCGGATAGAGCAATTGTTATTAAAGAGAGGCCAATAAGGAGAATTGCCTTTTTTTTTTGATAGCGAATAAACACAAGTGCTGCGAGAATTCCAGGTATGATCCAAAAATTTCCCAGGGTCACCACCGGGAAAAATGCATCAAAAAGAGAATTGGCGCAGAAAACATTAAAAAACAAAAACAAGGCATGATCAACTGAGGAAAGCCACTGCACCATGTATACAACCCCTTTATTGAAATGCAGATAAGCGGACATAGAGAGAGCCAAAGGCAAGGCGGGAACGAATCATGACCGGCAACCTTCTGCTATCATCGGATATCCACAGCGTAATATGATCTTTGGCAGAAAAGACGCGACCAGAGGCAACAAGCTGTGGCTCAACGCAAATGCAACGAAACGTGCCTGCAGGAACCTTGATTGTTTCTTTTCCATTACAGCGGAAAAGAACTTTATATAATTTATTTTGTACAACACAATCGAGATTAAAGCTATCTCGATCGATAAGAGGAAGCGTTCTCAAATAGCATAAACTCGATACCAGAGAATGAGAAAAAGCTGGGATAGAGAGTGCTGTATCCATGCCATTTACATACGCTTTCTGCAAAGACTGATCAAATGCAATCCACCGATCGGCCTTATAGCGATTTTCCCGTAAATGTTCTTCGAAAAACAAGGGATACATGCCTAGTGCATCAATCTCGCATTGCTGCCCGTCACGCACATGATAGAAGGTGCTGGTAAAACTGTTGCTAAACCCAAGAAGCGTTACCAAGAGGATCCCCTTTTCCTTCATTGGTTTACTTATAATAAATGCATTGCCCGCATTAACAAAGTTCCAATCTACGGCAAACGAAAGCATTTCCCCTTGCATGAATTGCAGCGACGTCGTGGTGCGCAGTGCCATTGCAGGCACAATAGCTCGCTTAAAAGCTATCGAATCTTTGAATGCTTGCGTAAAAAACGTCGTGCCAATTGTTTGCATAGCTTCCGCGTATTCTGCATGAGCTTTTTGGGCATCAGCAACACAAAAGGCATAGAGGCAAAGAATGAGAACAAGAATATATAATTGACGTACTTTATTCATATTACTTTATATACATTATCAAGCACTAAGAATCAAGATAAAAGCAGACACGCCGCACCTCGGTGTATTTTCTTAACTATTCTAATTATCTAGGTTGTGCGTAACGAGTAGCATGAAGCCTTTAAACACCTCCGAACATTTTCTCGAAATAACCCGACGATTTCCCGAGTCGCCGGGTGTTTACATCATGCGTAATGTAGCGAGCGAGCCTATTTATATTGGTAAAGCGATAAATTTAAAATCCCGGGTTCGCTCCTATTTTCTCGACGAACACCTCGATCGCATTCAAATTCCCTTCATGCTTCAAAAACTTTCGACCATCGACTGGATTGCCACAACCTCAGAAACCGAGGCCCTCATTCTTGAGGCAAACCTAATTCGCAAGCATGCACCGCGCTTCAACATCGATCTAAAAGATGACAAGCATTTTCCCTACATCAAGATAACCACAAACGAACCCTTCCCACGACTTCTCGTGGTTAGAAAAACTCAGTCGGACGGGGCGCGCTACCTTGGGCCTTTTACCGATGTTCGGGCCATGCGAACCCTTGTCATTTTCGCAAAAAAAATCTTTAAGCTTCGCGATTGCAGTCATACGTTACCGCTTGCCAAACCACTACGTCCCTGCATAAACTATTCGATGGGACGTTGTAGCGGTGCCTGCGGTAATAAGATCACCGAAAAGGCATATCAACACAACATCGATCGTGTCGTTTCATTCTTGACAGGAAAGCGCAAAGATCTGATTGCACTGCTTTCGCAAGAAATGCAAAACGCTGCGGCAACGCTCGATTTCGAAGCAGCAGCAACTATACGAGATCAGATTGCCCTCATCGATAAGGCCTCACATTTGCAGCGCGTAGACCTTCGCGTTCCCGATACAGAATGTGATGTATTTGGAGTTTGGATAGACGGTACCCGAGTCTGCCTTGCTATTCTTTCGTTTCGTGAAGGTTTGCTTATAGACAAAAGAACATTTATATTTAAAAAAGATTCGTGGGATGCAACCCAAGCACACCACGATGCGCTGGTAGTCCTTTTTTACGCCGAACAACTTAGTTCCCCTCCATCCGAAATACTCTTAGACCTTGATGGTTTTGATGCGACTATCTTAACACAATGGGCTAAAAATCTTTCCCCAAAAGTCGATATCACGATTCCCCAAAAAGGCATTAAACGTCAAATGGTAGAGATGGCGATTAAAAACGCCAAGTTGCATCTCATGCAAATTGCTCCGCACGATGCCTCCGAAGATGTAAATATGCTGCAGACCGCGCTCTTACTGCCTCAACGCCCAACCACCATCGAAGCATTTGACATTTCCAATTTAGGGGCCGATTTTGCGGTTGCGGCCATGGTAAGTTTTAAAGAAGGTGTTGCCGACAAGAATAATTATCGGCGCTATAAAATTAAAACCGTCGAAGGCCAAAACGATTTTGCAATGCTTATGGAAAGTGTAACGCGCAGACTTACGCGGCTTTATGCCGAACAAAAACCATTTCCCGACCTCTTGCTTATTGATGGTGGAAAAGGCCAGCTCCATGCTGCAATGGAGCCTCTTGCACGCTTTGAGCATCCCCCCATGATAATTTCACTTGCTAAAAAGGAAGAAATAGTCTTTACACCCTTTGCAAACGATCCAATTGCACTCCCCGAAAATCACCCTGCCAGAAAATTGCTCCAACGTATCCGCGATGAAGTACACCGCAGTGCTATAACCTACCATCGGAAACTGCGCGGGAAGCGCTTTAAAGGATCAGCACTGGAGCGTATCCCGGGTATTGGTCACGCAAAAGCCATCGTACTCTTAACGGCGTTCGGATCGCTTGAGAAGCTTATAGAAGCATCGCCTGAGGAGATTTCTAAAGTCAAGGGATTTTCTCTTATAAGTGCTGCCAATCTTTTAGCAGCACTCAAGAAATAATTATTGCGGAGGGGGGATATCCGCTTGTCGCATACCCGGCACAACCCGTGCTTCAAGAGCAAATTTGCGCAAGCTCGCCTGATCAACTAACAGATACGGTGCGCTGCGGCTCACATAGGCTCTAAAAGAGGTCGATTCATAGGTATCGGTTCCAATTCGCTTCCAGCTATAATAGCCAGCGCCGCTTTGGCGAGGCAAAGCTATAGAATCTGCTGGAGCACTCCGAACTGGTCGATATTCAAAGACATCGCCATGGCGATGATTGGGATTATATACAAAGGAAAGTTTGTCTGTTGGCTCAAAGGCTACACCCATCTTGTCTGATGCGACATCGAGGGCAATGCAGGGGGTTTGGGATTTAAAACAGATCTGTTTAATGTATCGATCTTCAACCTTCTTGAGCGAATGCGTTTCATCGATATCTTTATCGATTTTTGTAACTTCTTGCTCAAGAAGTATTCCATCGGAAACATAGAGCTGAAGTTTCTTGATATCCTCAGAACCCAAACCATATTCTTTAATAATAGAACGAGTTAAGGCAACCTGAGACGAACACCCAACTAATCCCATTAAGCCGACACCGCTTACTACTGCAAAAAATCTCCAGCCAGAAGCTTTTTTCACGCAAACTCCTTATTATTCAATCGTGCGCCAAACAAACCTTCCAATATAGCAACACCGGATGATGCTCTTATTTTAAAAATAATTTAAGGAGTAGGTTTAAAGCTTAGCGCTGCCGAATTAATGCAATAGCGCAAACCAGTTGGCTTGGGCCCATCATCAAAAACATGTCCTAAATGAGCATCGCACCGAGCGCAGAGGACCTCGGTTCGCACCATTCCAAAAGCCCCGTCCACATGCTTGACAATATTCTCTTGCGCCACGGGTTTATAAAAACTTGGCCAGCCTGTCCCAGAATTAAATTTTGCGCTAAAATGAAACAAAGGAAGCCCGCAGCAGAGACAGACATAGGTTCCCTCGCTCTTTCCCTGCCAATACTTCCCCGTAAAAGCACACTCTGTCGCAGCCTTACGGGTTACCTGATACTGCTCTGGGGTGAGAAGCTTTTTCCATTCGGCTTCTGTTTTGACAATCTTTACAAGAGGAGTTTCGATAATGCTTCCGGTTTTGTCATAATCGTATATCATAGTGTGTTGCCCTCCTGGTATCGGTACAGCTACAATACCCAGAAATAGTGCTCCAAACAAGATCTTTGTCAGGATTTTCATGAGTATCTCCTTTGCTCGATTACACGCCAATTACTATGTTTGCTATTAATTACGAAGGAGTCTAGCGAAAAATTATAGCGGAAGGATGAAATAGCCACACAGAGGATCGTATACCTTATTTACTTGTGCAAATATTCATGGCAGCATTGCCCCAAGATACCTCCCCACTGCAACTGCACCAATACATACAACCATATGCGCCACTACATTAACAAATCCTATGGTAATGTTTCCATCCCGGAATAAATTTATAGTATCGTTGCCAAAAGCCGAAAACGTTGTGAATCCTCCTAATATCCCCGTAGCAAAAAAAAGTTTAGCAGTACCCGAAAAATCTGGTTTGTCACTTAAAAAGCCTGCAAAAATACCCATCAGCAAACAGCCTAAAAAGTTGACACAAAATGTCCCAAAGGGGAAATGTGCCAAAGACAATTTTTGTTGAATCAGTTGGGAGAGCAGATATCGGGCAATAGAGCCAACACATCCCCCAAGACCAACCGCAAGGATATTAAGCATCCTACATCCTTTCACGAGCAGATTAAAATAGTGCGAACGATCATTTTGAAACATTAAAAATACGTTGAGCCTTATTGACTCGATAGGTTGAACATCAGACTATTTTAATACATGAAAGTAATCAACTCATCGTATACCAAGGATCACCAACATGGCACTCATCACCTGCGAATTCTTTGCCGAATCGCTTGGCTTAACATCTTCAATGAATGTTATTATTCCTCAACCATCTGTTGGCCAGATTGGAGTTGTATCAGCTACTCAAAAATCTCGCTATCCTTGGATACTCTTATTGCATGGCATCTCCGATAGCCACACAGCCTGGATGCGATACACCTCCATAGAACGCTATGCAACTGCACATAATCTTGCGGTTGTTATGCCCTGTGTACACAGAAGTTTTTATTCGAATATGAAATATGGCTTCAAATATTGGGATTTTATTAGTCACGATGTGCCAAATCTAGCTCGGCTCCTTTTTCCTCTTTCCGAAAAACGAGAAGAGACCTTTGTTGCGGGACTTTCTATGGGAGGCTACGGGGCATTTAAGCTTGGTTTACGCAAACCAGAGATCTTTTCCAAAGCAGCGAGTCTCTCAGGCGCGCTGGATATTCAACGTCTCATGGATACCAAAGACCCTTATTTTGACAATGATTTTACTATGATTTTTGGTGATGCTCGCACTGCACGCAATACGCCAGACGATCTTTTTTACTGTATGAAAGAGCAAAACACCTTTGATCCACCTGTCGAATTTTATCAGGTATGCGGTACGGCCGATTTTTTATATAACGACAACAAAACTTTTCTGGCAGCTGCTAAGGAACATAAGCTTGCGCTTTCCTATTCGGAGGATCCGGGCGCCGATCATGAGTGGGGATACTGGGACAGGAAAATTCGTGATGTGATTGATTTTTTTCTAAAAAAGCCTTAACATGTTTTTGCTGCAAAAATTATGTTGGGGGGTTTTTAGCATGAAAGCTTGTGTGAGCGGGGAAAAAAGGAACTAAAAGAATTAGTGTCCTTCGAGCAGATCCTCGATATATTCCTTGAGAATAGCATGTTCTGCTAAAGAGATGTTTTTAAATTGAACGCCATAAAAGCATGATGTTTGTAGCTTTTGAGTATGCACCACAAAAGCATCGGTACGAATTACCATATCTTTGGTGGGAATCGTAAAAGTCAACACGAGCGGCTGGGATACAGTGTACTCGTTTTGCCCTCTAAAAAGCATACCAGACTGGCTTACATTAATTACAAAGCATAGCTCCGACGATTGAAGCTCACCCAGGGCGGTAAGAACCTCAACGGTAACAAAATTAACAGAGACCCGTGGATGCTTTCGACTATCCATTCCTTCATTCATAGTACTAAAATAGTTTACTGCACCACTCATCAATTTAAACTTTTATTTAAACAGCTCAATTAGTGCGGATCTAATACACGACATTACGCGGGCACATACTATTTTTAACACATACTCTTGATATAATTATCGTTATCGAGACCAAAGCACCAGAAAGAAATACTCATGAGCGCTCCACAATACCGCACCCTCGCCATTGTTGGCATCAATCGTGAAAGCGCTGCACTGCTTGGGACTCTTTTAGAAACACACAAAGCAATTGTTGCTAAAATCATCAACCCCGATTTCGAATCACTTGAAGTTCTTCGTACCATACCAAATCTCGATGCAATAGTCAACACAACCGGAAGCGATACTATTCATGCAGAACTTAAACAGCTCTGTCTTTCATCGGTAGACATTTTAAGCGGACTCAGTGCTCGCATTCTTTTCTCGTCAACAACATCGCACACAGCAGTAACAAGCAGCACCGACAGAAAGAACGTTTTAGAAAGTCTTTCCGAGCTTAAGGCGGCCGTGTTTCTCTCTAAAAACAAAGACGAACTTCTCAAGCTCCTCTTATCGGTGGCAATTTCT
This sequence comes from Chitinivibrionales bacterium, assembly GCA_038247415.1. Taxonomy (GTDB): domain Bacteria; phylum Fibrobacterota; class Chitinivibrionia; order Chitinivibrionales; family WJKA01; genus JBBRUX01. Next base: position 21,407 of record JBBRUX010000040.1, on the reverse strand, counting down.
ACCTGTAATGCCGATAGCGGATCCATTATGCTTGCCGATTCACGTAAACGGGTACTTAAAATCGAAATGGCCAATGGCCTAGGGTCTGATGTCGTCAAGACAGCATCGCAACGTTACGGCAGTGGTATTGCAGGAAAAGTTGCCCGAAGCGGAAAAGCAATACTATTGACCCCCGAAACCATTGCATCAGATCCATCTCTGCATCTTGTGCGTAAAGATATAACATCCTCGATCTGCTGCCCGTTACTCATAGCCAAAGAAGTTGTAGGCGTTTTAAATATTAGCAGCAAAAATCCGGCTACCCTTTTTACCACTACCGACTTGATATATATGCAAGAACTCTCCGATTTTGCTGCCGATGCCATCTATACATCACGGGAACATGACGAAACAGCTTCATCGCACTTTGGCTTTGCGCTGATCGCCCATATTCAAGAAATTCTCACCCACGCAGTCTCCTACGATGAGCGCCTCAACCTCATTGTAATGCGCATTGCAAATAGTTTCAATGCTGTAATCTGCAATTATTATTCGTGTGTGCCCGAGCAAAAAATGTTTCTCATCGAAGCATCAAGCTCATTCAACCGCAATCTCTTGCAGGGCAAAAAAATTAAGCTCAACGACCATATTGCAGCATCGGCCATCGATTCTAAAGGCCCTGTAATTATTGACGGCGGCCTTAATGAGGAGGGTCACCGAAAATGGTATGTGGCAATTCCCTTGCGATCAACAGAATGTTGTATAGGTCTCCTCTTTGTACATTTTATTCTCGATAAAGAAGTTATCACCTCCGAAATCGACCTGCTTGCTAAGGTTGCGGGCATGCTTTCGGAGCATATTGGGGGCCACAAAAAGCTTGAGCAATTGCATGTGCAATCGACCCGGCTCTCGGCAATCTCCGAAGTAACATTTACTCTTGCAACCGCCGCTTCTCTTGCCGATCTTGTAAACTGTGCTCTCCCAAACGCGTGCCTTATACTCGAAGCAGAAGCAGCGCTTTTCTGGCTTTTAAACCCCACAACCGACACTCTCGAGCTTTATAGCTCATTTACAATAGACGATACGGTTAACAGAAACGATCTCGAAAAGATCGACATGAAGGTCTATAGCGCTTCAAACCCCAAAGATGACGCGCAATTGCTTACAGACCTTGCCCCCTATGGATTTCCTTCCGATAAAGGGTTTCCCCGCTCCCTTATTTCCAAGTCCTTTGGTAATGGAGCTACCATTGCGGCTGTCCTTACTATTTTTGGACGAAAATCGCTGGATCTTTATGGATCAAAAAGATTTACTCAGAGCGACAAAGAAGTCTTTATGAAATTTTGTTTGCAATTCTCCAAAGGACTCTGTCGGCTTGTTCCTTTTTTTGCAGCCAACGCATCCATTCGAGATTAAGGTATGCTTGAATTTAAAACGTTTGCCCGGGTTACGTTATCCCTTGACATTATAAAAAAAAATACAAGCGGCCCTTATGCCGGATATCATGAACTTGGTGTTGTTAAGCATCAGATAGATCTTGCCGATACTATTACACTAACTCAATCAGATACGATACACATAACCTGCAATAATCCCATGGTTCCCTGCGATGAAACCAATATTTGCTGGAAAGCAGTTACACTGATCCAGAATTCCTTCTCGATTACAAATTCTGTATCAATATATATAGACAAAAAGATTCCCGTTATGGGCGGCATGGCAGGGGGAAGCTCAAATGGGGCAGGTATTCTTGTGGGACTTAATCAAATCTGGAATCTTGGGCTTTCGCATTCCGACTTAATTCCTCTGGCCCGAAAGCTTGGCATGGATGTGCCCTTTTATCTTTTAGGCAACACGGTTTTTGATACCGAATCTACTGGCACTCTCGATCCTATTACCACAAACGCAACACTTACGATCCTTATTGTATTACCACCCTTTGGCGTATCAACCAAGGTAGCCTATGGCACCATCGATTACACCGAAATCGGGAAACAAACGCCTACAACAAACGCTCTTATAAATGCTTTACACCAGGCATCGTTTTCCGATATTGCACGGTGCCTGCATAACGATTTTGAATTCAGTGTTTTTCGCTCATACCCAGAACTTGCACTCATGCGCAATGCCATGCTCTCTGCGGGGTGTTCTGCAGCAATAATGAGTGGGTCAGGATCTACTCTTATTGGCTTATGCAAGAGTAGTGCCGATGCAGAAGCAATTCAAAGTAGGCTTCCGTACACGTCTCTTATCGCTTTTACAAAAAGCTAGCTCAAGAATAGTGCTGCGTTCAAATTCCTGTCTCGACCGCGTTAACTCTGCAACCGTTTTTTTCTTCGCGGGGAACGCTTTCCTACAAACCGAGCCTTTACATAAAAGAACGCAACAAAGAGAAGCAGTACCACTATACCCTGAGTAATAAGCATGGGCGATATGATTCGAGGAGGAGAGGAAGGTTTCTTAAATTCGCCGATAATAGTCTTTACCGCCACGACACTTGTGCAAGCATTCATAACCACCATACCAATACGATACGATAGAGAATCTTTGCGAGGTATTGAATCCCATGGCAAAAGCCATTCAACAATTCTGTCGGTACCATTCATGCTTGTAGCGCATAGGGTATTAGGAATTGCGGATTCAACCAGAGGGATTGCAACAACTCTATGTAAAGCTCTCATATCCGGCAACAACCGGATCTCCTGCATACCACACTTTTGTGCTGCCGAAAAAATACAATACCCTGCTACCCCATCGGGAGTGGCGACAACATCAAAAAAACTCTGTGTACTCTCACCCAACGGACTGCGAGTTTTACTGCTCCATTCTAACAAAAAGCCATCGAGCTGAATACGCCTTCCCGTATTGACTAATGCTATATCGGAAGTCTGAGTCTGTGCGCAAAGTTTTGCCGTAGGAACTAGAAGGCTCATGCCCGCGAGCACAACAATTACCAAACCAGTAGCAAATCTTTTCTTTTGTAGCGACAACCTGTTCATCATGAATATGCTGCTCTCCGGTTATTGAACACAACGAAACCCAATGCTCACTTCCCCACATTCGGGGGCAAAAAAAGCACGTTTCTTGATCCGCAATTGGTCTGCATTGCTATACCAACCTCCGCCACGGATAGAACGATATCTACCAACCTGCGGCCCTTGCGGATTGTTTGGAGATGCAGTTGCATATAAATCTTTTTGATACCGATCCTGTGTCCATTCCCAGACATTTCCTGTCATGTCAAATAACCCATTGCTATTAGAAGAATAGCTCCCACATGGTGAGGGATGATGCACGCTGGATTGCGCGCAACGCGCCTGGGAGGGAGGGGTATTTCCCCACGAGTAGGTACCAGAATTTGAGCCTAACGCTGCATATTCCCACTGAGCCTCGGTAGGCAATCTGCCATTTCGATACGCACAATAGGCAGATGCCTGTTGCCAATCGACACACGTTACCGGAACATTTTTAAGCACATACTGATGTGGCACAACAACACTGGTTAAGCTGCCTGATGTCAACATAAGGCATTTTCCATCGGAATAATGTGCGGGAGTGCATCTTTTGGCAGTTACGCAAGAATCGTACTGCGCAACAGAAACTTCGGTACGATCGATACTAAACGACGAAACCGTAACAATCGCCTTTGGCATTTCGTCTTCTGCATGGCCTTCTCCACCTAAAGTAAAGCTGCCCCCCGAAAGTTTGACCCTGCCAGATTCTGCACGTACATCTGAACCAGCTGCAAGAGCAACCGCAGCAACAAGCACCTTAATAAACACCATAGGTATCAGGGCCCAACCAATTCTGCCAAAAGAATTCCTAGTCCAAATACCACAAAAAGTCCTGTCACAAGCATACGCGCAAAAGGATCGGCCGAAGTTGCTTTCTGCACGGGTGGCTTTGTTGACGACAGAGGAGCAGATGGTGCCGCTTTAATAAGAGTAACAAGTATCGTATCGAGGCCACCATCTAAAACTGTAACCTTTTTGGTAAGAGGGGTATACCCATCAAGACTAAACGTTACGTCGTACTCACCCGGCTTCATTTTATTTTTTAAGAGTGGCGTAACCCCTATATTTTTGGCATCAAATGAAACCGATGCTCCAGCAGGTACCGATTGTAGTTGAACAGCACCAGGCTTAAGAAGCGTAAAGTCAAAGGAATTTCCACTATCTGCGGAAACATTGATTCGAGCTTTTTTAAGAAAATAGCCTTCTTTTTTAAGAATCACGACATGCTCACCAAGCGCAACAGAATCGATTGTAGCCGGAGTCTTTGAATCGATGCCCATACTATCAAACACAACAAGGGCACTATCTGGTTTAGAGCGGATGGTAATTGTTCGCAGAACGTTCGCTGCTACCTCGGGCGTACCAACAGAATCGGGACCTTTAACGGCAGACAGAGAATCTGCCACGGGAGGTGCTAAGGAAACAACAGATCCACCCGATTGCCCACCCCACAAAAGTGTGCTTCCCACAATTCCCAAAGCCATACAAAAAGAGGCACATCGGTTAATCATTGCAGCTCCTTGAAAAAAGGTATCGGAATTTTGCTATTCATTTCATCTGCCACAAAAGTATTTTACATGCTTTATTACTGTATATCATAACTATAACGTTTCATTTTTTCTAAAGGAAGACCTATGCCATTGCCGCTGGAACGGACTCTTGCAATTTTCAAACCCGATGCAATCAAGCGCACTATCGCAGGACAAATGCTTTCCCTCATAGAGCAAAATGGGCTTTCGATTGTTGCTCTCAAAATGATGAAACTATCTATACCCGATGTTGAATGCTTTTACTCGATTCATAAAGGCAAACCTTTTTACAATGACCTTATTACCTTTATGTCATCGGGCCGAATTCTTGTTATGGTTTTAGAAGGCGACCAAGCAATCTCCCGCTATAGAACTCTCATGGGCACAACAGACCCAGCAAAAGCAGCCGACGGCACTATCCGAAAACTGTTTGCCACCGCTGCAAATAGGAACACCTGCCATGGCTCAGACTCCCCGCAAACAGCTCAGGAAGAAATCCGCTATTTCTTTACAGAAAAAGAACTGTTTTCAACCGAGTAACATATCAGCCAGTGCCCAGGCATCTACGATCGCTTCTTTTTCAGGGCGCTATCGTGGTTGCGTGGCCACTTTTGTTAAGCTTCGAAACAAGCGATGCAAGCGCGCTACCGCGATGACTCAGTGCATTTTTAATCGAGCTCTCTAATTCACCAAACGATGCCCCGTGACCGCGAGGGATAAAAAGGGGATCATAGCCAAAGCCATTGGTCCCTTTGCATTCTAGGCCAATTGTACCCTCACAGACCCCTTCTGCGTACAATTTTCTTCCGTCGTCAAGAATACACGCCAAAACGCACGTAAACCGGGCGCTTCGTTTTTCAATCGATACGGTATCTAACTCGGACAGTAGTTTCAGAATATTGTCCGAATCGGTTGCACCTTCGCCTGCATAGCGTGCGCTATATACCCCCGGAGCGCCATCAAGGGCATCTACTTGTAAACCAGAATCATCGGCTATCACCGAGATACCAAGGTGCTTATGCACCCATTCTGCTTTAAGAAACGCATTTTCCAGAAAAGTAGCACCTGTTTCTGCAATTACTGGCATTGGGTCAAAATGATCTCGTAGCGACGTTACCGTGTAGTGCAATGGAGAAAGCATTTCGGCAAATTCTGCTTGTTTGCCTTTATTTCCCGTTGCTATACAAAGAGGAAACCCCATGGCTAGCCCACCACCACATTAACAAGCTTATTGGGAACTACCACCACTTTTTTAATTGTTTTCCCAACAACAGCAGCTTTAACTTTTTCGAGTGACAATGCCGTAGACTCCAGCATTTCGCTTGTTGCATCGCGCGCAACAGTAAATTGTTCCCGCAATTTGCCATTTACCTGAACTACAATGGTAAGCGTATCGTCTTCGCACAATGCCGCGTTAAAAATCGGCCATGGAGCATGAGCAATAAGACCAGCCCCACCAAGCCGTTCCCATAGTTCCTCGGCAACATGTGGTGCAAACGGAGCCATTAAAAGCACAAGGGTGGTTAGATCATCGCGCGTGGGCTTCACCGTAATTAAAGCATTGATATATTCCATAAGACGGGCAATAGCTGTATTAAATTTCATTGCCTCAAGATCGGCCGATACTTTTTTAATAGTTTTATGCCGTAAACGCTCATGTGTATCGGCAGAACCTACTACCGCGGCGTCAAATTCATCAACAAGCCTCATAACACGTCTTAAAAATCGTACGCAGCCTTCAATGGCCCTGGGATCCCACGGTTTTGGAAGCTCGAACTCACCCATAAAAAGCTCGTAGAGCCGTAAAACATCTGCACCAGAAGTCGCAACAACATCATCGGGATTAACCCCATTGAGTTTTGATTTTGCCATCTTTTCAACTTCACTGGTCAGTAATTCCCCGGTTATTGTCAAATAAGGAAGATCGTTTTTAATGGTCACTTCCGAAAATTCGTGATATTTTCCGACAGCATCACGATAGGTTCGCGCAAGCACCGTTCCTTGATGCCGTAATTTTTTAAAAGGCTCCAGTGTTGACACATAGCCAAGATCAAAAAGAACTTTGTGCCAGAATCGCGAATACAGAAGATGCAGAACAGCATGTTCTGCTCCACCAACGTACAGATCAACGTTCATCCATTGCTTCTCACGCGCGGCACTCCAAGCATGTTCCGCATTTTTTGGATCGAGATAGCGTAAATAATACCAGCACGACCCGGCCCACTGAGGCATCGTGTTTGTTTCACGACGCGCTGGTCCTTTACAGGTAGGGCAGGTGGTTGTCACCCACGATGCTATCGTTGCCAGAGGGGATTCTCCGGTACCCGATGGTTCGTAGCTTTGTACCTCGGGTAACAAAACAGGCAATTCAGATTCGTGTACCGGAACAACCCCACATGTCCCACAGTGCACAACCGGAATAGGTTCTCCCCAGTATCGTTGACGCGAGAAAACCCAATCGCGCAGTCGGTAGGTAACCGATCCCTTGCCAAATCCCGTATCGGAAAGCCATGTAATCATGGTTGCTTTTGCAACACTTGTTGCCATACCATCAAGTAAACCGCTATTAACGGCAATCCCTGCATCTACAAAGGCTGCATCGGGGAGTGCGGTTTTTCCTTTGACGGGTGCAACAACCTCAAGAATGGGAATGCCGTATTTCTGAGCAAACGCAAAATCTCGCTCATCATGAGCCGGAACAGCCATAATTGCGCCTGTACCATAGGTTGCTAAAACGTAATCTGCAATCCATATGGGAATTTGCTTATTATTGACAGGATTAAGTGCATATGCCCCAGTAAACGAACCCGTTTTTTCTTTTGTTAGTTCGGTGCGTTCCAGATCACTTTTGAAACGAGCCTGCGCCTGATATGCCGCCACCGATGCCTTGCACTCCGGTGTAGTAATCTTCTCGACAAGCGCATGTTCGGGAGAAAGCACCATATACGTTGCACCAAAAAGAGTATCGGGTCTTGTTGTAAACACTGTAATCTGGACAGATGGTGCATACCCAGGTGCAACGGCAAAGGTCACTTCTGCACCCTCGGATCTGCCAATCCAGTTTCGCTGCATTGCAAGGGTAGATTCTGGCCAGTCAACTTCCGACAAATCGGCTAAAAGGCGATCGGCGTATTGAGTGATCCGTAGCATCCACTGCCGCATGTCCTTACGCTGGACTTGTTGCCCGCATCGGTCGCACTTGCCACTATTTACTTCCTCGTTAGCAAGACCTGTTTTGCAGCTAGGGCACCAATTGATAGGAATAACCGATTCGTATGCAAGACCCTGCTTAAACAGCTGTAAAAAAATCCATTGAGTCCATTTATAATAGGCGGGATCTGTTGTGTTGACTTCGGTTTCCCAGTCGTAGGAAAAACCAACCGAATCTATTTGGCGCCTGAAATTGGCAATAGCAGCAGCGGTAGTTTCCCGCGGATGAATGCCTGTTTTAAGAGCATAGTTTTCTGCAGGTAAGCCAAAGGCATCCCAACCCATCGGATGTAAAACATTATACCCTTGCATACGACGCAGGCGCGCAAGGACGTCGGTTGCTGTGTAGCCCTCGCAGTGCCCAACATGTAAACCAGATCCCGAAGGATAGGGAAACATATCGAGAGCATAAAAATTAGGCTTGGCAGGATCTGAGGTTGTCTTAAAGGCCTGGGTGTCTTTCCAGATTTTCTGCCACTTGGCTTCTATTGTCTTCATGTCTTCAAATGCCATGTATTGTCCTCTCTGTAAGCATTTCCGTTAAGCAACGCTGCTTCCTGTTTCCACTTCTGCACGATACGGAATTGAGGGAATTGCTCCCTTGCGCGTTACACTCATTGATGCGGCAATGGTAGCAAATTCAAGCGATTGCTTAAGGCCAATTCCGCGTTGAAGTTCTGCAAAAAGATATCCTACAAACGTATCGCCAGCACCCGTTTCGTCAACAACATTTGCTGCACGGCCAGGAATTATTCCTTTAAGCGCGCCGCGTGCATATAAACAGCCACTAGATCCCGAGGTTAGAATAATTGTTGCATGCTCATATCGGGAGATCATGGCATCGATAATTTTTTGAGCAGAAGCTTCGCCTGTGAGTGATTCCCCTTCATGTTCATTGATAATAAACGTTGTAACCTTGTCGAGTGGGTATTTAAAAACTTCATCTCCCATGGGGGCAGGATTCAAACAAACTTGCATTCCCTTGTCGGCAGCGGAATGAATTATATAGGGAATATTATTAATCTCGTTTTGCAAAAGAACTACATCGCCTGCTTCTGCATACTCGAGTACATCATCGATATCTTCCATCGAAATCTGTTGATTTGTTCCGCCAAAGGTAACAATAGAATTTTGCCCTGTTTTATCCACCTGAATAATAGCATGCCCTGTTGGCTGCGGACACACCGCAATTGCGGAAATATCAACCCCATCCTTTTTCATGGTCTCTACCATCCACAACCCATCGTTGCCAATTTTGCCTGCGTGACTAACCGCTCCACCTGCGCGCGCAATGGCGACTGATTGTATGGCCCCTTTTCCTCCCGCAAAGAGAGAACAGGAAATACCTGCAACCGTTTCTCCAGGGCGACTGATATGGTCTACCCGGTAAACGTGATCGATATTGAGCGATCCGAAATTGATAATTTTCATTGTCAATGCCTCCTAAAAAATTAGACCGCCTCAACAAAAACCTGTTCCATGAGCGAAACAACTTCACTGCGATCAATATGCCCCGGACCACGATGCATGGCGTTAGATGAGCCACACGCAACAGCCAATCGGCACGTATCAGCAAATGACAACGCTCGCAGTTTGCCAACAAGAAGTCCTGCCACCAATGCGTCGCCACACCCAACAGTGTCAACCACGCGAACAGGCGGCGCAGTACAGAGCAAACATTCGCTTCCGGCAATTGCAATCATGCCATCGGATCCAAGCGATATAAACACCTGCGGAATTCCCATATCAATAAAGCGTTTACCTTTAAGAGCAATATGCCGGACACCTTTTACACTTTCACCAAAATACCCTTCGAGCTCAACAAGATTAGGTTTTATCATATCGGGCTTTGCTACAACCCCAACCTTAAATGCTTGCTCGCTTGTGTCAAGAACCGTATGACACCCTGCTGTTTTGCACGCTGCAATACAATCTTTGTAAAAACCTTTATCGATACCGGCTGGCAAACTACCACACAGCGCCCAGCTATCGCCCGCTTTCATCCGGCTCGATAAAAAATCAGCGATTTCACCCGATAATGCCGAAGGTAGTGCATTCGATTGAGCATTTATATGGGTCACCTGGGAGGGATCGGATTCAATAATTGTTGCATTAATTCGGACGCTGCCACTGACCTCAAAAAAATCAGACTGAATGTTTTTTTTGCTCAGATAATTAGAAAACTGATCGTGGTTATCACGAGGCATCACACCAATTACGCATACCTCTTCGCCAAGCGAGGCAATTGCCTTGGCAACATTAACAGCCTTGCCGGCAGGTTCACAGAGAGCCTCGGTACCGCAATAGGTTTTTCCACCCGACAATTCTTTCATCGAGTAAATAACGTCGATAGCAGGATGAAGCAGCGTACAATAGATCAAAAAAAAATATCTCCTTTAAGCGTACCAAAAACAAGATTCATTGCTCTAAAAAGCATTACACCGCAGGCAACCGCCGCAACCGCGGCTGCAATCTGCACAACAAGGATTACTTTTTTGAAAGGGAGCATCAATAATAAAATAAACGATGGGATGAAATTGGCATCAAAACAAATCAACATCGCGACAGGGGCCGTAGCTCGATACGATGCAAGCAACTGTTCACTGCCATCATCAGACATTCTCAAAGTTGCAGCTCGGCCTCATGGTGAGATCGCAGTTCTAACGCCAAAAGGGTTCTTTCTCTTTAAGCCTTAAAGATTAATTTTTGAAGGTTATCGTCTAAAAGGCCTGATATTGAAAACAATATCAGGCCTTTTATTTTAATTCTTTGCAATCCCCATACGGAGTGCTCCATTTTGCGTCAAGGACAGGCGCTTTAAATACCGGCAACTGGTAGCAATAAAAAGCACATTCACTAACTTTCCCATTTATAAAATAAAAAGTAATCGTATTTAATTGTAATCATATCTGTCTTTGTAATGGTAACCTTTGGTTTCCGTGGAGGAACCGTTACCATTATGTTGGGCGGGTATTCAAAGTCTTATGTCAAGTAAACAGAAAAGGAACCCGCAGATAAATATTGGTGGGACGGGAATTGTTGGGTACTCGTTGCACCATCACCAAACTTCCAAAGGAAAGAAACTTTTAGATAATCAGAAGGGAAGCTTGGCTGAAAATGCACCCCATACCCAATGCCCCCAACTGTTGGGTTTAGTGTAGAAAATGAGGCGCCAACAACTGGCGTCTCGGAATTGTGGCATCACAGTAGCGGTATGAATCGACCTGTGACATGACCCTTGGTGTTTCATTTACTGAACAAACACTGCATCCGCTAGTCTTCCAATCGCATTGTCGTCTTTTCAGAGCTTTACATACCACATAATACCTGCTCTTACTTCTGCACCAAGCGATAATGCCATTCCAAAGTCGATATTCTCGTTCTTGTTTGATCTGGCAGAAAGCGCTCGCGAGGTGAGAGTGTTTGAGGTTTCTTTTGTATGTAAATATTCGACTGGCATATTATATTCAAAATTCAACGCAAATGCACTAAATTTTAATTTAGCACCTACAAGAAATTGGGCAGCATACACCTGGCCATCTAGGGTAATAGTCCCCGAAGAATCATTCCCTGTTTTTAAATGTGTCCACCCACCATAAGCGCCCAAACCTATATGGACATCAATTCTTTTCTTATCGAGGAGGGCATACCTGCCATTGGCCCCACCCGTTACACTGGTCATTACCGCAGAGGTCGCAAACGTATGGGAAGAAGTGGCACCACTAATAAAATCATAGCTCTATGCTGTATTCTTTAGGAAAAAAATCCCTAAATCCAATGCTTACTCCCAATGAGACAAGGTCTTTTTGAGGCAAGGCTTGTGCTTGCTGATTACTGACTGTTGCTTTTGCAGAATCAGTGTTTGCTTGGACTAAATTTCCTTGTAAAGAATCGGCCACGGCAAGTGGCTCCGAGAATGTAGTGCCAAGAAGGAGAGAAGAAACGACGATGATTTTAGAGAACATGCTTTGCCTTTTTGTTAAATTAATGCATAAAAATCAATTTTTGTTAATGGATGGCGTCGCAGATTTGGGTGGTGTCGGGGTCTCTTACGACACGGCCAAAACTTGTAATCCAGGTTTTAATAGTGTCGGAGATGGAACAAAGATGATTATGATGGTAAGTAAAATTAGAGCATTTATTTAGTTTAGCAAGGGACCCCGGCAATATTTTTATTAAATTTAAGCTTCTATCTAATCTTTGCAAATTTGATAATGCCCCTATAGAATCTGGCAACTGCCCAATTTTATTATAATCTATATCATATAAATAGCTCCTAAAGGAATACGAGAATCCATTATCAGAAGGGGCAAATTCTGGACAAGTAGTTTCTGTCCAGCCGGGAACACTTCCGTTTGACCATAGGCTTTCAGATCCAATATCAACCCAATTTAGGATATGCGTATATCCCGCCTTTTTTGCCCGTTCTAAAAATGTAGTTGGTATTGGAGTTTTTGGTGCTAAAGCAATGCGCCCATCATTATATCCGCTTAAAACAACGCTAAACAACCCAACAATGAAAAGTGATAGTAATTTCAGTTTCATTTGACACCAACCTTCACATAAGCACTATCAATTTGCAAACAAGAACCCCAACGCAATTCACTTCCATATCCACTTGTACACCAATCTTTTTTCTCTCTTGCTAGATAGCCTGGCTTCACTAATTTCACTTTATATTTGAATGGGAAGGAATCATAGAAAATAGTAGCTTTGAATTCTCTGTTACCATTAGTTGTATCTGTATGACCAATCAACGAATCATTCCAATAGACATCAACATCCGCTAATCCGCCAGGGCCTGCATTTAGATTTGGGCAACTATCGACCTCAATATGCAATGTTTTTGTTCGCGCATTTTTATAATGTTCAATTGATGTAGTGTCAATCGGTGGTGGTGGCCCCATGTTCCATTGGAACTGGGTAAATAACAATTATTTACCAAAAGAAATATTCCAAGTAGCAGCAGAACAAACAAAACTATATACGTTTTCATGAGTCATTCCTTTCATTAAATCTTGATAATCGATGCTTTTGTCTCAAACTTGCCTATAATTACAGTTTTTAAATCCACATGGTCAATATTGCGGGTTTTAATATTTATTGGTTTCCCAAGATTATTCTGTATTTCACACCTAATAATGAGATACGTATAAGCTGCAGATCTATGTTTTATCGTAGTTTCGAGGGCACTGTAACCGACACCTTTACTAATAGTATTATTGCTCGCATACAGCAAAGCACTCTTTACCGCACTAACAGACTGGAATGCACTCATGGTAGCCAATGGCAGCTCGCTAAGATGTGCCAGCGCTGGCTACCGCGTAAACACCATAGTTATTAACCGCGCCTTTTGCATAAAAATTTCCGGCTTTTGACGTAGCCGGAGCAACCGTCATTGGCGCAGTATAAGCACATTTTGCATCCACACCATACAATATTCCTTCAACGCTCGCACCAACCGATGCAGAACTTAAAGCAGATTTTGTTCTGAGTGCAATATAGTTACCTGTTGTAGCCCTAGTATTAACAATATCCAATCCGGGTTTATCCTCGGCATTAAATTCTTCTCAAAACTTTTTATAAATAAGCCAACAAACACTAGTATTTAAGATAAAAAGGCATTATAAGACTATTGCGTAGCCTTACAAAGCCGTTGTATTATTTACCAACTCCGGCCCGTGCAGAATAAACAAATGCCATTCATACTCATAAGTCAATTTACAAAAGTAGTATAATTCAAAAAAAAATGCAAGCACTTTTTGTAAATTTACGCATTTAATTTAAAAACAGGTCATGTCATGTGTAAAAGAGAGCTCATAATGCTTCTTTACACGCTTACGTGTTAGAATTGTGTTAGGAACTACGGCTAGGATTCCGTGTAAAGGGGGCTTGGAGATGGAATGGGGGTAGAATAAGGTTTGCACTATGATGATTGAAGCAATTCCCAAAAAGTGCATATGTCTTGGCTCTTGAAGTTTGCATAGCTAACAGGCGCAGTTTTGTTGTATTCCCGCTATAGCTGTCTGCCCGCAGCATAAGCTATTTTCTTGCATAAATCCCCATTTAAAAAAGTATCCTTAAAACATAGTAAAAGTACTCAGAATGCCACTTCATGTAAGCGCTCGCCACAATTCGATCTTGCAATCTGAAATCAGAAGTATGACACTAGCCTGCAAGCAGGTTGGCGGTATCAATTTAGCACAAGGCGTTTGTGATACACCAGTTCCACAGGTTGTCCAGAAAGGTGCGCAGGATGCGATTTCCCAGGGAATAAACACCTACACGCGCTATGATGGGCGTCACGAACTCCGAGAAGCTATCGCAGGCTTTTATGCACGGCACTACAACCTCGCCATCGATCCCGAACATGAAATTGTAGTTTCTGCAGGTGCAACAGGGGCGCTTTATTGCGCTTGTCAGGCACTTTTTAATGCGGGCGATGAAATAATTATTTTTGAGCCCTATTATGGGTATCATGTCAACACACTTGTATCGCTTGACCTGGTACCACGCTTTGTTCCGCTCAAAACGCCCACGTGGGAACTCGATCTCGATCTGCTCAAAAAGACACTTGGTCCAAACACTCGGGCACTTATAATAAATACCCCTGCTAATCCTTGTGGAAAGATATTTACACACGCAGAGCTTACGGCAATTTACAACCTCGCTACCCAACACGACCTATTTGTTATAACCGACGAAATTTACGAACATTTTGTATACGATGGACATAAGCATATTCCTCCAATGTCATTGGCAGGTGCTCGGAAACGAACTATCACCATTGGGGGACTATCAAAGACGTTCAGCATAACCGGGTGGCGAATTGGTTATTGTATTTGTGACACATTATGGGCTCAAACAATTGGTCATTTTAGCGACCTTATTTACGTATGCGCACCAGCACCATTGCAAATAGGCGCTGCAGCGGGCCTGGATTCTCTTAACCGCGACTATTATAGCGAGATGGCGCAATCGTATCAAAAAAAACGTGACAAACTGAGCTGTGCGCTTTCAACAGCAGGCCTTACGCCCTTTGTTCCTGTGGGATCATATTATATCCTTGCAAATATTTCAAAAATTCCCGGGGACTCTGCCAAAGAACGGACGTTAGCTTTCTTGCATAAAACCCTCATTGCGTCAGTCCCCGGCAATGCTTTTTTCCAAGGCGACCATGGCGAAAATTTTGCGCGGTTTTGCTTTGCAAAAGAAGATTCTATTATCGAAGAAGCTTGTAAAAAAATAGAATCTGTCCGGTGGTAATTTCTTAGGTATGAGGCAAAAAAAGAGCTCGGTTGAAAATCGCTGGAGAATGTCTGTTAATCCTTAAAACCACAGGAAAGCATTGAGCACTGTTGATACTTAGTGTCTAATAGATATGCGCATCACGAGGAGATAGCGTGCGGCTATTCCTCGATGCACCAAAACACACAATAGTGCCGGGCTAAGCAGTTATGTCGACAGCCTGTCCTTTGCCGGATTCCTTACCCACGAGTGCCTCGACATTTAATACAGCTATTTTTTTTGCCATATCAGTAGATTTGGCGCTAGCAGCTTGCATAATCTGATTAACAGCTTCAACCGATTTTGCAAGAGATCGTACATCCATGATAACCTCCTCAAAGGGGTGATATAAAAACCCTATTAGAAGTATCGGTAGAATATGCGATAACTTGAATGCCTATCACAAAAAAGATCAGATGTGAGCATGAGTCGAAAGCCAGTGCTCTGCTTCAAGAGCTGCCATACATCCACTCCCCGCTGCGGCAATAGCCTGCCGATATTTTCCATCCTGTACATCTCCGGCAGCAAAAATCCCATCAACCGATGTTGTTGTTGCTCCGGGGGTAGTAACAATATATCCCAGGCTATCAATCTTAAGCTGATTGCTTAAAAATGATGTATTGGGAACATGGCCAATTGCTTCAAATGCACCCGCAATAGCAATCGTGGTTGCGGTATTGGTAACCGTATCGAGAAGACGAATCCCAGAAAGCACGGTCTCGCCAAGAAATTCCTCAACAACTTTATTGTACAGAATTTCCATTTTTGGATGGTGCTGCGCCCGAGTCTGAAGAATTTGACTAGCACGCAGCTGATCTCGTCGATGGATAAGGTATACTTTTGAAGCAAATTGAGTTAAGTGCAGAGCTTCTTCAATGGCACTATCGCCACCACCGATAACGGCTAATTCCTTGTTGCGGAATATTGGAAGCCCGCCATCACACACGGCACACGCCGAAATCCCTTTATTCCACAGCCTTTGCTCCGAATCGAGGGGTAGCCGTCTGGCTGTAGCGCCGGTTGCAACAATAATTGAGTATGCATCGTAGGTGCCACTTCCCACTGTCACCGAAAAAGGCTTTCTCGAGAAATCAACGCTCTCAACATCTTCGGTATTGATGCGAGTGCCGTATTCAAGCGCTTGGAGCCGCATTGCAGCCATAAGTTCCTGCCCACCAATACCTTTGGGAAATCCTGGATAATTTTCAACTACCGTAGTAATCATAAGTTGACCGCCAGGCATTCCTCCACTTTGAAATCCTTCAAAAAGCAATGGCGCTAGATTAGCGCGAGCCGCATAAATTGCTGCAGTAAGGCCTGCAGGACCAGAACCAATAATAATTATCTTTTCCAAAATGAATACTCCTGCATCAAATAGGTTTCAGTAATTCCTGGGAAGTTTTTGGTCTATCAAGCGCCAGAATAAGATCGGAGGTGCTTACCGTGGCAAGTGCAATATTGTAAAGATCGGGCAGGATTGCAACGGGAATCCCCAGCAATCGATACACCGATTCGTCAACCTCCGAAGCCGACCCCTCAAACGATCCCAAACGCCAATTGCATAAAATATACTCTGCAATACTCACAACCCCTGTTAATGCACGATGTTTTTCGGGGCTTTTTAGAGGATCGTGATGATAGCGCACACCCGAAATCACCGGAATTGCCAATTTCCAAAGCTCAAGCAAAGCACTTCCAACAGTGGCATGTGATTCCGTTGGCATAAGCAAGTGTTCTGTATCGAGATAGGAAGCAGCATGGCGCTGTGCCGTTGAGACAACCACATCAAATTCTTTTCTAAAAAACTGATCATACACAAGCAGGCCAATATCGTGTAACAACCCCGCGAGAAACAAATGCGCACGGTCTGCTGGCGAAAATTCTACCTGAGACGCATCTGCAATTGATCGGGTTAGATATGCAGCAGTGAGACTATGCCGCCACAGTTCTCTATAGTCAATAGTTCCTGCCGTAAGCGGGAGCGCGCTCATAAGAGAAAGCGACGTAACAATATTAGCTACTTCAACAAACCCAATTTGGGCAACGGCCCGTTGCACCGAAGATATACGCTGATCTGACGAACGAAAATATGCCGAATTAGCAATTTGAAGGACACGAGTTGACAACGAGAGATCTTGTTCGATGAGGGTGGCAAGCTTTCGCGCATCGCCCTCATCTGCTGCGAGAAGTTGCTGAATATGCAGAATGACTTCTGGCAATACCGGAAGGTGGTCAATACTGTAAAGACGTTGTAATATTCGCATATGCCACTTTCCCCCAACACGTGTTTAAAAGAGTGGAAGATCGTCGGTTGAAATTCGTTTATATACCGAACCATTGCCTAATGCTTTTTGCATTACACCATTTCTTCCCATTTTTGATGTAAGAATGGGCACCCCATAACCACTTATTTCGTTATCCTGTAGCCATACACCAGCTTTATACACTGCATCTGTTAAAATAGAAGACTTTGTGTGGCTATCGGTGCTATCTGTGACGACAATTGTATCCTTTGTAAATACATCCGGTAAAATACCTTTACGATGATAATCTGCCAATGCAGTATCGCCCGTGGCACGATAAAAGTGAAAGCCTGTAATGCGCATTACGGCATTATCCCGTAGTGTAAATATATATTGCCCAATTCCTTTGCCATAGCTTTGAGCCCCAAACAGGTGCACGTCCGCTTGATCCATACCGTCGCGCAGAGCAACAGCCATAATCTCAGATGCGCTCGCCGAACCCCCATCGATAAGTATAGCTACTCTCTTACCTTCAAAGATATCGCCTGTATGCGTTGACAACCATGGTTCTTTTCTTTTTGTTATGCCGGCACCGAGCGCGCTATGAAATTCGCGTGATGAAACATTAATATAGTGACGTTGCTCTGGCAAAAACAGCTCAACCGCGCTTGTGCAAGCCCAAATAAGCCCGCCGCCATCTTCCCGTAGGTCGAGAATTATATTTTGCGGCCAATTCACATTTGCACGCAACCCTGTTACTGTTGACGAATCGAAACTTGTTATCCAGATATAGGCAGTAAGCGGTGTTAGTTGTGAATAATATACTGTTTTAGAAAGAGCTTTGACGGCTTGTAGCCCGCTATTGCTACTCGAGCTAAAGAGATACGGTGGGGCATCGTCTTTTGTTCTCCAGTAATTGGTATACGACTCACCCTTAAGAGTATCATGAATGGCACGTGCAATTTGCTCGGAATTGTCAAATTTGCCAATTGGGTCTTGCGGAAGGTTCTCCTGCCAAATAGAAAAAACCTGAAGATACTGATATGCTCGAACCATGCCTAAAAGGTCGCGATGTTTGGGATCTGTGGGGATAGTTGAGCACCCCACGACGGTGCCCATAACAATCGCATACAGCAACCACTTTTTTATTCTCATAGAGTTTGTAAACTTTCTTATATTTGTCAAGCCTAATACACGAGACTTTTTTGCCCTTGGGCAAAACCTTCGCGAATTGCATTAATGGGTACCCCGTAATCGGGAGCACTAAAAATATAACTACCCGCAACCAGCACAGTGGCGCCGGCTTGTGCGCACAAAAGCGCAGTCTCGTGATTTACTCCGCCATCTACCTCAATATCGACCGCCAGGGACTGCTCTTTAACAACATTCCGAACGGCTTTTATTTTTTCGAGCATTGCAGGCATAAATTTTTGACCACCAAATCCTGCAAACACAGTCATAATAAGAACTTGATCTATTGATGCAAGGAGCGGCAAAAAAAGATCGATTGGTTTATCGGGATTGACACACACACCAACACGCACAGCGCGTTTCTTGATTGCACTAATAACAAAAGGTAAATCTGTGCATGCTTCAGCATGCACAGTAAGAATATCTGCCCCCGCATCACAAAAGGCATCAATATACTTTTCTGGCTGAGAAATCATAAGATGCACATCGAGCGGAATGGCGACACTTTTTTTTACGGCCTCTATAACCAGGGGGCCAAAGGTAATATTGGGCACAAAATGGCCATCCATGACATCGCAATGAATATAATCGGCTCCACTCGCTTCAACCTTCTTTACATCAGATGCCAATGTTCGGAAATCTGCCGATAATATCGAGGGAGCAATAATACATTTTTTAATATTCATAATATGTTCATTTGCAAACAGTTTTAATCTGATACCCTATAGAATGCCCTTACATACGAGGACTTATTTCTTTTTGCCATGTTCCTTGCCAGAATGATTCTCAGGTGCATTTGCAACACGAACCGATACACCCGGAGTGTTAACGATTACCGAAGTAGAAACGCCTTCACGAACTTGATGCGATTCTTTTTTTCCACCGTGGGATTTGGCTTTATTTTTAAGAGCGTGAAATTCTGCAGAGCCTGGAGCAATTCCTATTTGTTTAGCATAAGATCCCCACCCTTTATGGCCTTTTCGATACTCAACGACAATTTCTTGAGGGGGGCGATGGGTAGCAGAAGATATTTGTAAGGTCATATACGCATCTGCGGGGGAGAGATGCTCAACATAGAGCAAATGATCTATTACCGGGGCTGGCGCTCCACATTCGATACGCATTGATGAATAAAAACCTGGAAGACTCTGTTGTGCTTCGATATTAATATGATTTAAAGACATGTCAAGTTCTGCATCATCGGTGCTTGCAGAAAGATTAAATGATACCCCACCCGCATAGAGACACGATACAAATACTAATGCAATAATCCCTAGCTTGACCATGAATAACTCCTTTAATGTATTAAAAATCAAACACTTATAACTATTGTGCCAAATTGGACCACTCAAAGTAAAAATAGGTTTTTCCAGCCTATTATACTAGTATACCTATTTATTTGATCGAATGCCTGTCAAAGTACATGCCCGATCTTAAAAATCCAATGCAGAGCACATTTCTGTTCCATTATCAGACATTTGTTTCATACATGCTGTTTTCTTTTGCAGCATGAGACTTTTTTTGTGCCCGTGGTAGTGATTATTCAAGAACTTTAAGGTTGTTTTAAAGGTGGCACATGCATTGCTTTATTAAAAAGTGAACACAAACACCTTACGAAAAGAGGATCGCTATGGAAATAAAAAAATATTTTGACAACTTAAACGTCAAGCTTCAGGATGTTGTTAAACCAGATCATATTCCGTTTCTTGGCGGAAGACCAGATCGAATTACTATTATAAGTAAAGAAGATATCCAGAATCTAACAATAGAATTAAACAGAGACCAAGGCCTTGATTCTTTACTGGCACATTTGTAATACATTTTTTATTTACTTATTGAAGGAGGGTTTCTATGTCTTCTCTTATCCGCTACCAGGTTCCTGGCGTTTCGATTTCCGATTGGCTGGATAGCTTTTATGCGAACTCCCCATTTTGCAAAAGCAATAGGGAAATTTCTCATAACCGTTGGCCCGATGTTGACATTGTTGAAGAAGAAAACCATTACCGACTGCATGCCGATATGCCCGGTATTGACAAAACTGACATTAAGGTAGAAATCGAAAATGGGGTTCTTACTCTATCGGGCGAAAAAAAGGTGGCTCGAAAGGAAGAAAAGGCAGGCAGCTACTATCACTACGAACGTAGTTTTGGCTCATTCAGTCGTTCTTTTTCACTTCCAGAACACATCGATGCAAACAGTATCGAAGCACATTATCAGAATGGGGTATTGCAGCTGAGTATTAAAAAGACAGAAGCTGCAAAACCAAAATCGATTGCAGTAACTGTTTCGTAACTTCCTTTTGCGCTCATAAACGTTACGTAAAAAGGCTGAAGCAATTTCAGCCTTGTATACAACAACGCCTACTATCTTCTAATGTCAATATCAAGCGTTTTGGTTCCTATATTGCCTGCCAAATCCTCAGTTTTAATAAGAAACGACCGTGAGCCATTCAACACATCGATATCTGCGCTATAGCGGTATTTGGAATCATTGCGCATGAGAATATCAACTCCAGCCCCACTCACACGACAATATTTGATTGCTTCCGGAACGGTACCAATGTTGTCGTCTATTTCAACCACAAGATGAAATTTAGGACGTACCGTATTTTTTGGCATTGGGGGCAAATCATTGATAGTTACCGGAGAATTTGATGGATCAATTAAATCTATCTGTAAAGGCCCAGGCAAATAATATACCGTTCCAGAAATAACATTTCCCACATTTTGCGCTTTATCCAAGACCCGAATCGAATACCGATTGAGCCCCTCATCGAGGTTATACGATTGACGTCCTCCAGGCGAAAGTGTCACTTCCTCTTTTGTAGAGTTATTCTGCATTACAACAGTCAACTGATCATCGGGGGTACGATCGAGCACCGTAATACCAAACGTGCGTATTTTTACAGCCGAGGCCCCTATACCTGCCATGAGCAATGAGGGGACACTGGTATT
>JBBRUX010000039.1:0-37563 GCA_038247415.1 Chitinivibrionales bacterium | reverse complement strand
GCCTACCTGCGGTACCGGCCCTTCTTACGTGCTCTTGCTTCGCAAGCCGGTCTGTCAAGCCCTGCGGTGCTTTGCACCTGGGTCTTTGCAGACTGATGGATTCACGCTGTTCATCCATCACACTTCAGTCCTGCCTGACGCAGAAAGTCAAGGGTCTGAACCGTGATTCACAAGATTTACTTGATGTTCTTGATTTCTTCAGAATTAATCATGGTAATCGCATAATCCTTGTAATCATGTTCAGGCCCCTTTCATGTCAAGCGCATTAGCCAGGACTGGAGGGGCGACGGGGAACCCGGAATGCCCATACTCTTGGTGTATATCTATTTCTTCATCAAATCTTTTCTTACCTCTCCATCAAACTTCTCAATCGCATACCGTAGCATTGTTCGAGGCATGCTTAACCGATGCTTCTTAACAAATTCATACGCCACTTCATAATCGCGCTTACCTATTTCACGAACCATCCAGCCAGATGCTTTATGAATAAGGTCATGATCATGGCTCAAATAAAACTCGGCAAGTTTGAGGGTGTCGGCAAAATCTTTTTTCCGCAAGAAATTAAAAGTAGTGATAATTGCGATACGCTGTTTCCACAAATTGCCAGAGTGGGCAAAATCATAGAGCACCGAGCGGTTTTTATCAAACAAATAGGGGCCTAGAATTTTATAGGCAGAAAGGTCAACCAAATCCCAATTGTTAATATATTTTGTATGAGTACAATAGAGCATTGCAATCTCCTTGCACGTATTCTCATCCTTGGCTTTTTCATATTTACACACAAGAATTAAGAGCGCGGTAAGTCGAAACTCATGATACTCACTCCGCAAGAGCTGCATAGTATCAGCAAGTGTTACTGATACATAATACCGCTTAGATACAGCACGTTGCTCTGGAACAGTAATACCCAGAAAGACATCCCCTGCACCGTACTGATTTGGGCCCGACTTAAAAAATCGCGCAGCTATTTCTGCTTTACGAGGCGCACTTAGCCGCAGAAGATCTTCTTTGAGTGCTTGTAATACATTGGTTTCTTTGCCCATTTTTAATCCTTGCACACAGTATATGAGCTTGCTCTGGAGGGAATCCTAAAAAAATGGCCGTTGCAGATTTCTGCAACAGCCATTGTATCAACTCAAAAGTGTCAAACCAGACTACACGTTATCGACTAACACCCTGAATAGTGTTAACTTCGATTGGCTTGGTTCTATCCATACCATCGGCTGAATCAGCATACTTCAATACCATTCTCAAAACCAATCGATATGCGCCAGGAGCAGCCCTAACACCTTTGTCATTCATTCCATTCCAGCCAACTGCAAATTGCTGTGACTGTTTTGTGGATGTAAGCCAGTCAGGATTAAAAACGCTCTCTTTTGCTTCACGCTTATGTACCAAATTGCCAGCCATATCATAAACGCAATAGGTACCTCTCAAATCCGGCATTGTGCCAGGTTTAAAAGTAGGCATTTGAATGGTAATAACAGTTGCTGAAATACTCGATTTCTGAGCAGCATTCAAAACAAGTTTAGGATCAACATAAACCAGTAAATTATTATCCGAAATCGGATGCCCTGGATTATTTGGCAGATTAACATTTGGCGTCATAGGATTTGGCGCGCTCTTTACATCTGTTACAACACCCAGAATCTGCACGCGTACAGGCTCATTATTCACAACCACCTGATTATCCGGAGCATCATTTAAAGCAGGGGTGCCGGTGACCTTAAGGCTGATCAGATAGCTCGCATCAAGATACTTGCCATTAACAGTCCTAAAAACCGCCGTGTTCGCATTTGTTAGCGAAGTGATGAACACTGGCGTTTGCGGTGGATTGCCTGCTTGCAACAGCATTGAATCTGCATCCACATAGGGCTTGCTCTCACCCTTCCAAACATCAAGCACAACATTAGGATTCTCGCTGGTGCTATTTCCCAGAACATCCTTGAGCGGTTCACTAAATATAACCGATACTTCATCATTCGTATGATCGGGCTTTTTAGGATCTACTTTGTTTTGCACAAGCCACACAACGACAGGCGCACCATCTTTTGCGCGTGCTAACGAAGAGCTAACTTCTTCATATCCGGTGATGGTAACATCGGGCGTCCAACCAGTTTGCCCATTCGTAGCAGTTTTGGGAGTGGCCGTTTCTTTTAAAGTTATTTGAAACGTTTTTCCATCATTGCCAAGTGCTATCAAAGAGTCTACCGTAAATGTAGTAATATCGGAACCAGATCCATTTCGTACAACGCTGATTGTTGCAGCTTTAAGTGATGTAAGGTCAACAACTTTATTAAAAGTCAATTCGATATGATCGAGGTACCCATTCCCATTATAATCCTTTGTTGTCGCAACATATAAAGCAGGAGCCGATCGAACCGAAATACACACCGAATCTTTTGCAGCAGGATTTTCTGTTGCCGACACCTGAATACATACATTCCCGTTGGCTGTAACAGTATCGGTACCATACCGAAGATTGCCCGTGGTTACACTGTTAAAGCCCATGGTACCACTAATCTTAGTCCACGCACCACTCACCTGAGTTGTCACAGGGATAACATTTCCCCAGGCATCGTAGCCACGAATCTTGGCATCCAAAACGCCGCTCGGTGCTTGTAAGGAGATCGATGGCTCTACTGGCAAACCAGTTGTGTTATCGATAATCTCAATTCTAGATACTGCACCGGCTTTAAGCACAAACGTCTCAGTCGACGCAACAAGTGGTGCAGCAGAGCCAAGGGACACTGTCAATTTATGAAAATCGGCAACCAGCTCTGATGCAGGTTTAAAAAGTCTGAATTGCATATCGGCATTACCCTCTGCAAAGCAGGTTTTAATTTTATTGGTAGTTACACCACTAGCATTAAGATTAGCAGAGTCTATTAGATTTGAGGTACTAAATACCCTTGGAAGCGGAGTCCCGCTTATTCCAACGATATCCGAAAATGAACCGTTACCATTGTTTGCATCAAAGCAATAATTTCCTGGAACTACGCCGTCGTCGTTATAGATTGTTACGCGAGCCGTAAATTTCAGGCCGGCAATAGGAGCTTTATCGATAAGAACAAACGTGACTCTAACTGGAGGGCCAACGGTAACAGAAATGGTTATCGTATCACTTTTGATATTCCCAACAGCACCAGCCTCAACAACCAGGTTCGTAACCCCAGCCACGGTTGGCTCAAATTTCCAGGTACTGGTACTTCCTGTTGGCGGCTCTGGACGTACACCCGGATTTGTAAAATAGAGCGTACCAGAACCGTCTACCCATCTTGTGGCGTCGGTAGACCATTGAAGTTGTACTTTAAAATCTTGAGATTCATTGGTATTCAGTGTAACAGATTCCAACGGGAACACGGTCCCAGCTCCATCAACAAGTCGAACACCAACAATATTTCCCGAAATTTGTTTAACATCTACAGTATCGGGAATGAGCGTTGTGCCTTGTTCAAAAGCCCTGATTTTTGCAAGATTAGTATTTGCGCCGCGAGAAATAATACCCTCATTTTTAGTTGCAGCTGCAACTACTGTAACTCCACCAACAGGAGTGGTTGGCACAAGCTCCCATGTTGCATTTGTTGCAATACGTATAATATTGCCAAATTTATCACGAACATAAGAATACCCATACGATGTGTTATCGGTACTCCCCATGGTAATGGTAGCAAGCGGTTTGGCGGTAGTCGAATCTGCATAATTTGAAAGCGGCATTACCTGGGCTGGAGTCAAGCGGGTTGAATTATTTGATTTTTCTATATAAATAGCATACTCCGGTCCGGCGTTTACATACAAATCTTTAACGGCTGTTGCCTTAACACCGGTAAATGTAGGATCATCGACCGACACATGAACGCGTATTGATCGGAAGGCCTTTGTACCAGTAATATTAGTTGTTGCGCCTGTTTTTGCAGTAAGCGAATCGCCTGGTTTAGTAATGTTATTATCGGGATCTAATGACCATACCGCGGTTGCTGCAATTTGCACTTTTTGAGCGTCGGTATAATCGGTACTGGAGATAATTACTGTTCCTTTTGTAAATTCTCCAGCTTTAATGCTGTTGGCATCAAGCTGAATGGAAATAGGAATTGGTCGCGTGGAAAAAGCAAGGGATGCGAAGATAATGGCATCATACGTTAATTGCTCGCTTGCAAGAGTATTCTTGAGAAATTGTGGCTGCATAGAAAGCGACACAGCCCTACGAATGGTAATACCTGTTGGCAAAGCAAGCGTATCTTGCAATGCTGCGATAGTATACCAATGGGGAATACCCGGAGCTTTTGAATCCACGGTTCCTACAGGAACACCATTTTGCCCATATCCATCTTTAACCGTACTATTATATGCTTGTTGATATCCCAAAAAGGTTATTTTAGCAGCTTGCGCAGCACTTGCAATAGTATAGGCGTCGGCATCTGCTTCGCATCGGACGTCTGTTCCAGCAGTCGAATAGGGCTTAAAGAAAAGCGTATCGCTATTCGCCACTTGTTTTGCATTAGTAACAATTCCCTTTAAATGAGGGGGTTTAGTTGCATCCACCAACTTATCTTTTGAGTTATCAAGAACTGTGTACAATTTGTCGTTAGGAGAGGTAAGCCACTGAGCTGGCCCCATGGGGGCAGGCACGTTATCAACAGTATTAAAACCGAATATTTTAGCACCATCGGATGCATCATCACCAACCTCCACAATGCCAACATAATTTTTTAATGCCCAGTCTTGTATAGCTGCCCATTGTGTTCCATTTTTTCCTCCCCATCCAGCATTTATATGAACAATAACATGTGGTAACAGGGTATCTTTAACAGCAGTCCCGGTCATTGTTGAAAAATATCTGACTATAGAATCGACGGTGACAAATCCAGTAGCCGAAGTAGGCATTTGCCAACCGGCAGCATCATCAGCACGTGATGCACGATACATCAGTCTTTGTATTACACCTTTGTTCGGATTGATCCCCGCAAGCGTATTAATGACAAAATCTTTAGTCTGTACGCCAACATCGGGTAGGTTACTACAAACACCAATTGCTGGATTATACAACACCACAATCCGCACGCTATCCTCATAATCATTATCTACCCTTACGGTCACTGCCGCCTGCGCACACATTGCCAATGTCATAATGACGGCAAAAAACGCGCCGATCATTTTTTGAGCAGATGAGAAATTTCTCATATCAAAGCTCCCTGTGTTAGTGTTTAATAGCTCTAAAGTTTTTATTAATCGCTTAATATAGCGTATCTCTAAATATAGTATATATAATAATTGCGGGTTTTTTCTAAAATAGTAAGAACTTTTTAAAATGGCAACAGATAGCGTATTCTGTTGAATTCACTTGAATCTGCCTTGAGAACAAAAAAGCCCCCAGTTGCACTGCAACGAGGGGGCTTTTTATTGATCTACGCTCTGGCTTTTATTTCTGCACTTGGCTTTCTGCAAGCTTTTTAAGAAGATCGAAACGTGATGTTACGATTTTCTGAGAAGCCTCGATGAGTCGTGAAGAAACTTCGGGCTGAGAACGATTAAGAATCTGATATCGATTTTCTGCAAGAACATACTCAGACAAGCTGATTTTAGGCTCTTGGCTATCTAATGTAAGCGGATTTTTGCCCTGTGTTGTAAGCGTTGGGTTATACCGATACAGTGGCCAGTGACCCGATTCGACAGCCTTCTTCTGAGCGTCCGCGCCTTTTTCCATGTCGATACCATGCATAATACAATGCGAGTAGGCAAGGATAAGCGAAGGACCATCGTAGGCCTCTGCTTCGAGAAGAGCCTTAACTGCCTGTGCTGGGTTTGCAAGCATTGCAATTTTTGCAACGTATACGTAGCCGTAGCTCATGGCAATCATACCCATATCTTTTTTGCCCATTGGCTTTCCACCAGCGGCAAATTTGGCGACGGCACCCATAGGAGTAGACTTAGAAGCCTGACCACCGGTATTTGAGTACACTTCGGTATCCAGCACCAAAAGATTAACATTTTTTCCCGAGGCAATAACATGATCAAGTCCACCAAAACCGATATCGTATGCCCAGCCATCGCCACCAAAACCCCATACCGATTTCTTGACAAGATAATCGATTGTGCTGGCAAGTGCTTTAGCTTTATCGCTTGAACTCTTAACAAGTTGGACTTTTACGGCATCTATTTTCTGGCGGACAACTTCGATTTCGTCGCGGGTAACTTGCGTTGCTGCCAAGGCTTCGCCCAACAGGGTTTTACCGGCTGCATCGAGATCTGTTCCATCGGCGAGCATTTCGGTGGCAAGTTTTGTTGCAATAACTTTAAAGTTATCAGCCGCAAGACGTAAACCAAAAGCACACTCTGCATTGTCTTCGAACAGAGAGTTGATCCAGCTTGGGCCGCGGCCATCGTCGCGTTTTGCATACGGTGTGGTAGGCAGGTTTCCGCCATAAATAGAGGAACACCCCGTTGCATTAGAAATAAGTGCACGTTCGCCAAACAACTGAGAAACAAGCTTGATATACGGTGTTTCGCCACAACCAGAGCACGCACCAGAGAACTCAAACAGAGGACGAACAAGCTGACTTCCCTTAACTGTTGACAAATCGATTATGCTTGTTGCAGTTTCTGGCAATGATTTAAAGAACTCCCAGTTTGTAGCTTCATCGGCGCGAAGCGGGGCCTGAGGCTTCATGGAAATGGCCTCTTTAGCCTTTGCAGGGCAATTTTCTACGCACAAACCGCAACCGGTACAGTCTTCTGGTGCAACCTGAAGCGTATATTTTTTGCCTGCAAGATCTTTACCCTTAGCATCGACGCTTTTGAATGTTGCAGGAGCTTTTGCAAGCAATGACGCATCGTAAATTTTTCCACGAATGGTTGCATGAGGACACACAAGCGAACAGCGTAAACATTGCACGCAGACTTCTGGTTTCCACAAAGGAATTTCGACCGCGATATTGCGACGTTCCCACTGCGATGTTGCCGTAGGCCAGGTACCATCGTCGGGCATTGCAGACACAGGAATATCAGCACCTTCTTGTTTCATCATTTTAGCAGTAACATTTTTGACAAAATCGGGTGATTCATCGGGAACAGCCTTAATTGCTGCAATAGGATTTGTTACCGCGCCATACGTAACTTCGTGCGTTGACGAAATAGCCTGGTCGATAGCATCCATGTTCATCTTGACAATAGTCTCACCTTTTTTGCCGTAGGTCTTTTGTGTGGCATATTTAATTGACTTAATTGCGAGATCGTCGTCGATAACCTTAGAAATGACAAAGAACGATGTTTGCATAATCACATTGATACGACCACCAAGCCCAAGCTGATGAGCAATCTTGAGCGCATCGATCACATAAAACTTGACTTTTTTATCTACAATTTGTTTTTGCACGCGTCCGGGCAAATGAGCCCACACGGCATCTGCTGCGTATTCTGTATTAAGAAGGAATGTACCACCGGAAACCAGATTGCCGATCATATCGTACTTTTCGATGAACGAATAATTATGACAGGCAATGAAGTTTGCACTTGTGATAAGGTAAGGTTTACGAATAGGATTAACACCAAAACGGAGATGAGACACCGTTATGGCTCCCGACTTCTTGGAATCGTACACAAAATAACCTTGTGTAAAATTTTCTGTTTCGTCGGAAATAATCTTAATGCTGTTCTTATTTGCCGAAACAGTACCATCGGCACCCAAGCCATAAAACATGGCGCGCTTGACATCGTCACCTTCGATGCTGAAACTCTTATCGAAATCCAGTGATGTAAAGCACACATCGTCGTTGATACCAAGGCTAAAATGGTTCTTTGGCTTATCTTTCTTGAGTTCGTCGTATACTGCTTTTACCATTGCAGGTGTAAACTCTGCCAAACCAAGGCCAAAACGACCGCCAATAACCCGTGGCCACTTGGTAAAATGACCATACCCCTGTTCCATTGCCTCGCCAATTGCAGTACGAACATCTTCATACAGGGGCTCACCCATAGAGCCGGGTTCTTTGGTACGGTCGAGCACTGCAATAGATTTGACGGATGCAGGAATCGCTGCAACAAAAAGCTCTGCATTGAAGGGGCGGAACATGCGAACCTTAAGCACGCCAACTTTTTCGCCCTTGCTATTAAGATACTCTGCTGTTTCGTGCGCTGTTTCTCCGCCCGAGCACATAATAACAATAATACGGTCGGCATCGGCAGGACCAACGTATTCGTACAGATTATATTGACGTCCGGTAAGTTTTGCGAACTTGTCCATCTGACCCTGGATAATAGCAGGAAGCGCGATATAATACTTATTAACAGTTTCGCGACCTTGGAAGTACACGTCGGGGTTTTGAGCTGTACCGCGTAAAATAGGATGATCGGGAGACATAGAACGTGCGCGGAAAGCCTGCACTTTACTGTCATCGATCATGTGGCGCATATCGTCGAACGTGAGTTCTTCGATTTTCTGAATTTCGTGTGATGTTCTGAAACCATCGTAGAAATGAACAAGAGGAATGCGGCCTTCAAGCGCTGCGGCCTGACAGATAAGCGCCATATCCATTGCTTCTTGAACATTATTTGAAGCGAGCATTCCAAAACCAGTTTGTCGAACAGCCATCACGTCGCTATGATCACCAAAAATCGATAACCCTTGTGCTGCAATTGCACGAGCAGTAACATGGAAAACGGTTGGAAGCAATTCGCCCGCGAGCTTATACATGTTGGGGATCATGAGCAACAATCCCTGAGATGCTGTAAACGTAGTAGTTAAAGCACCTGCGGAAAGTGATCCGTGAACAGCGCCAACGGCTCCTGCTTCAGATTGCAGTTCAGAAATCGATGGTACGGTTCCCCAGATATTTTTTTCGCCCCGCGCCGACTTTTCGTCTGCTATTTCGCCGAGGTTGCTGGATGGAGTGATTGGATAAATTGCAATCACTTCGTTTGTTGCGTGTGCCACATGCGCGCAGGCGGTATTTCCGTCGTGCGGTACCTTTGTGCGAGTCGCCATATAAGAAAACTCCTGTAAAAGATGGAATTAATAACCCAACAAAAGACCTTTAAAATACATCTTTTTAAGACCTTGATTCAAGCAGAATCTAAGATGTGTATTACATTATATAGAGTGGGGGCTTTTAAGAACAGCAATTTAGGTACATTGTGAAATTCGTGCGGCACTTCGGGGGCCTTAGTGTCCGCTTTTAAAGATGTAGAGCAGGTTTGTGTTGCCTTTTTCCGCTACCCTGTCTATTTTATTGCTAAAGACGTTGGAAGATCAGGTCTTATGCCGGGCCCTCTGTGGGCAGCAGTTTTTCTGCGGGACTTCCTATACTTACCAGTTGTTTTAGTATTAGCTTGTACAGATTTTGTACGAACACTAAAAATGCATTGTGAGAGGGAGTTCTTATGAATAAGCAAAACGCTGCACTGCTGTCTGTATTCTCAAATTCTGGCCTCGTCATTTTCAAAATTTTTGCCGGAATCCTTATGGGATCGGTTTCGGTTCTCGCCGAAGCCATTCATTCTGCAATCGATCTTCTTGCCAGTTGTGTTGCCTTTATTTCTATTAAAAAAGCCAGCGAGCCCGCTGATAACGACCACCAATTTGGCCACGGAAAATACGAGAATATTTCTGGTGCGTTTGAAGCAGTGCTCATTTTTATAGCTGCGGGCATTATACTCTACGAAGCAATTAAAAAACTTATGCATCCCGGAGATATAGAAAGAATCGGGTGGGGTATTGGCGTTATGGGCGTATCCACACTTGTAAACTTTTTCATTTCCCGCAAGCTCTTTTCTATTGCAAAAAAAACCAATTCAATTGCCTTAGAAGCCGATGCGATGCATTTATCGGTTGATGTATTTACCTCGCTTGGTGTTGTTGTTGGACTTATTATCATCAAGATTACCGGGTTGCACATACTCGACCCCGTGATTGCAATCCTTGTTGCAGGGCTTATTATAAAAGCATCCATCGACCTCACCCGCAAAGCGCTTGGTGATCTTGCCGACAAGGCATTACCGCAAGAGGAGATTAGTACCATACACGCAGTTCTTGCATCGCATCCCAGTGTACTGAACCATCATAAATTGCGCACACGCAAAAGTGGGGAACGACGGGAGATAGACCTTCACGTTAGGGTAGTCTCTCACGCGACAGTTGCGCAGGCACACGATTTATGCAATGCGCTCGAGAATGACATTAAGAAATCTTTGCCCGGTTCATATGTAACAATTCATGTGGAGCCAGAACACAAGACAGATTCCCTTTTGAAACAGTAGGATAGTATCGAAGGGAAAAGAAATAAGACTTTACATCTCGTAAATCCATAAGGGACGAGAGCCATCGTACAGACCTTCGCTATAATTGAGCATAACAACTTCGGTAGTTATCGTAGGCTTGATATTAACAATAAAGCGATCTATTGACTCCCGCGAGATATACAATCCCCTGCCGTGTTCATCGAACAGTCCGACGGCTAAGCCATCTTCGCCGCGGGTTGTATTGCGTTCGAGCCAGTATAAAACATCTTTTTTTGTTAATCTGCCTCGTTGATCGGTTACTGCCACGCCAACTTTTTCCCCGTCGCAACCATAGCTTATCACGATCTCCTCGTGAGGAGCCAGATCGACATTCGACTTCCACACATCCTTGCGATCGCCGCGCTCATTTTGGGCTCCATAATACACCGCATTAATAAGAATTTCGCCCAAGGCCGCACGAAACTTTCTGCGATCACGCTCGGATTGCATCCAGTCGAGAATTTTGTGCATCACCGCTTCTATTTCATCCGAATTCTTGATGCGCAAGGTATTAATTTTTCCGTTGACATAGCGAGCTAAACCGAAAACATTTTTAGAAAGAAGGGTCGCAATAAGCGCTCCCACTTCATCAAAATTAAAAGGCGTAGTTTTGGTAATAATATTGCCGATATCAAATTCTTTTGCCATAGAAATATAATCCCGAACATCGTATGCTGTCATGAGGGCTGTGGTAAGCAGCGGATATTCTTTCTTTACAATTGCACAGAGTTCGTAACCTTTTTTGCCGGGCATATTAATATCCGAGACCATCAGATCGAAGCTCTGTTGCGAAAGCTTTGCCAGAGCCTGTTCGGCATTAAGGGCAACATGAACGCTATATCCTTCCTCAGTTAAAAAATCGTGCATGATATCGAGGAGATCTTCTTCATCGTCAACAACTAGAATTGTTTTATTCATATAAGCCGTCCTGCATACGTGGGAAGAGTACTCGTAAAAACGGTTCTTCCGGGTACCGAACTGCACACGATTGCCCCCCCCGACTCAACAATAACTTTTTGACAGATTGCAAGACCAAGACCCGTGCCTTTGCCAGGATCTTTGGTTGTAAAGAAGGGATCGAATATTTTTGACATGACCTCGTGTGGAATACCAGGGCCGTTATCTTCAATTTCAATGCGGGTTCCACCTAAAGAGCTTTGCACGATACTGATAGTAAGCACTCCCTTACCATTCATTGCATCTGCAGCATTCGTTATAATATTAAGAAAAACCTGTACAAAGCGAGATCGATCGCCAAAGATAGAAAGCCCTGGGGTGTAGTGCTTTATAATTTCTATAGTGTCGAAGGAATTCTGATAGGCACTGTAGGTGAGCGTTTCGTCTAGAACTGCAGCAGCATCATGCAACGCATACGACGATGAACTAGTACGGCTGAAATTAAGCAAACTATTTACAATAGTGCTACACCGATGCGATTGATTTTCGATAGATTCGAACGCCTTGGCAATAGGTCCGCTCTCGGCCAAAGGCGACATACGCGCTCGCTGTACACGCGCACTGATAATTGAGAGTGGATTACGCAATTCATGCGCAATACCCGACAACATAGTACCTATTGTTGCTAATTTTTCGTTGTGGTAAAGCTGAGAAGCTAATTTTTCTTGTTCGGAAATATCATGAATAAAAACCAGAAGCCCCCTGTTACTCCCATTTTTTTGAGTCATTTTATAGGCTGCTATTTGATAAATAAAACCATTAAACGAAATTCGCTTGAGATCGCTATGGGATTCTTTATCATTACATTTTTTCAGACAAACACGAATATAATCAGCAAAAGCCTCGGGCAAAACAGCGTCAAACAACAGCCCCACATACCCCAAGGGAGACAAGCCCAGAAGTGTTTGCGTATGAGAATTTATAAGAATTATAGTTCCTTCGATGTCTACAATCAATAATCCCGAGCCCACCGATGCTATAATAGACTCTGATACATCGCGCTCTTTTTCGACAAGCAAATTCTTGACAACGAGTTCTTCTTCGAGCCGTACCTTTTCTCGGGCTACCTCTTGTTGCTGGACAAAAGTACCGTTGATACGATGATTTAGAAGAACTTTATCGATGCGAGCGCGCAAAAGGCCGGCATCAATTT
This sequence comes from Chitinivibrionales bacterium, assembly GCA_038247415.1. Lineage (GTDB taxonomy): Bacteria > Fibrobacterota > Chitinivibrionia > Chitinivibrionales > WJKA01 > JBBRUX01. Next base: position 25,181 of record JBBRUX010000039.1, on the reverse strand, counting down.
CGTAACCGCTCACCCACTCAAACGTACCATCGGTAATAAGGTTGCGCGCATGAGGCGACAAATCGTTAAGACTTTCTGCATATACTACAAGTGGCGTAGCATCGGATAAAAAATAGAGCTGCTCGATATCAGCTTCTGATGGATCTATAACAAGTGCTGCATTAAGCAATACCAATCCAAAAGCATGAGTAACCGTGGCAATCTCAGCTATTGTTGACAAGGGAATAACATGGTATACATTGTCATCCAAAGAGCTCTTAAGTCGCGGGCAATTGATGCCGATCATCAAAATATCAGCAATGTATACATGCCCGACACCTGTGGGGTGTGATTCGACTAGAATTTTGGGAATTCGCGTGGACATGTAGTGATACTACCATCCAAACATCGTGGGGGCAAGTTTTGCATCACTTAGTTATCATGCCACATGGTGGCAGAATTTCTTTCCACTGGGCTTGGATTATGCTGGAATCGATATGGGGAAACGAGGAAAAGGGGATCTCTTTTTTTTGCTGGGAAGCATGCACGATTGCATCTGCAAGTTTTTGTGGATTATTTGTTTCGATGCAGTTTATTGGCGCCAAAGGATACACAGTGCAAAGCTCCTGTATTGCCGGCGTTGCAGCAGTGATAAGGGGCAGGCCTCCCATAAGCATCTGGTATACTTTATTAGGAATTACCCGAAGTCCTTTGCCTTGCTTGGGGAAAATACCAAGACCTACATCTGCCATCTTGATATATTTGGGAAGATCTTCATAGCTTACCCAAGGAATCCTCTGAATACAAGAAATTGGCGAAGCCTCTAATTGAGCATCAATACGGGCCGATTCCTGACCCGACCCAATAATAATAATTTTAATGTGCGGTGCAGATTGTGCTACCATTGCAGCCGCAGCGATTATGATATCAATCCCGTGCAGAGGTATAAACTGACCATAAAATAGTACGGTAAAAATTTCGCCCGATAAAGGCCGGGTATTTACGCTTTGCGCAGTATTTCCAAAAACCCGTTCTTCGGCACCAACCCATATGAAGGTAACCGCATTGGGTTTGAGCCCAAAAAGCACCTGAATGTACTGCGCATGTAAATTTGTGTCAAGGATTACAAGATTTGCGCGAGTAGCTGCCAGTGATTCGATTCGAAAGAGCAGTCGTGCTGAAAAAGACCGAGGATGCACAAGTGCCCGATCAATTACAACAGTATCATACACCGATAAAAACATATCCCATACAAGCTTTGCTTTTCGCATGCGCACAAACGGACTAATGCATACAACATCAAACATTCCACAATAGGGCACAAACACAATGCCGTGCTTTGGCGCACACAGATACTTTACAACAAGCAAAGGATATGCGTACGCCATAGCAAAGATTTTTGCTATAAGCGCACCTTTGCTCATTTGTGATTTATCGGGAATGTCGTTAAAAATAGAGTACGTTATATGTTTGCAGTGCGGAAATAGTTTCTCAAAAGAAGCCATCATGATGCGCGTTCGGGGCTTTGTGATATCTGCAAGGCCAAAAATTATTGCATTCATTGCAACCCTTTGTCTGTATGCGGATTCTTCAAAAGCTTTATTATGGTTACCCATCCTGCACTCACCGCTACTAAAAGAATGCAATACAACCCCATTGCAACAACCGGGTTGACCCCCGCTCCAATAACACTACTTGGCCACACATCAAGACACTGTGTGCGTACCCACTCGCGCGAAACATGTGGGACCATACCAAAGACAAGCTTGAAAGAACTAACGAATGCCCCAGGAAGCATACGACAATGTTCCCACCAAGGGGCTGTTCTAATGTCAAGATTTATACACATGACATGCGAAAAATCCGACCTATTCACCAGCCGTTCTAGTGCAACATGATAATTGATAAGCGACCCTACCACACTTGTTATAAACCCCACAAGAGCTGCCGAGCCAATACTTACAAGCACGGCACATGGGGCTCGAACAATAAAAGCCAACGGCAATAATACAAAGGGGAATATAACATAGACATACCGATTAGCATATGCCCACGAATTTATGCCCACGAGTGGCAGCAAAGGAACCATGCACAGGGCAGATAGCGCATACACGAGAACTATTTTGGGAACAGCTTTAATGGTAAAAAACCATACGGGAACAAGGAGCAACAGTGACGACACGTACCAGAAATGCAACTTTCCAAAAGAAAAGAGCAGCCAATACAACCGCATCCAGTAATCAGATCGAATTGCACGATTGGAGAAATCGGTAATAGTTGCATGGGCCGAAGCTTCTGCAACAGTAGCAGTGTGCCCAAAATAGCCGAAATCAAAATAATTGCCATATCGACAATTATTATACCAGAGGTTTAAGCAAAATATCCCTGACATAATTAATGCAGCAACAAGATATGTTCTCCAGTATTTTCTATGTATGATCGTTGCACCACACCAGACAAACAAACAAAAAACGAACAACTCGATACGAAAGAGTGTAACGCATCCCACGCATATTCCCCACACAAGGATCGATCGCTTAACGTAAATGTATTTATGAGAATAGATAAGCGAACAACACCCCACCACTGCAAGCAAAAGGGCATACGGCTCCGACCATCCGCTGCTTGCATACGGGAGTATTTCTGAACAAAATACGATACATGCCGATGCACACAATGCTCTGCCAAAAGACAACCCAATCGCCACAAGAAGCATTGCAAGTATGCCACCGCACAATGCCGTAGCAACCACCCCTTGCAAGGCAACAAAAGCAGTTTCGAGGTATGGCGCCTGCGGCACATGCACTATAGATTTTATAAATCCAGCTACGACCAAAGGAGGGATACAAACAACAACGGTCCCCAGGGGAAAATGCGCATACACTTTTCCATCTTTACCAACTAAACCCCATCCCTTGCTTTGCGGGTCGATTGCTGTGGTCCCGTGTTTAAGAAACGACCGAGCCGATTCCATTTTCGCAACGGTGTCGTTAGAATAAATATGGCCAGAATAAAAGAGCATAAGCGTACCCAAATACAGCACAAAGCACCCTATCCCCGCATGCAAAGGACTAGCTTTAAGCCAGGCAAAAAGCCGCGTGTTGGTTGGTTTTGGCATTAAAAATTTCATAAGCCTGTATGCTTTACATATAAATACATTATCGAATGCTTCGATACAGCCGGGCATCCGTCGATGAGCGCACGAGCGTCATGGAAGTTTTTGAGCTATCATTATAAAATCCAGAACCCAATGCTGCTGCGGTATCTTCTACTACGACGTTGTAATCGATATCAATGCAATACGATGTATCTGGTTGATACCCTTGCTTTGTTGTCTGTTTTGGCAATGCAGCAAAAACATAATACGGCGTTTTTAGATACAGATACACTTGATTGTGATAGCATACCCCAACAGAATCTAGATGTAAACTATCAACAGCTGCAAAAAGCTTTGCATATGGTCTATTTTGCAAACAATATTCTCTGTTGTAGTGTTTGCTAAAAACGCTCTTTATAGGCTTTGCAGTAAGACGAGCAGCTGTCAGCACACCAAAACAAACATTAAAACAGATAAGCACGACAAGCGCACTACGCATGCTTGTATAGTGGGTTAATTTCATAAGCGCGATAACCCCAAGGCTCTGCATTACAATAATAGAAATGAGAATATACCGAGCTTCTGCACATACCATAAAAAACATGAGCGCTGCACCAACACTACCAAATATAAACAGTAGCCGCGATCGCGGATCTTTAACCAAAAGTACACAAAGAAACGGTAGCGTTGAGGCGAGGACAGTTCCAATTGAATCGCCTGCCTGAAAAACGGAACCAAAAAACGTTATGGTTATGGGCAGTATTAAGAAATTGTGCACCCCGCGCCCAAGATCCCCAACGCGCTGGCTATAAAAATGCCACATATGCTCGGCCGTATCTTTTGTAAACACCTCTGTTCCTGTATGAATAGTAAAGTTTGGGAAGAGTGTAAACAAGAAATGGGGAGGAGGAAAAACAGGACAGCCTGTGTGCGCCCACAACCAGAGTGGCCAAAATAGTCCGAGAATAATGGTACCAACGCCAAAAAAAAGAATACTTCGACCAATCTCCTTCACAAGCTTTTTTTGTAGCATCAGATCTAAAATCATAACCATCACAAGCGCAAGCGCATAAAAATATCCTGTTGGTTTAAGCGCGCATCCAAATCCAACAACAAGTCCCGCAAGAAAATCTCGCCGCCAAAAGTCTTGTGGTTTTAAAAGTATCAAACACGCGGCCACCATAAAGCATGTAGCTACCGGAACATCGGTAAATGCAAGCCAGGCACTGCGAAATACGACAGGATTTACGCAACACACCACAGCGCACAGCAATCCGCAAACTTGACTATGCAGTATTCTTCCCACGGCATAGGTGGCAACAATGAGCACCCCATAAAAAAGAACCGAAACACAATGGGCACCGCTTGATCCAGCCAAAGCATAGCCCCATGCAAAAAGCACTTCGCCACTTGACGCAAGAAACCCAACGGCAAAAGGGACTGTGCTCATTGCATGCGATTTGAGCCAAAATAAGGGCACCGAAATATGATACAGGATTTCGTCATTTGCAAAGGATCCAACAAGGGGGGCAAAACTTGCAACAATTGCAATAACAATCATACCAGCTATAATAGCAATTGCCAGATATGAAACCTTTGGGGAAATATGCACAAGAGCGCGAAAAAACGTTTGCCCGTAGCGCCTCCCTGCATTCGCAATAGTCAAACATCCGTATCCTGCAAAAAGCACGCTTACATATATCAAAAGCCGGGGATACAGGCATCCACACATCCCACATCCTATAACAACAAACGATATCCCCGCTAAACCCATTACGCCAATAACGGCTATACGTAAACTTGCACAAGGAATGCCTTTATAAAAAGGGAGCATGACTACATGCCCGCATCCTATAACTGCCAAACACATTATGAGAACGCCCAGCATACAACTCCCTATGCCGCTATCGCGACATATGTAACCATGTGTGTAATGTTTCGCGTGCGGTGCTAGCAACCGAAGAGTGTGCGATCCGCTGCCAAAAAAAGCAGATGTTTATGGTTAACACCCAAATAATTGACAAAAAGATAAATGTTTTTTTAAGGGTTGTTTTCATGGGTAGTGTGCATTTGAAGCTCGTAGCGGATATCTTCTAAAAGGCGCCTATTGGCTGCGATAACATCTCCAATTAACCCAACTACCATGCATAAAAATCCGAGCATAGCAAAAATACTCACAAGGATTAACGATTGGATATGCCCCGCGCCGCGCCCCATGGCAAAAAGCACAAGATACCGAATTCCAAGCAAAAGAGCTGGCAGCGTAAAGAAATATCCAAGATTCACAAAAAAGCGAAGTGGATGATACATAAGATACGCACGCAGAACCGTAATAACCGACTGTCTGATGTACTGTGGAATAGAGCGGAAAAGACGTGAAGGACGAACTTTTGGATTAACAACGATGGGAACAGATGCAACGCGCAATTTTTTCATACCCGCAAACACAAGACTTTCGAGGGTGTACGAAAACTTCCCGTGAATAACCATTGCCATGAGTGTGGCGCGATTAAAAGCACGAAAGCCAGAGGCGGCATCGGGTACCCTTAAACCCGCGGCAATACTTACAAAGAGAGAACCCAGGCGCTCAAAAAACATTTTTGCAGGGGAAAAAGGTGGCGGGGTTGCAGCAAGCCGATTGCCAATGACAACATCTGCCGTGTGTGCAACAATCGGCTCGACAAGCGATGCTATATAGTGACCTGGATATTGATGATCGGCATCGGTATTAACCAAAATGTCTGCTTTGCGTCTCAGGGCAGTTTTAACGCCGGCCGAAAAAGCAGAAGCTAGCCCGTTATGACCCGCAAGCCGAACCACCTCACACACGCCTGCAAGATTGGCAATATCTGCGGTGCGATCGCTACATCCATCATCTATTACAATGATCTCGATCGTATCGATGCCCGCGATGCTTTTTGGAAGAGCAGCAATGGTTGCCGCAATGGTAGACTCTTCATTATAGCAAGGGATCTGAATAACAAGCTTCATAGTGTTCGTAATGTTTCAGGTAGTATATTACTTATTGAACCAACGCAAACGCTACCGCAACCCTGCGGTATGAAGTACTGCTAATTGCTTGATAATTATTGTACTATATACGATTGAGATTTGCAATGACCCTCTTATGTCGCCTCGGTTTTCTGTCAATTTTTCTCGTTCTCTTCATCCAGAGCGAAATATGCGCTCAAACATCTTTTGACATTTCGGCGCTTACAGGAACCAGCAAAGTACAACGATCCCAGAAACGTACCTGGGAAAAGCTTGCCATGGGCAACAAACTTTTTGATAATGATATCGTTGAAACATTCTTCCAAGCCCGTACCGTGCTGCAATTTGGCAAAGGCAATGTTTTGGTGCTTGGTTCCAACTCAAAGCTTTTGGTTAATATAGTAGAAAAAACAGTTGCCAACGAAAAAATACTTGACGTTTCCATTACCCTTTTTGCCGGTGGTGTGTATGCTAATGTTATTTCTGGCGCACACATATCTATTTACACCAGTAACGGTGTGGCTGAAACACGAAAAGGTGCGGTATCAACCGTTGTAGAAGAAAAATCGGGGGAAACTGGATTTCAGGTTCTTGACGGAGAGGTAAGTGTCCGCAACATTGCTCAACAAGAAGGCAGAAAACTCACGCCTGGTCAGACCACTATGATTTTTCCGGGGAAGCAGCCCACTGCCCCACTCTTTATTACCTATAAACATGTTGCAGTTCTCAAGCACTTCTTTGGTGACGAATACATAACGGCACAGCTTTCGGCTGCAGGCATTAAGCCCACAGAAGACGCGAGCGCGATTCGTAGCCGCATAGCAGTTTCCGACAATCTCTTTTCTAAAAATGCTTCCAAAAAACAAGACGAAGGATTCCAAAAGTATCCATTCTCACCAAACCGGGTCTATGGGGCAATTCTAGAGGATCATTTAAAAGAGCTTGCCACCTATGACCGTAGTGCGCCTGCAGATAGCCTCTTCGAAACCACGGCAAGCGTTGGAGCCCGCTATTGCATGTCGCTTAATGGCGCAGGGGGGTTTCCCGGAGTTGCCTTGACTGCGTCGTATCGGTTAGCAATGCTTGACGCACACATCCAACTGCTTGCGGGCAAAAATTATAAATCTTTTGGCCTATCTCAATTTGCCTCAATAAGCGGGGGGCTGAGCCTGATAGACCGATTAACCCTGAATGTGCCTGGCGCTAGTGCTGCCGACACCTTTGTTTTTAGGCTTGGTGCCATTTCCGACCTTACCATAGGAGATGGGACTGTTGTCAATCGATTTACTAACTATAATCCGTATCTTTCGTATCCAGCAACCGGATTTACTGCTCTGGCTAAAACTAATGGCCTTGTGGCGCAGTTCTTTCTTGCCGATGTCACACGCTTTAGTGTGGGGGGCTTGCATGCATCCTATAGCGCAGATGTATATCGTGCTGGTATTGGATTCTTTTTTGATGGTAACCAACTCGAATCGGCTATTAGAAACGATGATTACCATTTTGTAGCAATTCCCAAGCCTGCCGATTCCCTTATCGTTGCTCAAAAGGTTATTGAACTAGAAGTTGGTATGGATATTCTTTCGCTCGATGAAATCACGCTCACGCTCCTTGGCACCCTTGCGCGTAGTGCTTTTAAGCCCGTTACGGGCACGGTATGGCGGCTTCCTGCTCTTTCGGTAGCTTACAAAGGGGTCGAATTTGGCGCCGGATTTATTAATGAGTCTGGCCAACTTGCCTATGCACATATGCACTCGTTTTATATGTCTAATAGGCTGAGGGTCGATTCGACCGGTACACGCTTTACCACACAAAATCTAATGCTTTCCCGTAAACGGATGTCGACAGGATACGATGTTTTTTTGCGCTTTAATCCCTTTAAAGGAAGTTCTTTTGATGCTACTTTCCGTCAAGAAATTAGAGTTGATAGCGTCTATGCCGGTAAAGAAGCAGATTCTTCGCTTAATGTACCAGGCATCTCCTTTACACTGGCCTTCATGCTGAATAAAAAAGCTATCCCTGCTTTAAGCTTTGCACGTCTTTACCTTAATCAGGAACACACAAGCCTCTACCCACCCAAAGGAGCACTCTTTTCTTCGTGGGGTTTTCGGGCGGGATTAGACCTTACTACCATGCCTCTTTTTGCAAATATTTCGCTTTCTGCAGGAGTACAGTTCGGAATGCTTGATGTTTCGGATGGTGCAGGGAATCTTAACTTTAATAATCGGGTAGACGCAGGCGATATTAGCACATCATTTTACATTTCAGGAATGTGGGGATTTTTATGATGCATCATGATTTCAACGAATTTGATCTCGACGACTTTCTTCACAGAGCACTCCGTGAAGATCTATTGCAGAGTGGTGATATAACAAGCAACGCCATTTTTAGCGAAAAAGACAATGCCCATGCTCATATTAAATGTAAAGAAGCTGGCGTAGTTTCAGGATTATACCTTTTAAAAAGACTCTTTACCCTTATCAATCCTGCTTGCGTAGTAACAATACATGCAGCCGATGGCGAAAAGGTTTCACAGGGAACACTTCTGTGCGAACTTAACGGGCCCATTAGAGCAATTCTTGCCGGGGAACGCATTGCTTTAAACCTACTGCAACGGCTCAGCGGCATTGCTACAGCAACCAACGTTCTTGTTTCGGCCATTTCTCATACCCTCACCAAAGTTCTTGACACACGCAAAACTACACCCCTTCTGAGATGCCTGGAAAAGCGTGCAGTACGAGATGGAGGTGGGCAAAATCATCGTATGGGACTCTACGACATGGTTCTGATAAAAGACACTCATGTTGCAGCTGCTGGCAGCGTTGGCGCAGCAATTCGAAAAGCGCGTGCAGCAGTGCTCCCTACAGTAAAGATAGAAGCCGAAGTGCAAAGCCTCGACGAATTTAACGAAGCCCTGATAGAGCTTCCAACAATCATCATGCTCGACAACATGACAAACGAGCATATGCGCCAGTGCGTAACGTTACGCAATAGCCAAAATGCACCTGTTATGCTTGAGGCATCGGGAAATGTAACGCTTGAGCGGATTAAAGAAATTGCCGAAACCGGTGTGGATTACATTTCAACCGGGGCTATAACGCACAGCGTGAAAGCACTGGATATTCATTTGGTTATTGTGCCGTAAAGAATCGATGGCCAGTTCCATCTTTACCAATTGCAATTCTTACAGGCTTTGAGCACTTGGGGCAATTACCAGAATAAGCACTACCCTCTTTGTTTTTGTAAATCCTTACATACACCTTGCAGCATTCAAACATGACTCCCAGGAAAGCCCTGGGAGTCGATGGAGAATGAGTATCTGAAGAATCCATATTAGCCAACTGTTGCAATGGTTTTCTCAAAAATTTCAACAGCTTTCTCAATGTCGTCCCACGCTGCAATAAGCGGAGGAATAAACCGGATGGTATTATGCCCGGCTTTAATGGTAATAAGGCCATTCTTCATAAGCGCTGCAACCAGAGGCAATGGATCTGTTTTTAATTCGACACCTACCAAAAGTCCCGATGCCCGTACCTGCGCAATGATAGGATATGTTGCAGCGAGCGCCGCAAGCTTTCCTGCAAGATAGTTTCCTTTACTTTTGACGTCTTTTAAAAACGACTTTTTGGAAACGATATCGAGCACCGTTTCGCCCAGAGCACACGCCAAAGGATTTCCGCCAAAGGTAGTCCCATGATCCCCAGGCTCAATTGCTGCAACGCTTTTTGCAGTACAAACAACAGCCCCAAGAGGTAACCCCCCACCCAGCGGTTTTGCAAGAGTCATCATGTCGGGCACTACACCCAATTGTTCGTAGTGCCACAACGTGCCCGTTCTTCCCATGCCACATTGGATCTCATCGAAGATTAGTGCGATTTTATTTTTGGTGGCATAGTCTCTGAGAAAGGAAATAAATTCCTGAGAAACCCGATGGACACCACTTTCCCCTTGAACCGGCTCAACAATAATTGCTGCAAATTCCTGACTTTTAAGAATCTTTTTTGCTGCCAGAACATCGTTAAAAGGAGAATAATGAAAACCAGCTGGCATGGGCCCAAACCCTTCGTGGAACTTTATTTGCGCAGTTGCAGCCAATGCCCCATAGGTTCTCCCATGAAAACCATCGGTAAAGGAGAGCACGTGATATTTAGTTTTACTTACTAGCGATGCCTGCTTCCGGGCAAATTTTATGGCAGCCTCATTGGCTTCGGTTCCACTGTTGCAAAAAAAGATTTTTTCGCCAAAGCTTTTTGCCAAGATCTTTTTTGCAAGCGCTATTTGTGGTTTACAAAAATACAAATTGGAAACATGGAGAAGTTTCTGAGATTGTTCTGCTATGGCTTTAATAAGCGCAGGGTGCGCATGGCCTAAAGCATTAACGGCAATACCCGATCCAAAATCGAGATATTTTTTTTTGTCTGCATCAACAAGATACATGCCTTTGCCCTTAACAAAAAAAGCGCCAGACCGCTTGAAAGCATGAACAAATAATGCATCTATCGCTTGAGTATTCATAACAATTCCTTAGTATTAATAAATAACTGTTCCACTATGGGTTGCATCCCCTAGTTCCTGCTGTAACGTTTTTATTCCGTGCCATCCACAAATATGTACGCGGCACACACCGCGAGAAATGGCATCGGCAGCAGAACGAAGCTTTGGAATCATTCCTCCCGTAACTGTTTTTTGGGCTACCAATGCGTCGATGCTTGACGTGGCAATACCCGAAATAATTTTTTTATTTTCATCTAAAACGCCATCTACATCGGAAATAAAGATGCAATGATCTGCTTTAAGGGCCACAGCAATTTCCGAGGCAGCTAGATCGGCATTGACATTATAAAATTCTCCTGCCGCCCCTCGCGACACGGGAGATACGATAGGCACAATGTTTTTTTCTTTACAAATATCTAGGATAGTCGTGTCGACGGCAACAACCTCACCAACAAATCCAACATCTTTTCCGGACACAAGCATTTTTTGGGCAGTAACAAGATTACAATCAACACCGCTGCATCCGAGAGCTTTTACCCCAGCCGACAAAAACGTACTTACAATCCGCTTATTGACATCTCCGGAGAGCACCATTTGAACATGCTTCATAGTGAGGGCATCGGTTACCCGCATACCTTCTATAAAAACAAACTCTTTATTAAGCAGATCGAGCTGTCGCCCAATATCTTTACCCCCGCCATGCACCACGACCACGGTATCCTCGTTTTGTAGAGCAGCAACGGCGTGTGCAAATTCTTCGAGAAGACCAATAGTATCGATAGTTGACCCACCAATTTTTACCACAACAGTTTTCTTCATTACCGTATCAATCCTTCGTGTTGAGGTAAACCAAACATGATATTCATAGATTGTAATGCTTGACCAGATGCGCCTTTGCCAAGGTTATCGATAGCACTCACTACAATTACGGGGCCTTTTTTATTGTCAACAAAAGTGATGTCGCAATAATTAGTTCTTACCACTCCCCGTGTATGCGGTAAATCACCATTTTTCCGCACCCGAATAAATGGCTGTCCACTATATGCAGCGGAAACAATCTCTGTGCACTCGTCTGCACTTTTGTTGATAAAAAGATATTGTGTCGAAAGCATTCCCCGGTTAACGGGAATTAGGTGCGGCGAAAAGGTAAAGGGAAAAGAGCCCTTGCCGGCAGCAAAGAATTCCTGCTCCATTTCTGCCACATGCCGATGCGCGTGGCCAACAGAATAGGCTACAATATCGTCGTGTGCTTCTGCAAAGAGCGATCCTGTTTTTAATGTTCTGCCGGCTCCGGAAACACCCGATTTTGAATCGGCAATGATCGCAGTAATTTTTACCGAAGGATCTTTGAGTAGTGGCAATACGGGCAAAAGAATTGACGTTGGATAACACCCTGGGCTCGCCACGATGTGAGCCTTTGCAATAGCATCGTGAGCATGTTCACACAAACCATACACTGCTTTTTCGATAAACTGAGGACAGGGGTGCTTTATTTTGTACCATGCTTCGTAAACGGCAAGATCTTTAATTCTAAAATCTGCGCTCAGATCGACAACCTTAATTCCCTTTGTTATAAAAGGCAAACAATGCTCTGCCGATACCGCATGGGGTAAACACGAGAACACGACATCAACAGTATGTGTTGTAGCATCCTCGGGCGAACAAAGGATCATGTCGCACATAGCTAAGAGTTCTGGAAACACTTCACTTATTGCCTGATTCGCATAGGATTGTGACGAGACAAAACCTATTGACACGTGCTTATGGATGCACAAGAGCCTTGTAAGCTCAACCCCGGTATACGATGTTGCGCCAAGGATACCAACCGTAATTGTTTTCATGCTTTTGTCCTTCATAAAGCTAATTGTATCGTTATTTTGCGCCTGCGAGAAGAACAACAATTGTTTTCATGCCGCCCGCTGTACGCCCAAAAGAATCTGTTGCCCGAAACCGCGCCTTAAACGATCCTGCCCGAAAATAGGCCTTGGATGTTTTTGCGTTATCGGAAGATACATATTCGTAAATGCCATCATCATCCAGATCCCATTCGTATTTGACAATAGCTCCACATATTGTCAAGACATGCGGATCAAATGCTATCCGTACTCCAACCTTAATGGTTGAATCTGCCCCTATAGAAACACGCGGCTCCGATTTCATGACGCAGAGCGAGGCACAATCTGGTTTGGATACCCGCCCTTTAGAATCTGTAACGATCAAAGAAAGCGCCGTAACTCTTGGAACCATGGGGGCTGCTATCCGCAGATCTCCGCGATCGGTTTTAATGTCAAACGTGAGTGCACCACTTCCCACCCAGTGCCACTCCATGATTTCTGCTCCACGTCCAATAGATGCCCATCCATCGAGCGTAACCGAATCCCCCGGGCAAGCAATGATTGATTGCCCAATTTTAGCCAAAGGCACAAGAGAATCGGGCGGAGTAAGACCCTCTCCAAAAGCCCCAAAAACTACCCCACAGAGCGCCAGAAAGTTGTACTTTAGTAGCATTTTTTTATTTCTGGCATTGCAGTAACGCTTCCAATGGTAATTAAACTGTTGGTTAAAAATAATTTCGCAACAGGTATATAATAGTAGAATGGGAAAAAAATTGGGAATTTTTAAAGCGATAGCGCAACGAGCCTTACTATCTAATTGAGGTCGAACGACAACCAGCCATTACCTGCGCGCTGGTCCCAGCGATGCGCGTTCGACAAGCGTCCCGGGAATTTCGATCCTCTCGGTCGGAAATGTCTTGCGCGAATCGATCGATGACGTGAGGAAATTGAGAACCGCGGAGACACATCCAGAGGCATTGAAATCGTAGGAGGCGATGCGTAAGTCCTGTGCGGCCGGGGTGTTGTCAAACGAGGCAAGCGAGAGATCCGCAGGCATGTGCCGGCCGTTGTCGCGAAGCCCCTGGGAAGCGATGGCCGCGCATTGGTCGTTGACTGCAATCCATGCGGTAATCTCGGGCCGGCGATAGAGAGGCTCCAGCCGAACCTGCAGGAGCCGGTCGACCGCTTCACTGGTGATATGCATGCTCCACGAGCCGGCATTGTTGTTCCGGGCATAGGCGCCTTGCACAACCGGGGGGAACCTTTTCAGGGTCTCCATCGCGTACCTGTGAACTTCTTTGCCGGAGCCGCTCGGAAAGAGCCGTGAAACTTCTTCTCCGATATCGGATTCAATAACCGTGAGATTGTCACCGATATTTGCTTTGTCAAGCTCCTCCTGAATCGCCTCGCGCCGCATGCCGGACCAGAAGGCAAATGGGTATGGCGAAATGAAGGCGAAATGTCGATGTCCGTAGCGCAGGAGGGTACGGGTGATTTCGGTGGCCGCCAGCCGGCCGGTCGAGAACGAAAAGACCCGCACTCTGCCGGGAGAATGAAAGTGCTCCCCGACACTCCAGTGACCAAACTCATCGATAACCGCAATAGGAATGCGCAAACCGACAAGCTTGTTGAACAGGTCGGGCCACAGGTCGGAGATCTGGTTGAGCAGCACGATGCACCCGATTACGTTTTCGTCAAACACATACGGCCGTGCGCGATCCGGACCGTACAAGACAGCGTTTGGTCCGGGCGGAAAGCTCACTTGGTCAAGGAGAAAGTTTCTCTGCCATACCTGCGCGTGGAGGAGGCTGCAGAGATACGTATCTTGATGTGCGCGAATTATCGGCTCGTGCGGGGCGGTGGCAAACCCGATCAGTGCGATGCGCGCATTCGCCCTCGGCTGCCTGGCGACACGCAAGCAGAACCACCGCTTCTCTGTTTCTATCAATCCTTCCGTATACAATCTATCAAGCGCTGAACGAATAGTAGCCGGGGACGCATGAAAACGATGCCCTAGTTCCTTTGATCCTGGAAACGGCATTCCGGGACCGATCTCGCCAACGAGAATCGCGCGGTGAAGTTCGGATTCGATGCGCGCTACCGGGGATAATCGCATTTTCCGGCGAGGCTGCTGTGCCGACCCAAACGCAAGAGCATTCCCATTCGCAACTACAACGGATCTGCACCGCGGACCGCCGGTGATCGCCCCGGACTGCTTGAGAAGCTGGATCGCCTTGGACATGCTGCCAGTGCATACCTGGCTGTCCTGCGATAGTTGCCGCACCGACGGCAGGGAATCACCCGGCTTGAGTCGGGAATCTTTGAGCAGTGTTTGCAGCCACTGCAGAGCTCTGTCGATTCCCGGTTTACGTTTTTCCATGCCCCACCTCCGATTAGTCTGAGTCCATAGCCATCACTGTATTGAAATTAATACAGATTAAATCTGAAAACAATATTTTGCCTGAGTTGTGCCGTCGTCTGCGCAGTAGATTGCCTCTTATAAAACACCTTGTTGCAGACGCACGCCTAATTCTGTGAGATACGGGCGCGCTCGGTGATTTTTAGACAAATCAACAATTTAGCGGGGAGAACGTTCCTATGAAGAGTACCTGTCGTTTCTGCCTTAAGCACGTGCTCCTATGCGCCAGTGCATGCCTGCTGGGCAGCGTGAGCGTCAACGCGCAGTTACCCGCGATAAAAATCACCACGATTCAGGCGCAAACGCTGTTTGGCGGAGACAGCGCGAAGCTCATCATGTGTTACCCCACCGGTAGTAGCGATAAGCCTGCCGACGACCAGGGGCTTGCAACAGGCCTATCGGCAACAACATATCTGCTCGATTTTTCGGCAGCCACGTATAGTTGGAAATTGCTGACGACAAAATCCAAACTATGGGTGGGCGATCCATCCATCAGTTGGGACGGGACCCGGTTCGCCTATAACAATAACGGGGCAATTATCGTGCAGGACCTCAGTGATTCCTCGGTTCATGTGCAGGTCGCGACCGGATCATACGATCAGCGCTGGTGGGTGAGCCCTGCCGGCGATGAGTATATCATCTATGTAACATCCAACTGGGCAAATGGGGATACCCTTGGCTTCGATGACGGGCGAACCTACCTGCAGAAGCTGGTCAAAGGCACATGTCAACTTGTCGGGACGGCAACCAAACTTCTTGATATCGCTATGCGCAACGGCAGGTCCGCCAACGGCAAATATATGTTTACCTGTCAACCAGGACGAGCCCAGGCCGAACTAGTTCCGACCGCATCAACAAATGCTTTTGTTAAGTTTATTTTGGAAGATAATACGCAGTCCTGCAATGGTTCCTACAATACGGATATCAATCGTCCAAACGGATACTCCTATCTTGCAGGTGCCCATAATCAGATTTTGCAGGGCGACGCAAATCCTATACAATTGCCGGCTGGTTACACCGAGAACACTTACTGTGAATGGTCAACGCACCCCGATTATCTTGTCACCAACGCCCACAACCAGGGCGGCGAGTACCAGCCCGCCAATCGGGATATCTGCATCTATCAGGCATCAAAGAATCAATGGACGAAAGTGTCGACGAAGGCCGGAACCTCTCACCTCTGGGTCAAGCGAAGTGCCAGCACCGGTGCGATTGAAAGCAAGAGACTTCAACCGCTGCAGGATCGTCTGTTGGTTCGAGCGATACCCGGGATTTCCAAAATGCGGCAATTCGAGGTCTCGCTTCCGGGATTAATTCGCGCAACGCTTATTGATGTCAACGGCCGCCGCATCGCCGAATCAACGGGAACGAACAGCGCTCACATACGCTGTCCAGCAAATATTTCCGCCGGTGCGTATATTGTCAAGGTCAAAGGAAACAATCGCATTTCGACGCAATCTGTCATGATCGAATAATTCGCGGTAGAGCAAGCAGAGATATCCTGAATCCGCAGCTTAACAATAAAAAGATAGGAAGTATATGAATAAAAAACTGAGTAAACTATGCTCATTTCTTTGCATGGTGTGCCTCTTGGGCTGCATTGGAGTATCTGCACAAACAGATGCGACTAAGCCGACGCTAACCGTTGTCAATGCATACCGCGACACCGCGATTCTGATTGTCTTTTCCGAGCCGGTTGATGTGGGCACTTCCACCACCATCGCCAACTACGGAATAAACAATAACGTTCAAATCAATGAGGTAATATGGATATCCGGTAGAAGTGTAATACTCAGCACCTCGAAATTGACCAGTGGAAAAACGTATACACTCACGGTGAGCAACATCGCCGATTTGGCAGACCCGGCCAATGTCATTGTGCCGAAATCTCCGAAGCAATTCGTTTTTGTCCACGCGCAGTCGGAATTGCCCAGCGTGTACCCGCCTGGTCCTGTGGAGGTATTCTCACAGGTAATTTCCGTTGACATGAGTCATACGAGCGCTGCGGCGGAGATCCGCTACACTCTCGACGGCTCTGATCCATCCTCCTCTTCCGCTAAGTATAGCGGCAACCCGATCACCATCACATCATCCCTCACGCTCAAGGCCCGAGCGTTCGAAGTAGGGTTAGATTCCAGTATGGAGGTTGCGATCAGGTTTGTTCGTGACGTCAAGGGAGAGATCACGTACCCCAAAGGGGGAGAGACCTTCTCGATTGGTCAGACGATAACGCTCACATGGAAATCGTTTGACAATGCCAAATTCAATCTAGCGTACTTCTGGTTAAGTATTGACGGTGGGAAAAATTTCTTTAACATCACCAGCACAAAGCACTTCCTCGATTCGAGTAGTATTGCCTGGACTATTCCTTCTGACATCGAAGCTCGTTCCTTGGCGAATACTAATGCCGTGCTAATGGTCAAGCAGTACAGCGGACCCGATATTGCGTTCTCGCCCGTATTCCGCATCGCAACTGCAAACAGCGTTCGTAAAGGATTGGTTCATCGCACGGGTGGTCTATTTATCAGGAGTTTGCAGGGTATCCCCAATGCATCAGCCTTCGAGGTATCCTACCCCGGCTCCTTTCGGGTACGATTGATTAACGCGAACGGTTGCAGTCTGGCTAAAGCCGACGGCATGGGCGCGGTTCAGCTGCGCATTCCCGGAAGCCTTCCACAAGGAACCTATCTGCTGCGAATCGAGACGAGGAATCGGTTCCTGACGCAGCGCGTTACTATTTGTCATTAGAAGAGGGTCGCGATATGAAAAGAGAATGCGTCTGTGTCGAATTTAATTCAAGTTAAATCCTCATGTGAATTCTTTTTCCATTCACGCCTCTGCCTAAGGTGTATATTAAACGCAAGAGATGCAAATATTTATCAAAAGGAGAATTATGATTAAGAGCTCGATCCGCTGGAATGGTGCTGTAGTTTTCTTTGTATTATAAAGTGTTATCGCACTCGCGGCGTCACGCCTCGAGGCGGCTTGGAGTCATGGCAAAGTCGGAACAATCGTGTATTCAGTTTTCATTCCAGACAACTATTCCACCAGCACGAAATATCCGCTCATTATGTATCTGCATGGTGTTGGGGATAGAGGCAACGACTATGCCCCCAAAACCGGGCCTGATATGCAGCAACTTGCCTCCAAACAAAGCCAACAGCTATATCCCTGCATTGTCTACGCGCCTCAGTGCCCGGAAAACGATCAGTGGGTAAATGTGCCAGAATGGATCAGTTGTCCCTATTCCACAAATGCTATCCCAGAAAGCAATGCAAACAAGGATGCTTTGAGAGGGCTGGATACGATCTGCGTCAAGTATTCCGTCGACACCAATAGAATCATTCTCTCCGGCGGCTCTATGGGTGGATACGGCACATGGGACATTCTCTGTCGCCACCCTGTCAATAAATTTGCAGCGGCAGTTCCAATAGCTGGTGGCGGAGATACGAGCAAAGCAGCCGGGTTTGCAAACCGAATACCCGTATGGGCATTCCATGGAACCAACGACGGCGTTGTTCCGGTAGAGGGATCGCTCACAATGATGCAGGCGATTCAAAGGGCGGGTGGATCGCCGCCATCGAAACTTACCGAGTTCTCCGAAAGTGAAATCGGCAGCAATGGATATCAGAGCTACGGGGAGCACATTTACTTTATGCCTTTTCCAATCGAACCTGGTCTCTTGCCATGGATTTTCAGTCAGTCGAAGGGCACCACGAGAATCGGCGGTGAACGTCGGGAAGCGCATGCGTCGACGGGTCCCAGAGAGACCCGGATAGTCCTGAGACTCTCGGACGCAAAGAGCAGTGGTTTGCGGATCCACGTCTCGAAGAATGGTGCTGCTGGACCCAAGGTATTCGATCTCCAAGGCCAGGCACTGGTCCGACAGACACAATAGCGTGGTATTGACCTTATTACGGAGGGCGCAGCATGAATCCATCGGAAAAATCCGCTCGATCGCTGCTGGTGTTGCTTGCGCTGTGCACGTGCTGCTTCTCGGCGACATACTTTGTCTCGGCTGAAGCCGACTCTTCCGGGGCCGACGGATCGTTTGCCAAGCCGTTTCGGGTAATCCAAAAAGCGGCGGTGCGGATGACTGCAACTATGTGGGCACGTACGAAAAAGGCATTGCTATCGGAGCAACCAATAGCGGCCACAACATGGTGCAACACAGCACTGTTTATAATGTCGGCAAAGTGGCAGTGAGCATAAGCACCAGCTAGCCATTCACCCTTGCCACGAGTCAGAAGTTCTTTTATAACGATTTCTACAACACCTGTTTTCTCACCGAAGACGGCGGGATGCACATGATCGTTCACCATAATGTCTTCTGGCAAGAACACGGGTATGCCGAGAACAACCCAATAACTGCTGCTACAAACTGGAATGTCATTTACAACAACACTTCGATAGATTCGGTGAGCGTGGCGTCAATGGCCTGTGGGCCCAGAACGATCCATCGGGCTGGGGTATCAAGGATGCGGCGCACCGGGACTTTACGCTTGTTTGGACGTCGAAGGCAATTGACAAAGGAAATCGACGTGTCGATACCCTGTATCAGGGCACCGACAACGGCACTTCTCGCCTTCTCTCATCGACGCATCGGGCAGACTCGTGACGAAGATGCGCGTGAATGCGGGAGAGACACGGATCGCTGAAATCGCCTCTGCATCGATACGATTCCTGACGATAGAGACCTCATCGGGAGTGACCGTCAGGCGCGTTGTGCCTCTCCCTTATAATTGACTAATGGGTTTTTTTCACGCTAAGGATCCTACAGTGGAGCGGGGGATAAGACTTGAGCCGCGTTTTGTATAGGTGTGACAAATTCCGCCACAACGCATAACTATCATAATTTATGCTTTATATTAGTATCTAACTACCAGACCGATTGCGCTTGCACGGGGAACTTACTCAACCAGCTTTCTTTACCTCTGCTACTGTTCTCATCCGTTGCCTGGCAGCCCCTTTATAGCCTTCTTGAGTCTTGATTCGCGGGTTGAGTGCCAAGCGTTTTTTTGCAGCTAGAATTGCCTTTTTGTATTGGGGAAGCCACTGCGCACCCGCAACAAGCATCTCATCTACCATCTGCCAGATCTCGGGAGGATTACACACGGCACCCACTAAGGGGTCCATCATCATCGCTTGACGAAGAAGCATATCATCCCCGTGTACCGCAGCTTCTACGGCCAGACGCTGCACGCTGATGCTTGCATTGCAAACTGCAGCAGGCCCCAGTGGCAATTCTCCTATGCGACAAATATTTACACCGCTTTTATCAACGTATCCAGGGGTTTCTAGTATGCAATCTTCTGGTAAATTTGAAATGATCCCGGTGTTTTTAACATTAAAATATCCCCGATATACGCGCCCAGTTTCCAGGCCTTCGAGTATGTACGATGCATGCTCGTGACTGCGTTTATCTTCCTTGAATTCTAAAGGAGCTTCTTTAAGCCATTGAGGAAAGTCTGTTTTAAACCAGCTGCGCCGTTCGCTGCACGCCCGAAGGTATCCGCCTGTCTCCCCGTGAATCCACAAACTTAGGTCGATCCATTTTTCGATCTCTTTTGGTCGTTTACGATACCACGGAACATATTCGCTTAAGTGCCCGTTTGACTCGGTTGAAAAATAGCCAAATCGTCGCAGCATATCGATACGTACTTTTTCGGTATGGGCGTATTCGGGATGTTTTTCGAAACCGGCAAGAAGGCGTGGAACCCAATCTTCGCCTTTGTATTGAATGTGGGTATACCAAGTCTGATGATTTATCCCCGTGCAAATAATATCAACATCTTTTTTCCCAACCGGTATAAAACCTTTACTTTTGGGTTTTTTACCTTTATTGATACTATTCTGTATGATGCTTGCGATCATATCGTGACCGTTCTGGACTCCATGGCAAAGGCCAATCGTTCTGATCTTACCATAGGTATTAGCTGCCCACGTATTCATTGCCATTGGATTTGCATAGTTAAGAAAGAGTACATCAGGATGACTGACCTCACGCATATCCTTGCAAAAATCAAGAATTGCCGCGATATTTCGCTGTCCATACATAATTCCTCCTGCGCACAAGGTATCTCCTACGCACTGGTCAATCCCATAGGTTAGCGGAATGTCGATATCAGTCTGAAAAGCCTCAAGCCCGCCTATCCGCACAACACTGATTACATATTTTGCATCACGAAGCGCTTCGCGCCGATCGGGGGAGGACCATAGTTTTACGCGGCTTTTATTTGCCTCAATATCCCGTTTAACCAATCGGGTCACCATTTCAAGATTGCGTGCGGTTGTATCGGTAAAGGCAATTTCGATGGTATCACAAAACTCCGGAACTGCCAGGATATCTCTAACAAGCAACCGCGTAAAACCAATACTACCAGCGCCGATGAAAGCTATTTTGAAAGCCATAAATTGGTTCTCCTTATTTAAAAAATGAGTAATGGTATTTTCTTGATTCTAATATACCCTCTAAATTTGCTTTTTTACATGGCTAATTAGTGCTTATTATGGTATTTTTATGCTATTAAAGAGAGGAGCCCTTGTATGGAAAAGAGTAACGAAAAAGCAGTCTACTTCTCGGGCAGAACAATTCCACTGCATGCCATGGTTGCAAGCGGCGGATTTGCACGGGAGGTTCTCGCGTCGTACAATTGGGATGGACTAATGCGAGGTAAGACCGAGTTCGCCCTCATGCAGTATACAACCGGAGGTCGCGGAAAACTACGGTATGAAAAGAAGGAATATGACATTGTTCCTAGAGATACGATGCTGCTCTATTTCCCGCATGACAATCACTATTTCCTTCCTGCGGATTCGCCTTTCTGGGAGTTTACCTATGTATGCCTAACAGGCAATGAAGTAACCCGAATATGGCGGGATGCAATTTCGCGCAAAGGCCCAGTACAAAAACTCGAGGAAAATTCTAGTGTAATAGCAGCTCTTAACGATAGTGTCCACCGCGTAGTAAACGAGACTATCAAAACCCCTTTTGAATCATCTGCTCTGGCCTATGATCTCACCATGAAGCTTGCCCATTCCGCTATTGGAACTACGCTTAAAAAGCAACGTCCCGCAAGCATTGCCCAAGCCCTAGATCTTGCCGCTGTAGCTGTTGGCGCGCAACTCACCGTTGACGACATGGCGCATATTGCAGGATACTCACGCTATCACTTCAGCCGCTTGTTCGAAGCATCCGAGGGCATTGCACCGGGGGAGTTTTTACGACGTCAACGAATTAACAAGGCGGCGCGATTGCTTCAAACAACAAGCGCCCCCATAAAGCAGATATCCGCAGAGTGCGGGTTTTATGATGCCACCTATTTCTGCAAAGTTTTTCATAAAGCACTTGGTGTT
Organism: Chitinivibrionales bacterium; assembly: GCA_038247415.1. Lineage (GTDB taxonomy): Bacteria > Fibrobacterota > Chitinivibrionia > Chitinivibrionales > WJKA01 > JBBRUX01. The sequence continues at coordinate 3,010 of JBBRUX010000039.1, read as the reverse complement.
TCGCCCATGATATTTCGTAAGAGCCGGATTTTTTGAGGGTAGCAGGATCATGTAACCACACCGATCCCATCTTCTATTTATCAATCGGATACACGTACTGAAACCCGTTGGATCTTACCGTCTGCTCCAATGGTCTGGCTGCGTCCAGCACCGAAACGAGTGATCGTGAGCAGAGAGCCTTTTCTTGTCAGATGCAAACTTGCAGAATGAGGGGGAGTTCTTAGGGCTTTTAGTTGAGTGTATGGTTTGATGGATACGGCACTATTGGGATTCTTATCAGTCCAGTCAACCGTTGGGTCGTACATATTACCGCCTGCTGGCTTTGCGTTTGTCCACTTATACGCGGTTGGTTTCCCCTCGGCATGAGCTATCATGTAGTCGGTGGTCGATGCCCCGTTAAAGGTATTGGAATACCACCACCCTTCACTTCCCGATTGATACACTCCTCTGGCGCTGACATCCCCAAACGCGGTTATTTTATCATTGCCGTTCTTGTTGCCTACATTGAATCTGATTATAGTGCCCTGAGCCTTGTCGTTTATAAACGTATTGGCCGAATTTGCCCCACTGATTCCACTACCGTCAAAAGTGTTGTACTCGATGATATTCCCGTACGTGCCCTCTTTGACGTCAAAGTGTTCCGCACTTACCCCCGGCCCAACGGTGCAATTTCGAATAGTGTTGCTATTGCAAAACGGCCGGTACATGCTGGTTGCAGGTGGAATGCCCTGGCTGCTCTTATCACTCCCGATGTAGAACGCTTCGCCGTATCCTGCGGAAGTCCTGCCGGTGGAACAAACGGAAGAGCTTTCAATGGTAATGAAGGAGCTGTTGTCCCTGATATGGATTCCCTCCTGATCAATATTTGATACAGAACAGTCCTTCATGGCAACATATTGACAAGCATCGAATACGACGCCCTTCTGACCGCCCAGCACATTGACCCCGTCAAAATTCCAGTACGCCACATTTGTCGAATTCGCTGAGTCGATCGCGGTTCCTTTCAGGTACAGGCAGATGACAGTTCCAGAGGCATCTTTGCCTATGAGAGTAGGTTTGTTGCTCATATCCTGCGCTCTGACAGTTATAGGCGCCGAAGAGGTTCCACTCCTCTTTGAAAAGAACATTCCTCGCGCATTTTCTCCCGATGTAGAGCCCCTTGTTGCCGTGTAGGTGCCCGGTGCGAGGTTGATGCTGTCTCCGGGGAGAGCATTTTCCATGGCACTCTGCAATTGGGGGCCACTTGAAATGTTGACCTGTCGGGAATGGGCACTGGCGACCATCACCGCGACGGCCGATATTGACAACATGATTCTTTTCACTGGTTTCCTCTTTCTCGTGTTTCTGAGTGCTCCTGTTTTTCCGCGTTGTGCCGGTGTACCGAAAATAAACTACAGGAACCATTACGGCAACCACGCATCATGACCTCCCCTGCAATGGTCGGCGGTTGACACCTATTCAGTTACTATATTTTTTCATAATGCTTTGGCTCTCGCTTCCAATCTGCAGGTGCTCCGCCCGGCATTGGACCAGATTACCACCCGAACCCCTTCGGAGACAGCTCTGCGGTCTGTCGCACGACCATGGATATCAAAAGCCCGTACTACGCTCTTTTTATTAGGAGCCATCCTTGCGGCCGCCATCGATCCGGTGGCGGTCTCACTTGACGGATTATAAGGACCGACCCTCTTTGTTGCCAAGGCAAATGCATCGAATTGGGTATACGAAGTCACTGACGGGGCCCACGAAGCATCGTTGCCGCCGTGAAATGTGGAAATGTAGATACCGCCAACCTTTCCTGCGGTATTATCCACGGTCCGGTATTCGATATCGCTCAGGTCAAGCACTTTCTCATCGTCAAGCCACACCGTGCATTTTCCATTCTGCTGACCTATAGTGTTGATCTTGACGAACTGTTCTATGCAGTGCCATTTCCCGGTCTGAAAATTCCGGTTAAGCGCCATGTCGTAGCCCCATCCGTCACCAAAATATTTGCCAGGGGGCAGATACGCATAAACAACTGCCGCGCCACCCGAACGCCACATGAAGCGCATAGTCCAGCCGTTGGTACCGTTGGGCTGATTGCCTCCCGATCTGCTCCAGGCATCATCGCCGCTCATAAGCCCCGGCAATTTGCCGCCCCGAGCAAAATCGAACCCGGATTCAAACTTTACATAGTAGCGAAGATACAGCGAATCATAGGGCTGGCCTGCTGCCATTTTTTGGAAAGATGCCGGAATTTGCAAACCAGTGCTTGCAGGGCCTACACCTCGCGCGGGGTAGTTGACCCGCCATGTTTTGTTGCCGATATACGCGCTGGAACCGGTGAGTACCGACACCTCACTGCAGCGGTTGTTCCAGGCTGCGCCCCAGGCCGTGTTGAAAGCCGCGTCGCATGCGCCAAAGGCTTCGAATCCGCCGTAAAAGACCAGGTCGCTGCGGCTCTGCAATCCAGATTCTATAGCATTGGGTTCGCCAAGTACCGCTGCTCCGGCGATGGAATAGCCGATGAGCGTGAAAAGGAATAGCAGAGTTGTGGAAAAAAAAGATTGCATATTTACCTCTTGTTATTTGTGTCCAAACAATCATTGGTGCACCAGCATCATGCGAGCACCATAGTAAACTATAATACCCGGGCCATGTTCATCTCCTGCGCGAAGATTCTGTCCTTGAAGCGAGCATCACGCCATTGCTATCAACACTGAAGTGCTGAGCAGCCCAGATGGGAAGACCGAATACTATGACGCTCAAACAAAAAACAGTCTTGACGTTACCTGAATTGCAAAATCTCATAAGCTACCTCTTTCTTGCGCATAGGGTTTAATTTTTTTACAAGCTATAGTATCAATTAAGAATCATATTGAGAATTCCGGGATACCTACTCACGTTGCCGGGGACGCGTATCAGCACGCGGCCGGTATTCCCATCGCGCTGCCAACGATACACCATCCGCCCTTGCACATTGTAATATTTGACACCTGCGCCTGGTTCGCCCTTAACGTGGGCATCG
>JBBRUX010000038.1:0-38803 GCA_038247415.1 Chitinivibrionales bacterium | reverse complement strand
GGCGCAAAAGTCAACTATTTGAACCTTGATTCACATGATTACCTTTATGATCTTGATTTCTGTCCGAATTAATCATGGTAATTGCATAATCCTTGTAATCATGTTCAGGCCCCTTTCATGTCAAGAGCATTAGCCAGGACTGGAGTGTGATGGATGAACAGCGTGAGTCTATCAGTCTGGAAAGACCAAGGTGCAAAGCACCGCAGGGCTTGACAGACAGGTTGGAAAGCAAGAGCACGTAAGAAGGGCCGACGGTGGCAACCGTGGCGCCCAGATTCAGATTGTATGAATTTATTAGTTCGGCACCCATATTCAGAAAGTAGTGTAGATTTATTTTTTAAAATATGGGTATGCACATTTCCAATTCGTAATATATAAATATTCCAAGCGTAGTTATTGTATCTTTATAGATAAACGCTGTTTAAATTAAGGATGTAAAATGCCAACTATTTCTATGTTTTTCGGTATATTTATCCGCATGTTTTATGATGACCATGCGCCACCGCATTTTCATGCGGAATATGGCGAATTCAAAGCAAAAATAGCCATTGATACGCTCGAAATAGTAGAGGGACACCTTCCTAATCGTGTCATTGGGCTGGTTTTTGAATGGGCTGCGATGCATCGGAATGAATTACGTGCAGATTGGGAATTGTGCATCAGCAAGCAACCGCCTAAACGGATTAGCCCATTGGAGTGAATCTTATGAATTACGATGTTGTACAAGTAATAGCGGTCGGTCATTTACGTTTGAGTATCAGGTTTCGTGATGGACTTCAAGGCGAAGTGATATTCAAGGAAAGCCACTTAAAGGGTGTCTTTGAAGTTCTAAAAAAACCCGAAATATTCTCTCAAGTCGATTGCGAAAATGGTTTTGTTGAGTGGCCCGGTGAAGTGGATCTAGCTCCCGATGCAATGTATAAGGAAATAGAGAAAAATGGGAGATGGGAATTAGTGTGATGAATCAAAAAAATATAATACAAACAAGAACGGGGCTTTGCCTGCCGGTCTTTCATGCCCTGCGGTACTTCGTGCCTGAGGCATTCAAGACTGAGTGATTCACTCCGTTTTGCTTTCATGCTTGAGTTCTGGTTAATGCTCTTGACATGAGAGGGGCCTGAACATGATTACAAGGATTATGCGATTACCATAATTAATTCCTACGTTGGGCGCCCAGAATCGGACTTGTAAGATCCAGATCCAAGATTGTGTTTATATAAATTTAGTCCAAAATGCTTAGCCATTTAAATTGCAGATGAGTATTTTTAATCATTACGTTCAAAAGAAAACTTCAAACTCATTTTAAAATATGGGGCCTTTTGTATGGCAAAAAAGCCAGAGCAACTGATTTCAGAGTTCAAATCACTACTGGGAGCTCATACCTGTGCGCGGGTTGTTTGGCAAGTAGAGGGTGCAGATGGGCGTAAGCCAAATTTTGATAGGGGAGTGCCAAATTCGCTTAAAGTTTTAGATTCGGCAGACGGTATAGTACGTGAACTTGTTCCAAAAACCGATGGATCCCACTTTTCTGCAGCAAGCTTTACCTGGGATGGAAAACGCATTACCTTTACCGATAATGACCAGCGGAAAATATATGTTATTGACTTTGATGGAAAAAACAAACGGTGTATTGCAGAGGGTTTCGATGGCGATGGACATTGCTTTGCAACCCCCGATGGCAAACAATGGGTTTTTGCATCGGAAGCAAAAGATGCGCTTGATGCTCCTTCGTCTCTGTATCAAATAAACATCGATAATCCAAGCGAAAAAATAGAAATTGTCAAGGTAACCTGGGCTCGTCCTGAGTGGGCTGGATCTACGTGCTGGGCGTCTATGTCGCCTGATGGCAAATATATGGCTGGCGGGTTTCCAAATTATAACGATTTAGGCATTATGGAAGTAGCAAGCAAATCTATTACAAAATTTGCCATTAATGGGTGTTGGCCAACCATAGCACGAGACGGTAGCTATGATGTTTTGTATACCAATGGCGATATCGAAGCGCATCAGCAGATTAGGATTGTCGACAAACACGACAAAGAGTTGCTGAGAACAAGTTTGGTGCCGAAGGTTTTAGATCCCGATTGCTTTCATGAAAGCCTTAGGTGGATGCCACAGCGCGATTATCTTACCATGTCGGTTTACAAAGAAGGTTTTTTTGCAAAAGGTTTGCCTCAGCCTCGCATTGTACGATTATCAGACATGAACTATGTGGCAATCAACGATTCTCCCATTTCTGCCGAAGGCAATACAGATGTGTTCTTGTATGATGTATAGATTTATACAAAGACTGTTTAGTTAGCCAAGGCAAATTTCTTAAAAGGTTATTTTTGCTTAGATCGTCATATCGGTTGCTTGTTCGGTAGCAGAAATAGCCTCAAATAATTCTTCGGATGTTGTAGCATCTTCGAGTCGAGCTTCTAAAAACTCGCTTTCGAACAGACGGGCAATATGGCCTAAAAGTATTTGATGCATTCGCGGAGAACTGACAGGCGTTAGCAAAACAAAAAGAAAATGGATCTTCTCGCTGCTAATTGGCGTTGGGGCCTGGATGGGTTTTTTAAGACGCGCAATAATGAGTACAGGTTTAGCAAGTGCCTTAAAGCGTGCGTGAGGAATCGCCAACTTTTGCCCCACATACGTACTCACGATGCGCTCGCGTTCTGCGATATGAGGCATAATCACCTGAAGAGGCATCCCTAAAATTGAAGGACTAATTTTTGACAAAGCATAATTCGTAGCAGAAACGATAGTAGTTCCCTCAACATCTAAAACAATTTGATCTGCCGATTTTAACACGCTAATAAGACGAATATTTTGTTCGATCGGATACTCTTCTTCAATTGTTCCAACCACTTCTTCGAGCACATCCTCAAGGGTGATAATACCAGTCCATTCGCCTTGGTCATCGTATACAAATGCTATATGATTTCCTTTTTGTTGCATTTCTGGCAACAGAGATTCTAGCGGCTGATTTTCGGTGACTTTAAGTCCATAACGAACATGAGAGTGAAGTTTAAGCCCAGTTTTTCCGGTGCGGGATGCGTCATATAAATCTTTGATATGAATAAAGCCAATGGGAATACCAGACTCTTTATTCAATAATGGGTATCGAGAATAATGATATTTCGCAGTTATTCCATCAATCTGTTCCTGCGTCATATCCAAATGAAGCGACTGTGTTTTACCAATTCCTTGCATTGCGTTTTGGGCCGTCAAATCGCCAAGGTCTAAAATATTTTCGATGTATAATAATCTCCTAAAAGACATCATACCGGTAGATTGGGCTTGGTCGAGAATAATTTTAATCTCATCCTCTGAGTGTGCGCCATGCCCTTGTACTGGTGCGATACGCAATATACGCAAAATTGCATTTGAAGTTGAATTAAGAATCCAAAGCGGCACAATAAAAAAGTAATAAAAGAACATCATTGGGTACGCAGTTAGAAGTGCCGAACTAACCGTTTTCCGAATCGCTACAGATTTAGGAACCAATTCGCCAATCACGATATGCAGAAAAGAAACCAGGATATACGCAATAAAGATAGATATTCCATGAATAGTTATGGTTGAGGCGTTCCCGATTCCAATCAAGTGAACAATAGGTTTTACGATAGTCGCAATTGCTGGTTCGCCAACAAACCCCAAGCCGATGCTTGCTAGGGTAATTCCGATTTGACATACCGAAAGGAAACGATCCAAGTGAGTTTGGATATATTGAACCCGTTTGGCTCGAGTACTACCTTTTTCTGCAAGTGCTTCGATCTGGGTGGGGCGAGCTTTAACAGCAGCAAATTCTGCAAGCACGAAGAAAGCATTCAAAAGAAGCAGGAAAATAGCTATCAATACATATATAACAAGCATGGTGCTTATTTTCTAGATGATGATTACTGATGAAAACAGGGATTCGCTTTTATGGGGGAAGGCATAAAAAGAAAATAATTTGCGGTTATGTGTGGGTGCTGTAATGAGCTTAAACTAACCACTGGGTTTTTGACTTAATTTTTTCATACGGTCGGGGAGTTCATAATACGGAAATAATCGTGAATAATCCATAATTCCCGACATAGCGCGGGATGCAATGCGATGACCATTTTCTTCGATTATGGCAATAGGATTTAATCCTCCAACAACAATCGCACCAATTCGTCCTTCACCAACAGGCGTATCTAGTAACGGTTGCCCATTAAGGCCTATTTTCATGAAACCACCCAATCCACATTCTTTTAATCTCACAGCAAGTGATTCGACTAGGTTTTTACCGTCGGCTGGAATTTCTCTAAATCCAGCACCAATGCGACCGTTACCGTCTCGAATGGCTCCGCAGTAATCGGTCATACCACTCCTAATAAAAACTTCAAGCGGGTCGATACTGGTAGCTTCGTAATGAATAATTTCAACAAAACGAACAGGCTTGTTATCTTCAATTTGCATGAGTCCACCAAAACGGCTTGTTACAGGAATTGCATGTTTTAAAAGAACGCCATTGAGCGTTACGGAACATACTGTGCAAAAGCCAACCATGCCATCGGGTACAATTGTCTCCCCAACGCATTCGCCAGAATCTATAAGCGTAGTAAGCAATCCCATTGCATAGCCTTTTTCGAAAACCTGGCACATAGGTTCGAGATAGCGCAAAAAGATTTCTTTTGGAACGACCGACATATTGACCACAACAGTCCCAGATTTTCGCTCGAGATCAAAGGTCATTCTATAGGTCATTTGGTCTATTTTTGCAGAAAGGTAATTAATCCCATTCGCGAGCTGTTGAACACGCAAATAATCGATCCCTTTTTCGGATAAAAAACGGTTGCGTCCTTTTACGGCAAGAAAACCTTCGTCCAGCAATTCTACCAGATAAAGCCGCACGCTCCGCTCGCTAAACTCATAGCCCGATTCATTGAGTAACGCTGTTAAATCTGAGGAGCTCAAAGAAGGGGAGGATTCTTTGATGAGTCGCATCAAGGCAGTCTTGCGGCGTGATCGTTTTTTCATGAATTCCTTTTAATTGGCAAAATTGCCGGAAATTGGCAGCACAATTATTATTGGATTAATGACTAATATATATAATTATCAAGCAAATTTCACTAAGAACATTAAATTGCAATGAATCTATTTCATTACAGCAATGCGCTAATATCCTAATTTTTCCAATACAATGGCAATTCTACCGGAAATGAACATATCCCGATTTAATTTAAAAACACTCTTGCCTATCAAGTTTCCACAACATTTATTAAATGTAATTAAAGGCAAAAAGTTGCCAAACTCACATTCTTTCTGTAGAGGAGACATCTATGATTTCATGGGACAAGCAAAACGATGCTTTGGGAACAGTTAATCGTGGAAACCCCTGCGAGTCTGGTCTATGTACACTCTGTATGTCGGACTGTAAAGGCAAGTGTGAAACATGGATGTCGTCGCTTGTTGGGCGAAAAATTTTGTATCCTCGAGAGTTTGGCAATATTACCTCTGGATCTTCTAACGTAACTGCGGTTGGCATAGGATATAATGCCCTTCGAATTCAAGGATATCCTTATGGAGCACATGGACTCGCAAAAGGGTTAACGAACAACGCCGATGACTGCATTTTCCCTAATGTTGATATATCGACAAGCTTTGGAACGACTACTAAAACAGCATGCAGTCGGCCAATAATGACCGGTGCACTTGGCTCTACTTTTATTGCTGCCAAATATTGGGACTCGTTCGCTGTGGGCGCTGCATTATGTGGGATTCCAATTGTTATTGGAGAAAATGTTGTTGGTGTAGACAAACAATCAGTTATGGGCAACGGAAAAATAAGCAGCGCACCAGAGCTTGATCGTCGTATCGATATGTATCTCAAATACTTCGATGGAAATGGTGCAGTAATAGTTCAAATGAATGTTGAAGATACTCGCAATGGCGTGGCTCAATATATTATTGATAAATATGGTGATAAGGTCATTATCGAACTTAAATGGGGACAAGGCGCAAAAGATATTGGCGGAGAAATTCAAGTAGCTGATATTGCTTATGCAAAATTCTTAAAAGATCGTGGCTATGTGGTAGATCCAAATCCTTATGAGCCTGATGTAGAAGCTGCATATAAAGCTCGCGCTATCAAGGCCTTCGCTCGTCACAGCAGGTTAGGTGGAACCGACCAGGATACATCGGCACAGGTTCAGAAAGGGTTTGCAGATGCAGTTGTTGGTTTACGCAAACTTGGTTTTAAACGCATTACGCTTAAAACTGGCTCGTATGGCATGGAAGGATTAGCCCTCGCGCTTAAGTGCTCATCAGACAACAACATAGATCTACTTACGATCGATGGTTCGGGCGGTGGTACTGGCATGAGTCCTTGGAACATGATGCAGCATTGGGGCGTTCCTAGCTTGGCATTGCATGCGAAAACATATGAATATTGCGTCCAACTCCAGAAACAAGGCAAGAGAGTTCCCGATTTATCTCTTGCTGGAGGATTCGCTCGTGAAGACCATATTTTTAAAGCACTTGCGCTGTGTGCACCGTTCACAAAACTTGTGTGTATGGGTCGCGCACCAATGATTCCTGGCTACCTTGGGAGCAATATCGAAGGTGTTTTTAAACCAGAACGAAAAGCTACTGTTAACGGTCATTGGGAAGAATTGCCTCCAACAGTTAAGGCTATTGGGACCTATCCAGAAGAAATTTTTTCTGGCTGGGAAACAATTAAATCAAAGGTTGGCGCAGCCGAAATGGAAAAAGTTCCTTTTGGTGCTATTGCAATGTATGGATATGCAGATAAGCTTTCTTGCGGACTTCAGCAATTTATGGCAGGTGCGCGCAAATTTAATCTTTCGAGCATAGATCGTGCAGATCTTATGGCTTCAAATCGCGAAACCGCAGAAGTTTCTGGAATTCCATTTATGACAGATGCTCAAAATGAGAAGGCGATTTCTATCCTTAACGGGAAATAAATCAGCTCCTTATCACACAATGCAGAGCTTAGTTGTTCTGCATTGTGTTTTTAGAGTGGGGAAGTAGCTTGTATACATTTTACCTCTCTTAATACCCTACTTATTTGATTCAATCCTGGTACTGCGATAATCTCTAGATTAAAACCTCATCGCCCGGTCCTTAGACGTACTTCGACCCCGCTCAGCAACCACCTTCTGGTTAATGTCGCATAATATATATTATGTAAACTAGTATTAAACAAGGGTGTTTCGTCTTCGATTATAAACTCGCTTCTTCTGCTATGGTTATCTGCGTTTCATGTAGGCCAAATAATTTACTAGCAATCAACCTTGGTAAATTTCTTAAACTCCTCAATCTTTTCAATACTCCCAATCGGAATATCAAGCATCGCAAACGTTGTGGGGATTTTATTTTTTGCGAAAGCGATATATTTTTGAATGATAAAATTTCGCATGGCAGAAACAATTAAGCCTTTGGCAGTTCCGATTCTCATCGAAAGAAACGCTCGCTGTAGTGCCGTTTTGGCAGCAGCTTTGCGAAGCTTTGTGTAGCCTGCAAAGAGCTCTTGATGATTGCAATTGTGTGCAATTGTCTTTGCAAGAATATGGGCTGCAAGCTCTGCATCAGCAAAACCGGTATTCATCCCTTGACCTCCAATCGGGCTCATAAGATGCGCGCTGTCACCGCAAAAGAGCACTCGGTTTTTATGAAATGCTGTGTTTAAAAAGTGCTGGGTTCCAAAGGTACTTTCGGTTAATTTATTTGATTTGTTAATATCAATACCTGTTCGCTCCAAAACTTTTCTTTCGAGCAAACCTTCCAAAATGGTGTCTTTATTGATTTCGATATCAACAATCCATCTTCTTATTTTATGTGGCAACGGAAAGGATTCTACCGGTCCATATTTTGTAAAGAAGAGGTGGGCTTCGTTGCAAAAGTTTGTATCATCTTCAAAATCCCCCATTAAAAAAGCATCGTTATAAGGGGCTCCAATACTGCGAATATTCATGTGAGTGCGAACAATACTGTCCCCGCCATCGCACGCGCACACAAAGCGAGCTGAGTACAAATGTGTTTGAGCGCTGGCTTGCACGGTAATCACCTCTACCCTATCATCTGCAGTCACATTGACTTCTACCACTTCGCAATTTCTTTGCACCATGATAGTTTCAAATTTTTTAAGATTATTCTCTAAAATTGTTTCAGTGGCACACTGTGGCACAGACAAAATGTAGGGGAATTCAGAAGCGATAGCGTCAAAAGAAATGGATCCAAGAGTCTGCTTTGTTCCGTGAATGATTGCTGCGCTTATTGGAGTTCCAGCGCTCAGAAATTGATCGATTAAAGTAAGTTTTTTAAGGATATCCAGCGATGGTGGTGTAATTCCAATTGCTTTTGAGTGCTGAAAAACAGTGCATCTTTTTTCGAGAAGGAGGCATTTTAGCCCTTTGTGTCCGAGCAAATTTGCCAGAAGGAGACCAACTGGCCCAGCCCCAACTATTATTACATCATAAAGTGGTTCTGGCATACGTGGGCCTATTCCGGGTATCATGTAAAGATATGTTGACGTGGCGTTCTGAAATCGAAATACCGAATCGACCAGAAGTTTTGCAATTGCCTCTGCTCATTGATATAAAATAATTCGAACCGATTTATTTGGTAGCTGCAAAATGTATACAATGGAACTGGCTCATACCTACAAAGGCGTGGATAAGTCCGACAAAGCTGCATCGTAAGTGTTTGTTTAATAGTAAGTTAGGTGAATTATCTGCAGTGATTTCCCTAACGACTACTTCGGCACGCGCAGTGTCCGGTTTCTCTTCAACGTGCTATTTTTCAATGCCTTCTAAGTGCAATAGTATCCTTTTCAGATCGATAGATGCCCCTTTTAGGTCACCCATAAAGCCCCCTATTGATCCATCCTTGCAAATCACTCTGTGACAAGGAATTATGAGAGGAAATCGATTTTTTCGCACCACAGAACTTACTGCTCGGATGGCCTTTGGGTATCCGCTGAGCGTCGCAAGTTCGGAGTAGGAAATTGTTGTTCCTCGAGGAATTGTTTGCAAGCATTCTAAGACTTCGCGAGAAAATGCTGTAAGCCCATTAAAATCAAGCGATAAGTCATGAATGTTTTTGGGGATATTTCCATCAAGAATAGTTTTTAAAACCGTCAAAGCACTCGAAAGCATTTTGTTCGAAGTTTGTTGCAACTCGTTATTTGATAAATTATTACAACAAATACTTAATTTGGTTACCATCGAATAACCAGAATCATTCTCCTGCACAGTAACGGTAACAGACGCACGTCGGTGATAAAGAATACCTTTATGCTCTCGTGCTAAAGCCATTAAGCAGGTTTTCGGGATATAAATAAAGGAATCATTGTGCCATGGGTACGCGTAGGCAAATCTCCATGTCTGAAAAGTTTTTTGTCATCGGATTGAGTTTCTTCGATAATATCGTGGTAATAGGCATCGTCAAAACTCGCTTCAGCCATCGACACCGAAAGCGATGCATTATTCACATAAAAGGCCGGGGTAGCTTTGGGGCCATTTGTTGCATAAAAGAAACCCCCAATAATTTCTGTTTTTCCATCTTGCGTGGTTTCGGCAAGAACTCCTCCACGTTCTGTTTTGTATCCTAATATCCAAACCTTAGACCCACTATTAATAAAATGGGTTCCCTGATTTTCGATATTAAACTGACGAGCCCATACGTTCATGCGATCAAAAATCCAGTTAGAAAATGGGTTTGAACACGTATCTTCTACATAAAGGTCACCGCATTCTCGACCATGGCACGACACATCGCAGCAGCTCTGTATAACCAGACTTCGCGTAGAAGCATGCTCTATAAAAACATTTGGAACATAATTGCTTTGAAGCCGTTCAAAAACAACCACAGGATGCACACCGTTTTCAAACCTAAAAATTGGGACATTCAACTTAGTGATTTCCAGAAGTGCTTCACATCCAAGAATTCTTCGAACAGATCCTCTAATGAGAATTTGTTTTGAAATAATATACGTGCCACGAGGAAAGTAAACGGTTGTTTTGCCCGAGTCGATAGCTCGCTGAATCGCCTCACTGGCATCATGAAGAGAATCTGGAACTGCTCCGAAATGCGTGGGACTTACCCACTGGTCGAGTGCATCCCAAGGAACCTCTGGAGTTTCGTTGATTGGCAACGAAAGCGATGTTCTTTCAACATCAAAAAGCGACATGGGAAAATGAGATACATACTCGCCTATCCACTCATCTGATACTGAGGCACAGCGACCAACTGTTGAAACAATCGACATTTTATATCCGGTGACTTTAACAGATCGCGCGAATAGTGACGACTCATTGACGATGGCCGTTTTATGCGTTGCCGACTGCGTACCGATTAAAACACTATCTATCAGTGTGCAAAAAGATGCTCCATACATATTTTTAAGCACTGGTACTGCATTGATACTTTTTAATCCGCGAATTGCAATACATTGGCCATCATTGAGAATACCGCAATCATGCTGATTTTCTAGCCACAGATGCTCAAATGTTATACTATCAACCCAGTATCGTGTTTTAACACCAATATCAAATCCGTTTATATACACATTTTTAGCTAAAAGCGGACCAATTTCATCGGTATAAGACATATCCAGACCAATTGCCCCAACGCTATCGCCCGAAACAATGGCGATATTACGCAAACAACCTTGGTTATTAGCGATAAACTGTATTCCAATTGCTCCAGGGTTTTCAGACCCAGAAAAGATGGTAAGGTCACGAATTGCATTCCTAAAACGCTGTGCAGGAGCTTGTCCAGTCCAGATCATTGCTTTGGGCTCGTAGGCATCTTCAAATCCAGGTGTAGAATCTGCCAAAATTATGCGAGTATCCAAAACCGAAGCACCTTGCAAAATCACATTTTTCTGCATGCCATCGTCGTCGCCATCGGGCCATCTAAGCGTGTCGGTAATACGGTATGTGCCAGATGGTAGAAAAATGACAGCTCGTGAATTTGGGTAATCGTTAAGCGCATTTTGAATAGCCTTTGTGTCATCGGCAATTCCATCGCCTTGTGCGCAATAGGGTGCAGCAGTCACATCAATTATTCCTGCATCAGCAGGGTATGATACTTTAAAAGTAGGAAAAAGCGGACGTTTTTCATCAAAGGTCGTAGCTTTAGGAATCTCTTCAAAATCAAACATAAAATTTCCTTCTAACTCAAAAAGAATAAATTCATCCACCATCAGAATAATCGAGGTAGCTAAAAACCATTTTTCATGGTATAATAAATATATCAAATAATAAACTTTTTATGTGTTTTATCGAGGAACATCATGAGTATTTCATATGCTGCACCAATATCCGGGGTAACTGCGAGTTCCCTTCGAATGGATAACGCTGCTCATACGATAGCAAACCTCAATACCCCAAACTTTTCCGCAGCTACCGTAAACCAAGTTGAAACACTACCCGAAGGTACACGGATAGCTTCTATTTCAAAGCCCGCCGCTTCTTACGAATCAAGTACTACAGATAATCTTTTAGAGGGAACCAAAGAGGAACTTCTTAGCAAAGAAACTTTTACTGCAAATCTAAAAGTGATTAAGGCCAAGGATAAAATGGTGGGAGAATTGCTCGATTTGTTAGCCTAGGCTTCGTACTATTCTTGATTTTTAATCCCGGAACCCATTCCAAGCTTGATTTATACGATTACATTGACTAATGAAAATGCTTCTGTCTTTGAATTAAAAATCATCTTTATCAAAGTAATCACATAAATCAATGGTCCAGACAATTTACTTACATTGTATTGCGCAGCGAGCCTTTAAAAAGCTAGCGCGACACCTGCGTTAATAAGAAATCCCAATCCCCCAACATCAACCGATGCATCCTGTTTTGCTAATGGGATCAAGAATTTTCCATCAACATAAAACCCTATAGGCACAACGGGAATTTTAACCATTGCACCAACGTCAAGATGAACGCCGAAATGTGGTGTAAACATTTGCGCTATGATTTCTTTTCCAACTTTTTGCATAACATCTACATTCCCAAGTACATTTGTGCCTAATGCAGGCACATCAAATGCTTTGTTGAGTTGTGTCCCAATTGCATCCTCAATCAATTTAGAGCTGATTGCCGGGGTTGATAAATTAACGCTAAATCCGCCACCGCCGTACAGTTTAAAGATGTTAAGCGGCAGCTTAAAAATATTTTTACGAATAGTAGCATCAAGCTGCAACTTTGCATAGGGAGTATTTTGAATAATCCAGAAATTAGGCAGGCCTAAGTCCTTAAGTGTTAAGCTCGTAGAATCGTAAACTACAGGCTTCACTCGGTTAATAAAAGGAGCGTTTAGTTCAGTTGGTTGCTCGTTTTGTGGCTTAAACTCAATTGAGGTAGGATATTTTATACTACCTTTGTATTCCCACAGCCCGAAGTTAGAAGATATCTCGATCGCATCAATAAAAGGGATAACATCAACATACACTTTTCCGCCCAAATTAAGAACCGTTCTCTGCCAATCAACTCGACTTACAAAAATAGGTAAATCGGCACCCGAAATAGTTGTTGCGGTGTATCCAGCTGGTGTTGTACCGGTAAAACTACTCACATTAAGCTTTAGATTATCAAAAACTGCGGCATCGTTCAATTTGTCGTCCATTTTAAGCGACAAATCTATCCCATAATGCACACCAACACCTGCAATACCAAAAGCGCTAGAAAAAGCCCCTAGTATGAGACCTGCAATTGCAGCTTTTCGGAAATTAGTAAACATGATTCCTCCTCGGGTAAATAGTGTTTAAAAACAGTTGTTAGCTTTATTGTATCATTACCGAAAGGTAGCTTCCTCTTTTTTCTTCATAAGTACACGCCACACTTTTTCAACAAGATCTTTTCCGCTAAAAGGCTTGACAATAAATTCATCGGCTCCGCAAGAAAATCCTTTTTGAATTTCATCGTCGTCGGCATGAGCAGAAAAAATCGCAATAGGAATCCCCCGTGTTTCGTCTTGAGATCTTAAAATTCTACAAATTCTATATCCGTCAAGTCCGGGGAGGCGGGTATCCATCAAAATAAGGGAAGGCTTTCGCTCAAATGCAATCTGTAAACCGGTTTCGCCACTTTCTGCCACAGACACATCAAAGACTGGTTCAAGAATCATGAGTACGATTTCGGTGGCTTCACGATCGGAATCTATAATGAGAATTTCGGGCTTTTTATCCACTTCCTCGATGTAGTCATCTTCATCATTTTCAACCGGGACCATTTTCCTTCGGGATATCAGTAGTACTTTTGTTTCTTCATCGTAGCTACTTTTAGATTTAAGCGGAAGAACAATGTGAAATTCTGATCCTGGAAAGCTTCCCGCCACAATGCCATCGCTTTCAACCCATATTCGCCCACCGTGGCACTCCACAATACCACGCACGATCGATAATCCCAAACCCGTTCCGCCACCCATAAATTTTGAGTATTGACTCGAATGCCTGTTTGCATTCCCGATTTCGAAGAAAGGATCGAATATGCTTTTTTGATCCGCTTTATCGATGCCTATCCCCCTATCCCGTACGATAATATGAAATTGGTTCTGATGCTCTTCGGTAATTTCTACGTCTACACTAGAATTATCGGGAGAGAATTTTACCGCATTAGAAAAAATATTGACAAGAGCTTGATGCATGCGCATTTGGTCACCAAAGAAATCATCGAGATGGCCATCAGCGGTGCAATTAAAGGTTACATGACGATGCGCACCCAAATTTGATATTTCGTCGATAGATTCTTTTACGATATTCGCAAGATTAATTGGTTCGATGTGAAGGCGCAGCCGTTTTTGTTCTATTCTTGTAATGTCGAGGATATCGTTTACTACATGGTGAAGACGGTCGGCAGCTCGATTGATGTTTTCTATCATGCGAAAAACACCTGGGTCTATCTTGACCTTCATGGAATCCATGATGATATCGGAGTAGCCCTTAATTGTTGTGAGCGGTGTTTTGAGCTCGTGCGAGGCGATGCTTAAAAAATTTGATTTAAGCTCGCTTACCTTTTGTAATTCGGAATTACTGCGGATCAACTCGGAATTCATACGAGTAATTTCGAGGTTTTGCGCAACAATTTTTTCGGTTTTGCGAATGTCTTCGGTAGAGTCGAGAAGTGTAAAGACGCACAAAGGAGTTTCGTCGGAACGCGCAATAAGAAAAGCCTGGAAACCGCACATGCGATCATCTACGCCTGCATGGGAAATATGCACCGAGCCATGAACCTGGCGCGAGTCTTTTAGCTGCGTATGTATAGAACGAAAATTGTCGGAAGAGTCTGAAAATACAAGGAATTTATCGATTGAGGAGCCAATAACCACTGCATTTTCACTTGAGAAAAGCTTTTCGGCGTTAGGGTTAACAAAAATAATGGTGCCTTCAATACTTGTAACAACTACTCCCAGTGGAGCGTTTTCTACAATTGAGGCAAGAAGCGAGATATCGGTATCCATGTCAGCGTCCCGTTGTTATTGGTTAAGAGTCATGCTGAGCCTTTTTATTTCTTCGAGTGTTTGCTCAACTTCTGCAAATCGTTCTTCGTGCATCGCTGATATTTTCTTTGCGTAAAGTTCAAGAAGTCTTGAATGGGTGTGCGTTAAATCTCCGGGTACCTTTATCAACACAAGAATTGCTTCAACATCATTGGGGAAGTTGTAACCTTGCATAAAAACACGAAAACGATCTTCTGCCTCTGCAAATTCCTTGGGATCTTTCCTATTGTAAATCATTCCTGGAATAAACTCTTTAAGTAAACGGTCCTGCGTATTAACGCTCGTTGATGTGTATTGTTGGGATTCATCGACCTGAGCGCCTTTTTCGATCTGGTGGATCAGCGATTCGATTTCTACACGAACCTTTTCGAGTTGACATTCCCGATAGTAAGCCTGATACAAAATCGGAAAGGCGTTGACACTCAGGTTTGCATTTGCAATATTCTTGAAAGTTCCAGCAAAAAAAACATCTCCCGGCTGCGCCAGAATCTCAGATTCCGAATGAAATGGAACAATTTTTGCAGGAGTGGGTATAAAATCTTCAAAATCTTTCATATTTTCGATTTTGTCACGCAATTTTTGAGGATCAAGCGCCGATTCTAACCCGTCAAGACGATCGATGATTTCTTCCAAGCCTTCTTCAAGAGAAAGCCCCATCTCGGATTGTAAAAAATCTTTGAGATTAGTTTGTTCTTTAAAATTTCCTTGAGCAACAAGAAATCCATTATGGATAACCGAAGCAATGGGATGCTTCATCTGAAGCAAATCGGCTGGGTCTAAATCGATTTTTGCATAGACAGTCAAGTGCCCATGAAGGTTTTTTGGATCGCCTTGAATTTGTTGTATACCAAGAAGCATATGTATCGATCCTTAATGAGTACCGTGATGAGCGCTTGTTACTACATAACGAAGTCCTCTTAACATACTAAATGCGGATATCCCAACGAAAATATAAAAAAGCCAAGGAACAGCATTGCCAGAAAAAGGTAACGTTGCTCTCGTACCAGAAACAAGCATAAGCATGCACCCAATAAGCGAGGGCGTGAGTGCAAAACAAGAAATTTTCATAAACGCTTTAAAACCTATTTTAAAATAGGCACCCGAAAAGATCGCAATGCCAAAAAGGAAAAAGAGCGCTGCAATTGCAGCAGAAAACAGAACAATCACATTTTGAATGAGTGCTCCAACAAAGAGAGAAGGCCATAAACGCCCAAAAAAGTGCTCGATTGATGTTTGAGAAAAATCTCCATTGCCTGTAGAATCGAGTACCTGTTTATACGGGAACTCAATTCCATTAGATTTGCCTCTAAAATGAATACTAATTGCCGTAGCTCCAAATTGTATAAAACGGGACGATTGTGAAGGAATATGCGTGGTATCAAATACAAGCAACGATTCGGGCACAACAGCACCATTGCTGTTAGTATTATTAATTACATCGATAATCGTCGCAATTGTTCTTGCTGGAGGTATGTAGGGAAGAACAGCGGGAAGCTGCATAGTATTTTTTTGAATAGTTATGCCAGTAAATATTTCCGCAAGGGTTTTGGAGAGCTCACTCCCCTTTCGCGTAAGCAATGAGGTGTGCACGACTGCGGCCAATAAAGCGAATACACAAAGAATGCGAATGAAAAACCAGAATGCACTTCTAAAACGAAGCGCAACAATATCATTATAATAGGAGGGGTCGGTAATCGCGCGATGAATTTGGACCAAAAACTTCAAAAAAAGCCTGCTTTCATTGGACTATTCTGGCTCGTTTTCGGACATACGGACAAGACCACGACTATCTGCTCGAATGAATTTGACGAGTACCTCGATATCGGGATCGGCTGGATAGCTTTGCTCTAATTCGGCGATTGCCATTGCAAGCGTTAACCCGCTACGAAATATCGTTTTGTAAGCACGCTTAATATTTCTACGACGTTCTTCAGAAAACCCCCTGCGCTCTAAGCCAATTTTATTAATAGAAACGATTCTCAAGGGATTATCGGCACATACTGCATAGGGAACAATATCTTGATTAATATAGCAATGAGCACTTACCATAGCATGATCGCCAATACGACAAAATTGATGTATTGCAGTAATTCCGCTAATGGTTACATTGTTCCCCACAACAACATGTCCGGCCATTCCAAGGGCATTTGAAATAATTACATTATTGCCAATGATAGAATCGTGTCCAACATGACCATACGCCATGATAAGACAATCGGAACCAATTGATGTTTCCCCATGGGCAACAGTCCCCTTGTTAAGGGTTACATACTCTCGGATTGTTGTATTATCGCCAATGCGCGTTAACGTTTTTTCGCCACCAAACTTAAGATCCTGGGGAATTTGCGAAATGCTCGCCCCTTGAAATATTCTGCATGACGCTCCTATACGAGCCCCATCGGCAATAAGCGCATGCGAAAAAATGGTCGAATTATCGCCTATTTCAACATTGTCTTCTACTATAGTAAATGGCCCAATGGAAACATTGACACCAAACTTTGCATTCGGATGAACTAATGCGGTTGGATGAATTGTTACAGCCACAGCACTTACCCTTCCTTTTTGGCAAGCATTGCCATAAGTTCTGCTTCACATACAAGTTTATCTTCTACGAAGCATTTTCCTGCGAACTTTATCGTTCCACGACGATTTTGAAGCATTTTTACTTCAATACGAAGGCAATCGCCAGGACGGACAATTTGTCTAAAGCGAACCTTATCGACAGCCATGAAATACATAACTTTTTCTTCGGAAGAGTCTTTACCATACGTACCCATAATACCACCAGCCTGGGCCATTGCTTCAACTTGTAAAACACCAGGCATCACGGGGTTTCCGGGAAAATGCCCTTGAAAAAAAGGCTCGTTGAATGTCACATTTTTAATACAGACTGCGGATTTATCGGGAACAACATCAACTATTTTGTCAATAAGCAAAAAAGGATACCGATGCGGTAGCGCTGTTAATATATCTTGAACATCATAGCTGTTTTTCTTGCGAGCAGCCAGTTCTTCCCGTGCAAGCAAGTGTTCACGAATCTTTTTGGCCATTTCGTGATTGGCAGCGTGGCTTGTGCGCGCAGCTTGAATTAAACCAAGAACTGGTTTACCAAGCAGATATAAATCGCCTATGAGATCGAGAGCTTTGTGACGACACAATTCATTAGGAAATCTCAGTTTTGTGCCATTAAGAAAGCCGTCTGTGCCGGGAGTAATTGGTCCTTCGTCGGGAAAAAGCCTCTTAATGTAATCGATATGATCTTGAGACAGCTCAACATCCTGAACAACAACGGCGCTATGCAGATTTCCACCCTTAATAAGCCCTTTTTCCCGAAGCATTTCGATTTCCGAAAGAAAGCAAAAGGTTCTTGAGGGGGCAAATTCTTTAGCAAAATCTTTAAGCGAGAACATTGTCGTGTGCTGAACGCCAACTGCAGGATGTTTGTGACCATAGTCTGTGAGCAATGTGATATAAAAATGATCTGAGGGAAATACACCGTATGCAACTTCGCCCTTCTGATAGAGCATCATAGGTTTATCGATAACAATAAATTGACGATCGGCATCTTGTTCAACAATACCCGAATGTTCCAAAAGCTCAATAAATGGCAAAGAACTTCCGTCCATAAGGGGGATTTCTGAAGCACTCACTTCAACGCGGCAGTTATCGATTTCCATGCCAGCAAACGCTGCCATAAGATGCTCTATAGTAGATACTTTAGCTTCGTTTATGCCGATAGTTGTTCCTCGAGCCAAATCCACAACATAATCGAGAAGAGCAGGGATTTCGGGAGAGTTCGGCACATCGCTTCGTACAAAACGAATGCCATAATTTTCTGGAGCAGCATTTAACGTAACAGTAGCCTTTTCACCAGTGTGCAAGCCAATACCCGAGAGAGAAACAGATGAACCGATTGTATGCTGTTTTGCCATTAATTGATCCTTAGTTTAAACAATGTGCTACAATGTTTATATACCATGTTAATTTGTATGCTTTGAAAGCATATTTAAATACGAAAAAAAATACATCTTGGGATATATTAAGTACCTATTGATATTAACCTTTTTGAAACTACCATAGGAAGGGTTATATTAGCCTAGAGTTTATTCTTTCCTCTGCATGCTTCAATAGATCGTTTTAAAAAGAATCCTTTAAGAAATTCTTGGTTTTATACTTATACATTGTAAAAGCAAATCTTCCCGCCCTCTGCATGAAAATTCTTTTCGTCAAGCATTGCATAGTGGCTTCAGGTGAGCTTGAAACTTTTTTATTTTCCCCATGCGCTAAAATCTTCACATCATCGTATTTTCTTCTAAAAGCATTTTGTCACACATTCTTGCGGAGCAGTACGTGAATACAATAAGGTATAATCTGAAAATGCAGTTAATTCACCTACTTTTATTTGGAACCATGCCCATCTTTGCACAAGTTACCATTCTGGAAATCACTCCTCAAAGACTGAGGTTCACATTTGCAACTGGCGATATTGCGCTTACAGAAAACAATCAGGCAACCACTTCACTATCGTTTAGCAAACAAAATTTTCAATGTGGCCAAAAGGACGAACCATTACTTCCCGCTTACGCTTTTATGGTTGGCTCGCCTTCAAATACTGCCCATCCTTTGGTTTCTCTCGATGCACAGGAAACCTACACACAATCACTTCCCTACCCGGTGGCAACAAGCACGGGGATCCAAACAACCTGGAATCCAGACTTTTCCGGATCATTTATTTCCCAACCAAACCAAACTTCTATGCGAAATCTGCGAGTGTTTCAGTATGTTATTAATCCTTTCAGCTACGATGCTAGTGCAAGAAAAATTACTGTTTTAAAAAGAGCTACCGTAACGATTCTTTTTCCCAATGCTCCTTTTACTGCACAATCAACGGTGGCCCGCTCGGAATGGGAAAAAGCCCGGGAATCCTTATTGCTCAATGGGACTATTGCTGCCGGATGGACGCCGCAAACAGCCTTGTTACGTAAATCTGCAGCACTCTCTTTTCCTCTAGCGCGCACAAAACCGCTTATCCACTTTACTATAGGTGATGGCAATTCTGGCTTTAACGAAACCACAACCAATGAAAATGGCCTTTTTGATGGAAATGACTATTGTCTTGCACCTGTGACCGGAAGTTCCGACTGGGTCTGGTCGAACACAGCAAATGAGTCGTCTTGGAAATTTAATTTGCATCGCTATGACCCTTTTCGAATACCCGTTGTAAACAATGCGTTCGATCAGCTCATCCGACTTCCCCGCAGTGTTGCATTCGATAAATCCGGCGCCCGAATAACGGCCTTTGCATATCGAGGCGGTGCACCCGTGAGCGCGGCAGGATCGACACCTCTTATGTTTCATGGTTCAATTCTTGTTGAGTCGAACGACTCAGCAGGTCCTGCTATATCTGTACGCCCTCTCTATTACGACAAAACAAGAAATAGCAAAGCATCTTTTACCGATAAGTTGACAACATCTACTCCGTGCGAGCTTGAAATTCTCGTTTCCGATTCATCAGGCGTCGATGCATCCAATGATGGTCCCGGCGAAGGAATTTCCTTGGAAATCCCGCACTTTATTCCGCGGCACAGCATAAAAAGCACCTTTAAATTTACCAACGGGGACTATCGGACAGGATCGTCGATCATAAGCTTTAAAAAAGACGAGCTTCCTCCAGGAGAATATTCCATGAGTATTTCGGCAAGAGACCTCCTGGGACACGCTTCAATTGCCGCCATAAACCTTACTATCGTAGCTTCGGAGAATTTTAATCTGTCTCGCGTCTTTAATTACCCAAATCCCATGCGCGTCAATCAAACAACCAGATTCTTTTTTTATGGCACAACGCCTTCATTCGACAACGGATATCTGAGCTTAATGCGACCATAAAAATTTACGCTCTGAGTGGAAAGCTATTGCGGCGTATTACAAATGCAACAAATGGCGAAGTGTGGGATGGAACAGATCAATTCGGCAACCAACTTGGCCCAAACATCTACCTTTACAGAATAGCCTCCTCAGCTAAAAACCCTACTACCGGAGAGCTGCAATCTGATGTAAGCCCCATCAAAAAGCTTGTGATCCAACCTCCAAAACGGTAGAGATTTATCACGGACAAAACTACTGGCCCTTAAAACGCTCCGCTATTTTATTACGGAGTGATTAGCGGCTGATATGCAATCTTACTTTAATCAATCCATACACTGTCCAAGATAATTGGTGAGGATTATATTAATAGATCGCAAATCAATGATGTCCACACCCGATTGCGTGCGGTTTTATCCATTAAAGGAGATATAATGTTCAGATCAAAGTCCCTTCTCATTATCGGTAGCGCACTTCTACTAAGTCTGCAAGCGCCTCTGCAAAGCGCATTATCTATAGAATCTAGCGCCTCTTGCCAGGGCTATGGCTCTCCCCTTTTCACTAATTGGAATCAGTATAACGAACTCGATTTCGCAGGTGTCCCAACGGGGATATTTCAAACAGATAGCATGACGGTTTCTGTTGAACTGGGTGCTCATAGTTTTGGATTTTGGGAAAAAAGCAATCTCGACTCTCTTAAAAAACATGCAGTAAGCTTCAACGCCCCAAAAATTACTGCCGGAGCACATGGGGTTGGCTACATCCAATTACATTACACCCCCGATCTTATTGCAGTTTACGATGCTTCTGGCAAAACTAAATACGATCTCGCCTTGCAACGATTTGGCCTGTTAGGCGCGGTCTCTATGCCCAAAGGGGTTTTTCAAATTGGAGTGGCTGCCGAAGGGTTTTATGGAGTGGAAACTCAAAACAAATCTGATAGTACGCGGCTTATAATGGGCTTTAAAACGCTTAAAGGATCTATTGGGAGCAGAGTGCATGAGCTTGTAGGTATTGGAATGGAAGGCGGCGTTACGGGAAGACTTGACACACTTAAAATAGCCACGAATTCAAATTGGCAAGATCGCTATTTTGAAGGCAGTTTACCAATGCTCGGATGGTTTATAGATTTTGGGTACCCAGGATTCCCTGTGCAATCTGATTTTATTTTATCAACTGCAACAAATCGTTTGATTTATGTGTACAAATTTAACACTGGAGAAATAGGTAACAGACCTCCAGTCATAGGCGATAGCCTCTCATGGCATTGGAAAACACTTGGAACTATTCCAATTAATGGTATTATTTACCATCCCGGAGTCGCACTTGATTTCCAGAGATGCAACAACCAACTCTACTTTCCAAAAGGCGAAAACAACACCCTCGAAGTTGGTGCTAAACAAGTAGGGAAAAATTGGGCAATAAAAAATTTGTCGTTTGGCATAGGCGGATCTGCCGAAATTTTGTCGTATGGGTCAACGTATTTTGAATTTTCCCATTCGAAAATTTCACTCGACGTTGACTCTGCCTACGGTCCTACCTTCAAAGATACCTCCCGTGGCTATGAGCGGGTTTTAATTGGTGCGCAAGGCAATATTCACGCTATTAAGGCGTTGCGCATTCCATCGTCAATCGGAATATTTGGTCGATTATCATACGAAAATCTGCGGATCAACAGCCTTTATGACGGATATAGATCGGATGAATTTTCTCTTAATACCCCTTTAATTCCAAACTCCCTGGGGAGTACGCCGCTTTACGCTCCAGCACCGGGCGCCGATCAACGGATTGGCAATTTTACCGTAGGCCTTGGCGCATCTTTCTTTTCAAACCAAGTGCGCCTCGACGCTGCATATAGCATGCTTACCAAAAAAGAATCATCCATTTCCTATAAAGGATATGGCTTCGCACTTGACTTAGGATATGAAATACGATAACAGGGAATCCACAATGACTTTGCATAGTCAAAAGCCAAGTATCACAATTCTTAAAAATGGGCCGTATGTAGTGCGCGGCAATGTTCCTTTAGCAGAAATAGATATTCAATCGGATATATTGGCACGGCCGGAACAGTATTCTGCGCCTCGGCCAATTTCTACTCAGTCAACATATTCTTTGTGCAGATGCGGGGCATCGAGCACAAAGCCAATCTGTGACGGGACATCACATATATCCATTGACTTTTGCGGCGACGAAACTGCATCAAACGTTGATATAAACCTGCAATCAGAACTATTTGAGGGGCCAGCGCTGCGCCTCTACGATGCCAAATCGTTCTGTTCGGGTGGTAGATTTTGTAGCAGAGCAGGAGGAATTTGGGATCTTACCAAGGAATCGGATAACCCTCAAAAAAAGGCAAAAGCTATCGAGGAAGCTCACAATTGCCCTTCTGGCAGATTGCGTGTTGCTAATGCTGAAACCGGAGAAATTATAGAACCCAGAAGCGATCCCCAGATTTACCTTATAGAAGATCCAGGTGCTTTTGCATCTGGCCCTATTCAAGTTAAAGGTACCATTCCTATTCGGAGCCACACGGGAACTGTTTACGAATCTCGTGCACGAATGACACTATGTAGATGCGGAAGCTCTCACAATAAACCATTTTGTGATGGTAAACATTTGCAGATAAAACCTATTTAACAATTCTTTTGAGGAGCGTAGTAATGTCTGTTTCACCACTTTCTGTAGGTTTGGATTACGGAACAAACTCATGTCGCGGGATTGTTGTCGACACCTCAAATGGTGCCCTTCTCGCTACGCATGTGTTTAATTATCCTCATGGTGAAAAAGGTATTCTGCTCGATAAAAAAGACCACCTGTGCGCGCGTCAACACCCGCAAGATTATGCCGATGCATTCGATACCATTATGCTTGAGCTTATTGCCCACCTTAAAAAAAAGAAAATTGCTCTCCCACGAATTTGCGGCATAGGCGTTGACACAACAGGATCAACTCCCCTACCCGTTGACAAGAATAATACACCCTTAGCTTATTTACCAGCCTTTAAAAACAATCTCAATGCAATGGCGTGGCTCTGGAAAGATCACACAAGCACACACGAGGCACTCGAAATAACCGCTTTGGGCCGTAAGATGCGACCTGCATACCTCGCACTGTGCGGAACCACCTATTCTTCCGAATGGTTCTGGTCAAAAATTCTTCGGTGCGCAAAAATCGATCCGAAAGTATATGCAGCAGCCCATTCGTGGGTAGAGTGTTGCGATTGGGTAACATCATACGCATGCGGCATAATAAACCCACACCAAATAAAACGCTCTATTTGTGCAGCCGGACACAAAGCGCTTTACCACGATTCATGGGGTGGCTACCCCGACGCAGAATTTCTTACAATGCTCTCCCCACAGTTATCTGTACTTCGCAAAAAACTTCCTCAAAAGGCATTTGCATCTAATGAATGTGCCGGATATCTTTCCGATGCACTGAGAAAAAAATTTGGTTTACACCATACCATCCCTGTTGCAGTGGGTGGATTTGACGCTCATTGTGGAGCGGTCGGTTCAGGCGTTGGGCCTGGGACTATTGTCAAGATTATTGGTACCTCAACCTGTGATATCGGTGTGAGCGCAAACACCATTGGCTCTCTACCCGGAGTATGCGGTGTTGTTCCCGAATCGGTGATACCTAAAATGACGGGCATAGAAGCGGGCCAGTCGGCGGTTGGCGATATTCTTAATTGGTTTGTTGAACACGTATGCAAGCAAGATGCCTCGTATCACGCAACACTCACGCGCGCTGCACAAAAATTAACACCAGGACAATCTGGACTTATGGCACTCGATTGGAATAATGGCAACAGAACTGTTCTGGTTGATGCAGAGCTTACGGGATTAATGATAGGGCAAACACTTCACACAACGCAAGCCGAATTATACCGTGCTCTTATTGAGGCTACGGCATTTGGAGCAAAAAAGATCATCGACAGAATTAAAGAACATGGCATTCCTGTAAAAAAGATCATTGCCTGCGGAGGAATTTCTCAAAAGAATGCTCTCTTTATGCAAATTTATGCTGATATTCTCGGGATACCCATAGAAATTGCGGCATCTGAACAAACGTGTGCTCTTGGAAGTGCCATTTTCGGAGCACTGGTAGCCAACGTATTTACATCAGCAGGGAATGCACAAAAGTCAATGGTTCCTAAGTCTGTAATTTCTTATACTCCCAACAAAGAAAACACGAAAACCTATGCAGAGCTTTACAAGATATATACACTCCTGCACGATTCGTTTGGTACAAACCAACCTAAGAATTCTCTCTTTTCCTGCATGAAATCGCTTTTGAGCATCAAAAAGAAAGCCCTTACCTAATATGCTCTATCACGAATTGAGATCCCGCGTTTACGAAGCGAATTGTGCCCTTGTCACGCGAGGGCTTGTACTACAAACATTTGGCAATGTTTCGGAATACGATCGCGAACACGGTATTATAGCAATTAAGCCAAGCGGTGTTGAGTACGCTAAGCTTAAACCCGAGGATATTGTTGTGCTAGATATCAACGGAAAGTCTATCGATGGCTCCATGCGGCCATCATCCGACACGCCAACCCACCTTGTATTATATCGTGCCTTTCCACAGCTTAGTGGCATTGTTCATACGCATGCGACATACTCTACAATTTTTGCACAAGCAAAACGTCCTTGCATTTGTCTCGGTACAACCCATGCAGATAGCTTTTATGGAACTATTCCTATTACCGACGACGTAACTAAACAAGAAATAGAATCCGGTTATGAAACAGCCACAGGCGTTGTAATCGTGCGCGCTTTTCAAACCCAAAACCTCGATCCTAAAAGCATGCCTGGTGTCTTGGTCTCCTCCCATGGGCCTTTTGCTTTTGGTAATTCTGCGCTCGATGCAGTGGATCACGCAGAAATTATGGAAGAAATCTGTAAAATGGCGCTCTCAACATTACTCTTGCATCAATCTATCCAGCCTATAAGCCAAGTGCTTCTCGATAAACATTATTTGCGAAAGCATAGCACCCAGGCGTATTATGGGCAACCTGCAGCTACCTGATTAAAAAGTTTGATAGTGATGCGCAACACCCTGAAAAATATCACAATACATTGACTCTAGTTCCTTTCAATTGTATGCTAATCAGGGTGCCTATTTTGAGTAACACTGTAGAGTAGCGAACAATCAATGAGCTCATTTCTTGACTCGCAAGACATTTCCTGCCATAACGATGCTTTTGTTGCACAGGCACTTAAAAGTCGAATGATTACTACTGATTTAGTAAATACGGCGGAATACCTCTCGTATGCTCAGAATTCTCCAGAAGAACAAGCTGCCTTTTTTTCTTTGCTCCATGTTAAGTATAGCTCCTTTTTTAGAAACTCTCTTACCTTCGCACATCTCGAGCATCACATTATTCCCACGATCATTCAAAAGGCAATTGAACATAAGAAACGAGAAGTTCGCATTTGGTCAGCAGGATGTGCAGATGGTCAAGAACCCATTAGCATTGCCATGCTCATTGAAGAATACCTCGAAAACTCTCAAAAAAAAATCGATTATTCCATTTTCGCAACAGAGAAATATGTTCGTCACGACAATCCACTTTCAACGCATGCATTTTCCCTAATAGCACTCAATAACCTTACCCAATCACGAATTTCACGATGGTTTACACAAAGGGACTTGTCGTACACGATCAGCCACGAACTAACCAGACATATAGAATATTCAGCATTTGACATGATTGGATTGACTAATCGTCCTCCAACAAGTATTTTTGGAGAATTCGACCTAGTTTTGTGCTGCAATCTCCTGATTTATTATCAAGCGGAATGCCAAGAAATTATTCTCAAAAAACTTGTCCACAGCCTAAAACCTCAGGGATACCTGATAACCGGAGAAACCGAACGAAATACAGTATTGCAATTCGGTTGTACTGAGGTTTATGCTCAATCTGGCATTTTTAAGCATACTGTACATAAAAGATTTGAAACACCCAAATTCCTTTAAAAAGGGCATCTTGTGAATTTTACAAACATTACCATCGGCAGGCGAATTAAAATTGGTTCCATAAGCATTCTTATTCTAGTTATAATGCTCGGGCTTGTTGCTTATTATCAAACATACAAAATTCATCAACAAACAGAAACATTGTATGAACATCCACTTAAGGTTCGCAGGGCTCTTGGAGAGCTCACCCAGGCAATATTTTTAATGAAAATCGACTTTTTAATGCTCTCTGGAAATACCGATTCTCACTCTCGCGAAAATTTAATCCAAAACCTCACCTATAACAATGTAGTTGCACGTGGTCAAATAGATACCCTTTATTCTGCATTTCTAGGGCCCCAATCATATATAGATTCTGCAAAAGCAACATTGACCTATTGGATTGAAGAGGGAATGTCAAGCAGCAGGGATGGGCTTGCCCAAAATCAATCCACACCCCATTTGGTGCAATCCCAAGAAGCACATTTATATAATGGTGCAGCAAACACGTTGGCGCATATCAAAAAAATAAGCGATTTTGCACTTGCGAAATCCTATCAATTATTTGATCAATCGAGAAGAGAGCGGGATACGCTAGCTATACAACTTATAGCTCTTGTTTTTTTCATTCTCGTGCTCGCAAGCGTCATTAATAATGGACTTTTAAACAGTATGCGAACGCCACTCGCAGAAATACTGTGCGCAGCAAAAGCATTTCGAAAAAAAAATTATTCTGCCCGCAGCAAGTATGCCTCTCGAAATGAATTTGGCGAACTATCAGAAGCGTTTAACTCCCTTGTCACCACAATAGAAGAAGTCTTGACACTCAATGAAAAAATTGCATTAATTTCTGGGGTGATGATCCATGAAGATGATCCGCATCATTTTTTTTATAGCACGCTCAAAACTCTCATGGAAATTACCACGTCACAAATGGCAAGCCTCTACTTACTTTCCGAAGATAAAAAATGTTTTGAACAGTGCACATCAATAGGATTAGACCAAACGTTACCAGTTTCTTTTCTTGCACATGAACAAGAAGGTGAATTTGGGTGTGCTCTTGCAACCCAAACAGTTACCGTTCTCTCTGCCATTCCAGAATCAACTCGATTTATGTATAAAAGTGTATATGGAACCATTGTGCCAAGCGGAATCATCACCATTCCCGTTGTAGCAAGCAAAGAAGTTGTGGCAATTATTTCGCTTGCATGCGTTAACACTTATAGCACAGAGGCAGTTTCATTCATCAATGCGGTTTTAAACACACTAACTGCGCGTTTTATAAGCATTTTAAGCACTAAAAAAAATCAAGCGCTTACGAACATACTAAAAATTCAGAATATGGAACTTCTTGCACAAAAATCGGAACTCACCGCTCAATCCACAGAACTTGCCGAACAAAATCGCGAACTCGAAGCTCAAAAGAAGCAACTTGACGATGCCGGAAAGCTGAAAACAAGCTTCTTATCCAACATGAGCCATGAACTTCGAACGCCTCTCAATTCGGTTATTGCACTTTCGGGAGTGCTACACCGGAAATGTAGAGGAAAACTTCCCCCGGAAGAGTACGCATACCTCGAAGTGATAGAACGCAACGGTCGGATGCTCCTTGCACTCATTAATGATATTCTCGATCTCTCACGAATTGAATCGGGAAAAGAAGAGCTGGATCTCAATGCCTTTACGGCACAAGAAATAGTGAACGAAACAATTCAAATGCTTAAACCGCAAGCAGACGAGCATTCGATCGAAATGGTAACCGAATTTCCTACGGAACCTCTTACCCTCGTTAATGATGCGCACAAAATTCAACACATTCTTCAAAATATTTTGGCCAATGCAATCAAATTTACAGAAAAAGGATCAATCACCAGCAGTATCACTACCACGAGCGAACAGATTATTATTTCGATCAAAGACACAGGTATTGGCATCCATCCCGACCATATTAGCTTTATCTTCGATGAATTTCGTCAAGCCGATGGAAGTACGTCACGACGTTATGGGGGTACAGGATTAGGCCTAGCGATTGCAAAAAAATATGCATGCTTGGTTGGTGGCGACATTTCGGTAACAAGCATCCTCGGAGAAGGCTCAACGTTTAGTGTATTTCTCCCTAAATCAATATCTCCTGGTGTTCAACAAAACGTGCAAATCTCATCTCAAAAAAACCGAATCCCTTCGCAAAGCTTAAAACCTACTTCCCCTCCTTCCGAAACCACGATACTTGTTGTTGACGATAGCAACCCGGCCCTTATTCAATTGCAAGATATCCTCTCCGAAGAAGGTTATACGGTTCTTATTGCCACCGGAGGAGAAGAAGCGCTTTCCATAATCGAAAAAACAATTCCTCATGCCATTATATTAGATCTGATGATGCCAGACATAGATGGTTTTGAAGTTCTTGGAACCATTCGAGAAGCAGACCGAACTGCACATGTTCCTGTGCTTATTCTTACTGCAAAACAAATCACACAAGAAGAACTCAACTTTCTCACCCGCAACAATATCCATCAGCTCATTCAAAAAGGGGATATCAATCGCACAGAGCTTTGCTTAGCCATTCAATCAATGACGCATCAGAGCATCCCAATGCCCAAGCCGATCAAGAAACAACGATTATTTTCATCTAAACCCACACTTCTTATTGTCGAGGATAATCCAGACAACCTGCTCACCATGAACGCACTACTTTCTGATAATTTTATGCTCATTACAGCAACCAATGGCCAAAAAGGAATAGACCTCGCAGAACAAAAATTACCAGATATTATTCTTATGGATATTAGCCTCGGGGGCATGGATGGCATTACCGCATTCAAAACAATCCGCGGTAAACAGAATACTGCACACATTCCCATAATTGCAGTTACTGCAAATGCAATGCTCCACGATAAAGAGATGATTCTTGCACTTGGCTTTGACGGATATGTTCCAAAACCAATTGAAACAACTACTCTTTTCGATACCTTGCAAGAGGCGCTGTATGATCTCTAACATCTATACCTTTTTAGCCATCGATGATAATGCAGATAACTTAATAACCATAAAAGCGCTTCTGCTCGAGGCGTTTCCTAAAAGCACTATCTTTACAGCAACATCAGGCGAAGAAGGACTCTCACTTGCAAGAATATCCGATCCCGATGTGATTCTTTTAGACATTCTTATGCCAGGCCTCGACGGTTTTGCGGTATGTGAAGCTCTTAAAAACGACGCGGCACACCGCGACATTCCCATTGTTTTTGTTACCGCCCTCAAGAGTGATAAAAATCAACGCATTCGAGCCTTGGAAGTTGGAGCCGAAGGTTTTTTAAACAAGCCTATCGACGAATGTGAACTAGCAGCTCTAATGAAAGCCATGATAAAGCTCAAGCAATCCCAACGGCTTCAGTTTAATGAACGGGAACGGCTTGAATATATTATACAAGAGCGAACTAAAGAATTATGTGAAGAGCTCGAAGCAAGAATAAAAGATCAAGCACATATAATTCGCAATAAGGAACGGCTCGAAAGCCTTACCAAAATTCTGCAGTACAACGAAGCAAAAAACCTTCAAGATTTTTTAGATTATGCGCTCAATCAAGCATTGATTTTACTCGAAAGTGTTTTTGGGTATATTTACTTTTACGATGAAGAAACACAGGAATTTACCCTTAATTCATGGTCCCGTGGCGTCATGAATGAGTGCGCAATCAAGGATCAAAAAACGCTCTACCAGCTCAAGAACACCGGATTATGGGGCGAAGCGGTGCGTCAAAGAAAAGCCATTGTCGACAACAATTTTGCTGCCCCGCATTCTTTAAAAAAAGGTTACCCTACTGGCCATGTTGCACTTTGTCGGTTCATGACGATACCTGTTTTTTTCGAAAAAAAGATTGTTGCAGTTGCTGGCGTGGCAAACAAAGAAACCGATTACGACGACTCGGATGCCCTACAACTCACGCTACTTATGGATGCAGTATGGAAAACGACGGAAAGAATTCAGGCAGAAACGAAGCTGCGCGAAAGCGAACTGAAATACCGTACACTGGCAGACACTGGTCAAGCGCTCATCTGGACATCAGACACTTCTAAAAAATGTACGTATTTCAATGCGCCATGGCTTTCGTTTACCGGAAAATCATTAGAGCAGGAACTCGGCGATGGATGGGTTCAAGGCATTCACCCCAATGATCTGCAGCGCTGTCTTGATCATTACTGCGCAAACTTTGACAAAAGAGAGCATTTCAGCATGGAATATCGGCTCAAAAATGCTCTTGGTGAATATCGGTGGATTCAGGACAAAGGAACCCCTCGCTACGACAGCCAAGGAACTTTTCTTGGCTATATCGGCCACTGCCTCGATGTTACCGAAATGTATGCCATTCAAATACGCCTTCGTCAATCAGAGAAGATGGAAGCAATCGGTCAACTTGCAGGGGGTATTGCCCACGACTTCAACAACATTTTGGCGGGCATACTAGGGTACACAGATATGTCGCTGGATATAGCAGAAACCGATTCTCGCCTCCACAAAAACTTACAAAAGATTTTCCAGGCGTCAATGCGCGCAAAAAATCTAGTGCATCAGATTCTCATGTTTAGCCGTCAAAGTAATCCACAAAAAATAGCCCTTGCTCTTCGCCCACTCGTAGTAGAAGTTCTAGAATTACTTTCGGCTTCAATCCCGTCTTCGGTTCGTATCGAATCGTCTCTAAACGACGACATAAGCCCCATTTTAGGCGATGCAAATGCCCTCCATGAAACAATTCTTAATTTAGCTACAAATGCTGTATATGCAATGCAACAAAAAGGTGTTTTGACAATAAAGCTTAATCTTGGAGAAATTACTACCCCAACCTACGGACGATCGGGACTTCTTTCGAGCGGTGTATACAACATACTAGAAGTTTCCGATACAGGGTGTGGCATGGATAGCGCAACGTTGGCCAAAATTTTCAATCCTTTTTTTACAACAAAACCAGTTGGCGAAGGCACTGGCATGGGCCTCTCTGTGGTGCATGGCATCGTCAAATCACACGGTGGCGATATCCAAATCGATTCTGTTCCCCACAAGGGGACAACATTTCGGATATTCCTTCCTGTAGTGGCCAGTATTGAGTGCGATACAACGACCACGCACGATACACCCACTGTTGGAGGCACCGAAGAACTAATTATTGTTGACGATGAAAAAGTCCTCTCCGAACTAACGCATGAAATGCTTGCAAGCTTGGGATATACGGTGCATGCTTTCTCTAGCAGTAGAACTGCTCTGGATTATTTTAAACAAGAGGATACTCACTGCGATTTAATCATAACCGATCAAACCATGCCCGAATTAACCGGCATAGAGCTCGCCAAGGAAATCAAAAAACTGAATCCGGATATTCCTATTATTGTCTGCACTGGCTATAGCACCGAAATTAATCCAGAGCGCATTGCTCTTATGGGAATTAACAAGCTTCTCATGAAACCCATAACTAAAAACACTCTGGCCAAATCGATCCGTGAAATTTTAGACCTGCGTAAGGATACACATCATGGCTAAAATACTTATAATAGATGACGACGTATTGCTGTGCGAAATGATGGAACAAATGGTAACGCTTACTGGACATGAGGCGACCTGTGCAACCAATGGAAAAATTGGGCAGCAGCTACTCGAAACAGGATCGTTCGACCTTATTATAACCGATATTATCATGCCAGAGCAAGAAGGATTGGAGACAATTCGGGCAATACGTTCCACGACAAAAAAAATTCCGCTTATTGCCATCTCAGGAGGTGGCGCAATGCATCCCGATGACTACCTTATGCTTGCACAAAAAATGGGAGCCGACTATACTTTTACCAAGCCACTCGACTCAAAACGGTTTTTAGCTGCTATCAGGGAGTGCCTTGGTGGTTGAAGCTACTCTTTTCAACGATATTCAATACTAGTCAACAGGACCAATCCTAACAAGCTTTATAACAGGTTCTGCACAAAGACGAGATTTGACAATATCGATACTAAATTCTACAACCCAATCGTTGAGTTCAGATGCATCGATAAGCATCTGTTGAATGCGCCACGATTGCTTGTTTTCTGCAATTTCAACGTACGTATGTTTACTATTGCGGGCCTCTGGATCGAGCCTAAACGATCCGTGTTCAAGCGCAAATTCATCAAAGATCGCTAAAAGATCAATTGATGTCAAGACGGATTCTGAACCGGTTGCTCCGTATTCAGATTGGGCACTCGCCGAAACCATAAGCCCACCCAAAGCGGAATCGTAGCGTTTCTTTTGGATCTCCTGTAAAAATGCAAATAAACGAGTACGAATAAGTGCAGTAAACGCCTTTACATTTCGTGTAATATCCTCTGCACCAGGCTGCACAGGAGCATTCGATTCTGCGCTCTGGTAGGATGGATTCTGCATTTTGTTCCACTCGTCAAGTATGCTCGAATCTATCTGGAGAATCATGGCACCAAGATACACTTCCATCTCGCGTACGGGCTCTGTTTTTGCCGAATCGGGCACTGTTTGGGACAATACTTTGTAAACACTATTCAAATGTCGAAGCAAAAGCCCTTCTGCTCGCTCCAAATCGTAATCGCGAATATAATCACTAAAAGAGCTGAACGTCTCGTACATTTCTCGAAAGATAGACTTGGGCTTGATATTTTCCTGACCAATCCAAGGATGTTTGTCCGAAAAGTCATTAAAATTCGAATACAGCCATTCTCTATTAGGCTTAGGATATTCGAGCTTATCAAGTTCTTCGAGTCGCTCCTCGTAGGGAACCCCATCCATTTTCATCTCTATCATCTTTTTTGTTTTAAGCCGGTCTAATTGTTTTCGAAGAATAACCAGAGGATCCTCTATAATCGATTCGACAAGAGTTAGTACCTCAAGCGGATACTCATCGGATGTTAAATCGAGCAATGGCATCGCATCCAAAAGAAACAGCGATAAAGCTTGATCCATAGAGAAGTCTTCTTGTAAATCGAGATTTACGCGGATATTTGAGCCTTGCGGTGTGGGAGAGGTGAATTCAACAATTCCCCTTTCGATAAGCGATCGAAAGAGCGTCCATGCCCTCTGTCGAAGAAGCCGCTTGCTTTTTACCGACTCATGACAAGAAGCAATTAATTCTTTCATGGCTCTGCATCCGTTATCTTTGCGGCTAAGCACATTGAGAATCATAGCATGCGTTACACTAAATCGAGAAATAAGCCTTTCGGGAGTGGCCACACAAAGCTTACCAAAGGTATCGGCATCCCAATTTACAAAGTTTCTCTCTGGTGGTTTACGCTTTACAACTTTTTTTCCACCTTGTTGCTTAAGCGTAAGTGCTTTGTTATCAATAACATATTCGGGTGCTTGGGCAACAACAAAACCTTTATCATCAAAACCCTTACGCCCTGCCCTACCGCTTATCTGATGAAAATCCCGAGCGCTTAAAATACCTGTTTTTTGCCCATCATATTTGCACAGCTGTGTAAAGAGAACTGTACGAATAGGAACATTAATCCCAACTCCAAGGGTATCGGTACCACAAATGACCTTTAAAAGACCCTGCTGTGCCAACCGCTCCACTAATATTCGATATTTAGGCAACAATCCTGCATGATGAATACCAATCCCCTGCCGTATCCAGCGCTTGATATCTGGCCCATGAGGACTATTAAATTTAAAATCTATAAGAACCTTTGCAATTGCCTCTTTTTCTTCGCGGGTGCAAATATTTGCACTAGTAAAGCTTTGTGCATTTTGCGAAGCCTCCAGCTGCGTAAAATGAACCACATACACGGGCGCTTTATTCTCAGCAATAAGCGTTTCTACGGTTTCGGAGAGCGGCGTTTCTACATACCCAAAGGCTAATGGAACAGGTCGATCGGTCGATCTCACCGTTATTGAGGAACGATTATTAACGCGTGTCAATTCCTTTTCAAAAAAGGTTGTTTCACCAAGCGTTGCAGACATCAGCAAAAAGCGCGCTTGTGGCATGGTTAACAAAGGGACTTGCCATGCAAATCCTCTATCCCGATCGGCATAATAATGAAATTCATCCATAACTACATCTTGCACATTCGCCCATCCGCCCTCACGCAGTGCGATATTGGATAAAATTTCGGCCGTACAACAGAGTAGTGGGGCATCTCGATTGACCGATGCGTCGCCGGTAGCTAAGCCGACATTTTCTGGCCCAAATTCCTTGCACAGAGACATCCACTTTTCATTGACAAGAGCTTTAATTGGACAGGTGTACACCGACTTTTTACCTTGCGCCAAAGCTTTAAAATGCGCTGCCAATGCCACAAGTGATTTACCAGATCCCGTAGGGGTATTAAGAATCACATTTTTTTCTTCAAACAATTCTAACATTGCTGTTTCTTGTGCAGGATAGAGTGTTATCTTTTTAGTATCGATATACTCTAAAAACAACCCTAAAAGGGTATCGTTGTCGGTTATCGCTGTTTTTGCAATCAGATCAAATAAAGGATAATCCATACATTCGCTTTGCATGAAAAAAATATAAAAAGATACCAAAAATCTTAATTTTTAAAATAGGTCACGGATATGCCTTTAATAGTTTGAAATGATAGGCAAAATTGAGGATCACTACCCTGGTAAACCTAACTATGGCTAAACATTGATTATTTTCTATAATCAAACCAGCTTCATAAACTGTATCGATTGCTACAGCAAAGGATACTCTCATCGAAAACTCACTCGGCTACTTTGGCATCGGTATCCAATGCTGCAAACGAGAATCTAATTTTGGAACCTTGTTTAGAACTGCCCATATTTTAGGAGCGAGCTTTCTTTTTCTCATTGGCCAACGCTTTAAACGCCAAACTTCCGACACCGCAATTTCGTGGAGCTCCATTCCTACCTATTCGTACGATGGATTCGATGATTTTTATAATAATCTTCCGTACAATTGCCCGCTCGTAGGTGTTGAACTCACAGAAACTGCCATACCCTTAGAAGCATTTAAGCACCCCAAAAGAGCTGTGTATCTTTTAGGTGCCGAAGACCATGGGCTTACACAGGATGCACTACAACGATGCCATTCGCTTATCAAATTGCGCGGAACAGACTCCATGAACGTTGCCGTTGCAGGATCGATAGTGCTCTATCATCGAGCTGTGCAAGTCTCCTCTCCTTGCTAGTAAATCATGCCAGTATTCAAAAAAAAGGCACACTCAATACCTAGGATTGCTTGAAGTAACCATTGCAGCATGGTATACTTCATTCTAGAAAAATCAGCGCCATGCAAGGAGAAAAAGATGGAATGGAATTCAACATATGCGACCGGAATTCCGCGTATTGATGAACAACATCAGAAGCTTTTTTCTATACTGAAAAGCCTGCAAAAAGCTTTGAAGGCTGGAAATGGCAGCACATTAGTAATAAAAACCATTAAAGATTTGGTGGATTACTTTTTTTATTAATTTCAAATGATGTGCGGCCTTTAAACTAACGGATTATTGCGGACAATGAATTAGGATTTAACGGGTTGGGCATGCATATAAAATCATCGCATTGAATATCGGGAAATTTGTGTTCCAATTCCCGATACCATCGAACAATCATTTGTCCGGCATCATTTAACCGCATGTTTTTGTCGGCGATATCCCCAAATAAACATTCCCGATTTTGCACGCAGATGGTAGTAAAGTACAAACCCGCTTGTGAATAATCGTATCCTTTTAATCGGATAGAATGGCGGTGATGGATATGAGGGTTAAATAACATATAAACCGTCACTTACGCAGACACGCAGGTCTGCCCTTACGGTGGTTCGGGGAAAGCTCAACAGCATTTCACGGTAGAGATTGTAGAATTCAACATTCCGCTTAACCTCTCGGCCGCCTTCGTTTTGAACTATTTCCAAATTGGAAACAGTTTTCACTTCGATGGTCTCTTTTTTCAGGCTTTCGCCGATGGTGTATTTGTACTCCTTACTGAAATCTTTGGTGAATTGAAACATCTCAAGCAACAAATCGTATGTCTCTTTGTAAACCGGAAGGTCGTTGTAGGTACTCATAGTTTAAAAATATCGCGACCCGCTCATTTCGAGAGCCTCAATGCAAGCCGCGGGAAGACTAAAGAAAATAGTCAACCCGCAAAAGACACAATAGTTTCGACTGAAGGTCGGAATTCCATACGGCTCAGAACGAAGTGACAAATAGGCGAATAGTCAATCCCTAACCAACCTCACCGAGAAACCGCAACTCTTGTAGTAGCTATACCTGGTAAGGGTGTCGTAGTCGTAGAGGAGGTAACGGCTGTACGCGTGTGACGCATCGATGGCCGTAGCGCTCCACCAGTAAACGCTGCTGCCAACGTCGTAGAAAGCCCCATGGCCGCTACGATAACCGCCCCCAAGGGCCGAAAAACCACTCTTGTTGTTCTTTGTTAAATCATTGCCGATAGCTCCAGTTTTCGGACTTCTTTTCCAATCCGTCTTCGCCGCCATGGCTTTTGCTATTTTGTTTTCTGCCGTTGGCCCATCCCAAGTATAACCATTGCCGGATAGGTAGTTTTCCACTATTTTCCAATCGTCGTCACTCGGTACGTGCCAGCCTTTTGGGGCAAGCTTTCTGGTATCCACAGTATACCAATTATATAGCGCTCCGTACTTTTTAATAGTTTTAGTATTGGAGGTGTTTCCATAAAAACAATAGCCAGGCGTAGTGAGAAGTTCCCATTCGGTAGTATCTGTTACGCGAGGTATCTGCGTGCCATCGTTATAGGTTATAGTTCGTAAATTCTCCACAGTCCAAACTTGATTCCCTATTTTAACGGTATTGTAAACATTGCCATCCGCATCATTTACTGTTCCCGCCCCACTCTTTTCTTCTTGTATTCAAACGGGTAGTATTTCCGCCAACGTTTCACGCACTGCCGAAGTTGCCGCATTGGCGACATGACGGTGCCCGAAGGAGGCTTTGCGACTGAGTGGACACCGACGGAGGCATCAAACCGGCAATTTGGGGCGGCGCTTTGTCTTTTCTTCTTTGTCTTTCAACCCGTTCTCTTACTTTTTCTGCGGCGCATTCTTTAATTGCCTTTTGTCTTTTGTCTTCTGTCTTTTATGTCTGGTTCTTCTTAAAGTTTTCTGCCTGTTCGAATATTTCTACATACACTTCGTCTCGCTCAACTGGCGGATAACCGAATTCATCTAACAATAAAATCAAACCAACTTTTAATGCTGATTTTATGTCATCGCGTTTGTTCCAGTCAGGGAATTTTGCTTGTCCCTCAACAAGTTCTTTTACGGCTTTTGCTAATTCAATCAATTTATCTTCGGGATAGGCAAAGTCGTATTTTATGCAAAGCTCTTTCAGAATATCGTAAAAGGCTTTTTCTTCAAAGTCAATTCCTAATGCGTCACCTGCAGAAAATTCTTTGTGTACTTCCCAAATTAGTTCGGTTAATTGCTCGGCCATTTCCTCGTACACTTCACTTTTCAAAATATCGTTTTCGTCCCGTTCGTTGTAACGCTCGACAAGTGCTTGTATCTTTTTAGTGAAGTCAATTCCCTTGACTCTATTGACCTTTTTCATCTTTCCGATGACTTTGGCCAGTAACTGTTGAAGCAGTTTTATTTTAGTGTTTGGTAACTTTATTTTGTCAATCTTTGCCAAGTAATCTTCATCAAACAGATCTTGTTCAGTTCCTTGTTCATTTCCTAATTTGAAAATTTCTTGCACACCATCACTCTGCAAAGCATCCTTTATCATTTCCCGAACACGAGCATTCATCTGGGCGGTGTCGGGGGCATTGCCTTTTGTGAGTTTGAAGACGATGGAGCGGACTGCTAAATAAAAATGCGTAAAATCTCTTTCGGTTTGTGTCAGTTTCTCACTACCGGCGCAAATATCATACGCTGCTTTAAGGCGTTTGACCAAGCCCATAAATCGGGTTTCAAAATCTTTAGGGTAAACACTTTGTTCGGCAATCAAATGCGTTTTTTCTGGGTTTGCAACAACAAATGATACCCTGTTAACCTTTGGGTATTTATCCAATATTTCATAAAAATTGGATTTTCTCTTTTTTATCACATTGCTTTGGTTTAGTATCTGATTCTTGTTTTGTATTTCTTGTTTAAGTTTGTCAATTTAAAGTTTCAGTTTTTCTTTTTCCAATTTTTTAAGTTCTTAGTCCTCGAAAATGCTTTCGATAATCTTGCCGGTAGCTGTACTTACAGCTGTCGTCAGCGGGGTAACGAATATCCCTGTCAATAAAGTTGTGATAATTACTGCCGTAATCGCACCTTTTTTATTTTCTTCTTTGGTAATTACTTTAAACCATCTACGGAGGCCACCGTCAGCAAATGGCTCGGTTTCAATAAGAATTTCAGCATTGAAGGTAGATGCAATTTCTCTTAAGACACATAAGAATTCGCATTCACATTTGTTTTGTACCACTGCGTCGATATTATGCGATTCGTCACCAAACCAATAGTGAAGTTCTAATGTATTCCCATTGAGCAGTGAAATGCTATTTCCGTAAGGCAT
>JBBRUX010000037.1:0-39972 GCA_038247415.1 Chitinivibrionales bacterium | reverse complement strand
GCTTTTTATCTGCTTTAGTATGCGTCCTATACGCTCGGGTCTTTTGTTTCCCGCATCTCCTGGCCATCGATTAAATCCTACACAAACAAGCCCCAGATTTTTGAGAACCTTATGTAAATAGGGGTTAGAAAGTCCTATTGGGGGTCTGTAAAGAGTTGGTGTAGTGCCGGTTATTTCGGCAAGGAGGAGAGTCGCCTCGCTTATTTCTTGCTCCATACTCTTGGGTCGGCGAATATTTGACAAAAAAGAATGTGTAAGATCGTGAACCCCAATGGTATGTCCTTCGTTCCTGCATCGTTTAAGTATTTCGGGATGCTGTGTGGCCTTGTTTCCAATGCAAAAAAATGTGGCTTTAAACCGATATTCTGCAAGTAAGTCAAGTACTGCTGGAGTTACAAGCGGGTCTGGGCCATCATCAAATGTCAAGTAAATAAAAGGCGCAGAGGTTTTGACAAAGCACAGAGATATGCCGAAAAACTGAAGACGCAAATGGAGTATCCCAAGAATAAGAATGCAAAAATGAGTTACGATAAGCGCTAGCGCAAAGTATGGGGAAATGCTTTGTACAAAAAGGAGTATTGTGGATACAAGAAGTGTTACCGACCATATATGGCTTGGTGTTAAGCGCATACAGATATTATTGCGGCAGCATTCCCCGCAGGAGAATAAGAACAGATATGCGTTTGGTTTGATACTCCAGAAATCGCGTCAATAAGGTCCAGAGATGGGTTTACAGAAATAGATGAGCTTGATGGCTGCAATTTCCAATGCATTTTGCACATTGACGCAAGTTTAGCTTCACAGTGCAACGATGCAACAGGAAAAGGTGCACATGCAGAAATCTGCGGTGTTTTAGTGGGATTAGTTTCTGAAGATGTGAGCAAAAATGCTACAGCAGATTCTTCCCAATGAGAATTAAGCCAGGTTCCGCACGGTGCTGGCATATGGGGGATAAGGTTTTTTAAAAGTTCGAATGATTCATCGATAGCAAGAACTAAAACCGGAAATGCTGATGCTGGTAGCGCGCACGATAACGAAA
Organism: Chitinivibrionales bacterium; assembly: GCA_038247415.1. Taxonomy (GTDB): domain Bacteria; phylum Fibrobacterota; class Chitinivibrionia; order Chitinivibrionales; family WJKA01; genus JBBRUX01. The sequence goes on along the minus strand of JBBRUX010000037.1, from coordinate 38,933 downwards.
GCGCAGACGCAAGAGAATTGGGCCCATCGCACACCGTGAGATTTTCGCCGCGAATGCCAAAATCAAGTGCAACTTTTCCGCCCATACTATTATGAACCGAGGCAATAAAGTTTCGAGGCGATCCAAAATCTCTCGTGTAAACACCCTCAAGAAAAGACCTTGTTTCGTCGAGGGCGCCAAAAGCTGTAGCTGTTATTATGCTTGCTGGAGCAGAAAAACCTTTTTCGAGCAATCGCAAAACAGCCATGTGTGCCATTTGCCAAATTCGGGGATCGCGACGCTTGATAGCAGCAGGAACTTTGGTGTGCCAGTCGGGTTCTTGCAACGGTCGTAAGGCAGCATAGGCGCTAAGGCTTAATGACTTTATCATAGCACCTCTGTTTGACTTTTTGAGATAATAACCGATGCATTATTTCCGCCAAAGCCAAAAGAATTTTTAAGGATATGGGTAAGCATAGTTTTTTGCAGAGGAGATGGAGCGCAGCCGATTCTTTCGTCGAGCTGGTTAAATCCTACAGTTCGAGGAATTACGCCCTCTTGTAAACAGCGTGCAGCTATCACTGCTTCAAGCGTACCACTGGCTCCAAGTGTATGGCCAAGCGATCTCTTTACAGAATAAAAAGGAGGTAACGAAGCAAACACCGATTTCATTCCCTGAATTTCTGCATAATCGTTGTCGGGAGTTCCCGTTCCATGCGAGGCAATAGCATTGATATCGGCACTTGAAAGCTGTGCGTCTAACAGTGCTTGTTTCACAGATCGTTTTGCTCCATCGCCTTCTGGATGAGGGGCCGTCATATGATGGCAATCTGCAGATGAACCATACCCAGAAATAAATCCGAGAGAGGAAAGGTTACGTTTTTCCATTGCATGATCAGATGCCAAGAGCATAGAACCCGCACCTTCTCCAAGAGATGTTCCTGCACGGGTTGCATCGAACGGGCGGCATCCTGCTGCGTCAAGAAGAAGGAGGCCTGCAAATCCACGAATGGTAAGCAGAGATAACGCATCGGCCCCCACTGCAAGGCAAAGATCGAATTGATCCTGTTCGATAAGTCGTTTTGCCATTCCAATCGCATGTAAACCGCTTGAACACGCTGTCGAAAGTGTGTAAAACCCCTGCGCTTGAACCATGTTGGCTAGGTATCCGCTGCATGATGTAGCTTCATGTGAATTGAAACCGTGTGCTGCTTCTGCAACAGAAATCTTGTTTTGTATGAGGTGCTGGTATACACGTTCCGAATTGGTAATTCCACCAACTGTTGTGGCAAAAACAAGCCCGAGTCGTAATCCTTTGCGATTAGATATGGGCTGAAGAGATTCTTGTATGGCAAGAGCGGCAAGGTGTGCGGTTCTGCTTGGCGGCGAGAAGGGTACTTTACAGAGAGGTTGTGAAATGGAGGCAAGAGAGGGGTGAGCCTTGAGCCCTGTGTCAAATTCGTTAAATGGTTTTAATCCATCAACACCTTCTGCAATCGCCAAAAACGTTGAATCGAGGTTTGTGCCAAGTGCACTAATTGCGCCAAGACCTGCTATGGCGATGCGTCCCATGAACCTAGATCTTTTTTTGTGAGGTTATGAATTCGGCGAGAGAGCGAACTGAGGCAAATACCGAACGACCAACATTCACATCAGGAATGGTAATTCCATATTCTTTTTCCAGCAAAACAAGAAGTTCCAGTGTGTCGATGGAATCGAGGCCAAGACCAGCGCCAATAAGGGGAGCATCGGTTTGAATGCTGGCTGGATCTATATCCGCTAATTTGAGTGTTTCAACAATTTGTTTTTTAAGATTCTCAATGAGCTGTTCCATGTTCGAATTCCTTATACTGAAGTGATACAGTGATAGTTTTGAGGCCGACTCTGCTCCGCTTTTGAAATAACGTATGGTTCTTAAGGGCATGAACCAAAGTATATAAATATAATTTATCATCAGAGGCGCCTGGTGCTAAACTGTCGACTTCTGTCTCGGAATCTATCTGCAAGAAATCACCTGCAAAATTGGCCTTATTTGAGAGACACAGTGCGGATCCCCATCCAAACTCTGCGGAATCTGGATCTTTTGAATATTCGATAAGCAGTATTGTTTCATTCACCTGCGAAAGTAGCGCAAGCGAAGAAAGAAATGCATGAAATCCGGCGCTTGGTCCACAAAATACCCGAAGTGGGCCTTTGCATTTGAGTGCAATTGCCGTTTCTGCTGCAGGCGAAGATGGTAACGTGCTGGGAAATAGAGCTGGTGAAGGAAATCCACTGGTTACCGTTTTCCAGTAGTCTCTATCGGAACTGATTGATCCGTAAACATTACCGATACATATACCTGTTGCAGCGCGGTCGATTGTTGTTTTCAATGCGCATGACGCAAGTGCTACAATATATTTTTCAGATGTTGTCAATCTGCCAAATGCAGGATAAGGGTCGGGTAAAATCTGGCTTCTCTGTAAAGAATGTATGTCGTTTGACAATGGAAAAAGTATCGAGGATGCGTGCGTATCAATCTGTGTTGATGCTGCCAGAGCGTATCCGCATATCCCAAAGGTATGTCGCTTCATCGGGAATACTCCATGAGAAGGCAAGCAGTATTGATCCCACCAAATCCGGCGGAGAGGCATAGCATTGAGCTTTGCTCACACTTTTGAGTATGAGAAGCTACTGGCACAAGTTCATCTACACCTAGGGTAGAAAAACCTACCGTTGGCGGGATAATGCCCCTTCCTAGGCATTGTGCACCAATGATTACTTCAAAGAGCGATCCTGCTCCGCTCATATGGCCAAGCGCTCCTTTGGTACCAAAGCAGGGTGGGATTGAATCTTCAAAAATTGTAGCGAGAGCTTTTGCTTCCATTGCATCGTTATATGGGGTTGCGGTACCATGACATTTTATAGCACCAACGTCGCTTGGCTGCATGTGTGCGCGAGTCAATGCCAAACGTATTGCAGCACTTAAACCATCTCCCGTGCGAGAAGGTCCTGTTCGATGGTTTGCATCATTACTGCTACCGCAACCTGCAATAACAATATCGCCGTCAAAGGGATTGCGACAAGAAAGCACCGCAAGGGCACCGCATTCGCCTACCGAAAGCCCGTCTCGGAGCACGTCGAACGGTTTGCAGGTTGATTTTGAAAGTGCTCCAAGGGCTGTAAACCCAGACACCACAAATGCGCTTAAAAGGTCGAAGCCAAATACGATTGCGTGTTTAAAAAAACCGCTGTGTAAGTACTCAACAGCGCAATCGAGGGCGCTTGCGCCCGAGGCACATGCGGTACTCACAACGTGTAAACTAGAACAGGGAATTTTGAGCGTTTGTACGAGTCTGTCTGCCTGAATAAACAAATCGGGTGACCAATTTGGATCGTGTTGAGCATTTTGAATGCCCAAAACTATTCCCTTTGCAGCGCCAAAAATACAGATCGTTTGAGAAGGATCGATATCCGTAAAGTCAATTCCTGCAGTAATCGAGGTGAACAGTTGTAGCGGATCACACTTGCGGATATCATCGAAGGGGGCATATGAAATTTCAGCTCCAAAAGGAGAGCCTGTAATTATTGCGCTGGTATTATCAAAAAGGTCTGCTAACGTTTCAGAAATAGTACCAAGAGGAGAATATCCGGCGTATTGTTCAAGAATAACAGATGTCTTCATAGGTAAAGTCTGGGGAAATTGGGTATACCGAATTTATATTAGTATGCGCGTACAATAATGTCTATTTCATGCAGAAGAAATACATCGAGTCGACAAACATTTCAAGGAGTTTATTGATCATGCTTGATATTCAGCGTATTCGTGATAATCCCGAAGCAATAAAAAATGCCAGTGCTGCTAAAAAAGACCGAGCCGATGTAGATGCTATTTTGGCAGTGGATGAAGCACGACGATCTATTATTGTTGAAGTAGAGAAGCTTAAAAATATTCGCAATACCAAATCCGCTGAAATAGCATTGCTCAAAAAAGAAAAAAAGGATGCCGCGGGCCTTATAGGGGAAATGAAAGGCGTTTCCGACTCGATTAAGGAACTTGATAGCGCACTGGGGGCTAAAGACGTGCAGCTCGAAGATCTTATGGCTCAGGTTCCTAATCTGCCGCATAGCAGCGTTCCAAAAGGAACCTCAAGTGCAGATAATGTGGTTGTGGAACAATGGGGGACACTACCCGAGTTCGATTTCAAGCCACTCGATCATTTACAGCTGGGAGAAAAACTTGACATACTCGATTTTTCCCGGGGTGCCAAAATTTCGGGGGCAGGTTTTCCGGTACTTAAAGGGCATGGCGCATTACTGGATCGCGCACTCATCAATTTTTTTCTCGATACTCACACCACAAAAAATGGTTATCGGGAGATATTTCCTCCGTTTTTAGTCAACGAAGCAAGTTTGTATGGAACCGGGCAAATTCCTAAATCGCGCGAGCAAATGTACGCGGTGCCAGAAGATGGTCTTTTTTGTATCCCAACAGCAGAGGTTCCTGTTACCAATTTGCATCGCGATGAATTCCTCGACAACGACGCGTTACCACTTAAATACTGTGCCTATAGCGCTTGCTTTCGTCGAGAGGCAGGATCGTATGGTAAAGATACCAAGGGCTTTTTGCGCGTGCATCAATTTAATAAAGTTGAATTGGTTAAATTTTCAAAACCCAAAGATTCGTATGCCGAGCTCGAAACATTACGTGCCGACGCCCAGGGAATTCTAAAGGCGCTGGGTTTGCCGTATCGGGTACTTTTGCTCTGCGATGGAGATCTATCTTTTTCTGCGGCAAAATGCTATGATCTTGAAGCGTGGGCACCTGCAGAAGGTAAATACCTTGAAGTTTCATCGTGCAGCAATTTCGAGGATTTTCAATCTCGTCGCATGAATATTCGTTTCAAGCCAGAATTCGGTGGAAAGCCAGAGTTTGTGCATACACTTAATGGAAGCGGTTTGGCTACAGCCCGTATTTTAGTAGCAATTCTCGAGACGTATCAAACTAAAGAAGGCACCGTTAAAATTCCGGAAGCTTTATGGCCCTATACAAACGGCATCAAAGAGATTACACCACGATAAAAACGCGCATTGTCAATTTTATCAATGCGCCTGGTCTGTATGCGGTGTTATCTCGCATCAGACCATTTACGGGGCATTATTTTTTCTTCTTGCTGTGTTTTGGGGGCCTAATCTGGTACGCCCTATTTACGCGCAGTCTTATAGGACATATTAAAGAGGATTCTCAGCTTGTAACAAGAAGCTACGCAGAATTAACCCGAACAGTCCTCTCCGAGCAAATGAATGACAAGGAAGTTGCGGTAATTTTTACGCAGGTTATTAATAATCTTAATTTCCCTGTTATTCTTACCGACACAGCGTGGCGCCCGCTCTCATGGCGCAACATTACTGTTGGAAATTTCTTTTCTCGCCGTCAACTTCTCCCCGAAGATACCGCTGCAGAATCTCTACAAGCTTTAAACGAAGAAATTATTCGTTTGCGACGCGGATACGAGCCCAAAGTGCTTTATATAAATGATTCGAATATCAAAACAGGCTATCTTTTGTATGGTAATGCAGGGCACATCAGTGAAATAGCGTGGATGCCCTTTATCGAAATCGGGCTTGTGATGGCGGTAATTCTTTTCGCCTATATCGCATTTCATAATATTCGAACAACAGAGAGAAGCAACTTGTGGGTTGGGCTTGCAAAAGAAACTGCGCACCAGCTTGGCACCCCTATTTCTTCGCTTATGGGGTGGATCGAATTTTTAAATGCACGTGCAGCCGAGGATACCGCAGGCTACACTCCCGAAGCCCTTGCACAGATTACCGTTGTGTGCAATAACATGAACAATGATCTAGGTCGTTTACAAAAAGTTACAGCGCGTTTTAGCCAGATTGGCTCGGTTCCAAAACTGTCAATTTGCGATCTGAACTCTCTTGTTAATGATACTATCGAATATTTTACAAAAAGGTTACCAATTCTATCGCGCAAGGTAACCATTACCCGCGAACTTGGAGAAATTCCTTCGGTTCCGGCTAATCGTGAATTACTTGGATGGGTGTTGGAAAACCTCATTAAAAATTCATTGGATGCAATCAATAAGCCAGATGGGCTGCTTCACTTTAAAACAGAGTATGTTGAAGTTGATAAAATTGTAAGAATTACCAGTAAAGACAACGGCAAAGGCATTGCCTGGGAAGATCAGAAAAAAGTTTTTTCTCCAGGATTTACCACTAAAAAGCGCGGCTGGGGACTTGGCTTAACGCTTGCCAAACGTATTGTTGAAGATTATCACAATGGACACATTTATGTTGCCTGGTCTCAAAAAGATAAGGGCGCAACGTTTGTAATCGATATTCCTTTAAGTCAGCCGTTAGCTGTAAAGCCACCAATTCCATCAGGTAAAGGGTCACAAGCATGAGTTCATCTCGTAAGACAGTGTTGTGGGTTGATGATGAAATCGAATTCCTTCGGGCACATATATTGTTCTTGGAAACGCGTGGATATAGCGTTATTCCTGTATTTAGTGGGGATGATGCACTTGCTTTGCTACGCGAGAAGCCGAAAGAATATGATATTGTTCTTTTAGATGAACAAATGCCAGGCAAGGATGGCCTTACAACGCTTGGAGAAATCAAGGATATGTTACCCGATTTACCTGTTGTAATGGTTACTAAAAGCGAAGAAGAGCAGCTCATGGATGATGCTTTGGGTAAAAAAATCGATGGCTATCTTACAAAACCTGTAAACCCAAGTCAAATACTGTCTGTATGTAAACGGATTTTGGATTCTGCACAAATTCTTACCACCCACATAGCGCAAAAATACTCTCGCGAATATACGCAAATCCGTTTAGCTATTCCTGGAATAAAAGATTTTAAAGGATTTGTTGGACTCTACAATTCTTTAATAAAATGGGATTTTGAGCTTGATCAGACTGTCGATGAGGGTTTACGGCAAACTCATGCAGGCTGGAAATCGGATTGTGATCATCGTTTTTCGGAGTTTGTGATCGAGAATTACGGTCTTTGGATGCGTGGCATGGCAAATCCGCCGCTCTTATCGTATGGCGTGCTCGATCGCTTTATTGCTCCTCGTATCCAGGCCAATAAAACTGTAGTGCTTGTTGTGATAAATAGCATGCGCCTAGATCATTATTGCGCGCTCGAATCGTTTCTCCGTAACGATTTTATGATCGAACGGTATCACTATACGTCAATTATTCCTTCGTCAACAAACTATGCGCGGGCCTCACTCTTTTCTGGTCTTTCACCTCTAGAGTTGTCTAAAAAATCACCAGAGCTCTTTGCAAATATCGTGTTGAATGGCAGCGATGTGCGGTCACTTCATAAAGAGCTCCTTCTTGAAAAAATGCGAGGGTATGGCGTTAACCCCGAAAGTGAATTTTTTTATTTGGATGCTTCCGAAAATACTGAGATTCCAGCATCGTTTGCAACGGGAGAACTCCTTTCTGGTAAAAAAGCTGGAGCTATTGTGGTTGATGTTATCGATCACCTCGCCAGCACAGGTACCGATACTGATCTGTTGCGTGAAATGGCACCCGATGAAAACGCGTTCAGATCTATTATGCGTTCGTGGTTTGAGCATTCTACGCTGCGTCAGATGCTCAAAAGTCTTGCTAAGCAAGAATGTACCGTTGTGCTCACAAGCGATCACGGTTGTAATTTATGTTCTCGAAAGACAGAGGTCTATGGAACAAAAGACCTCACTAATAGTCAACGATATAAGGTTGGGTCTCGTATAACCTGTGATGATCGTCATGCAGTACAAGTTACTAATCCGTTGCTGTACGGATTGCCTGCAGAGTCTGAGGATACCTCGCTTATTGTTGCTCGTGAGAATTACTATTTTTCTGCACCCGATAAATTCGAAAATTTTTCGCGCACTTATAAAAGCAGTTTCCAAAGTGGTGGAATATCAATGGGAGAACTTATTCTACCCATCTCGATACTCGAACCAAAGTAACGGCAATGAAACGTACATCATTATCAATTGCGCAAACCCGTGCTCATGGCATTGACTTAGGAAAAAGGGCAACTGCCGGTGAAATCTATGGGCTTATTGGTGATTTGGGCGCCGGAAAAACCGAATTTGTGCGAGGTTTTGTTGAGGCGTTTGATCCCACCATGAATGTCCGTAGTCCTAGTTTTTCACTTGTCAATACGTATGTAACGCCGTCTGTTTCGATCTATCACTTTGATTTTTACAGACTTAACGATCCCCGTGAGCTTATTGAAATAGGTTTTGCAGATTTTATATCCGGCGATGGTATCACCCTTATCGAATGGGCCGATATGTTTCCCGAGGTTTTACCTGCACACACAAAGCTTATTCATATTATGGGTGGAGAAACCGATGAAAGGCTTATTGAAATACCCGATTAGATTTCTTTACCATTGAATCGTTTGAAATTGGGGTTTGTTGCCTCCCCAACGAAATTATATTTTTTATGATCCTCAAAGAAGCTTTGAGCTATCCAACAGCCTTTTTAAGGAAGGCTTTTTTGGATAGGGCATTTCTTCGAGAAAAAAACGAGTAAAAAATATATTAGTCTAGTAAAAAGTATTTAAAATTTAGATATGGATAACCGTTTATCCGCATGCTTGGTCAGGACCAATATATAAGGTATCCAAAAGGGGAGTGGTGGTTAGCCAAAGAGATCACACTGCAATTTTCCCTCAACAGGGGAATCATCCTTTTTCAGTGAAAACTGCTCAATGAAACTACCAAGCTTGTTTTCGAGAAATCTGCCAAATTCTTTAGCATTAGCAGTGGTTGGATCGATTCGAAATTCTACCGTGACTTTTCGCTTTTTGATTACGAGTGCAAAATTTCCTTGGGGTGAGCGTTTCTGCTTTTTAGCCATTTTGAGTACCTCGTCACGAGAGAGCCCCTCCTCTTTAACACGGGTGTAGAGCTTCCATTGAAGATCGGAAATGCCTTGGTCATTAATGATCCCGGAACGTCGTATAGCCCGCAGCATGCGGATATCAGATATACCAGAATCCCCATCAAGATCTTTAAGAATGCGTGAATCCATGCGCAAAGTATTGAGAATTTCGCCTACAAAGGATTCGTTTTTTCCGAGCGATAGCGAAAGTTCGCGCTGAGTTTGAAAGAGCCCACTCAGAAGTGCTTTCCGATACGCACGCGCAAGCTCCAAAGGTTTGAGATTTTTACGCTGCAAATTCCCCACAATGCTGAGCACCTGAGCATTCCGATCATCACAATTGTGAAGAATAGCAGGAATGGTTGTTCGTCCAAGGTTTTTAAACGCAACCACACGCCTATGGCCATCAATAATCTCAAAATTATCGCCTAAATTCCTAACGGAAATAGGCTGCATAAGGCCAGATTGCTGAATGCTTGAAGCAAGCTCAGCTAAAAGCACTTCTGTTGTCTCAGTATTTTCCCCATTAATCGAAAGAAGTCTGCCTTGATAAGGGGATTCTTTGAGTTTGTCTATAGGGATTTCTAGAATCTGCGGGTTTGGCGTGTTTTCCATGTGCTGCTTTTTTGTACCTAGTTAAATTTATTCGGGACAGTGCATAAAAATAATGTATTGCAAGGGGAAAATATTTAAATCTTGAAAAGGAGTGGGGCATTCTGAGCGCTTTGTAATTAATAGCTCGATTGCGGGTGTTTTGATGGTATTTGTAATTATTGCGGTGTTTTTTAGATCAGTTACCTTATAGTTTCTTTGGAAATAGTAGCGCAGTAGCCATGCTGGAGATTGGTGTGCTCATAGTACCTCTTGCAATCGCAATTTTTGGTTATCTAAAATAAGGTTTACTGGCAGTCTTCTGCATGTTTAGAAGGCTATCTCTTCATTTATTATCCGCTGTCAAATCACTTGTGTTTTATAGTAATAATTACTATAATTATATATAATCATTTATGAATGGAATAACTGCCGATACTTGTATGCAAAAAATGAGAAAGAGACCATAACGGAAATGGAAAAGAAAGCATTCATCGAGCTTGCAGGAGCACTAGAGCTCATGGAAATTTCGACTTTTCATAACGCAATTGCGGAAAATAAACTTGTGAGGTGGCATTATGCTGAATAATAAAAATGTAAAAAATCACGAAGAGCATTGGCCGACCGTAATGGAATCGGTCGAGAAGTCCATCAAAGACCTTGAGGGAATTGATGATATTACCCAAACGATGCGGCGGTTCAACAAGCTCAAATATGCAGAAGCGCAGGAGTATACACCTGATAGGATCTTACACCTGCGTAAAGACAGACTACACATGAGTCAATCGGTATTCGCTTCTGTGTGTAATATCAAATTGCCGACTCTCCAAAAATGGGAGCGGGGATACTCCAAGCCAACGCCCCCAGTAAATCGGCTTTTTCAGCTTGTAGAAAAAGGTGGTCTGGAACTGATAACGCAGGATAATTAGAGCAAATGGTTCGACTGATACCGGAGCCTTTTATACGATAATGATTTTAGCAAGTAGAAAGACTAGTCAAGACCCGTAGCTGTGAAGCAATCCTTTTTGACAAGGAGCCAATCTCCGGCAAGAAAGCTTCTAAGCCTTATCTTGATTCTCTCGATCAGGACACGCTTAGCCTTCCCGCCTCCAAGGCGATAGAGAAAGTCATTGAGTTTGTGCAGAAGAACACCCGGCATCCACCGGTTATTCAGGGAATCCGCTAAACCTCTGTCAACCTGCATGCAGAAATACAACTCTTCCAGCTACTTCAGGACGCATTTTTTAAGTTGCGAATTATGAGTTTTCTCACACCCCTTTTCGCACCTAATGGTACTGTTTTGCAATTCAAATAAAAACTTATGCCATGCCCGCCTGGGTGAGATGATTTTTTTGGAGTTTCAGAAAATAGTTGGCATGGAAAATGCTTTAACGATTCTCCGATTGCCTAATATTACTATCAGATCAGTATTTACTTCGATGAAGTTAGCAGGAATTCTATGTGCTGTACTTAGTTATGTTGTGCTGCTCAACCCTTTTATGCGGTTTGTTTGCTGACAAATATTATTTTTAAAACCACTATGTTTGGGATGCTGTCATTGATTTCCAGCAGAACTTTTTTGCCGTTTATGCGTGTAGTATTCTTGGTTATTCTCGCGCTGGCTATTAACGTCCTTTCATCCAATGGACAGATCAATCAATCATTTCTGACACCTGCAGAACAACAATGGCTAGCCAATCATCCTGTCATCCGCGTTGCTCCAGATCCTTATTTTCCGCCAATTGAATGGTTCGACTCAAAGGGCGTCTTTACCGGCATTGCCGCCGACTACATCGACATTCTTCAACAGAAACTTGGTATCCGTTTCGAAATTGTCAGCGGTGCTACCTGGGATGAAGTTCTCGCAAAGGCGCGATCTCATGAGGTAGACATGCTCTCTGCCGCGGCGCAAACCCCGCTACGCAGCGAGTACCTTGATTTTGCAGAACCTCATCTTACTTTCCCCGGAGTGATCATCACCCGCAAAGGTGTCAAGGGACAGCTTGGTTTGAAAGATTTAAAGGGAATGAAAGTGGCGATCGTGTCGGGCTATGTGTGGCAGGAGTTTGTGGCAAAGGATCACCCCGGCATTATCATTGATCCGGTACCCGACATGCAGACCGGACTCAAGAAGGTCTCTTTTGGCATCGATGATGCCATGATCGAAAATGTGGCAACCGCTACTTGGGGGATCGAGCGTGAAGGCATCACCAACTTGCAAGTATCGGGAGAGACCGGGTACCTCTCGCATCTGGCACTGGCCACACGAAAAGATTGGCCCGAGCTGAACGGCATAGTGGGTAAGGCGCTTGGTCAGATCACACCGGCACAGCGCGATTCAATCTATCGCACGTGGATCCATTTGCAATCACAGTCACCTATACGACAACCGATCTTCTGGATTGCGCTTTTTTCGGTGGTGGGCGTCACCGGGCTAATCTCACTGCTCTTGTATCTCTGGAACCGCACACTGCAGCGCCGCGTCGCAATGCGCACCGCGGAACTGTGCGAATCCGAACAGAAATTTCTCGTGATGGTCGAGAATGCCAACAGCTCGATACTGCGCTTGGATCTCCAGGGCAATGTCACGTTTTTCAATCGCTTTGCCGAAGAGTTCTTCGGGTACACGAAAAAAGAGATCATCGGCCACAACATATTGGGCACCATCGTGCCTCCCGCCGACCCCTTTGGCACGAATTTTACCGCCATAATGCAGGAGATCAGCATTCATCCGGAGAAATATGCGTCAAACGAGAACGAGAACATGCGCAAAAACGGGGAACGCGTCTGGATCTCCTGGACTAATAAACCCATTCTGGAAAAAGATGGTTCTTTCAACGAACTGCTTTGCGTGGGCAACGACATCACGGCCCTTAAGCGCATGCAAGCACAGCTCTCGGAACAGCGAGCAGAATCTGAGCGGCGTTACCGGTTTTTGTTCGAAGAAAGCCCTGCAGGAGCTCTGATCCTCGGGGCTGACGGCATCATCTCCGATATCAGCCGATCCCTCGCCATTGCCTTTGGATACACACGCGAAGAGGTGATTGGCCAACCAGCCGGTTCTTTTGTGGTCGAGAGCGAACGTGATGAACAAATGCGACGCCTTGGTCGACGGCTGCACGCAGAGCAGAGCGAACAGGTCGAGGTATCGATCCGCCACCGCAGCGGTGAGTTTCGCACTATCCTTTTTTCTGCCGGGCAGGCCATTCTTTTTGAAAATGGGGTGCCAAACTCGGTACTTGTCGCGGGCATCGACATCACAGAACGCCGCAAGGCCGAAGCACTGGCGAAACAGCGCGAGCAGGAGCTCATGCAGGCCGACAAGATGGCGTCGCTGGGAATTCTGGTATCGGGTGTGGCACATGAGATCAACAACCCCAACAATTACATCATACTCAATGCCGACAACCTGACCGACATCTGGCGCGATGCACGGCCCATACTCGATACCGCCGCATTGGAGAATGCCGATCTCACTCTTGCCAGCCTCCCGTACGACATTGTCGCTCCACAGGTTGCCGACTTTATTGGCGGCATCGGCGAAGGGGCCAAACGAATTAAGACAATTGTACAGAATCTCAAAGATTTCGCCCGGCAGGAAAGCGGCGCCATGGACGAAATGGTCGATCTGAACAAAGTAATCGACGCCTCCACGATGATTCTTGCGAACCTTATCCGTAAATCGACCGACCAGTTCGTTACCCGCCTGGGCGAGTCGATCCCGCCAGTTCGGGGAAATTTCCAGAAACTGGAGCAGGTGGTGATAAATCTGCTTGCCAATGCGTGTCACGCCCTCGCCGACCGGCAGAAATCGATCACGATCTTAACGGAATTGGATAACGGCAAAGTCAAGCTCACCATCGCCGACCAAGGCAAAGGCATTGACCCTGAACACTTGTGTCATATATTCGATCCGTTTTTTACTACTAAACGCGACACCGGCGGTACCGGACTCGGGTTATCGATATCATACTCTATAGTCAAGGATCACGGCGGTATGCTGGAGATCACATCAGTAAAGCACAAAGGAACGGTGGCTACGGTAATAGTGCCCGTCGCCTGAATACACCCTTGGAGGCAAACCATGCAGCAATCAGTACTATTGATCGATGATGAAGTCCAGTACCTTCAAAGCGCAGCATTCGCCTTGCAAAGCGCCGGCATCTCCCCGGTGACTACCTGCCAGGATAGCCGCGATGCCATGGGCATGATCGGTAAGGAGCTTCCTGCCGCCATCGTTCTGGACATGATGATGCCGCATGTCACTGGCCGCGAACTGCTTGCGCAAATACATGACCGCTACCCCAATCTGCCTGTCATTATGCTGACCGCGGTCAACGAAGCCGAAGCCGCAGTCGAGTGCATGAAGGGCGGCGCCTGTGACTACCTCATCAAGCCAATTGACAAAGAGAGACTGGTGACAACGGTAAAGAAATGCCTGGAACTCGCCGAGTTGTCAAGCGAGAATCGCGCACTAAGCCAAAGCCTTCTGTCGGGTCGCGTGCAACATCCCGAGTGGTTCGACGACATCGTGGGTCGCCATCCCTCGATGTTGGCGGCATTTCAGTACATCGAGACAATCGGCAGGACATCTCTGCCGGTTCTGATTGCTGCCGAGACCGGCTGCGGCAAGGAACTGGCGGCACGCGCACTGCACGTCGCCAGCGGTCGCAAAGGCGAATTTGTTGCAGTGAACGCGGCCGGCTTAGACGATGCTCTGTTCTCTGATGCCCTGTTTGGCCATGAAAAGGGCGCCTTTACCGGGGCTGATGCTAAACGTCAAGGGCTTATTGCTAAGGCAAAAATCGGTACTCTTTTTCTGGACGAAATTGGAGACCTGCGCATGGAGTCGCAGGTCAAGCTGCTGCGTCTTTTGGATGACAAAGCCTATTACCCCGTGGGAAGTGACGCACCAATCCGAACCGACTGCAGGGTGATCGTTGCGACTAATCGCGACCTTGCCGTAGAGAGCGATGCCGGTCGATTCAGGAAGGATCTTTACTATCGTCTGCAAAGCCATCAAGTTAACCTTCCGCCTTTGCGTGAGCGCAGGGAAGACATTGCGCTTCTTGTTGATTTCTTCATTGAGAATGCTGCCGAAGAAGTCGGCATCAAGGTGCCAACACCACCTTCGGAATTGTATGTGCTTCTGGGAACGTATCATTTTCCAGGCAATGTACGCGAATTGCGGGGCATGGTCTTAGACGCGGTAAGCCGACATCAGGGTGGTGTTTTGTCTCTTGATGTCTTCAAAATACACATTGACCGAACGGCTCGACCGCAAGGTGGAATACAGACTGTAGCCGGCAGTATCAATGGTTCAGTGATCTTCACGGACCAGCTTCCCACCCTGCACGAGGTTGAAGACCTTCTGGTATCCGAAGCGCTGCGCCGTAGCAAAGACAACCAGTCGGTTGCCTCACGCATGCTCGGGATCACCCGTTCGGCGCTCAACAAGCGGATAAACCATCCTCGTGAAGGGTAACCGGAAGTCTTCTGGGTTTACGTTTTGTTTTGGTGTCCCGCTCTTAAGCAGATCTTGCTGTGAGGTTTCTCACATCCGTTTTGATTCTCGCATGTCTATTTTTATCATAAAAACATCAAAATTAGCATTGAAAGCAAAGCATTCGCTGAATTGGCACGGCTGATGCTATAAAGGAGACCATACCACGAAAGGGGAGAGGCTCATGAAAAAAACAATGACTGCGCTGGGTATCGGCAGAAAACTAGGTTTGGTACTGCTTCCATTTCTATTCGTTACAGTCTGGGCTGGTCACCATTTTGCCCCGATGTTTGCGTACGACCACATCACCTATGCCTTGCTGCTGGGAATCGGGATCGGGCTCATTGTCATCGGCCTTCTTATGAATAGCTTTTCGGCTAGGTATACGCTGAATGCATTCAAGCAAGGACGACTGGTCACCGGCGGTCCGTTTGCCGTAACGCGCAACCCCATGTACGCGTCGTTCATCTTCTTGACCATACCCGGATTGTCACTCTCTCTTAACAACTGGCTGGTCGCGCTCTGCTCAATCGCATTGTACGCAGGGCTGCATCTCTTAATCGTTGACGAAGAAAAATGGCTGGAAGAAAAATTCGGAGCTGAATACGTCGCATACAAGAAACACGTTGGCTTGGTGTTTCCGAAATTTTTCAGGAATTGACATGCAAGCAAACAGGTTTATACTGCATCTCGGCTTCAGTCAGAAAAGTACAGAATTCATGGAGCAAAGGTGTAAGAAAAGTTACGAAACTCTCCTTTTCCGATTGGTGTCAGGTACTATGCTTTTCCCCTGTGAAAGTTGCATGCATTTTGTGGAATTCTGCCCCGCTAAAGTTATAAGGAACAATAGCTTCCGATTTATAGAGGATTTTAGGATACAATATCAGTTATGGAAGAACGCATGAAAAACATTCTAAAAAGGACAAAGCGAATGACAATAACAATTCTTGCCCTTGTATTGGGATGTATCCTGATTCTCTGGCTTGTTCTTCTATTTTATAGCCCAGGTAAATCTGACCCTTTTTTGGATAGTCAGGGTAAGCAATTAGATGGAAGCATATCGGAAAAAACATTCATGACAATAGGAGGTGTGCGACAGGGGATGTTTATCAAGAGCAAAAACCAGCAAAACCCGGTTCTGCTCTATCTTCACGGGGGTATACCCGATTACTTCCTTACCAAAAACTACCCTACCCGGCTTGAAGACCCTTTCACCGTGGTCTGGTGGGAACAGCGCGGCTCAGGACTATCGTACAGTGCAAACATACCCTCTGAGTCAATGAACCTTGATCAAATGATATCCGACACAAAAGAGATAACAAATTACCTCCGTACCCGTTTTGGGCAGGAAAAGATTTACCTCATGGGGCGTTCGGGGGGAAGCTTCATTGGTATACAAGCGGCAGCAAAGAATCCGGAACTTTACCATGCCTACATTGGGGTTGGCCAGATGTCCGACCACTTAAAATCTGAACGACTGGCTTATGAATATATCCTGAAAAAATACCGGGATGCCGGGAACAGAAAAATGATACGAAAACTTGAGGCCTCACCCGTTATAGAAAGTATTCCTTATAGATACCTCAAACTGCGTGACCAAGCCATGCACAATCTTGGAGTTGGTACAACACGTGCTATGAATTCAATAATAACCGGTGTGTTTATACCATCTCTGACCTGCAAGGATTATACCTTAAAGGAAAAATTCAATGTATGGCGCGGCAAATCCCAATCGGGTGTCCATCCACTCTGGAATACAATAATTGCAACGGACTTGACCCAACAAACGAATGAAGTAAACATCCCGGTCTATTTTTTTCACGGCATATACGACTATACGGTATCATACACCCTTGCAAAGAAGTATTTCGAGGCGCTTCATACACCAGTAAAAGGTTTCTATACATTCGAGAATTCAGCTCACAGTCCAATTTTCGAAGAACCTGAACGTGTCATGAGGATATTAAAAGAAGATGTTATGAATTGCAGGACTAATCTGGCGGATAACTAGTGGCAAGATGGGGTCCGGGCAACCATCAACAGTATGGGCTACGAAAATTTATATCGGAAATACTGAAAATAGGTCCTCATTGAAGATGATCGGACATGGACATCCTTCAGGGCAAAACGGGGAGGTATACTCAGATTTGAGCACTCTTGACAACGCACTTGAAATTATTGAATCTATACAAGTTAGTTATATACTTGAAAAATAACTAAATGATTGAAAAAAACATGGCCTTTATTATGAGTCCCAGTAAAGCACATGTAATTTACTAATTAAGGATTCTCATTATGAGTAAAAAATCATTGACCCCATTGGCACTTGTTTTTACAGCAGGAGGCATCTGGGATACCATTGCGGGTATCATGTACCTGTTTTTTATTGGCACCGGACGAAAGATTGTTGATCCGGCAATCGATCCATTCTACGCAATGTTTTTGGGATCTTTTTTCTTCTGTTTCGCTTATCTGGAATTTTTATCAGCTCTCAATATCAGGCGCTATGCGCTCAATGTTGGATGTCTGATTCTGGGGAGAGCATTCTATGTGGTGCAACTGTTTTTATTCATGTCGCTGGTAAAGAATTTTCCCGGGACATTTTGGTTCACCGGCATACTAGACAGCTTTCTTATAATTCTCTATGTGGTTTTTGCGATACGGGGTGGTTTACGTGCCCGTGACCTCTTTTTGCCCCGGTGCATCGATACAGCCACCTGTTTCAATAATGCGTCCGATGCAACGAAGAAAATCGTATGTGCAGATAACGAGATAGTTAAGAATTTGTCAAATTAAGGGGATGAAAAATGAAAGGATTTGTTATCATGCTAATTGTTGTTATAGCTGTTGCGTTTCTTGTCATTGTGATAGGACTCAATGCCGGACAAGATCTGAAGCGCGCATATCTGACCGATGTTGCAGAAGGAATAGTACGAACCAGGAATATCGAACCGACATTGGTAACCGAGGCCGACCTTGCACATCTGCCGGATTTGGTTCGCAACTATTTGCTCTATGTTGGAGTTGTTGGAAAACCGAAGGTGTACAGCATGAAGGTGACTTTTGCGGCCGAAATGCGGAGCCGAACTCAAGACTGGTTCAAACTTTCTGTAGAGCAGTACAGCTATTTTGACAAATACGAACGCCTGTTCTATTTGGACGCCACAGTGAAGGGCCTTCCGACAATGGGTTACCATCGTTACAAAAATGATTTTGCCGGCATGAAAATCAAGCTGCTCGGGATCTTTCCGGTAGTCGAGGCTGAAGGCGACATGATGGTTACAGCAGAAACGGTAACAATGTTTAACGACATGTGTATTTTGGCGCCTGCGACGCTTATAGATACAACTATACAATGGGAGACGATCGACAGCAACGCGGTTCGGGCTACATTTACAAATCATTCGACTACTATTTCAGCCATTCTCTATTTCAATGCGATGGGGCAGCTTGTAAATTTTATTTCTGAGGACAGGTATGATATCAACGAAAAAAAGCAATATCCCTTTTCAACCCCAATGCGCAACTTTGATACTATTAATGGATTTAATCTTCCAACCTATGGCGAAGCTGTTTGGCATTATCCGGAAGGTGAATTTGCATATGGAAGATTTACAATAAAAAGTCTCCAATACAATTGCGACGCAAAAGTAAACTTGTGAATTCAAAAGGAGTTTTTTATGAACCATAGTGATTATTCCGGCACCCGGAATAAATTATCAGTTGCCTCTCTGGTGCCATTCTTCCTTATTACGTTTGGCATTGCATGGAGTATTCTTGGACTCTACATATTTAATAGCGAAGGAATGGAAAAAGCATTCGGGCAGCTGAGTGGAAATCATCCACTTTTTTTTCTGGCAGTCTGGGCACCAGCCATAGCCGCCTTTGCAATTATAGAATTAAGGGAAGGCATAACAGGTGTCAGGTGTTTCATCGCCAGAGTCCGATTGTGGCGATGCAGTGTCCAATGGTACTTGTTTTTATTTATTGGTCTCCCTCTCATTTTCTACGCAGGAGCGGCTCTGAAGGGAACCCTTCTTACAGAGCCGTTTCCCATAACCAGAATTGCGCCATTACTGGTTGCACTATTGCTTGGTGCAATCAAAGGACCGGTTGAAGAATTCGGATGGCGGGGGTTTGCCCTCCCTTTGATGCAAAGAGTTTTTGCCCCTTTCTGGGCTGGAATAGTTCTTGGAATTATCTGGGGGGTATGGCATCTTCCTGCATTTCTAATAAGTGGGACTCAACAAAGCGCTTGGTCTTTCACACCGTTTTTTATCGGCACCATTACGATCAGCGTTCTCGCGACAGCACTGTACCGTCGTTGTAGTATGGCTCAATCGCAAGGCAATGTTTACACGAAATGGTGCAATTACCGCTGTGGTGCCATTAAGGGATGATCAAACGACAGTCCTGGCGCGGTAGCATCCCGATGAGTATCGTGCGGCAAGTTATTATGGTGCGGATATAAAATAAGATGGCTTGGAAGGCACAGATGTACTCGCCAATGCCGGGTAGTGTCAGAATGGTCTGAGAATCGGGGTCGCCCGAAATGATTCTACCGTCCGCCCCATTTTCCGGAGCAGGAGTGCTACTCCTGAACCTGTGCATGTGCCTAAAGAAACAAGTAGTATTTCCATTGGGCCGGATGCAGTATCTTCCCCGAATGGCTTGGATTAATCTAGCTGTACTGGCGAGAAATTTCTTACCTCTCCATGAAAAGCCATTTTCTGGAGGGCATCCCGATCCTCTTCCCGGAAAACATTACCATGCGTTAGCCATATTGTTCCCCAATGAACAAATCATATCAATAACCTGCTCTTTTTCTTCAATCATGGTTTTCTACTTTCAAAAAAGCTTTCGCGAAAAAATATTCACCAAAAAATCATCCTACCCTAAATAATAAGGGTAAATCATCAAAAACCTGGACTAAAAAGGGGTGCTCTTTGAGGTTAGCAAGTACAACGAGGCCTAAGTTGCCCTTTTATCCTTCTAAATGATTGAAAATGTCTAAGTTGATACGGTTTCCACCTCTTGACTTGTATGCTCCGCAATCATATTATTTAACGTGAATGAATGCTTTTTGGCACATGGCCTATCCAAGGAATACCTACCTATGAAATTCAACGCAAAGTCGATCGTTTCTAAAACCATTTTTATTTATATCGCAGTTACTATCATCAATGTGACCGTTTTTAATGTGATGGTTTTTGTTAACCAAACAGGCCTTATTGTAGAAAATGCCATATTGACAAGTCAGCATACAGGATCCAGTCTAAAATACCGCATAGACAATTCACTTGTAGGTAACGAAGATCTCTCGGTTGGTGTTATCAATAAAATTCTTAAGGAAGCATCAACTCTAAATATCAAAACTATCACGCTTTTTAGCGAGGGTGGGCAGGTATTTGTTGATATTCGTAATAATGTTCAAACGAGTAAAGAAAAGGCCGATCTGATTGAACTTAAAATGATCAATATGGCCATCACAAAGCGCGATTTTGAGCAAAAACTTTTTTATCATAATGTCGATAAGAAAAACAAGACGATCGAATTGTACATACCGTTTACCTATCAAAGTGATAAAATCGGGGTTGCATACATAAACCTGGCAATGAAAGATATCGATGAAGCAATGGCTCATTTGTATCGTCAATGTTTTTTTATTGCTATGCTTCTTATTATAATCCATGTTATTTTTGCATGGGTATTATCGCAAATGATTCTTTTCCCTCTTCGCAAACTCACCGAAGCCACACATTCGATTGCCGCAGGAAAACTTGACATACGTGTTCCTATCGTACGCGATGACGAAATAGGCCGACTGGCTTCGTCTTTTAATGAAATGAGCGTTGCATTTCAACGTATGCGCGATGAAGCTAAGGGGGCCAATCCGCTCACAGGGCTTCCTGGAAATATTACTATTGCACGGTATATTGATGATTGTCTTTCTGCTGGCAAATGTATTTGTGTGCTCTATTGCGATTTGGATAATTTTAAGGCCTTTAACGATAAATACGGGTTTACAAAAGGCGATGAAGCGATTATGTACACTCGCGATAGCCTTATTGCAACATCAAAGCGCAAAGATATGGCCAATGTATTTGTTGGCCACGAAGGCGGTGACGACTTTGTTGTGGTATGTGGTTATGAATATTGGGAAGTTTTCGCCAAATCCTTTATTACCACATTCGATAGGGGAGTACCTCAATTCTATAATAGCACCGATGCCCGCAATGGGTTTATCGAGTCGGTAAACCGTCAAGGACAACGTCAGCGCTTCCCGCTCATGAGTATTTCTATTGCCGTGGTAAGCAACAAGTTGCGTCCTTTCAGACGCCATGCAGAAATGATTCAGGTTGCTGCAGAAGTTAAAAAACATGTCAAGAGCCAGGATGGATCGTGTTATGCAATAGATCGGCGCACTGGAGCTGTTGCTAGTGCTACACCTCCCGGCGCACAACCCGCACCGGCGCATACATAAAGAGCTATGAACTTACTAACACGCATAGCTCTTGTCCTTTTTATACTGGGAACCATAGCATTTAATGTTGGCCTCGTGGATGTTCGCCTCGACGAAATTAAATACCTTATAGGTAAAATAACGGTCGACCAGGATATCACAAAGACCTTTGGTATTGTTGCAAAATACGAACTTATAAAGCGTCGAATACAATACGGCGAAGACGATATTAAAAACTTTGAACTCGAAGCCCGCGTGAGCGCACTCACCGATGATGCAATTCCCGAAAGTAAAAAAGAACGATTTGCACAACGCTTCCTACTCGAACCCGTACGATGTGCGCTCAATATTGTTAGATTTTCTATGGGTCAACCACGCATTAGTACCCTAGTAGAAAACCCTATTGTTAAGGTTGTTGAATTAGGGTATTTTTGGGAGCGGAACCGACGGTATTCTGAGGCAATCAAGATATATAGCGATATCATTGGCAAAACTGGAGTAGATCCAGAGGTTATGGCTGCTGTAATGGCTCACAAGGCCTTTTGCCATTCGATGCTCTCTGAGTATGATATTTCCAAATCGATTTATGAGCAAGTGATCAATGCTTATCCCTCTACCCAAGCCGGTATCCTTTCGTGGAAACTTTTAGATTTTATTCAAAATATGGAAAAAGAGCGTGCCGATCTTGCTTCGCAAACGCTTTCCGATTTCGAAAAGGCACGGCAGTATTATTTGCTTATGGATTATCGAAACGCAATTAAATACTTTTCCACATTTATGCAAAATCCTGTCGATTCATTAGTTGCAGCTGCAGCCTTTTACAAAGGGCGATCGCATGAAGAACTTGGCGAAATAGATGAAGCTGTTGCAGAATATTATAAGGTAATGCGAACCGATGCCACGAAGGAATTTGCGCGCCAAGCAAATAGACGCATGGTGATGCTGGGGGATTTTTATGATCAGAAAAAGCAGCTCGCCGATGAAGCTAAAAAGCAGCTTGCTGCGTATCAGGATCAAGGATTCATGACTACGCTTAATCAATTGTCGGAGATGGTGTCGCAAAATTCATTGCGCCGAGACTTGCTCAACACCGATGCAGATAAAGGGCCCCGACCAAAAAACAATGATTCTCTGCTTAAAATTATCAACCAAATCGGTTACCTCGATTTAAGTGGCGAGGAAGATGCAAAAAAGCAAGAAGAGCTGGAAAAAATACGTAACGAAATGATCGCAACGGGGAAACTTTCGGTAACAGATGTCAAGGAGCTCGAAAGAACACGAGATCTTAAAGACAACCCCTATCGCAGACCAACAGCAATTAAAAAAGTTATCGATGAAAATTCTCAGCAATTGCGCTATTTGTATAATAAAAAATTGCGTGCTGGAGCAACATTTGCGGGAAAAATGGACGTAGAAATAAAAATAGGATCAGATGGTACGGTTAAAAAAGTGCGCACTATCAGCTCGAATCTTGGCGAGACAGAATTTGAAGAATCGGTGCTGGAACGCGTTAGGGCTTGGACATTTATCCCTGTGCCAGATAGTTTAGGGGACTTGACGGTAAATTATCCCTTTGAATTTAGTTCGGAAGAATAGGCAAAGTGCCTATATGCAAAGATCTTTGTTTGTAGGCAAAGATGCAATGCCACCAGGGTGATGAGCTTTGAAATGCGCCACCTGTACTGCAAATTGAGCAGATGCAAAAGGGTCGTGTCCTTTTGCAATACCATGGAGAAATCCTCCATTAAAGGCACTCCCGATAAGCGTTAAGTTGTGCTGATTTGACAGTGGCTCGGGAATTGAAATTTCTTCGATTTTGCCATCGTATCCTACCATGCATCCATGACTTCCGTTTTTAACAACGACGATCGAAACTCCTCGATCCCATAAAAAGCCTATTACATCGACGGGGCGTTCGTATCCAAAGAGTGCCTTTGTTTCTCCGGGTGCAGAAGGGAGAATGACATCTAGAAGGGGTAAAACGCTCCAGAGGCTCTCTTTGGCATCATCCAGAGACCATCGGGCAAGGCGAAGATTAGGGTCGTAGGCTACCATGATATCATTGCGATGAGCATGATGAAAAGCCTTGAATACAGAGTGCCTGCATGCTTTGGAGACCGACTGAAGTTCGCTTGATCCGTAAACTATTTTTGAATTTTCGACAAGGTCATCGTAGATCATGGCAGGATTTATTGCTTCGGACGAAGATCCTGGCCGGTGAAAGAGATATTCGCGGTCGGAGCTACTTGCCTGACTAGTAATATACAAACCGTTGAATCCTTGGGCAGTAATGACATGATCTAAGTTTACGCCTTGTGAAAGAAGATTTTCGCGCACCATACCATGAAATGGGTCTCGCGCAATAGCAGAAACAAGCGAAACGGAAGAACCAAGCCGTGCTGCGGAGATTGCAACGAGTAAATCTGCCCCGCCTGCTTCTTTGGTGAACGATTCTGCTGTTGCAATATCATGATCGCAACGAAATTCGACCATGCATTCGCCAATTACTAAAATATCGAAATCTCTAAAGTGAACCGGCTTCATACCAACCGCTCTGTTCCTTTATTAGTAAACTTGAAAGAGGTCAGATACATGGAGGTACTACCTTTGCAAAACGATCGATAAGTGTGTCAAGGTCGTTTTTTCGCGCGAGCGTAGTAATCCAGTCTGGTGGAATGGAATCTAATCCGTAATAGGCCCCTGCCAGCCCTCCGGCAATCATACCCGTGGTATCGGTATCAAGTCCTAATCCTATTGATGCAGTAATAATTTGTTGCGTTGAGTTAAAATGATAGAAACACCACAGTGCAGCTTCAAGCGTATCTACGACATATCCCGATTCAACAATTTCTTGTTGATCAACGGCAGTGATGCGACCATTGAGAATCCTCATGAAATGCCCGAGTTCTTCTTTGAAGATAGGTCGCGCAGTGTAGTATTCCATAGCGATTGCTAATGCCTTGTTGAGGGCCTCTTCTTTTTGAGATTCGTAAAATAATTCGCGAATAAGGAGACTATAAATGCCGCACGCTATATTATTGCGTGGATGCGCATGCGTAATACTCGCAATCTGATGAATAGATTCAAGAAAAAGGTCGACGGGTTTGTGTGCGAAGTAAATGGCAGCAGGAAGAATTCGCATGAGAGCACCGTTTCCATTGTCGTCTTCGAGCTTGCCGCCGCATTCGGTTACCGAAAATCGACCAGAGTGCAAATTGTCAAGAGCCACAAAAGAGGTGAGCCCACAATCGTAAACGTACCCATGAGCAGTCTGATACGAGGCAAACAGCCACTGCGTGAATAGTTTGCCAATTTCAGGGAGGTTAAATCCATCGAGCAAACCTTCGATGGTACATAAGACGAGCGCGGTATCATCGGACCACGTCCCTTCGGACTCGTCATAGCGGCCATAGCCTAAATTGTTTTTAACGGAAACAAGGGAGAGTTCTTCGGATATATCCGGGGAAAGAGGCACGCCTCGGGCGTCGCCAACAATGCCGGCTATAAGTGAACTTTGTATTCGCGATTTAAAATCCATGGGCAGTTTCTTTATTCTTAGAAGTTATATGTCTTAAATGATAAAATATACAAAAGAGCAGCATTGAGATTACTATATTTATATCATTCACATCATTATATCTGCAATTACCCAAGAAAAGAATCATGAATTGCTATGAAGATTGTCGCTGACGTTAATATTCCCCTTGTTAGTGAGGTCTTTTCCGATTTTGGAGAGGTTCAAACACTTTCAGGACGCAGTATCACTGCAGCGCATCTTCGCGATGCGGAAATACTTCTTGTTCGATCGGTTACACGTGTCGATGAATCTTTGCTCAAAGATTCTAAAGTTCGATTTGTAGGCACTGCAACGATTGGCGTTGATCATATCGATACTCAATTCTTGCGTAATAGTTCAATTGGGTTTGCCTATGCTGCAGGCTCAAATGCAGATTCGGCTTCACAGTACGTTGTCTCGGCACTTATCGAATATTCAAAATCACACAATGTAAATCTTGCTGATAAAACGCTTGCCATCATTGGTGTAGGAAATGTTGGTTCCCGCGTACTTAAGGCTGCTCAAATTTTAGGGATGAAGTGTCTGTTATGTGATCCGCCAAAAAAACGTCTTACGGGTAGCGATTTATACCTTTCTTTGCCAGAAGCTCTTTCTGAGGCCGATTTTATTACGATTCATGTTCCTCTGGAATACGATGGTAGCGATAGCACCTATCATCTCATTTCCGATCAGGCATTTTCTTTTGTAAAAGAAGGTGCTGTGTTTATCAATACATCGCGAGGAAAAGTGGTAGATGAATCTGCGCTTTTGAGTGCCTGCGGCAAACTTGGGGGCATGATTCTCGATGTGTGGTACAATGAACCAAATATTAATCGGGACCTGATCCGGCTTGCTACTATTGCAACACCGCATATTGCAGGATACTCAGCGCGGGGAAAACGTCTTGGAACGCGTATGATTTACGATTCGGCATGCGCATACTTCTTTGCAGAAAATAAGTGGCAGGAGCATGCTGCCGATGTCGTGAATCCTTGCACCATAGTTGACGTAACAGGAAGTTTGGATCCGTTGTACGATGCGATCTCTCAAACATATCCCATAATGCGAGATGACGCTACCTTGCGTAAAGGCGCCCAAATTAGTCAGGAAAAAGTAGGGGACTATTTCGACGGGTTAAGAAAAAACTACCCTCATCGCGATGAATTTTCCGAGCGAGAGGTTCGCTGTAAGGTCGGATCATGTGACCAGGGGGCTCTCGATGTATTGGGAGCACTGGGATTTAATCATTCAAAGATTGCTTAAGCCCCCTAACCAAGCAATGCAGAGACCTTTTATTTATAGCGGTATGTTATCCGGCCGCGAGAAAGGTCGTAGGGGGAAAGTTCGACTAATACACGGTCGCCGGGCAAAATACGAATGTAATTTTTGCGCATCTTTCCGCTGATATGAGCAAGAATAGAATGTTTGTTATCGAGAATTACTTTAAAAGTAGCGTTGGGCAAAGTTTCTTCGACAGTTGCTTCTACCTGAATCGAATCCTGTTTGGCCATCAAATGTCCTTCTGTTGAACGTACGCATGAAATTAGCTTTAATTGATTAAAATATAACGTGCCAAGGCACTTCGACAAAGAGATCGTCTCATTGAGGTAAATTAATTGGTGTGGTGGCTCACTTTAGTTAGATTGTATCCATAAAAAATGAATCCATTTCGGAAATTATTTCCTACGAGCTACAAATTACCACTCTTTTTCCTACTGTTTTGCTGTTTCGCAACCGCGATATTGGGCGATAGTACCGCAGAATCTCTCTTTTTGGCTTCTTTTGGAAGTCAGTATATTCCAAAATTATTTCTTGTCAATGCAGTTTTTCTCTTTTTTGCTTCATCTTTAATTATGGCTGTTATCGATCGAACCGATAGAGGAAAGTTTTTTCTCTCGTTTTTGGTAATTCATGGAATTGTTCTTTTAGCTATTCGCATGGCGGTCTATACCAAAGTTACCTTTTTATATGTCCCCCTTTTTTCGTATGCATATGTCTCCAAAATCATTGTCTTTCTCCTCTTCTGGACTCTTGCAAACGATTTGGTTGATTCCCGAAAAGCTGGAAAAGAATTTCCCTTTATTGCGGCAGGCGGAACGCTTGGGGCCATTCTTATTGCCTTTGCAATTCCTTCGCTTTTGCATATTATTTCTGCAGAGAATCTACTCTTTGTGTGGGGATTTGGGGTTTTAGGATTAGCAGCATTGCTAGTTCCCTTTCTTAAAAAATATGGACGCAATTTTAAGCCCGTTGCAGACCGGCGCAAAAGGTCTCTTCTGAATATTGGAACGCTTGTAGAGGATCTTAAGCTTGTTCGTTCTGAACCGCTTTTGTGGAATATGGCCCTTTTGTATTTTCTTTTGTTTTTTGTGATTTTTAATCAACATTATGGTTTTTACTCAGCCCTTAAATTGTATTTTGCTGCGAGTCCGAATCAGGCTCGTTCTATCGCAGGATTTCTTGGCTATTTTAATGGTATTTCTATGGGGGTTACTTTTTTGCTGCAACTTTCTGTTGCAGGAATTATTCTTCGTCAAGTTGGTTCTACGCGCTCGATGTATATCCTTCCCATTATTTTATGTGTAGTTTTTGGGGTGTTAACAGGAATAGGTTTGTATGTTGGGGATACACCTAGCGCGGCGCCTGCACTGGTAGCAATGCTTTTTTGGAGTGTGGTAATGGGCGTTGGCATGCGTATTGGATTTTTCGATTCGTTTTTTTCCCCTAATTTCCAGATTTTTTTCTCAAGCCTTCCGCAAACAATTAGGGGCCGCGGCAAATTAGCAATCGAGGGGGTTGTAAAGCCGCTTGCAATGGTTTCTGCAAGTTTGTGGCTCCTGCTTGTTACCAACAGAATGCCCTTTGGGATGCAAATGGGCGTGCTCTTTTGCGTAACAATTGCTCTTCTCATTCAAACATCACGCTTACGCGTAACCTATACACAAAGTTTAACCAAACATCTGCGGGGTTTTAAATCTAAAAACACCCAATGGCTTAGTTTTGTAGATGAGATTCCTCGTGAAATAGTTTTTATGGATCTCCTTAAAGACATACTCTCCAAGGAAAATCATGATGTACAGGAATATGTGATTGAAATATTAAGCGTTGTTCAATCGCGTGAGTCAATAGATCTCTTGCTATCGTATCTGCCAACGGTTGAAGGGCGAACCCGTGCAACAATTATTTCTGCATTGGGTGGCTTAAAGGATACCACACTGTCGCCCGTGTTTATCAAGCATCTTACCGATCTCGACGAGAGAGTTGTTGCAAATAGTATAGAAGCGCTCGGACGTTTGCCCCTTACTCCCGATCGTTTTGCATTGCTGAGATCTATGCTTATGCACTCAAGCAATCGAATTCGAGCAAATACCATTATTGCGCTCTTTAAATCCGCATCTGCACCAGAAAAAGATGAGCTTTTATCGCGCGTGCATACAATGCTGCGATCGGATAAGGACACCGAATGCGCGAGCGGCCTTTTTGTGTCGGGTGAAATTGAGGTCGCCTCTCTCATTACCGAATTCGAAACTCTTTTTATTAAAAATCCTGTGCGAATATTTTCTACACGCCCACTGTGGAAGCAATGTGTGGCGGGGCTATCTAAATTCCCTTATGATAACGCCATAGATCTGCTGCTTTCGCTCTCCGATGGGTCTACTAAAAAACAGCGCAATGACTTGGCTATTGCATTTACAGTCCTTGTTGCCAGAGGAATTCCCGTTGAGAGCTTGGTGTCGCGGTTAACTTCAACCGATTATGTCAAGAGAAATATCATTTTGCGCGGACTTTACTTTAAAACGTTTAAGTGGCGAGAAGGTGTTTTAAAAATTTTCCAGACAATTTCTCGCGAAGAACTTGTTGCTATATATCACGATTGGCTTGCAGTAGCTGCCTTGCGTACAGTTCCTTCAACAGATCCTATCAAACTCTTAGGATTTGTTATTCAGGAAGAATGTATTTCTGTTAGGCTCGATAGTCTTATCTACATGGCCGCAATGCTCGATACATCGGGTCAAGTTCGTAAAATCATGCATCGTTTATTTCATTCGGATAAACGAGTGCGCGCACGAGCCGTAGAGGTACTTGACAATAGCGGCGATTTTAAAACGAATCGGATGGTTATTACTCTTTTAGAAACTACCGATCCCGATGCTCATGCAAAACGGGCGCATGAGGAGTTTGGTTTACAAGAACGAACGCTTGATTCGGTTTTTGCAGACTACTCGGAAAATGGAAATCAGTGGGTTCGCCACTGTGCTCAATACACCCGTGAACAACATTCAACTTCCATCGAAAGCATATCGCATGTCTAATACTAAGCCAGTCAATCGGGCGTATAATATCCTCGAGAATGTAGTGTTTCTTAAAAAAACACAATTATTTTCGTCGATGTGGACGCATGATTTACGTGCAGTTGCTGCAATTGCCGAAGAGCTTGTTTTTGATTCTGGTGAAGAAATCATGCGCGAGAAGGACATCGGAGATTCGCTTTACATTATTAAAGATGGCTCGGTACGTGTTTCAAAAATGGTTGGCTCAAAGGATGCGATAGATCTGGCAACGCTTGTTGTAGGGGATAGCTTTGGTGATATGGCAGTATTTGATGCCGAGCTTCGCTCTGCAAGCGGCTATGCCCTAGGCAGATGCACATTGCTGCGCATTCAGGGAGATGATCTTATTGATGTAATTCTGGATTGCCCTAATATTGCCATCGAGTTACTTAAGATATTTGTAAAGCGTTTACGTAATGCTAATGTAACCATCGAATCACTTTCTGCGACTGCACAAAGGAATGTTGAGTAATGATACAGAGCGCACAGATGCTTATTGTTCTCTTTTTCGTATGCCTAGGCGTAGGCTGTGCTCCGCGATCATCATTAACCGTGCTTATCAAAATGATTGCCGACCAGGAAAGTTTTTTTAAGCATGAGACGGTGGCGTCGTTTGCAGCAAAAAATCATACAAAGGTAACGGTGCTTACCTATACAGATCCCGATAGCCTCGAACTATTTCTCGATTCGCATGCCCATCAGGTTGGCCTTATTAAAGTTCCTTTTAGCAAAGCGTCTGCCCTTGTTGCACATGGCAATATTCTTCCTCTTGCTAAGGTTATTACACCGGCAGAACTTGATCAGATTGGGAAAAAATATCTTCTCACTTCATTGGGTACCTATAACGATACGCTCTATTATATTCCACGTAAATTCGAAACCCGAATTATGGTCTATAGTAAAAAAGCAGCGCTTGACGCGCGCAGCCGGTTCAAGTTTTTCAAGGATTCGATAGGAACTTCTCTCAAAGGTATTAATGGCTACGGGCTCCCCGCTACCTATCAGCTCGAGGATAATCCTGCTCTTTGGGATTATTACGATTTGTATACGGTAGGGTATATATGGGCGCACACTCCCTACAGTGGCCTGCTTAGTCCTAAAATTGCAAATCGCGGGAAGCGCTATTCTGGAACATCGCTTGGCGTTATCGATCGTGTTTTTCAATGTGGGGGAGATTCAACGGCCGTTTTGTCGATGCAAGGTGATGCTGTTGTAGATGCTTTTTATTGGGATGCTGTTTTTGCTGCGCAAGGAATATATAATCCTCGCATGTGGACAGAGGGTTGGAGCGGAACCGATATCTGGAAAGCTTTTAAAACGGGCGATGTGTTTCTATCGTTTATGACCCAACTCGATTGCTTTTTTCTACATGGTACCGGAAGAGACGGTTTAATGGGCTATTTCCCAGATGCCGAAGACATGGGTGTTGCTATTATGCCAAGGGCATGTTCTGTAATTCTTGATAATAATGGAACTAATACCTTTGAGGGTCGACGATCAATCACAACAGGTGGTTGGTGGTGGGGGATATCGGCAACTGCGCCCGATCCTAAGCATGCCTATGCCATGGCGATGCATATTACCAGCGCTCAAAACCAGATAGAGGAGAGTGGTCGGTTTGGAATGATTCCTGTCCGTAAAGAAATTCTCTCAGATATGGCGATGATGTTTGGTGGTGGCTGGATCAAAGATGTTTATGATGTGTCATTTCGACAATTAATGGAAAATAAAGATGTGGTGATACCCATGAATGAGCATTTTGATGCAATTGGGGCGCTCTATCTTGATGCATGGTTTGAAATTGTTGCAGGAAAAAATTGGTCTCATACTGGAGGGTTGCCCAGTAGAGAAACTATTGCTAACCGTTTGTCGGATGATTATGTCCCGCGCGCTGCCAAAATCCTTGGCAAAGGAAAAATTTCGCATGCACAATGAATCAACCCAAGCAGATCTGGATTCTCTTATTGCTGCTTGTGAACAAGAGCCAGAAAATATCGATCATAGCACTCGTTTGGCCCAGCATTACGCCGATATTGGCTGGCTTAATCAGGCTATTGATACTTATAAGAAAATAGTGGCCACAACACCCGATAATTATGCCGTTTTATTGGATTATGGCAATGTCAATTTTAAGCACGGTGATATCGCCCTCGCGCTTTCTACGTTTAAAAAACTTACCATCCTTAAGCCCGATCGTGTTGAGGGCTGGAATAATCTTGGTATTTTGTACCTTGGAGAAAGTAATCTTTCCGAAGCCGGCACTGCTTTTGGTCAGATTTTACGCAATGAGCCCGACAATGTTGGCGCTCTTATCAATATGGGAAATGTTCATCAGCTTAAAGGGGAACTCCCCTTAGCTATTGACAGTTTCAAAAAAGCATTGCATGTGCGACCCGATTATTCTGATGGTTGGTACGATCTGGGCAATGCACTCTATGCCGATAATAATCTCGATGAAGCAATAAACGCCTATCAGAAAGCCTTGCGCTATAACCCATCTCTGGGCTCTGCACATAAAAATCTTGGTGTGATCCTCGAGCGCAAAAAGAACTATCCAGAAGCGCTTAAAGAATATGAACAGGCTTTGCTCTTGAATAGGGCAGATGCCGGGCTCTTTGTTAATATTGGAAATGTTGCAATGGAAATGAAGGACTTTGAACGAGCGCGTGAATCGTATCTTAAAGCAGTACGATTGACTCCCCGCGATTTATCAGGATGGATGGGTTTACGTGCATGCGCTTTGACAAAAGGTGATATCGAGGCGTATCTTAAAGCAACGCGCGCAATTTTAATGCGCCTTAATCCCGAAATAATTGCCGAATCGATACGGGTAGTCCGATTGTTAGAAAAATTGCCAGAAGCGCTTGAGCTTGTGCGTATGGCAGATAGATTCGATAAAGCTTCCGAGGCGCTTGATGCAGAACGCATGCTTACCTACGCGTTCTGTGGAGTAGAACCAGGAAAAGTGACTGCATTGCAGAAAAAAATGGTTTCAATCTCCACGCCATCAGATACAATACTTGTTGCTATCGCAGAATTGTACTGTTTTCAGAAGGAGTTCCTGCGCGCAAATGCCGCATTGCAGCGTTTGGTAGTGCGCACCGTGAGTGCTCATAAATTATTTTGGAAAACGCGCATCGGACTTTGTTTGTGGTCGGAGCTCTTACATGAAACAGAGGCATTTCTAAAAAATGACCCGGAATCATTTGATGCTCATTTTTATCAGGCCATCGGGCTCGTTTGGACAGGCGAACCACACCAGGCCAAAATGCAGCTTTCAAAAGCAATCGAAAAAGGTTTTGCAGATTTCGAATTAATTACCCCAGAAACGGGATTGTTACATATATATCAAGAGATCGTACTAGCAGCATCTTCAACAAAAGTTACTGTATCAGACGATTTCTAATAAAAAGGTTGCTCATGATTTTTTTAAGATTTCTCCCGCTTGTGTGCATTCCGTTTGGATATCTTCTTTCTCGTTTTGTTGGCTATCGTAAACCGCGATATTGGATCTACGGTTTTGTGCTTTTAGCTGTATGCTTTTTAGATTGGTATAAGATTTGTTTTGTCAACAAATGTGCCGATACGGTTTTTTTGCTGGTCATCGCAACCATGATATGCGATGCATTTTGGTCGTTTAATTCCTTTAAAAAACCAATAATACGAATTGCGTTCGCTGTTGTCTTTATCTTTTTTTATTGCAATTATTTTTCTGTGTGGCTTTTCTCAGAGTCCAAATATTCTTGGCAATATTTCAAGTCCAACACTGTGGCATCGTATTCCGAAAAAAGCCGAATCTATCGGATAGATTCTCGCGTTAACGCGCCCCGTAAAGTACGTACAATAATGCTTTTTAAAAAAACTGCGGTTGCGGGCGTAGAGCACATGATTGGGCGGTATACTACTGCAAACGGATATTATAATACCCCATTCTCTTTTGTGTGGTCGAGTAGTCCTTCTGGAATAAAAGTCGATCTTGTTGATGGAACTACCGTTGTGTGGTCGCTTGGGGAAAATTTACAATCGTTTCATATATTGCATTAGTATATTTTTAAATCACGCTTTTCTAAGGAATATTTGTGGCTCAAACAAAACCCGATAAAATTATTTACTCGATGGTTAAGGTTAGCAAAACTCATGGCACAAAAACAGTCATCAAAGACATCTCTCTTTCTTATTTCTACGGAGCAAAAATTGGTGTTTTAGGTTTGAATGGCTCGGGAAAAAGTACGCTTTTAAAGATTTTGGCCGGTGTCGATACTCAGTTTAATGGTGAAACGGTTTTGTCGCCAGGATTTACTATAGGATTTCTTGAGCAAGAACCAAAACTCGATCCCAATAAAACCATTCGTGATATTGTCGAAGAAGGCGTTGCTTCAACAGTTGCGCTTGTCAAAGAATATGAAGCGGTTAATGAGAAATTTGCCGAACCAATGTCCGATGATGCAATGAATGCTCTCATAGAGCGTCAAGGAGAATTGCAAACACAAATCGATACGCTTAACGCATGGGATCTCGATTCTCGTCTAGAAATGGCAATGGATGCTTTGGGGTGTCCTCCCGGTGATACGCTTATTAAAGTTTTATCGGGTGGAGAAAAACGCCGTGTGGCATTGTGTCGTTTACTGCTTCAGAAACCAGATATTTTATTGCTCGACGAACCAACAAACCATCTCGATGCAACGAGTGTGGCTTGGCTTGAGCGCCATTTGAATGAGTACGAAGGCACTATCATTGCGGTAACCCATGATCGATACTTTCTCGATAATGTTGCTGGCTGGATCTTGGAGCTTGATCGGGGAGAGGGTATTCCCTGGAAAGGCAATTACTCTTCGTGGCTCGAGCAAAAGCAGAATAGGCTTGCGCAAGAATCTTCTCAGGAAGCAGACAAACAGAAAGCCCTTCAGCGTGAACTCGACTGGATTCGCATGTCGCCAAAGGGTCGTCAGGTTAAATCAAAGGCCCGTATTAGCGCCTTCGAAAAACTCTACTCAGAGCAATCGGTAAAGTCTCCTCAAGAGTTGTCGATCTTTATTCCACCCGGGCCGCGTTTAGGTGATGTTGTCATCAATGCCGAGGGTATCTGCAAGGCATATGGCAGCAAGGTACTTATGGATAATATGTCCTTTAGGCTCCCTGCTGGTGGGATTGTTGGTATTATTGGGCCCAATGGCGCAGGAAAATCTACACTCTTTAAGCTTATTGCAAAGGTAGAAAACCCCGACACGGGCACGTTGGAAATTGGACAAACAGTAAAAATTGCCTATGTCGATCAATCGCGCGATGAGCTCGATCCAGAAAAAACAGTTTGGGAATGCATATCCGAAGGTGCAGAAAATATCATTCTTGGCACGCATAGCGTCAACTCTCGTGCCTATGTTTCAAAATTTAACTTATCGGGTACCGATCAACAAAAAAAGATTGGGATTCTCTCAGGTGGCGAGCGCAATCGCGTGCATTTAGCGCGCATTGTCAAAACGGGTGCCAATGTCCTTTTACTCGACGAACCTACAAACGACCTTGATGTTCAGACAATTCGGGCCCTTGAGGAAGCTTTGGAAAATTTTGCGGGATGTGCTGTGGTTATTAGCCATGATCGATGGTTTTTAGACCGTGTTGCAACGCATATTCTGGCCTTTGAGGGTGATAGTCAGGTCATTTGGTACGAAGGGAATTATTCTGAATATGAAGAATCGAGAAAAAAGAGATTGGGCAGAGATGCCGATCAGCCGCATCGGATTAAGTATAAGCAGTTGACACGATAAAGCCCACGGTCGCAACGACCGAGGAGAAACCAGACACTACGCCTAGGGTCCCAGAGCTTGTCGAAGTGTCGAGGTTCTTATTTGGCAAGCGACTGATTGGGAGGTGGAATCCCATGCTTCTCTGCAAGATCGTAGAGTTTTTTCTTGAGGGTCTCTTTGTCAACAGGCTTAAGTATGTAGTTCTGCATGCCCTGTTTGAGAGCTTCCAGAATATTCTGCTTTTCGTGCTCGGTAGTTATCATGATGAAAGGGATTTTAGCTTTTTGGGGATCTGCTTTGACACATTTAAGAAGGTCTAGCCCTGTCCCACCCGGCATATGCCAGTCGGAAAAAATAAGACCAACGGGAGTTGTTGCCAATTTTCTTTTCGCTTCATCGATATTATTGCAAATAATAGTTTCTTGATAGCCTAATTCTTGGAGCAACCTTACAAGAAGGTGTTGTTGCATTTTTGAGTCATCAACGATCATAATTTTCATTGTAGTTTCTCCGCGCAGTGGCTATCGTATCGTTGTTTATTATCCCTTGCAACATTGTATAAAGCAAGATATTTTTCTGCGCTTTCTTCCCAGGAAAAATCTTTAGCCATGGCATTTGCAATAAGCTTTTGCATATGATGCGGACGGTCGTAGTAAGTGCTTATTGCCCATCCTATTGTGTAATAGAGCGCGTCGGGGGTCATATCCCATAGTTTAAACCCACTGCCTGTGCCTTCCGCTTCGGAATAATTATCCACGGTATCTTCGAGGCCGCCGGTTGCATGAACAATGGGTAAAGTTCCATACCGTTGCGAATACATCTGATTAAGGCCGCACGGTTCGAACAGTGAAGGCATAATGAAAAAATCGGCGCCCGCTGTAATGAGATGAGCCAGATCATTTGAAAATCCGATATGTGATCCAACACGATGAGTGTACCGTGCAGGTAAACCACCATAAAAGTATTCGAGGTCTGGGGCACCGGTTCCCAAAATAACAAATTGAATGTGCATAGTGCCAAGCACTTTATCAAGAATTTTTGAAAGTAGGTGGTATCCTTTTTGCTCGGCAAATCTTCCCACCACCCCTAAAATGGCAATATGTGGGTCTTTGGAGAGGCCAAATTTTTCTTGTAAAGCTTCTTTACATTTCTTTTTTCCGCTCAGGTCATGTGATGAGAAATGGTGGGGGATATGTTTATCGGAGCGCGGGTCCCAGGCACTCTCATCGATGCCATTTAATATCCCATAAAAGGCATTTTTTTTCTCGGTAAGCAATGGCGCTAATCCAAAGCCACCGTAAGGTGAAATTATTTCGCAGGCATGCGTTGGGGATACTGTGTTGACAACATCTGCAAAGTGAATTCCTGCCTTAAGAAGATTGACTTTATCGTAATCTTCGAAAATGGTGCTCGTGAAATGTTGCTTTCCAAAACCTAAATAGGGGTATACTCCCTTGCTGTAGACACCTTGGTATGCTGCATTATGAATTGTTAGAACCGATGCTGATTTTGCAAGCGTGGGATTATTCCAAAACCAGACTTTAAGGTAGGCTGTTGCCAGGGCACTTTGCCAATCGTGTGCGTGAACAATGTCTGGAGAATAGCCAGTGTCGATACACCACTGAAGCGCTGCTCGCACAAAAAAAGCGAATCGGGCAGGGTTATCCTGGTAGTCATCCATGTTTTCTGCATGATAGAGTCCGCTTCGATCAAAATACTCATTAAATTCGATACAATTAACCGTAACCCCTGAGATTGTTTGTGTTTCGATCACGGTGCACCAGTTGCAGGGCCCGGTGCCCATCCATACGCCCATTGGGCCATGAACCTGTTTAAAGGTTGCATTGCCCACTGCGAGGCTCCTATAGCGCGGAATAAATATTCTAACTTCATGTCCTCGCGCAACGAGCGCAGCAGCAAGGCTTTCGCATGCATCTGCAAGTCCACCCGTTTTTATAAAAGGCGCCAGTTCGGAGGCTATCATGAGAATTTTTAAGTTACTGGCAGCGGGATTTATTTCTTTTTTCGTGGGCGTAGGCTTAGCTTTTTTAGGCTTACTAGATTGTGCAACTTGTTTGGGCACAGGTGTTTTGACAATTGCTTTTTTTTGCATGTGGTTCACTCAGAAAGGTATTGAAGAGAATTATTGAGCTGCATATACTTACTAAAATCTTTAAGAAAATAAATACTGGGTACGTTCTGTTCTGATGCGTTGCACAAGGTCGAAATAAGCAGAACAATGACGCCCTTGCATGCAATTGTGCGTCGTCACTCAGCATTTTTCTGCAGGCAACAGTTTAATTATTTCTGACTGGTTTTATAGTACTATGAATCAACTTTGGTTTCCATACGATTATTCATGTTCGGAGAGATATTCAATTATCCGATTGATTCCGCCAATGATTTTTCTATCGAGTCCCGGTAGTTCGATTGTCGATAGATAATCTCGCATTTCGGTGGATGCTGCATTCTGAGTAAGCGATTGTGCGCATCGATCGAGTTTTCTAATGAATTCGTCAATTGTCATACAGTATTTTTTTTTGTGGGAATTCCTAGGCTCCACTTTTGAAAGACGCTGTTTTAATACTTCTCTATGAGGTTTTACATTCAGGATAACTGTCATATAGTAAACATCATACAAATCCCTGATTAATTCCCGCTCATTCCATGCTGCCAGTTTGTGTGCCAATGCATACCTAAAATCCATACCCCGGATAATGCGGGCCTGCTGATGTGTCTGGCGGGCCAAATCAGCGGTGCTTAGCGCTATACTTGAACATTCGAGTGCAACCTGCACTTCGATCTGGACACTGGCAGCGCTACTTTCAATCTGATAGCGAATGCACCGTGAGTTTACAAAATATGAAATTGTAAGGCCGCTTTCTTTTTGCAAAGCCTCGAAAATAGTCTCTTTGAGCTGTGTTTTTGAAGTATAAGGAATAAATACATAATCCAGATCATTGGTATGGCGTGGACAATCGGCAAGACGCAATTCCATACCGCCTTTAAGGATTGCATGAGTGCCGAATTCATCCGAGAGTCGGTTGATTATCTGCACCATCAATCGTTCGGTCTCATTGATTGTAGCCAGAAATCACCCCTTTAACAAAAGTAACGAACTTTGGGTTGTTATATTTTTTAAGCCATGTTTCAATTGTCCCGGTATTTAACGCAGATACATTAATATCGGTATAAATGTCAAAGGAGAATTGTTGTCCTTTTTGGTGATAGTAGAGCGTATCCAGAAAAGCTTTCTCTGGTGTGGCATAGCGAATTGCGTCGTGATATTCAAAGCCAAAAAGCTGGTCTGGGTTAGTTCCCACAAATACCAAAGATCCGAAATCAGCGGTAAATGTACGATTTCGGCCGCGTTTTACACTATACAGGGTTTTTGAGGGTATCGAGCCGATCATGAGATGTTTTGCCAGCGCGCTGCCCAGGCTGATATACGAATCGCTATAAATCCTTTGGCTTAGAATTTCGGTTGTACAGTCTGGTATCATATAGAATTCCCGTTTGAAGCGCAAAAGCACGGCGCTCTCTATAAGGGCGTTGATCCTGCGATATAATTGAATATCCCCGTTTTCGTTCAGGAGATTTCTCAGATCGCCCAAAGAAAAAACTCCACCCATGCTGCGGGCCCATGTGTTGATTAAATTGATATCTGAGGTTATTGTTTTCATAATGATAGATAATATACAATAAATGATATTTTGTGTCAATATGAAAAGATGTGATCGTCCCACCGTTTCTGAGTTCTTGTCCGTTTTCCCGTTCCAATTAAACTAATTTGTTGCTGTACAGGTAAGGGTCAGCAGCTCGGGCGGAGAAAAGGACACATCATGGACACTGGACAGTCTGTTCTCGGT
>JBBRUX010000036.1:0-40497 GCA_038247415.1 Chitinivibrionales bacterium | reverse complement strand
GTCCCTACGGATACAACCACCACCACAACCACCACCACAACCACCACCACAACCACCACCACAACCACCACCACAACCACCACCACAACCACCACCACAACCACCACCACAACCACCACCACAACCACAACCACAACCACAACCACAACCACCACAACCACCACAACCACCACAACCACCACAACCACCACCACCGGTTCCGGTGCCGGTTCAACCGTCACAACGAACACGGCAAAAACCGTTGGATCAATTAATCGGCGCATTTAAAACCACATCATCGAAATTGATTCACCTATCAGGCAATGTCGATTTTGTTTGGCAACGATCATTTCACGACCACATTATTCGTGACGAAGCATCATTGTATAACATCCGGAAATATATCCGAAACAATCCTATGAAATGGGAAAATCATAATCATGCGTGCGTTACGGATGGCATCAATGCAATAACCGATGGTGATTGATTGTTATTGGGGCGGATATACGGTCCCTACGGATACAACAACAACCGACCCCATCGTCATATCCGTTGCATTTTTTTGCTTCACCGTCTCCCATTATATATATTATACGGCTTGAATAATATGCCATTCATTCATTTTTTTTGTACGAGGTGCGATTGTGAAAAAGGATCTTCATCCAAAATATCAGCCGGTAAAATTCAACTGCTCATGCGGAAACATTATTGAAACTCGCGCAACAGTTGGTGATGCACACGTTGAAATCTGCAATGCATGCCATCCATTCTATACCGGAAAACAAAAACTTATCGACTCAGCAGGACGCGTTGACCGCTTCCGTAAGCGCTATGCTAAGACCGAAGCGACAGCTTAGTTTTTAAAGGTTTTATCTTTAGGCAGAAAAGAGTATCAACTCTTTTCTGCCTTTTTTTATATCTATCTATCGTAGTAAAAAAGAGCAGATCGCTGTAGTAAAGGGGTAGGGCGCGACCTACCCCTTACTTTGTATGTATACCCTTAAACAGAGATAACCCTATGATACATCGACTTCTTAAAAAAATCCTATCACTCCCGTTAGTCATTATTTCTGGAGCTACACCTAAAAAGAATACCGTTGGAGGCCAGGCCATTATCGAGGGTGTCATGATGCGTGGAAAAGAGAATGTATCGTGGTCTGTTCGTGTTCCCGATGGATCAATTGCGACAGAAAAGTTTGCCTTTATTTCTATTGCAAAAAAAATAAAAGTACTCGGATTACCTGTTCTTCGTGGTGCCGTCATGCTTTTCGAATCGATGTCACTGGGACTTAAGGCAATCGAACGTTCTGCACTGTTATCTATGCCGCCAGACGAAAATGCCAAAGAAATTAATCCAAAAACCGAGAAGTTTCTCTCTACCCTTATGATTATTGTGTCTCTCGCTATTTCGGTTGGACTCTTCATGTATCTGCCAATGCTTATTCTTTCGTGGCTTGGGCTCTCAAAATCCGCGATCATGTTCAATGTTTACGCTGGCATAATTCGCATGACGCTTTTTTTGACCTATCTGATTGGTATAAGCTTCATGAAGGATATCAAGCGGATGTTTATGTATCATGGAGCCGAACATAAAGCCATATTCACCTACGAAGACGGAAAAGAACTCACACTCGACAATATGCGACCCTACACAACCTTTCATCCCCGTTGTGGCACAAGTTTTATCGTAATCTCTCTTGTCATCATAATTTTTCTTTTCTCAATTATCGATGTAATTCTTATTAAAACGGTCTTTACTACTGCGTACCCAGTACCATTGCGACTCCTTGTTCACCTGTTGCTTATTCCTCTTGTTTCGGGAACATCCTACGAGATCCTTAAATTTTTTGATCGTTTCCAAACAAATCCTTTGGTTGCTGCACTTATGGCCCCCGGACTTTGGCTGCAGCGCATTACAACCAAGCAACCCGATGATTCTCAACTCACCGTAGCAGCAGAATCACTTAAAGCAGTCTTATGATTCAAGCAATAAAAGATATTCTTGTTCATCGCACGATCCTCGAGCAGGAAATGGCGACACCCGATGTTGCCGCAGACTCGTCTCGCATGGAAAAACTTGGACGTGAGTACAATTCTATTTCAAAAAACCTTGTAACTTTTCAAGAATTTCTCAAGGTAGCAGAGTGCATTCAACAAGCAAAAGCAATTATAGCTCAGGACGAAGACCCCGAACTTACCGCCCTTGCTTTTGAAGAACTTGCAGAATACGAAACCATTTTTCCCGTTCTTGCAGATAAAATCCGGTATCTGTTAACCCCCCGTGATCCCGATGATGCAAAAAATGCAATCGTTGAAATTCGAGCAGGAACAGGTGGCGTAGAAGCTGGGATTTTTGGTGCCGACCTGTATCGAATGTACACGCACTATGCTGACAAACGGGGATATACGTACGAAGTGTTAAGCTTTAGTCCTGGCGAAAAAGATGCCCTTAAAGAAGTAATCTTTCTCGTTAGCGGTGAAGAAGCATATGGCAACCTCAAATTCGAATCGGGAGTACATCGCGTTCAGAGAGTTCCCCTTACCGAAGCACAGGGCCGAATACATACC
Organism: Chitinivibrionales bacterium; assembly: GCA_038247415.1. Lineage (GTDB taxonomy): Bacteria > Fibrobacterota > Chitinivibrionia > Chitinivibrionales > WJKA01 > JBBRUX01. Next base: position 37,950 of record JBBRUX010000036.1, on the reverse strand, counting down.
TCTGCTGCATCGGTTGTGGTTTTTCCAGAAGCATCCGATGTTGAATTTACGCTCAACCCCGAAGAACTCCGCATCGACGTGTATCGCTCGGGTGGGGCAGGAGGTCAGCATGTTAACAAAACAGAATCGGCAGTTCGCATTGTGCATATTCCAACCGGCATTACAGCAATATGTCAAGACGACCGTTCGCAGCACAAGAACAAGGCAAAAGCACTCAAGATGATTCAAGCCCGCTTATACGAAAAGGTAAATTCCGAACGCACTGCCGAAGAATCAGCTTCGCGTAAGCTGATGGTTGGATCGGGAGACCGTTCCGAAAAAATTCGCACCTACAACTTTCCCCAAGACCGTGTCACCGACCATCGCATAGGACTCACCCTCCACAATCTACCCGGCATAATAAACGGCGATATTCAACCGTTGCTCGATGCCCTCATGCAGAGCGACCTCGAAGACCGACTCCGGGGTGCAATGCAAAAAACCGAAGGCACTTAGTGCTTCGAACTGCGAGCATGCAGCAGCGCTTTTCGTCTTTAGATTTACATCCCGTGTGCACCTCAATATATTTTGATACTGTAGCAAGCATCTCTTTTTTTTCTTTTTGCAGGAACTAACTATTCTATGAGTCATCGACTGTTAATTGCAGTAATTGCCCTTTTGGGAATATTGACACCTGCATTGAGTAGCCCCGATTCGTTAAGCACGCCGTCTGCAACAGAGCAAGACTCGATCCTCCCCGAAGCTGGCCTCACAAGCAACCCGGAGCTTATTACCTTTGTACAAGCAGACTATCCGCCCGAGCTTGCCAAACTCGGTATCGAAGGCGCCGTTATTGCCGACTTGCTCGTGAGCGATTCTGGCACGGTAGATTCGGTTGCCCTCGTACAAGGGTTACATCCCTTGCTTGATACTGCCGCGCTTGTAGCGCTTAAGAAATTTCGCTATAAACCAGCCATGATTGGCGACACGGCAGTTCCCGTGATTCTTCAATATGCTTACAAATTTTCTTTTGAAAAAATTATTGAAAAAATAGAAAAATTTGAAAACGTACAGGGTAAGCTTGTGGAACTTGGAACGCGCGCACCCATTGCAAACGCTTATGTCAGCGCACTCTTTTTCGATTCAACTTCAGACACCACCCTCGATGTTCCCTTCTCCCGATATATTTATAAAATAGCATCCTTTGAAGGACAAAAGCTTCTTGGCGGATCCATCCTTACCACCACTGATTCCCTAGGGAATTTTCATTTTACTTCGCTTCCGGCGTGCTCACTGGTTATAAAAATCGTAGCACCCGATTACGAGCCGTTCGAAGATGGTATCCGCGTTCGCCACGGAGAAGCAACCAAAGTTACCTTCCGCCTCAGACGGATTTCCTATGGAGAAAATGAACTTGTGGTATATGGCGCAGCAGAAAAGAAGGAAGTTGCACGCCAAACAATATCTGTCAATGAAGTTAAAAAAATCCCCGGATTTGGCGGTGATGCCGTTAAGGTTGTTCAAGCAATGCCTGGCGTTGCCCGGCCTTTCTTTGGCGGTGGCGAAATTGTTGTGCGAGGAGCTGGGGGCTCTGACACCCGTTTTTTTCTTGACGGAGTACGGGTACCCACACTCTTTCATTTTGGGGGAATAAAATCCACCTACAACTCCGATGCGCTTGAAGCAGTTGATTTTTATCCGGGGGGATTTGGTTCTCGCTATGGCAATGCAGTTGCCGGGGTTGTTGAGATGCGTGGCAGATCTCCCAAAACAGATCGTTTGCACGGAAGCGTTGACATTAACCTTTTTGATGCATCGGTATTGGTTGAAGGCCCGATTCTACCCAACATTTCTTTTTTGGCAACCGCCCGAAGAAGCTATATCTCAGAAGTGGTTGGATTTGCACTTAACAAAGTGCTCCATGCAGGACTACCCTTCACCGTACTGCCCTACTACTGGGATTACGTAGTGCGGTTGGATGGTTCTACCCACAACAATCATTTCTTTACAACGCTTTTTAGCAGCCTAGATAAACTCGAACTTCTGGTATCCGCAGTGCGAGGAGGGTCTAGCGATGTTGACAAACAAACCAGCACGTTTAGCAACGAAACTAAATTTGCACTATGGGTGAATGGCTGGGATTGGGATGTTGCCCCAAATATCAAAAGTCAATTGCGCTATAGCTTAGCACGCAATGACACATCGCTTTCGGCATTTGGATTTTTCAAACTCGATGGCGGAGGATATTCTCATTACATTCGGGAAAACATAGCCTACGACATTACAAAATCGGTTCGCATTAATGCTGGGTTAGATTTTAACATTTTTCCCATTACCATTAATAGCGCAGGAACAATTGGCGATTCTATCCTTCGAGACACAATTCATTTTTTATTTGGTCCTTATGGTGGCTATCTTAATGCCGAATGGCATATCGATAAACTGACCCTTTTTCCTGGCATCCGCTACGACTACTTCCCAGAACTCCGGTATAAAGGATCGATACTACCAGAGTTTTTTAATTACTCGGAACATTCTTTCGAAAACAAAGGAAAGTTCTCGGCAGAACCATCGCTGCGTATTTCAGCCCGGTATTCGCTCATGCAAAATCATACGATCAAAGCTTCGATGGGAACCTATAACGAAGCTCCACAACCCCAAGGCATTTCTATCCACTCTAAATTTGGCAATCCCGATCTTCCTGCTACCAAAGGAAGCCAGTATGTGCTTGGCCATGAATGGCAAATTACCGACCTTATAAGCGCCGACGTACAAACCTATTACAATATGCAATGGGACCGCCCTCGTTCACCAACCTCAAAGGAACTTTCCGAGAACCCCAAGCTGCCGCCCTATTTACCCGACGGGAAAGCGCGCATGTATGGTCTTGAGGTTCTCCTTAAGCACGACCAGAACAAACGTTTTTTTGGATGGGTGGCGTATTCACTTGCTCGCAGCGAACGATTCTCGTATGCGGAAAATCGATGGGCAATTTACAATAGAGATATTACCCATAACCTGCAAGTTATTGGAAGTTTACGCTTTAAGCACGATTTCGAATTTGGTGCTCGCGCACGGTTTGTAACCGGATTCCCCGTTACCCCAATAATTGGTGTCGATTATTACGATGCCACTAATTTCAATTATGCTCCCGTGTATGGCCCAGCCAATTCAGAGCGCATGGCACCCTATGCTGGGCTTGATATGCGCATCGAAAAGAAATGGGCTTTTAAAAACTGGCTCTTTACGGTATACGGTGAAGGCGTTAACATGGCGCATCTGCTGCGATTCATAATAAAAAAAGACGGCAATCCGCTTTACGAACCACCCGAAACCAATTTTTACATTAACAATTACGACTATACAGCAAAACATGTTCTTTCCGATATTCCACGATTTTCAGTGGGACTACGGGCAGATTTTTGACCAAGAGCACTACCATGGATACACGAGGGACTCCTATGATTACGCCCTGTATTTCAACTCAGAAACCATCTGGCTGCAAGCCTTGGAAAAAACACAATGTGCGCACGCTCGTGATACTGTTGCTTTGCACATGCGGCATTTCCTGCATCCAATTCCCAACCCGTTTCGATAGGATCGAAACCAATAAGCTTCGCTGTATTGGCGTGTGCTACAGTCCAACCGCTGACGTAGCACCCGGCGACACGGTAACGTTTAATGCCCAATTTGGAGGCGATTCCACTACTCAGATAGATTCGATGTACGTCTCTTATACGCCAATAACCAACGTGTTCTCGGGTCCGATTGCAGATACCATCATCAACAAACTTGACTTGATACCAATTCGGCAAAAAAATTCCTTGCCCGATTCTTTTTCTGTAACCTTTCGGGTACCCGACACTGTTTTTAATAGCCAACTCCTAGTCCTTAAAAATTCGGGCATTATTACCGACTCGCAATACACATCCCTCATGATTTTGTTGCCGCTCTTAGCAACTGCCGACCCGATTGTTCTTGCATCGCTTGGCCCCTTGCTTACGCCCGAATTAACGAGCATGATTTCTCTTCTTTCCACGCGCGCCTATACCTTTTTTACCGCCCACACTAAAGACGGAAAACGGCTTGTTGTTCGATCGGAATTTGTTGTGCGATATAACTCGGTATTTGAGAGCATCCCTTCATTATCGCTTATCGCTCCAGTCAATTATAATCCTATCATTCGATGGATTAAGATATGTAAACTTCCCAAAGCATTGGGCGCCTTCAATCCAACCGATCGCCGATTTGCATCGGATGCACTGTATTCGACTCTTTTTAATCGAGACCATCCCGATTCCATTTCAGATACTATTATTGTTGATACCGGTTATTCCTATTGGGTTGTGGTTGATTCGTCACTCGAATCGATTCCACTTTCCTTGCCTCCTGATAATTTTTTCAAACCGATTTCAGTAAACGAGAACTCCTCCCTTATAATTACAGCACCAGCGTGTACGCTGCGTATCCCTTGCAAACCTTTAGATACTATTGCAGTGCCACTTGTTTTTGTTCGTGATAATGCTATCGGGTTTGACAGTGCAGCAACCCACCGGGTTTTTGCCACCATCCCAGGCGATACCATCTTTTTTGAGCATGGGGACAGCATTTCAATTAGGACAAATGATACATCATGGATTGTCGTGCCAAAAACAAAATTCGAAATGTCCCTTACCACCCGCGACTTTGGCATTACTAATTTTGGCACGGTACATCTTGAGGAATACCTTACCTACCATTTTTACCAGAATCTTGATGCCTCAGCTCTCAACCTTCCGCAGGATTCTCTCGTAGCAATTGAGTCAACCGGCGAACCCGTAGCACCACTTCTGCCCCCACTCGACGTTTCGATGCATCGATTTGCACTGTGGTCACTTGTTCAAGATCGCTACACCGGATCAACACGCCCCTATGGAACAACCATTCAAAAATGCACAGGGTACTTCAAATTTACAGACGCCTATAAGGATAAAGTAAAGCTATGATCGCAGTTGAACCATGCGATGAATCTATCCGGCTGTGGGACGACACTCCCCCGTTTTCTTCACAGACACCTGTGATACACCCCTATCTCGATGTCTACTTTCCAAAAGAGCGCGCTCGAACGAGTGCTGTTCTTATTCTGCCTGGTGGCGGATACGAGAACATATCTGAATTTGAGGGGGCTCCTTTTGCCCGTGCATTTGCTAACCAAGGATTCACTGCACTGGTGCTTAGATACCGGTATAGCCCAATAGTAAAGCATCCAGGTCCTCTTGCAGATCTTTGCAGAGCGTTGCGAATAATCCGCAGCCGCGCCGAGGTTCTTGGTATCGACCCAAATAAAATTATTGTGGTAGGATCTTCGGCAGGAGGACATCTAGCAGCAAGTGCCGCAACACTTGGCCATACCTATATGTTTACACAAGAAGATTCCTTGGCATCTTTTTCCAATATACCCAACGCACTTATTTTGTGCTATCCGGTTATTACACTGGGCCAATTTTCGCACCAACCATCGGTTACGGCACTTTTAGGAGATGCCCCTCCACAATTGCGCATAGACGAGCTCTCCCTTGAAAAGCAGGTTACCCCAAAAACGCCTCCAACATTTATCTGGCACACAAGCGACGATGCGATTGTGCCAGTCCAAAATTCCCTCTTGTTTGCCGAGGCCCTTTTTAAAGCAAAAGTCAATTGCTCTCTCCATATCTACCCAACGGGATACCACGGCATGGCATTGGCAGAAAATGACCCTGTTATTAAATCGTGGTTCGGCCTTGCTCTTGATTGGCTTAGCTCGCTCGGGTTTTAGATTCAACGTGAAGGGCTAATCTGCTACACCAATGGCTCGAAGCAAAAGAAGGTGAGCATTTTTAATTCAAAGAGGCAAAAGAAAGCTTTCATTTTGAAAAGCTAGCGAAATATTGCTGCTCTCTTTCCAATATTGATTGATTTTTTCGAAATAAAGCATCCAGACGGACGGGTTCTTATTTTTGAGGTGCCATCCAGACCCATCTGAAATGTCATCAAATACGAGGGCATCTATGGGTCCCGCGATGCAGACAGCTTGGTGCCAATGTTGGAGCTACGATTGCAATCTATCTTTGCCGAACGATCCGGTCAAGGTGTTACTCTGATGTTTGGGCAATGCATCCAACAGGGTAAAAAAAAACTGATTTAACAGGAACAGATGAGTTCGGTGTTGTAGCTGGGCTTAACGGGCAAGTTCGCGATCCAAAATTTATCCAATACCTCGAACGGATCGGACAGGAAACACAGGTACTTTTTTCAACGCATGATTTTATCGTGCTCGACCATATTAATAGGGAAGAACCCGTTCCGGAAGAATTGCAATACCGAATAAAGTGCCTTCTAGAATACGGCACAATAGAGCGAACAGGCCGAAAGCGGTTTATTCTCGCAAGGAAGTTTTTTCGATGGTGGGCAAGAAAAGCGTCTACACCAGAAAAAAGGACTGGACAGAGAAAGAAATAAGCAACTTCTTTTTAAGCATATCAATGAAAATGCAAAAGAAGGAACCACAATGGATGAACTTCTTCAAATTCTCCCAAACCAATCGAGAAGCCAAGTGCGGGTTCAACTACTACTTCTTCTTCCCAACTTTCGCGCTCTTCTCTGGTGCCGCGGGAGTAGCCGGCGCAGGATTTGTAGGCGTTGGTTTATTGACACTTGCAGTGTCTGCCATGCTTGCGGGTACCGCATCGGGGCAACCATCATCATCTTTATATCCATTTACAACTTCTGGTTGTCCGGGGCATGCATCCGATTCTTTACAGAGCGCAGCATAGCGGGCAGCGAGACCCTTTTCGGCAACCCAAGGATCGCAAATTCCATCTTTGTCATTATCGGGATCGGGACAGCCATCGTTATCCTGATAGTTATCATAATCTTCGGGTTCGTTGGGGCACGCGTCAAGAGAATCGACGATATTGTCGAGGTCGTTGTCAAAATCGGGACAACCATCAGCATCTTCAAAACCCTCTTTATCTTCGGGCTCGTTAACACATAGATCCTTGTCGTCGGCAATGCCATCTTCGTCTGCATCACCCACGGCCTGTTCGCGATGAGTAAGCCCGATATCCGCACCATTTTTACCTGCCTTTTGTAGAGGCAGCGCGGGGCTTCCTAGGTAATCGTAGGTGCTTACACCTGCAGCAATGTAACCAGGATCGACGCTAATATTAGTATTGTCAACAACAGCATATACCGAACAGGGCAACCTATTTCCAAAAAAGTTATTATACACAATGCGAGAGCGTTTAGAATCGACATCAACATAAATCCCAAACTGCATATTATTAAAAAAGCAATTGTTTTGAACGACCACTGTTGATTGACGAGCCAGAGCTAATCCGGAATAGCCATTTTCTGCTATTACGTTGTTTTCGATGGTTGCACTTCCCCCAACCGCTACAAGCTCACAAAAAATTCCACTCCATTTATTGCGCACAATCAAATTGTTAGAGATGGTAGGCAATGAGACAAGACACTGAATCCCTGTATTATTATTGCGGATGATACAATGATCTATAATAGTATTGGTGTTTTCGCAAATAATTCCCTTGTCACCACCTTCAATCGTTACCTGACAAATTGTTGCGAAGTTTACACCCCGTACGATAGTTGACCACCGGGATCCGGATAAAATTGTTTTTTCACGATCTTGCCCCATGAGAACAACTCGTTCGCGCAGAGTAATTGATCCTCGATATTTTCCATTCAACACAAAGACTGTATCACCTTCTTCTGCATTATCAAGCGCTTTTTGAATGGTATTTACATCTTTGGGTACCACAATCTTTTTGCCAGCGCTTGCAAAACCGACGCACATCAAAATGCACAAAAATGTCAAAAAAAGGCTTTTCATGATTCAACTCCTTATTAAAGTGGTCTTTATTGATTCAAGTGCGAGAATCTGGTAAAATATTGGCCAACACACATTAGCCAAAGTATCGTGACGAGTGCTCTTCTTAATATATCACTTTGTGAGCTAATAATCTCACGCTACTCAACTTCTCTGATAACTAAAGAATTCGTTGCAGCAAATTGTTCGCCCATTCCTGAAAGCAGAAGGAAAAAATCACCTTTTTTTGCAAGATTGAGGTTTTTGATGATTTTCTCGCTTAAAGAGATGTACTCGGGGATTGTTAGCGTATGCTCTGTCACAAAAGCATACACTCCCCAAAAGAGCATGAGGCTGCGAGCAATTGCAGGTGTTGGAACAAACGCCATGATAGGTGCAGCTGGTCGATCGGCAGAGACCGTTTTGGCAGTTGCTCCACTTCGTGTGAGAACAAAAATGCACTGAACATGAAGATCTTTGGAAAGCTGGGTTGTTGCCATTGAAATAGCACTAGAAAGTTGGTCTGCTTGTTTGGATGCAACGGTTTTAAACGCGCCACCCAAAGAAAAGAACTGATACCCTTCGGTTTCGCGCAAAATAGCATCCATAGTCTTAACCGCTTCGAGCGGGTGCGATCCCGCAGCGGTCTCTGCCGAAAGCATGACAGCATCTGCGCCGGCAAGGCACGCTGACGCAACATCAGTTACTTCTGCACGTGTTGGCCGATTATTGGTGATCATACTCTCGAGCATTTGCGTTGCAACAATTACTGGTTTCCCATGCCGGTTAGCAATTTTAATGAGTTTCTTTTGAATAATGGGAACTTTTTCTGCGGGAAGCTCTACACCGAGATCGCCTCGTGCAACCATAATGCCATCGGCAGCTTTTATGATGCCATGAATATTCATGAGTGCTTCGGGCTTTTCGATCTTGGCAATCACGGGAATGAGGGCGCCGTTTCGGTTGAGCAACCGCTTGAGCTCTACAATGTCCCGTTCGTGGCGAACAAAAGAGAGTGCAATAAAATCTACACCTGCTTCTATGCAGGTCAGTACATCTTTTTTATCTTTGGCAGTAAGGGCAGAAATTTTTAAAACGGTATCAGGGAGATTCATTCCTTTATGATCTTTTAATATTCCCCCTTGTAAAACTTTTGCAGAGACTTCTCCTCCCTTGACACCCACTACTTTAAGCTCTAGATTTCCATCGTCCAGAAGTATCCGATCGCCCGGTTTTACTTCTTCAGCAATACGCCGATACTGGGAGGGGATGCGCAGGGCAGTGCCCAGCACAGCTTTTGGAGTAATGATAACGGTGCTCCCCGTAACAAGGGTCGCACGGCCCTCGGTAAAATTACCAACCCGGATTTTAGGACCGCACAAATCGCCTAATACGGCAATGTGTACGCCAAGATCTTTTGCAATGGCACGAATAGCGGCGATCGCAACTAATTTCTCGGCAGCAACACCATGCGAGAAATTGATGCGCATTACATTGACGCCCGCTTTAATGAGCGCGCTCAGCATTTTTTTAGATGAAGATGCGGGTCCGATGGTCGCAACGATGCGCGTTCGACGAAATTTCAGATATTTATGATTTAGATCGGTGGTAAAGCATTCATTCTCGTCGAACACCACAGGAAATTTCATACTAGCACCTTTTGGCAAGCAATGCCTCAATATGTGAAATAATCGTAGAAGCAACGTTCTCAGATTGTATCACCACTGGATCATTGCGTGCAATGATATGCGCATCATAGCGTTCGCCAATTATTTTTTTGCCCCGGATATCATCGCGCTTCTTAGAGGCATGAATTGTTTCTGCAACTTCGCGGTGCATAGCAATAAGGCGGATAAAATGATCGGCAATGCTCGTATTTGTTAAGTTTTCGGCAATAAGAATAGAGCGCTCAAAAAGCCACAAACTATTACCTGCTTCGCTACCATATACAATAGTTTCATCAGGTGTAGCACCCTTAGCTGCAAGTGAATCGTATCTTTTCAGCAGTGCGTTAAGCACATAAAATTCAATATAGAAATGGTAGGTATTTAATGCCCGCACACGAGTTTCATCGGTAATAAAATTTGCACCAATGCCTCCTATCTGCTCGTGCGAATACCAGTCGTGAACTTCGGTTACCGCAGCGAGTCTATCTCGTGCCGAACGCATGAGCTCGATAATGGAAGGCCTGAAAATATCGGTTGCGATAGGCGTGCGTCGAGCTTTATTGCGAGACCGAAATTTTTCTTCGTTGCGCTTGAGTGCATACATGTTTTCCGAGAGCATCCATGCAGGAAACAGTTCGTTGTAGCCTGCAGGCACACCATCGAAAGCCACTGCGGGGCTATTGATAAGGGAGAATGGGAACTCAAGTCTTTGCGCAAGGGTAGTTACGCCACTTGCAATAATAGTATACGGCGAGCCGGTAAGATCGGCAGGGAATTTAATGCAGGTATCCAAACCAAAGAACGTTCCTTCACCACAAAAAATTTCTTGATCGGGAGCTTTGCCCGTGTGATTTGATCCAACATTAGCACCATACGCAACATTTCCTTTGCCCTCGGGCCACATAGCTGCAATAAGAAGTGCCTGATGATGAAACCCAACAAAAGGCCCAACAAGAGAAGCGGTAATTTCACCTTCTGCAATATGGGTATTGGCACCTACAATGCTTTGTGTCACCTTTGCATGGCGCGTGACATGTACATGTTCTGTGAGAAGGGTTCTATCCACAATGGCCATATCGGAAATCTCACATCCAGCACCAATGCACGATGCGCGCACAAGTGCCCCATGAGAAATGATTGTCGGCTCTGCTTCACTAGAGAGAATTGTTGCAGTATCAATACCTGTTGCACCATCAATGCTCACACCAGGATCAATATAAACATCACACAATGAAGCGGTGTTGCAGACAAGGGCGCCTGCACCAACAATAGAATAATCAAGCTTTGCGCGTACGCAATAGGTTTTGATCCAGGTATCGTATGCTTCTAAAAGCTGATAGTCGTGTCGGCGAATTGCCACCGTATGCGCCAAAGCGATCGTCAGATCGGCACAGATCGCAACCGGCCTGCCACCGCTCTCTATCCCAACATCCACAATGCTCCCATTTGAGAACGTTGTTTCGCCTCTACACGAAAACATGCCTACATGAGCAAGGGTTGCCCCATGATCGACAATAACATTGCGCATTGCGGTAACATTATGAATATGGCAGCCATTGCCAATCTCACATGCATGGATACGCGCATTGTAAATACCCGCAGGAAGCAAGATACCACAGGGCAGTAAGCGATACGCACCATGCAAAGATCCCATAACACACTCCCCCGAGAAAAAACATCCAAAAATCAGGTCGGGGGTAAAATTGGGGGCTACAGCAATTAAGTTCCAATCGGAGCAATGATTATTATGTGTCTCAAGGCATACTATTTCTGCACGGGTGAGAGAGCGGACAACATTGCCAAAGAGCCTACTTCTGGCCTCTGTTTTGGCATATCTTGTTAGTGCCGCAAGAAATGGTGAATCGGCATAGAGCGATGCCATGATATTCGCATGGGGTTCTTGTACTTGACTCATGCATTTTCTCCTGTAGCAAAGCGTTTACATAGTGATACCACATCGGAATATGTGAGGGCTCCCCCGAATATATCAAGGGCGCTTCCGATAGTCAGATGTACCCGATTTTTCCCGACCACTGCCACACGCGCCACATCATCGAGTGTGGCGACACCTCCTGCATAGGTCACGGGAATTCCATCAAACTGAGCAAGAATCGATACCAAGTCTTCATCGATACCGCCCCGTTTGCCTTCTACGTCTGCCGCATGCACGAGGAATTCATCGCAGTGCACCGACAATTCAGCAAACGTTTTTTGGGACACCTCTATGTCGGTAAATGTCTGCCATCGATCTGTTACAATAAAATAGTGGCCATCTTTTTTCTTGCAGCTGAGGTCTAATACCAAGCGCTCTTTTCCTATGTTCTTAACAAGCGCATTTAAATTGTCGTAACAAATGGCACCCTGTTTAAAAACAAATGACGTTACGATTACATGCGATGCCCCATTATCAAGGAAAAAAGAAGCGTTTGCATCGGTAATACCACCGCCAATCTGCATGCCTCCTTTAAAAGCATGTAACGCCGAAAGCGCTGCTGAAGTATTGCCGGGCCCCAGCATGATTACATGTCCTCCGCGTAAATCATCGGCCTTATAGCGCATGGCGAAATCGGCGGGAGCGATCGTGGTTTCGAAATTTGTTTGCGGGGCATTACCATCGCGCAGCGTAGCGCCAACAATCTGCTTTACGCGGCCATCATGAAGATCTATACAAGGTCTGAATTGCATGGTAATAATTATAAGTCATTGCGCAGACAAAAAAGTGCTCTCCTTGCATTTTTTTAAATGCTTCCCACATTCAAGATCCTCAACCCCGGTATGAAACGTTTTCTAGCGATCATTCCAAAGGCGTACTACAATATTGACAGCTGTTGCTTCGGCATGCATATTATACCTACGAAAAGAATTGTGTTTTAATCATTGTTTAAGGAGGGGATATGCGTTTTCGTTTGTGGGCAGTCTTTGGTGCTGCAGTTTGCGTGATTGGGTGCGGAGATGCCACGATTAAGAGCATGGTTCAAGAAACCTATCCAGATGGCAAACCAAAAAAATCGGTTTATTACCTTGGACGATTGGATAATGTTGTTAAAACTACCATCCAATTTCCCGATGGATCTCTACAATCGGAACAAAACTTCAAAAACAAGCTTAAGGACAGCCTTACCACTGTTTATTACAAAGGTGGAAAAAAATATCGGGAAACCAACTATACCGCCGACAAAGTTAATGGCAAGGATATTTCCTGGTTCGAAAATGGGCAAATTAAAAGCGAAGCCAATTTTGTGAATGGTGATGCAGAAGGCGATATGATTAGCTATTGGGAAAATGGAAACAAAGCTTCAATGGCAACCTTTAACGCCGGTAAAAAAGAGGGCGTTGCCACCACGTGGACGTCAGAGGGCAAGCCCGTTGAAATCATTACTTATGCAAGCAGCAATCGAACTGGCAGATATCAGAAATATAGCGCGGCCACAGGCCTTCTCCTCAAAGAAGAAACCTATCTCAAGGACATTCTTGATGGGCCTTACGCAACATTCTGGCCAAGTGGTAAAAAAATGGAAGAAGGCGCTTATAAGCAAGGTGCCTATGATGGACCCCGTCGCCAATTTGGCGAGAGCGGTAAACTCGAATCTGAGGTAATGTATAAAGACGGTCAGATGGTCGATGGAAAATCGATGAAATAATTGATTTTGCCATCCTGCGATTCTATTATGGCCATCCCCATTTGCAAAGAATATGGGGATGGCCATTTTTTTTGCTTTTCCCTGTAAACGGTTCAAGCGCCCTGTGCGCCGAAGTGGAGGTTGAGTATGCCTATCAGCGCAAATCTGTTCTTGATGGTTTCCTATGTATTGAAGTGGCTCGATCGGAATATTCTAAACTCGACGTTGCCATGTTTTAGGATGTTGCTTGGCATGCAAAACAGCAATGATGCAAAGGTTCAAATCATCCGCAAAGAAATAGATCCCATAAGGAAAACGGCGGATCAACTTTCTTCGGATATCTTTATGAATGGGTGCAATGATAAACGGATCATAGAGCAAGGATTCAAATGCAGCTTCTATTCGTAGCAAAAAATCTTCCCCAAGGCCAGGCCGTTGATTTTCGTACCAGATAAACGCAGATTGCAGATCGTGCTCTGCTTCCGGCCGGACTATAAGTGACGGCACTATTTACTGCTCCGTATCCGCGCTTTCACTTCGCTCCACGGAGACCCAAGATTTGGATTTTTATGGTATGCTTCTATCCGCTCATCTAGGATTCTTTTATGATCATCCGTTAAATCTACGGATTCTGGTACCTGGGAGATGGTATCCCAAACGTCTTCGACAAACTCTATCCTTTCCGCCACTCCGAGCTCCAAAACATCCGAAATTGAAATATGTCTTCGCATTGAAATCTCCTTCAAGATTTGATGTCAGCTATGTGCAGCACATACCAAACCCTTTCAACCATACCTTTTAAAAGCGCGTATGATAAGTTGGGCTATGCGCAAAACCAGCAAGGAAAATATACATTAGTAGCATAAACAGAGCTCTTGCTATCAATAAACTCTTTGACAGCATTACGCTTGAATGCTTCATCGTAGCTGCGACGTTTATTATTGTTTGTCATATATGCTGGATTCTCTTCATTCTTCTGCTTTGTCTTGCCCAGCGCTCGTTGCGGGTGACCAAATTGCAAAAAATGCTCTTTGTACGCCCCATTTAAAAGCGCCTGCATGTATATTTTTTAATCATCAAACGTGCCACGAACCAATTAATTTTATGCGACAACGAGGTTATTAATGGCTCATTGCATTTCCGCTGAAGCAGAAGCAATTCTAGACAAAGAATTCAAAGTATTGGACAAGGGTTTTGTCCGGCTGGTCGATTATCTTGGAAACGATGAACGGATCGTTGAATCGGCACGTGTTTCCTATGGGAAAGGTACCAAAACCTCCCGCGAAGACAAAGGGCTCATTTCGTACCTCCTTCGCAACGATCACACATCTCCTTTCGAGCAGGTCATTTTTACCTTTCATGTCAAACTGCCCATTTTTGTTGCCCGTCAATGGGTGCGCCATCGTACAGCCCGATTAAACGAGATTTCTGGCAGATATAGTGTCATGGAAGACCATTTTTATGTTCCTGATGCCAAGGATATCGCCTTTCAAAGTACCAACAACAAGCAAGGCCGTTCTACCGAGAGCGTACCCTTAAAAATAACCCAAAAAATTATCGACCTTCTCAAATCAGAACAGGCTGGCATCTATTCAAATTACCAGGCAATGCTTGACGATGGCATTGCTCGCGAGCTTGCACGTATTAATCTTCCTTTGTCGCTCTATACACAATGGTATTGGCAAATCGACCTCAACAATCTGATGCATTTTTTGCGGCTTCGACTTGATGGTCATGCGCAAAAAGAAATTCGGGCCTATGGAGACGTCATGTTAATGCTTGCCAAATTAGTGTGTCCTGCAGCAATCGAAGCATTTGTCGAGCATAAGGTCAAAGGCGTTTCTCTTTCCGGCGCCGAAAAAGATGCAATTCTAGCACAGCTTAATCCCGACACGCTTCCCCTTGACGAAAAAGCACGCACGCGACTTAAAGAAAAACTAGGGATTGCATAATCTCGCGGGGCGGTGCGATTCTTAGTGGGGATTTAGGGAACGGGGGGACTGTTCAAAGACGCATGTTGTTCCACAGGCATAGCAAGGCCTTCGGCAATAATACCAGAAAGCTCGCGTCCATCTTTGTATATCATTGCATGCCCTTTTCCCGCAAGTACCGTAAATTGAGTTTGAGGAATTTGGTTTGAAATGGTGCGGCCTGCATCTAGAGAAACAACCCGATCAGCGCCGCCATGAATAGCAATAACAGGGCATCTGATCGCCGCAGCATCCGAAGTTCCCTTATATTCGGCAAGCGAAGCAAGTATTTGCCGGTACCACGACGGTTTTTTCAATTGAAGAAGTTCGGTGGTATTCTCCCCAACAAGCCCACCGCCTTCAATTGCTGCTAACATCGATTTGGTTTTTTCCACCAGATAAAAAAGTTTATAATCTGGATATTTGAGCAATTTTTTAGCCATACCGATGCTTTTTCGGCGATCTTTTTCGGTTGAGCCAAACACCGATGTTGACACAAGAATAAGACTCGAAACCGGCACAACCCCTTGTGACGCAGCATAATGCAGTGCAATAGCACCGCCCACAGAATTACCCATCAGTATCACCGAGTCAATCTTCATGACCGAAAGAAAATCGTCAAGCATGGGTACAAAATCCTGTATTCCACCTTGGTAAAACTTGGATTCGTCGGGGAAATTATAGCTTATGAGCCGGTACCTAGAAGAGAGCGGGGATAGATTGAGAAACGCCCGCCCATTCGTATTGAAACCATGCAACATAACAATGACAGGCGCATCTGGTTGAACGCAAGGGTATGCATAATAAAAATGTTCGATGCCGGTTGTTGGCGACGTAGTCGACTGATAGCTCCAACCTTTCAGATCATAGCCATCATTGACATTACGCAATAAAGGGATTTCGCTAATCTTTTTCTGATACGCTTGTTGCGGAACAGCCAAAAGCATTCCGCTAATAAGAACCGATACGATCTTTCCAAAAATAAACCCAGCCATAGGAGCCCCTTTCTTATCATGTAAAAAGACTACGCATCAAAGGCCCTTTAATTGGCTGTCTCAGAAAATAGACCAGACAAAAAAGCTGATTCTCCTTTTAAGAAAATCAGCTTGATAAGTATGCATTTGAAACAATGGGGCTAGTCCACTATTGAGCGAGAAGATTGCGAGCTTCTTTTGACCCAAGGCCCCGCAATGAAAGATACTTAGAAAGAGTAGTGGAACGAAGGCGAACAGAGCCATCTTTCTTCTCGAGGGAATATGCAGCTTGCTCGCTAATCCCCAGCAACGATGAAAATTCTTTTTGGGTTAGTTTAAGGTTTGCACGAAGACTTCGAATACCTTTTCCGGTAACCCGAATCCTTCGATTGTCTTCTGTGTCGGTATATGCAACCGCTGCACTCTTGACAGGCACAGCTTTCACAAGTACCTTATTTTGAAGTTCAAGCGCTGCAACCCGTACTTTAAGATCTTCTATTTTTTTCTTGAAGCTTCCATTCATTTCTTTTATTGAAGCAGAAAGTGCCTTTGATTCTTTACGACTGATGCGAACAATTTCTGCTTTGAGAAGCTGATTCAGATTGGGCATGAAGCCCCCTTTACAGTTGAAGATGAGCAAAAAAACATGCAAGTTTATGAATGTAATAATACTGCAATTCAAGTATGTTTCGCAAATAAAATTGCATAACAATGCATTTAGAATATCCACAAAACCTTCTTCTAAGGCTCTCTATCAACGCGATACGCATCGGAATGTATATTATTATTATGTTTTGGTGGTTAAACACACTCATACACTGCAATAAAGACATTCTGCTACAGAGGGTTTTATGCATTTTACTAAACTTGAAGGATGCGCTAACGATTTTATTGTGGTGCGCGATATTCCCGAAGATCAGATCAATGCAGGCATGCAAGACCGTGCTATTGCGCTCTGTGACAGAAGGCGCGGCATTGGCGCCGACGGGCTGATCTTTGTTCTCCCATCCGACAATGCTGATTGGAAAATGCGCATTTTGAATGCCGATGGATCCGAGCCAGAAATGTGTGGCAATGGAATTCGTTGCTTTGGCATATACCTAAAGCATCACAACCTTACTGCCGCATCCTCGCTAACAATCGATACCCTTGCAGGTATTAAAACAATTACCATATGCGATGATCTTGTAAAAGTTGCCATGGGTGCGCCCATACTTTCCGGGCCACAAATACCTACAACAAGTTCTAAAACACCGGTAATCATGGAACCTCTTAGTGTCAATGGCACTACCTATTTAGCAACTGCTATTTCTATGGGGAATCCCCATGCCGTCATTTACGACAACGACTTATCAGATGCGTTGGTGCTTGGGCACGGGCCTCTTTTAGAAAAACATCCGTTTTTCCCTGCAAAAGCAAACATCGAATTTATTCGGGTAGAATCACCATCCGAAATAACCATGCGGGTGTGGGAACGAGGATGTGGCGAAACAATGGCATGCGGTACCGGTGCGTGCGCATCTGTTGTTGCGGGAATCATCAACAAGAAACACGGCAACGATGTTACCGTTCACCTGCTTGGTGGGGATCTTCGCATACAATGGGATGGAGACCCAACCCATGAAGTTTATATGACGGGACCAGCGCACTTTGTCTTTGATGGAATTATTGCTTAAATCAACCTTTTACAGGGCGGCTCATGCATATCAGCACTATTCTTAAAAATCAATTTCCAAGCTTTAGTTTCGAATTTTTTCCACCTAAAACGGCCCTTGCATCCGACGAGCTGCTTCTTGCAATAACCGAACTCAAAAAGCTTGCGCCTTCGTTTGTAAGTGTCACCTATGGTGCGGGGGGCTCTACCCGCGAACTTACCCGGGAACTTGTGGTCCGTATACAAAAAGAAATCGAAATACCGGTTGTTTCGCATCTTACCTGCGTGGGATCCTCGGCCGAAGAGATAGACTCCTTGCTTACGACCTATGTCGATCAGGGAATTGGCAATGTCTTGGCACTACGCGGAGATCCACCTACCTTGCAAGCAGAATGGGTTCCCACGCAAGGAGGGTTTACTTATGCCAATAGCCTTGTAGCATTTATCAAAAAGAGCTTTCCCTCTATGGGGATTGGCGTTGCAGGATTTCCCGAAGGGCACCCTAAAGCTGTCAATCGCCTTATCGAAATGGATCATCTCAAAGCCAAGGTAGATGCAGGGGCCGACTATATTTGCACTCAGCTTTTCTTTGACAATCACGAATTCTACGATTTTCGTGAACGCTGTGAATTGGCCCACATCACCATTCCCATTATTGCCGGCATTATGCCCATCGTCTCGGTCAAAGGAATGCAGCGAATGGCAGAGCTCTCTCCTAATACCCGGTTTCCTGCACGATTGCAGCGGGCCATTGGGCGTGCAGAATCTTCTTTATATGTCGAAAACGTTGGGGTACAATGGGCAAGCGAGCAAGTTCGCGATCTTATCGATAATAAAGTAGCCGGAATACACTTTTACACGCTTAACAAATCGGCTGCAACCCGCAGAATATATGAATCGTTAGGGGTGTCCAATTCGCAGTCGTTGTGCACATAAGACACTTATACCGAAAAATCTTTGAGTGGAATTGACGCAGGCAAATTGGCAGGGGCAAGGCCGCATAATTCTTGGGGCACCCACCGCACCGTCAGATCCTTAACCGAATGAGAAGATAGCGCACTAATAACATACGAGTACCACGCCTCGTCCGATGCAATAAGCAAAACATTGCACCGTTCCCGCGCAAGAATGCGGGGAATATCTGATAACGACCCAAGAACAGGATATCCATTCATCTCCGATGGTAGTTTTCCACTCTGTGGCCAGATAATCCCCAAAACCGCTGCTGTTGGATCTGCTTCCAGGTCTTTGAGAAGCCGCTTGGCAATGGGGCCATTGCCAAGCACAATAACCCGCCCTGTCGAATACATGAATTTTCTTATATGTCCTAGGGCTCGTGGCACCATCAAACGCCAGAGCGCAAGACATGCCGTAATGCCCAAGGCCGCAAATCCAAAAGCGATACGCGAATATGCCATACTCTTAACAAAAAATAAAAATGCCATGAATACAACCGACGCGCCTGTGCCTGCTGCAAGTACATTAACAAGCACTGCGCGATCACGACGATATACTTTGCGATACACAAGCGCTCCGATATAACACGACGAACAAAACAGATGCATAAACAACATCATCCCTGCATTCGAAATATCGTAGGGATTATTAAATTTAAAAAAATCAAAACGAATGAGGAGACTGAGTACTAGCATGCTGTTAATGCACACGATATCGATAATCACGGCTTTACCATGCGCAACCATGCCGGTCCCCAGCGTGATCCCGGCCTGAAGCAGGACAGCAAATGAAATAAGCCAGTCGGGAAAAAACGTTCCGTACGTTTGACGATATTTGCGGGAGAAAAGTATCATCGCTTGATAAAATGCAAGTCGGGAAGCAACCGATCGTTTTCCGGAACTTTTCCCTTTAAAGTGAATGATACTCGTGATGGGGTGATACCAGACGCCAAATCCGGAGTGCTTAACTTTTGCGCACAAGTCAAGGTCTTCGCCATACATAAAAAAACGCTAATCAAAGCCTTCGATGTGCTCAAACAGGGTTCTTCTAATCCAAAAACACGAACCCGATATAGCATCTACTTCTGCGGTCTGGTCGGGGGATAAATAGGTTAAATTATAGCGGCCAAATCTTCTGCTGTGGGGAAATATGCGGCTCAGCCCGCTCAAACGGTAAAATGCAACTGCAGGGGTTGGGAAACTTCGTTTACATCCTACCTGTAAGGTGCCATCACCATTAAGAATTTTAGGACCCACAATGCCGGCATTCGCAGTCTGATTAAAAAACTCCACTGCTGCCGAGAGGGTCGTATGAGAAACGAGTGTATCGGGATTAAGAAAAAGAAGAAATTCGCCCAAAGCATTGCGTGCCCCCACGTTGCACGCTTTTGAAAAACCTGCATTGGACTTAAGGCCAAGCCATGTAACAAAAGGAAATTGCTTTGTAATAATTGTTTCGGAATCATCGCCCGAAGCGTTATCAACAACAATAATCTCGGTTCTAGTAAACAGTGCCGCATCGGCAAGAGAATGTATGCATTGCCGCAAAAACTCGGGTACACGGTAATTAACAATTATTACCGAAACAAGCGGAGAAAGCAGAGATGGTGCCACCATTAGACCTTGGCAAACATGGAAAGAAACCGAAGTTTCCACAACAGAAGGAGGGCTTCTCGTACAATCTTGGTAGACATTTTTGAAACCCCTGCTTTACGATCGGTAAAAACAATAGGGACTTCCTGAATAACAAAGCCTTTTTTCCAAGTATAAAAGTTCATTTCTATTTGGAAAGAATATCCCGAAGATCCTATTTTATCAAGCGGAAGCGCTTGCAATACTTTACGCCTAAAACATTTGAATCCTGCGGTACAATCGCGAACCGGGATCCCTGCCACAATACGCGCGAACATATTGCCACCATAGCTTATAAGCAATCGGCTCATGGGCCAATTGACAACATTGACACCGGTTAAGTATCGGGAGCCAATCACAAGATCCGCGGTTTCCGACGCAGCAAGCATTGCCGGAAGATATTTTGGATCATGCGAAAAATCGGCATCCATTTCAAAAATGCGTTCGTAATCGCGAGCTAGTGCCCATCCAAACCCTGCAATATAGGCTCTGCCTAACCCCTCTTTTTTAGGTCTATTCAAAACAAAAATATTCCCCAACCGCTCCCCAAGCTCCACAACCAAGCCGGCAGTGCCATCGGGAGAGTTATCGTCTACAACCAAAATATGAACACCCGGAACAACCTCACGAATCTTGGGAATTATTTCGGTTATATTCTCACGTTCGTTATAGGTAGGAATAATGATAAGGGTCGAACTTGCATCCATGATACCACCATCAAAATTTTTAGGGTGACTTGTGCACTCAACTTCAAATTTCACGCATTTTTTATATATGCGTAGCAGATTCAAAATTATTTATTTCACGGCCTGTTAAAATAGAACGCGACAGGCTTACCCAGCAATGCAGATGCTATTTACTGTTGAACAAAGCTTTCGCGGCGATTGCCCTAAG
This sequence comes from Chitinivibrionales bacterium, assembly GCA_038247415.1. GTDB lineage: Bacteria > Fibrobacterota > Chitinivibrionia > Chitinivibrionales > WJKA01 > JBBRUX01. The sequence goes on along the minus strand of JBBRUX010000036.1, from coordinate 16,758 downwards.
TCTTTGGCATTCTCTGACTAAACACCTTCTCCATACCCGACAGGACACTGCGATGATCAGCTTCCACGCCTGAAACGGAAGTCCCCAGGGTTGTTGGCAGCACAAATCGGATTGCACCATCCACAACTTTTTTATCGGAAGCCATTGCAGCAAGAAGGAGTTCTGGATTAGGCATTGCAGGTAAAGTTGGGAACTGAATACTGTCGAGCATAGTGCGATACTCAGGCTCATTGTGAGGCTCGATAGTTCCAATTCGTATACCAAGTTCCAAGGCGCATGCGATACCATACCACACTGCCTCGCCATGGATGACACCTTTAAAATGAAAGAAATGCTCGATAGCATGAGCAAACGTATGACCAAAATTAAGCAATGCACGGGTACCTGTTGTCTCCCGTTCATCTGCCATGACTACTCTTGCCTTAATGGCCATACTTTTAAAAATACCCTGCGCCAGTACCGTGTGATTTCCCGCAACCATAGCTGCATGATTCTCTTTAACAAAAGAAAACATCTCGGGCCCACCGATAAAAGCATTCTTAAAAAGCTCGGCGTATCCGGCAGCATATTCTCGCTTAGGCAGCGTGGTTAAAAATTCTGGATCTGCAAGTACGAGCGCTGGTTGATGAAATGCGCCAATCATGTTTTTTCCCATCGCATGATTAACACCTGTTTTTCCACCTATAGAGGAGTCTACCATTGCAAGAAGTGTTGTTGGAATCTGGACGCAGGCTACTCCCCGCAAATATGTTGCAGCAGCAAACCCAGCCATATCACCCACAACCCCTCCACCAAGTGCCATAACCACGGTAGATCTGTCTAATCGGGCAGAAAGCATTGTTGCCAGAATTTGTTCCCATGTCGACAACAATTTAAATTCTTCGCCATCGGGAACAACACACACAACCAGATTAAGCTCTTGCGACCACTGCTCTATAAGTAAACGATAAAGGTCATTCATAACCGAGGTTACCACAAGGACAATGCGCGCTTTGGGAAATCGTTCACGAAGTACGGTTGGAACACGTGTTCGCAAACCGTTTTCAACAATAATGTCGTATTCTGTATGAGAAAGTTTTACCGATATACGCTCCACAATCAGGACCCTCCCAGAGCAATGTGCGCACCCAATGCTTTAAAATCTTCTGCAAAGCTTGGATAAGTAACTGCTGCAGCTTCAACGGTATCCACCGTAGTGCGTCCGCTTGCACACAAACCAGCAAGGGTGAGCGCCATAACAACCCGATGGTCATCGTAGCCGTTTACTTTAGCGCCGACAAGAGGCGAACCAGTAATAATCAACCCATCCTCACGCTCTTGGACAATGGCCCCCATTTTCGTAAGTTCTGTGGCCATAACGCGTATCCGATCGGTTTCTTTAATCCTGGCATGGGCAACATTTACAATATGCGTTGTTCCTTCTGCGGCGGTTGCAAGTACTGCAATTGCCGGCAGGGCATCGGGCATGCTGCCAAGATCAACGGTGCAACCCCGAAGCTGATTTTCTGCGCTTATTGCCACACCTGCACTGGTATGCGTTACCGTGGCACCAAAGGATTTAAGCACCTCACATACGAGTTTATCACCCTGAGGATCAGAAAAATCGAGGCCTGTTAAAAGAACCTTCGAACGGGTAACCGCAGCCCCAACAGCAGCGAATGTTGCACTAGAAAAATCTGCTGGAATTTCAAGCTCAAAAGGAGTGTACCGCTGATTGCCCGTAACAACAAATCGGGATAGATCTTGTGCAGCGACAAACGTTATGCCCATTTTTCGTAGCCACCATAAAGTCAACTCGATGTAGGGTTTTTCCTGAATATTGACAACGTTAATAATAGTATCTGCCGACAAGAGCGGTGTTGTAAAGAGCAACGAAGATACAAACTGCGACGAAATGCCGTTTACTTCGGTTGTACCGCCTATAAGGGGACCAGTTATCGCGAAGGGAATATCTTTCTGGGCATGTGAATCGATGACATACGTAGCGCCAAGACCAGAAAGTGCATCGAGAAGCGGTCTAACGGGTCGAGTACGAAGCGATCCATCCCCATCAAATATGCGTTTTCTTCCCGACAAACACGCGGCGGCGGTAAAAAGGTTTGTCGTGGTGCCACTATTTCCGGCATACAGATGTTCTGACCCCTCTTTGGGCGCAGGCCCTGCTCCACGAACATGCAGATTACCATCTTTTTCCTTGATAACGGCACCCAGAGCACGAGCTACTTCAATGGCAGAACGGCCATCTCCCATAAGGAGTGGATTTTTAATAATCGAATCCCCTTCTGCAAGCGTGGCAATGAGAATAGCGCGAATGGTATGTGATTTTGATGGTGGAATGGCTATCGTGCCCGACAACACCGAAGGTTCTATGTTCCAATACATTAATAACACTCCTTGAAAGAAATAAAAATAGTTACTGGGAACCGCATTTTTTGCGTTGCGCTACCCGTAGCCCCAAACCATTTTAATACGATGAAAAATAAGAGAATCCTCATTGTCGAAGATGATGCCGCCGCTGTGTTCGGATACACACGCTATCTTTCCCGATACGACTTTATTATTACAGCAGCCGAATCACTGGCCAAAGCCAACGAAGCACTGCTAGCACAGGAATTTGATGGTGCGATCCTTGATATCTCCCTTCCCGACGGCTCTTCGCTTGATATCATTTCTACGGTTCGAACCTCCTACCCTTCGATGGCAGTTCTTATTATCAGCGGAACATCCGATATTCCAACCGCAGTTAAGGCACTTCATGGCGGAGCCGACGACTTTCTCACAAAACCCGTCAACATGGAGGCATTGGTTGCAACACTCGAAAAATGCCTCGAGCTCGCATCACTGCGACGTAAAGAAGGCGTTCGCAAACGTCTTATAAAAACCGACGACTCCTTTTTTGGTGAAAGTCGGGCAATGGTTCCAGTTCGTGAAGCAGCTTCGGTAGCTGCCGAGTCTGATGCTGTCACCCTCATCACCGGGGAAACCGGTACCGGGAAAGGCGTGCTCGCACACTGGATACACAATGCCGGATCACGCGCTACCGAACCATTTGTAGAACTCAATTGCTCTGCCTTGCGGGGCGATCTGTTGCGCAGCGAGCTTTTTGGTCATGCCAAAGGCTCCTTTACATCTGCAATTCGAGATCAGGATGGCCTCATTGAAGTAGCCCACGGCGGAACGCTCTTTCTTGATGAAATTGGTGATATGGACAAAGAAGTGCAGGCGCAACTACTCAAAACACTCGAAGAACGCACCTTCCGTCGGATTGGAGAGAGCCGTTTGCGGCAAAGTAATTTCCGGCTCATTGCTGCTACCAACAAGGACCTCAAAACAGCCGTTGCAGATGGCTCTTTTCGATCGGATCTTTTTTATCGCATTGCCATTTTCCCCATTCATTTGCCCAGCTTATCATCACGTCAAGACGACATCCCTGGTCTTATTGCCTTTCTTCTTAAGAAGATAAATCCATCATCGTCAATGCCGTCGGTCGATGTTATCGATGCCTTGGTAACCTATACCTGGCCAGGAAACATCCGAGAACTCAAAAATGTGCTGGAACGAGCAATGCTTTTTGCTCATGGAGGCCCACTGAGCTTGCATCATTTTTCCGGCGTTCTCGAGCCATCAGATGCCCCATTATCAACACCCGTAGTACAGGGATCCCCACCCCCATCGTCGTGGGATTTAAACTCCATAGAACTTACTCACATCGCAGCTGCGCTCGAGCATTTCAAAGGAGACCGCAAAGCCGCTTCCGAGGCATTGGGAATTTCTCTCGCATCACTTTACCGTAAAATTCCTACACGGTAAAACGTCAAGCTCTATGCTAACCACTCAAGGTAAAACTCGTTTTGGCATTGCCATTCTTATAGGCAGCATAGCGCTTATGCCTGGTCTGTTTGCCCTGTATGCTGCATATCCCAAACATCTGTTTCCTTCTCTTTACACAAAGATTATTCCTATATCTGGCATTGCCCTATCCTTGCTTGTATTAGTTCTTGGACACTCATCCTATCGACGTGTACAAAATCTCACGGTTTTTGTGAGTGGTTATCTTATTGGCCTTGCAAGTGCTATCTATTTTCTCCTCTGCTCTAATCCTTTTTCCCTTCCTCTTCCGCCAACTGGTCTATTTACAGCTGCTGCTCTTCTTCTTATATTGTGCGTCAACACCCTGCTGCCGCTACTCTTGCCTACACAAAGTACCTTTCGCCTCACACGGGATATTACCATAGCAATATGCTGCATAGAAATCATAACCCTTCTGGTGTTCCGATTTAGCCCCCATGCTACCGATTTTATGCAAACCGTTAGTCTCCCCGGTTTTTTTTCCTGGCCATTCTTACTTTGTATAGGTTTTTTAAGCATTGTTATCACCTTAAGCGTCTTTCGTCTGTCGCATTCGTTTCATTTAGGGGGAGTTTTTTGCAGCTGCGCACTTTTTCTAAGCACAGCCTGGGTTATCCTTCTTACGCTAAAAGGGGATATCAGCCTTGTAGAGCTGCTCATCTGCGGAGCTCTCATTACCTACTGCATTGGTATCCTCATTCATCTTTTTTCCCGCATGGAGCATAAGATATCCTACGACCCGTTGCTCCACATTTACAACCGCAACTTTTGCACCCGTATTATTACCGAACAATCGTCAGTTAATACGCTCCCACCCTTCACGGTTGCAATGCTGGACATTGATCATTTTAAGAAAGTAAATGATACCTACGGCCACCAAGCTGGCGATGCGGTTTTGCATGCTGTTGCACAAACGGTTCACACTACCATAGGCCCAAGTGGAATTGTTTGTCGCTACGGTGGCGAGGAACTTGCCGTTTTTTTCCCCCAAACTACCACCAAAGAAGCTGCGCCGATACTGGAAAAAGTCCGTGTAGCCATCGAAAAACACAAAACCATCAGCGGCAAAAAAACTATCTGCGTCACCCTCTCAAGTGGCATATCCCATCGCGAAGAAAAAGATCAGACTATTGTTCAAGTAATAGAAGCTGCTGACAAGGCCCTTTACAAAGCAAAAGAAGGCGGGAGAAATCAGGTACAAACGGGGAAAACAGGAAAAAGTGTCATTGCAAAAAAAACTCCAAAAAAATAGGGATTTTTTTTTGACTGGGAACATTCTGATATCGCTCTGAATGAAATCAAAGCTCTATCCACAGGGTCAAGTCTCCCTCGCCCTTGGGGAGAGGTTCGGTCGAGCGGATCAAAGGAAGCTAATTATTTTTTTCTATAGGATTACCGTATGAATGCAAATGTTCGCATCTCTTTTGCACTGCGATGCATTATTTCTTTACTTTTGGCAAGTCCTGTAGCCACCCCAGCAAAAAGCATCTCCGTTTCGGCTTCTTTTGGAGCACTTACCCACTATACAGAAAGTAGTCAGCGATTCTTAGATGTTGACATCCGGGTTGGGTCTGCCTCATTTGATAACTCACATCGTTTACAAACCACTGGCGACAATTTTTATCGTCCAGCAACGCTGCTGCCACTTAACAATGATACCACCGCCATGAAAGCCATGATCTGGTACCATACCGATAAGATGTATAAAGAAGCAGTAGAAGAACTCATGCGCTGCAAAACCGAAAAAGAAACCCGGGTTGTAGCCGATGGTTCAGCCCCAGATTTTTCGTCATCTCGCGCAGAGGTGTTTTTAGATTCTATACTTGCCTTTAGGCCCGATACCAGTGCTTATATTCAAAAAACTACAAAGACGAGTAGCCGATTTCTCGCCGATCAACGAATACTTTCGGGGCAGGCCGATTTTTCGTACACGCTTACAACTGTATGGTTTGTAAATAATGAAGGATCGCGCATTCGTGCGGGAGCTCCCCGATATACAATTTCCCTTACGGCCTATACCCGTGCCGATGATGGCATGTACATGCCTCTCTACGAATTTTTTACCGCCAAAACTCTAGGCCATTTGCCCACCGACTCGGCGCTGGTTGTCCTTGCAGATACCATGGTTTCTCGTTTATCTGCACTGCGCGGCGCACCTGTTATCGAGCCGTATTCTGGTCCCGCTATCTTATCTGGTAAAGGAACCGCCGTATTTTTTCATGAAATACTCGGATACCGGCTAGAAGCCCAACGAATGAAGAGTGATCATGATGGTCAGACATTCAAGAAAAAAGTTGGCGAAAAAGTACTCCCCGAAAATCTGTCTATTCGTGCCGATCCGACGCTTGAAACATTTGGCCGCTACGATTTGAATGGATCGTACCGGTATGATGACGAAGGGGTAAAAGCGCTCCCCGTCAAGCTTATAGACCGCGGCGTCCTTGTCGGGTTTTTAACATCACGTGCACCCATACAGGGCTTTCCCTCATCAAATGGCCATGGCAGAAAAGCACCAGGCATGATTCCAACTTCACGACAATCAAATCTGATTGTAGAATCTACCTGAGCACTATCTTTTGGCAAACTAAAGAGCATGCTCATAAAAAAATGTACTGCCCTTGGAAAACCGTATGGCCTTTACTTCTGTGATATTATGGGAGGGTTTACTAATACAGAGTGCTCTTGCGAGTTAAGATCAGGTCATTCTCGCAGCCATGGAAGCAGAGCTTTCCCGCTCGATGAATGAGCTTAAACTTCCATCCTTGCCAAAGCCCTATTATATTGCTCTTCGCGTTCTCGACAAAGAAATTGGGAGTTGTTCTGCAACGCTTGGCAGTCCGCTCAATTCATATCACACGCAATCCCGTTCGCTCGAAATCGATATGCATATAGGGAGCTACAGTTTCGACAATACCAATTATTATCCGGGAGGCTGGCTTATTTAAAACGGACTTCCTATGGCAGTTGTTTGCCACCGGAAAACAAACCCTCGATTACTATAAGAATCCCGGGAACACCTTCGACTGCGTGCTTCTTGACATGATTCTCCCCGATACGACAGGGCTCGAGCTTTACAATACTATAAAATCAATCAATCCAAAAGTTCGTAACACTTTTAGTGCAACGTGCTGCCCCAATAAGCAAATTGCCGTTTCATAAAAAAGGCCTTGGCAAGAATACTTGCCAAAGCCCACATTTCAATCTAAAACAAACTCGAAGTCAAAGAGCACTTAATAGCGATAATGCTCTGGCTTATAAGGCCCGTCAACAGGCACACCAATGTAATCGGCTTGCGCCTGAGAAAGCTTCGTAAGCTTTGCCCCTAGCTTTGCAAGATGCAAACGGGCAACTTCTTCATCGAGCTTTTTAGACAAGCGATACACACCAACCTTGAGTGTTTCACGATTTTTCCAAAGGTCGATTTGGGCAAGTGTCTGATTTGCAAATGAATTGCTCATCACAAAAGAAGGATGACCAGTTGCGCAACCAAGATTAACAAGGCGGCCCTCGGCCAAAAGATAGATCGAATGACCATCGGCAAAGGTATACTTATCAACCTGGGGCTTAATATTAATATGCTTTACACCAGGCCAGCTTTTAAGTTTTTCGACCTGGATTTCGTTGTCGAAGTGGCCGATATTGCAAACAATTGCCTGATCTTTCATTTTCGACATATGTTCTGCAGTAATGATATCGGCGTTGCCAGTCGTTGTAACGTAGATATCGGCAGTTGGGAGAGCGTCTTCGACGGTGGTTACTTTAAAACCTGCCATACACGCCTGAAGTGCACAGATTGGATCGATTTCTGTTACCCAGACTTGAGCTTTTTGACCAGCAAGTGAATCTGCTGAACCTTTGCCAACGTCACCAAAGCCACAAATAAGGGCCACTTTTCCTGCAATCATAACATCCATAGCACGCATGATACCATCAACCAAAGAATGACGACACCCGTAAATATTATCAAACTTCGATTTAGTAACCGAGTCGTTTACATTGATTGCTGGGACAAGAAGCTTTTTGGCTGCTTCCATTTGATATAAGCGATGTACGCCTGTGGTTGTTTCTTCGGAAACGCCCTTCCACTCCTTGACAAATTCATGCCAGATGGTAGGCTTTTTTGCATGAACTTTTTTGAGCAGATCTTTAATAACTTGTTCTTCGTGGCTCGCTGAGGCTGTGTCGATCCAAGTATCGCCATTTTCCAGCTCAAAACCTTTATGAATAAGCAATGTTGCATCACCGCCATCATCAACAATAAGCTGGGGACCTTTACCGCCTTCGTGCATGAGTGCCATAAACGTACAAGCCCAATAATCTTCGAGTGTTTCACCCTTCCATGCAAAAACAGGGATTCCCACTTTAGCAATGGCAGCAGCAGCATGATCTTGTGTTGAAAAGATATTGCACGATGCCCAGCGAACAGTTGCTCCAAGCTTTACAAGAGTCTCGATAAGCACCGCAGTTTGAATGGTCATGTGCAACGAGCCCGTGATGCGAACACCCGCCAGAGGTTTCTCGATAGCATATTTTTGCCGAACAGACATAAGACCCGGCATCTCATGCTCAGCTATATCGAGCTCTTTGCGACCCCAATCGGCGAGATGTATATCGGCAACCAGAAACTTTGAAGTATCCCAAATATCAATCTGTGAAGGCATTAACCGCTCCTTGATTAAATTTTTAGTAAAGAAAGTATCTACAATAGTAAGAGAATACCCTGCGCATTACAATTAAATAAAATACGTTACGGAGCGTGCATTCCGAAAAAATAGCCTTTAACCATGCGCGAAGGCGTATGTGCACGTCTTTATTCGAGCTAGGCGACAGAAGGAGCCGGTGCCCCATGAATACTTTGACCCTTAGCAGCCGCCAGTTTCCAGCGCCCACTCAAATAATAGAGCCAAAAGACAATAGCACCTATCAGAATACTTATTGTCATACCAAGCCAGAGGCCGTATTCATGGAGAGACGTTTTTTCTGCAAGATAATAGCATAGTGGGATTCGAATAAACATCATCGAACAGGAAACAATAATAAGAGACGACATCGTGTCTCCTGCGCCGCGTACCACCCCTTGAAAACTAAACAGAATCGCAAATCCAACATACGCAAAACACACAATTTTGAAATAGGCAATAGTGTGCTGTACCACCAAGGCATCATTGGTAAACAGATGCGCAATAGGTTTTGCAAAGCCATATGCCAGAACAAGGAAAAACAAGGAAAAACATACTGACACAATAAGACCCCATCGAATAATGAGAGGAATTCGTTCTGCCTTGTTGGCCCCAATATTTTGAGCAGTCATCGATGATATTGCGCCACTCACCGCAATGATCGTCATAAATGCAAATTGATCAACGCGACTACCAATCCCAAACGCTGCGGTAACCGCCTCTCCGAATTTATTGACAAGAGACGTGATGAGAAGAAAACTTGCCGACACCACAATCATTTGTAACGACATGGGAATACCCATAATCAGGATTTTTTTAGCAAGCGGCCAATCAAACTTCCAGGCAAAGCCCAGCGTGCGCAAAAACGTATTGCGACGATACAGAATAATTACAAGGATAACCCCAAAAACATTGGCAATTAATGTTGCAAGCGCCGAACCAGCAACCCCAAGCGGCTTGCCGGTTCCTATCCCGAGTATCAACAGCGGGGCCAACACAGTGTTAAGTCCAATAGTTGCAAGCTGCATTAAAAGGGGAGTTCGCGCATTTCCAAGGCCATTCATCAAACCATTGAACCATTGATAAATAGTAACGCCACCAAACCCCAGAATTGTGATCTGCAAAAACGTCGTTGCTGTATCAAGAATGCTATCGGGAGTATTGATAAGCTTAAGAACCGGCCGTGCACCACACAGTGCAACCACGGTGACAACAAGAGAAAGTCCAATCGAAATAAAAAGTGAATTGCTGATAACAAGTCTCAATCGATCGAGATTTTTCGCCCCAAATGATTGACCCGTAAGAATTGCAGCAGCAATACCCACGCCTATGATCAATGATGCAGAAAAGAAAATAACTGGCATGGTTGTTGAAACCGCAGCTAAGGCCTGATGCCCAAGAAGCCGTCCAACCCAAATTGCATCTATTACAGCATAGATTGCCTGCACAAGACTAGACATAATCATGGGAATCGCAAAAGTGATTAGATGACGGGGAATCGAGCCTACAGAAAAATCTTTCATTCGTAACCTATTGTTTCTTAATAAAATACAAATTTAATTGAGCATATCTAAAAACGCCTATCCTAGAGCAAACAAAGTCTCACCGGCTTAAATATACGAATTGGAGATGCATTAGATTGATAGTCATTGCAAAGAGCTCATTGCGAACAGTGCGCGGTGTTCCAAATTGTACCAGAGATCCCGTGGAAGGGTTCTTTAGACAAGGCTTTCAGGTGCATCACAAAAGAAACGTCTAAATAAGAAAGGACTGAAACACCTTTGTATTTCTGTCCTTTTTTTTAAGACATGAATTGTTATTTTAACTTATTTCCAGCATTTACTCTTAAGCTGCCCCACAATCTCGGTGGCCATGAGTCGAAGATCAGAAAGCGAATAGGACGACGAGCTCATTGCACACTTTGCAATACCTGTTTTCATATCAACAATGCGGGCATCTGCTTCTATTTTGCTACCTGCAATGGAAGCGGTACCAATAAGAATTACATCTGCATTAGCAACCTTGGCAATCTGGATTGCTTCGTTTTCTTCTACTATCCCACTTTGCGCAAGCGATTTTTCTTCCATGATCCGATTGATTTGAGTCCGTTCCACGACATCAAATTTGCCCGAATTAATAAGCTGAGTTGTCAGCATATCGGTAAGCCCCTGCGCCATGTCGTACCACCAGGCATACCCAGTACGATCCTTAAATTCAAAAACGGCAATCTTTAATGTGGGGATAGATTTTACCGAACATATTTTTTCCAGCACTGTTTTAATCGAACCTTCAAGCTTGACATTATCTATCCCTGCAATAGTGCTTTTGACAAGAGTGCTGCCCATCCCTTTACCGGTACCGGTAAGAGATGCAAGATCTTTTCCATCCTCGTCGGTAAGCGCTAAAGTGAGTGAAACTTCGGTTTTAACAAACGAATTATTCTCGGATAATCCGGCAACATTACCGGTTTCGGTAGCAGCTACCGATACTTTAATAATTGATTCTGAAGCGGGATCATTCTTGACATCATATTTAGAAAGTCGAGCTATAACTTTTTTGGCAATATCTTCTTTTCCGGATGTTAAAGGAGCCGATACATCAACAAGGATTTTAGCGAAACAAGGATTACTTTGAACAGTATAGGCAAAGATCTGATTTTGCGCTGCCAGGCGGGTTTTGAGTTCCGAGCCCACATTCATGAAAATTGCCGCTGTATACTTATGAGTACCCGCAGACATATCCGCTTTCTCCGACACAGAAAACTCGGCTTTACCGTTATCATCGGTAAACCGTGTGAGAGCAATCTTGTTATTATCGTCGAGCAAATTAATCTGCAACGAAGGAACAGGTCCCCCTTCTACCGAAGCAGTAACCACAAACGGATCTGAGGGAACCATCCCTACAGCAAAGACCTGATTGTCTCCGCCGGTTTTTGAAAGACGGATGCCGGCAACACATTTTTCGAACAAGAGAGAAATATCAGTGAGGGTTACATCGAGTTTTTCGGCATCGGTCGGAGGTGCTGCTGCAGAAAGCAGTGTTCGTTGTTCTTCTGCCAAAATTATATTCTTACGTGCAACCGAAAGCTTTACAAGTGCTGCAGCCATTTTGTTTGCCGAAATATCGGTTTGAATGGCTGCAACAAGCTGCGACACCTGCTTTTTAAGATCTGCAATTTTTGCCTTGGTGGCAGCTATAAAATTTTTCTTGTCAAGCACTGCAAGCGCATAAAACAGCTTTCCTTGCTGCGCCGATTTAACAACCTCAATTCCCGAAACATCCCCGGAGGTAACCAAGCGTGCACGCGATTCGACCCTGCTCGCATTGATCCCTTTACCATTAATACTAATGGCACTCTGCTCATCGAGCATAGAAGCACTCACCGAAACGGAGAGCTGTTTTTTTACTTCTACCATGGCATTTTGTTTGGCAATATCAACACCTCGTTCACTCATGCCAACGCCAACAAAATAAAAATCGTTGGGATATTCCATGTCTCTGCTGGTTGTTACCCAATCATTTGCAGCACTGGCCATACTAGCCCACATAAATAATCCTACTAACCCTAAAAGCAACCGATTTTTCATACGTACCAACCTTTCATAAAATTTACATTTGGTTTAATCGCATCAAGCAGGTGCGCCGTGCCAGGCGTACTCAAACAAAAAAGGGGCACCGTACCGGCACCCCAAGAGCACAATCAACCTAACTAATAGTCGCCCTCTTATTCCGGTGCGCCTACACCAACAATAATAAGCTTCTTATTAATATTGATTTTTGATAATTTCGCCTGGGCTTTTAGCTTATCACGAAAATAAGAATAGATCTTAGACGATTTGTTAAAATCAGCTTTCTTTGCCCAAACATTATAATCGAGTGTCTTGGACGAAACAACGTTTTCCTTTGACAATGCAAAAACTTCGTCCATCACATCACTGATCTTATCCTGAACATCTTCCGACATGTCCCCTGACACACTCTTGAAAATCAGCTTATACTGAATTCCTTTTTTGATATCATCGCCCCAGTACGTCACCAGACGCTGAAGCACTTTGTCAATAGCGCTATTAACCGCTTCTTCAACAAGAGGCTCGGCAGGGCCAGGGCGAGCAGCACTGTATCCGGTTTCGGAGCCAAGCAAACGTCCTGTGGTAGTTTCGTATGCCTTGAGCTGAAGTGTAACTTTATTACCAGAATACACCATTCCGGCAAAAACGATATAGATATCGGAACCTAATGCCAAAGCAAGCTGATACGAAGGATCTTCTTCTACGCCTTTAACCTCACCTTGCAGTTTTGTTTGTTCGTTGATTTGATCTATTGCATTAGGAACAAGAACATCATATTTGCGTGATGTTAAGTAGCTTTCGATAACAGCAGCAGCGTGCTTTGCTAACGGATTGGAATCAAAAACCTGCAAAGGTGTTTGACCCTTAGGAACTTCGGGGATTACCATAATAGTAGGCATACCAATAGCATCGGAGAGTTCGGTGTTTGACGCAACAATGCCTTTAGCTGAAAGATCATCGGTAAGCATTTTCTTGTTTACCCGTACAGCTTTGGTAATTTTCATACCATCTTTACCATTGGGCATTTTTGTCTTGACGGCAGACACGACTTTATCGGATTCCCATGCAATATATTTGTCTACATTAACAGGAACAAAAAACTCTTCTGCAATGCCGTTAAAAGCCGATTTTGCTGCAACAGAATTAAGAAGCGGATCGGTTCCTAATGCCAATACATAATTAATGGCACATTTTCTCAAATCGATAATTGCCTCTTTGTCGTTTTTACCCAAGCCAGTTGCCTGAATGGTAACCTCGGCTGGCGAATAGGTTTCTACAAAGGTAGCCTGATTGGAAACAGGAATATTTGTCTGCACGTCTTTAGCATACGAAACACCGCTTACAGCAGAAACAAGGACAAGCGCACGTATCAACTTTTGCATAATTCTCTCCTCAATTAAAGTAATATTATATTTCGAGACAATTGCAAAACTCTTCTAGGACACCCTTCGAGAAGCTCAGGGATCAAGGCCTCAGGGTGCGATTTGAATCACCACTCGTTGAGCCTGTCGAAACGAATGCGAGTTTTGCAACTACTTTTTTCTTATCAATTAATCCATTTCACTAATCTGAGTATTCCTCATCAGATTCCCATATTGCCGCGAATCATGTCAACCGGATCAAACGGCAGTGCTGGAGGCGACCACGTAAAATATACCCGATAAGTCAACCCAGAGTGACTCAGAGGAGTCTTGTCGGTAATATCAATACTATTGCCCCATTTATCGGCCACCGAGGTTCGCGACTGGCGAGTCCAATCTGCACTTTCTGCAAGCATTCGATACTGGACACCAGCACCAAAATTAAGCGCTGGCGAAAGAGCAAACTCTAACCCACCCCCAACAACAAGCCCTATTGACGCATTATCTAACCGTAAAGCAGTATCGAGCACGGAGCTTTTAGTATACACAGCAACATCCTCGTATCCAAATCCTACCGAAAGATCCAAAGCCAATCGGCGCACATAGAACTTTTTAAGCACTGAAACATCTATCGACATTGTTGACAAAGTTTTAATTTCGAGACGCCTTGGATCCGGTGCCAAGGGATCCCGATTAAACCAGCCTTCTGCTGTTCCCGTCCCCATTCCAAAACCTATATCAACAAAAAACTGCCTTAGCCCTAAGCGTCTGCCAAAATTATATTGAGCGTCAACATTAAACCCAAGCACCGAGGGATTGAGCTTAAGACCAGTAAAGTAATTGGAAGCAGAATCATCTATAGTTTGCGAAACATCAACCATCTGATAACGTAATGAGATATCAATAGGAATCCGAGGATACTCACTCAATACGGCACCAACAAAGGGACGACCAGAAACAATGCATGCCTTCGATTTGTATCCCTCTTTTTTAGCACTATCCCCAACTGAGGTTACCCGTATCCAGCCATTGTTCTGCTGTTTGATTTTTCCATCGGCTTCTTCTACATATTCGACAATACGATATTTGTCATCGAGTATGATCCCCTCGTTCTTTCCAAGATCAAACCCGACCGACCCAAATCTTTTTTCTACAATTTGTCCGGACAAACGAAAATCGGGGATTTCCTGGACAGCAACAACCAGGTTGCGAACAGCATTTTTTACTGCAGACCGAAAGGCAAATTCGCGATAGTCAATAAGACCATCTTTGGCTGCATAATTTTTCCCCAGGCGAGAATTCCCTTGCGAGTAGGTAAATTTGCGCACAACCGGCACGGCTTTTGCCACACTATCTTTAATAGAAATGCGAAACATGACAATACCAAGTTCGATCGAGGCATTATACGTTGAATCGCTGAGTACTCCAAGAAAACGGCGTGCAAGGGGAACAAAAATATACGCAGAATTCATGACCTTATCGATATCTTCCATAGTAATACCAAGCGATTTGGCCTTATCGGCCATAAAGGAATTGCGCTGTTGTTCTGAGGTCAGATTGGCAGCACGCATTTCCTTGGCAGCGTCAACAACTTCAAGGATCTTGGGTACAACAGTCCGCTCCATAACTTGGGCGATACTATCAAGCATTGGATCTGACCCTACCGAAATCCCAGGAATGGATGGCGCATTAGTTACACTTGCCGGAAATACCAATGCATTAGCCTGATTGACAAAATCGGTCACCATAAACTCAGGTACCGGATTGTAATCAAACCTTTTCATGGTCAACCCGGCTTTTACCTTATCCAGCACCTCGCCAACTTTTTGCGCAGGCATATCCCGCACCGATTGATCCATAAGCCATAAAGCATTCAAATAGGTTACCGATTTGCGTTCATATTTTCCTGCTTCGGTGCTAATTTGCTGAGCAGAAAGGGCAGCGGAAGAAACAAGCAGTGCAGCTAAACTCAAATATGCATAAACAGATCTCATAGGGTACCTTTCAAAATCGGGAATTGTACACGGTGGAAGTATGGAAGCGCACTCACCTGCGTAAGAGCGCACCCAAGATAAGCACACTACATTATTCAGTAGCCTTCATTTTGTCAAGTTGCTTATCCAATTCTTCGAATCCTTGTTTTGCGCGGAACTGGCTTAACAGCGCTTCTTTGGATGTAAGAGCATTGCCCACAGCATTTTGAACAAGTTTTTTCATTGAGTCGTCGAGGGGATACCGGGCCAGAGAATACATTTTACCATCGATATATTCTCGTTTATCAATAGTAACACCAACAAGTTCCATTTCGGTTATCGCGCGGGTAACCGACTGTGCAAGCTCGGTTACTTCGGCTTGCGAGCCTATCCCTGCTTGACCAAGATAATCTTTAAGCATGTTTGTTACTTTGGTAGAAAGAACGGCAGCTATTTCTTTACGTGCGCGTAAATCGGCAGTTTCTTTGGCCAATTGTGCGCTCTGCTGTTCGGCAATGCCCGTTCCAAATATAACGCCCGCTTCCTTGGGAGGATTCAGCACAAATGCTGGCATACCAGAAGTATCTTTGGGAGCCTGCGTAGTTTTTGGACCGCCGCACCCAATTGCAAAAACAAGCCCTACACTTACAAGCGCAACACCAAGACGAGAAACCATACTGCCCCCTTGAATGAAGTATAATTAAATGCTACAAAATCAGATAAATCAATATTGATAAGATACATTAGTATAATAGAATAGTGTAGTAGGTGAAGTCAACCCAAACCGCGATAAAGTGTTGTGTGCTATCACTAGAGAGACCGGCAGATTTAAAAAACGAATCTTTTAAACGCCATGCATTTGCCACCAAAATTTATAAGTAGCCCGACTTCTAGTCTGTAAGCTTTGAGATAATTCAATGTTTGCGCCCAATGAACTTCTTTCAATTGTCTGAACCCCCGACTGCCCCGGATTTAAAGATTCCACTAATTTTTTTATCCTTCATTTTATCTTGTCCGTGTCATCCGGGTAATCCTCTTCATCCGTGATTCTGCCATTGTTTTTTCTCCTGCCACATTGGGACTACCAAAGTACGCGGCTTGTTTCAAAAGTGAATGTGCCTTAAAAACCATCTTCATCACACTCTTCATCATATAAATCAGCGATAGTGCCAGGGATCACTGCGAGGGGGGCTTAAGCGTATCTTCCGATGCTTGTGGCTTTTTTTGCTCAGGAAGACTTTGAACCGCAGTATCGGGAAGCTTCACACCGAGAGAGTCATTCTTGTGAGTTCGCGGCGCAGAAGTATCGGGTAAGGTGATTAAAGGC
>JBBRUX010000035.1:0-41244 GCA_038247415.1 Chitinivibrionales bacterium | reverse complement strand
TCTGTTTTTTTGAGTCGTAGGAACATGAGAAAAAGATATATCGATACAAAAGGAAAAGCAAGAGAAAATTTAATCTATGGGCACTACAAACGACTTTCAAAATCAAAAATCAATGACTTACAGCTATTTTTATGAAAAAAAGCTTTATGCATACCTTTTTTCAGCCTGGTGGTTGCTATGCGAAGGTTGGGCTAATCTCTTTGTCAATTGAAACTAACTACCTGAAATCTTTTAATGTTCAACCACTTTTTGTAAAATTATCTGCAAAGTATAAAACAAAAAGGCCCCTCTCATATTCTGAGAGGGGCTTATCCCACAAGCAGCAAAAATCAATTTTAAATCTCGAACGTATCTCCATGAGCAGGAAATTCTACATGCTCATAACCTTTTTCTAAAAATGCATCCCGCAGGGGCAATGCCTGATCTTCTTCACCGTGTACGAGAAAAATATTTTTAAGTACCGAGGGTGGAGAGAACTTGACATAGTCTATAAGGTCTGCGCGGTCGGCGTGTGCGGAGAATGTTCCGAGTGTTTTGATTTGCGCCCGCACGACATGTTCTTCGCCAAAAACCTTTACTGTACGGTTGCCATCCATGATTTTACGTGCAAGGGTATCTTTTGCGGCAAAGCCTACAAAGAGAATTGTTGCACGGTGGTTATCGAGGTTGTTTTTGAGATGGTGCAATATGCGGCCACCTTCGCACATACCCGACGCAGAGATTATAACATGCGGGAATGTAAGACTATTGAGGTGTTTTGAATCCACTACATCGGTGACGTATTTGAGACGTGGGAATTCAAAAGGATCGCGGCCAGCATCCAAAAAGAGCCTACGAGTTTCGCGATCGAGATCTTCGGGATGATTTCTGAAGATTTCGGTTGCTCGTATGGCAAGCGGGCTGTCGACATATATGGGGATATCGGGGATTCTGTTTTGATCGTACAATTTGTGCAGTATGTAAACAAGCTCTTGCGTACGACCGATTGCAAAAGCAGGAATTATTAGTTTCCCTCCGTTTTGAGAAATTTGACGGATGATATCGGCTAGCTTATCTGCTCCATCGTCAACATTCTCATGAAGACGGTTTCCGTAGGTCGATTCCATGATAACTGCATGCGATTCTACCGGAAGGTTGGGATCGTGAAGGATTGGCATGTTGTTGCGACCAATATCACCGGCATAGCAGAGCCGCTTGACTTTGCCCTCCTCGAGAATTTCCAGATGAATAGATGCAGATCCGAGAATGTGTCCTGCTTCAACGAAGCGAAAGGCAACGCCAGGAGCAATTTGTACGCTTTGTTCATAATCAACGGCAGCAAAGCTGTCCATACAGGCATCTGCGTCTTCCATGGTATACAGAGGCTCAAGAAGTTCCTGGTGATGCTTTTCGCGAATCAGGTTAACCCATTTGATATCCATCTCTTGTAAATGAGCAGAATCCCGTAACATTATTTTGCATAAGTCAACAGTGGGCGATGTTGCATAAATCAGGCCTTTAAATCCGTGTCGAACAAGATTAGGAATATTACCGCTATGATCCATATGTGCGTGGGTGAGAATGAGTGCATCGATGGATGCCGGGTCGAAGGGGAAGTCTCTGTTGCGCTTGTATGCTTCTTCCCGTTTACCTTGAAACATTCCGCATTCGAGCAAAATGTTTTTCCCGTTGGCTTTGAGCAGATGCATCGATCCGGTAACAGTCTGAGCTGCGCCATAAAATGTTAAATGCATGGACAACAACCTTTCAAAAAGTGACGTTATGGGCTAAAAACGGGTGTCATGTCTCAATGATATCGTACTATCTAATATAGCATTCATTATAGTATACCGTTAAGAACTCATGAATTAAACTATTTTTATGGTATGATTGAAATCTCTGTGGTGATACCTACGTATAATCGTGTGTCAATGTTATCGCGCGCACTTGCATCGGTGCTTGCTTCGGTATATCCGCATTTCGAATGCATTATTGTTGATGATGGTTCAACCGATGCCACAGATGCTTTTCTTGCCACACAACGTGACCCTCGAATCCATGTAATCCGATTCTCGCATAATCGGGGAGTTTCTGCAGCACGAAACGCAGGGGTGGCCAGAGCTACGGGGCAGTTTGTTGCGTTTCTGGATTCGGATGATGTTTGGGATAAAAAAAAATTAAAAGTGCAACACGATTATTTGATCAAAAATCCAAATGTCTCTTTATGTCAAACGAAGGAAATCTGGATACGCAATGGAGTTCGGGTAAATCCACCCAAGACCCACGAAAAAATAAGTGGTGATATTTTTCTGGCGTCACTTGCTCGATGCATGATTACCCCTTCGTCGGTAATGCTGCGTCGAGAGCTTTTTACTCAATATGGTGGTTTTAACGAGGATTTGCGAGCATGCGAAGACTATGATTTATGGCTTAGAATTACGGCGCATGAGCATGTTGGGTTAATTGAAAGTAATTTATTAACGCGCTATGGCGGGCATGCAGATCAACTATCTGCTAGTACGCCCGTGCTCGATTCGTTACGCGTAAAAGCACTGGCAAATCTTGTGACACGCGGTCGATTATCTAACGAACAAATGACTGCAACAAAAGCAGTGCTTACTACAAAGCTTTCTATCCTGAGGGATGGCGCTTTAAAAAGAAATTTAGCACAGGAAGTTGAAAATTATGACAATCTTAGAAAAAGCTGCGGAATTTGGTAAAGCATTGGCATCTGCACCGCATCGGCAGGTGTCTCTAGCAGATCTTTTGGCCCCAACTATCCTTGATGGTTCAAAGAGTGAAATGGATATGACCAATCGCGCTGAAATGTATTTGCCCATTGTTGTTGGGGTAATGACCAATGGAACGCATTATATTATTGATGGAGCCAAGCGTAGTGCAATGCAGCAGCGGTTAGGAAATAGTACGTTTGGAGCGCTTATTATAGATTGCTCACTAGATCTTCACAGAGTTTCGCTCGGGCGAATTCTCCTCAATAAAAATCGGTTGAAGCAGCCGTTGGAGAGTGTTGAGGTGATGCGCTGGTTAGCATCTGTGGGGGATGATTCTGAAGCGACGATCGCATTTTTATATGGGGTTTCTATGCGCGAAGCAACCGAGCTGCGTGCGGTGCTTGATTGTTGTGATGCTGTGCAAATGAGCGTTACATCCGGCATGCTGCCTAAAACAATGTGCGCCGAAATCTCTCGAATGAGCAAATCCGATCAAGAATCGCTCATCAAACTTTTTGAGGGAATGCTGCCTTCGCTCCAATTGTGGCGAGAAATTGTCGAGTGGCTTCCAGAGCTCGCGCATGTGTATGGGATATCGGTACCAGAGCTTTGCAACCAAGAAAAAATGATTGCGCTGCAGAATCAAAAAACGCTGAATAGCCCGCAAAAGCTAGAGAAAATACGAGAAATCTTTTTCGATTTGAGATTTCCTACGTATAGTGCAGCACGAAAAAATTGGAGAGAATTGGTTCATAAAACCTCTCCCGACGCGACGCGGGTAGCCTTTAAAGAGACCCCCGGTTTTGAAAAACAACGGCTTGAAGTGAAGCTCACTTTAAAAAACCCAGATGAAGCGCTCAGGATTTGTCAAGGCCTTTCTGCAATTTCTCGCGAAATCTGGAAAAAATTAATTTCGCCGATTTGATCTTGTATCAGCTCACAAATCATATTAACTACCCAAAACGGGGGTACTCATGAAAAAAGTATGGGAAGCTCTGATACAGCGAGCTACGATGGTTATGTATGGCGGTTTTGGTATTACCGTTATTGGGGTAATAATAATGTACAAGTTTCGCTATACCGGCGGAACGCTTAAAGGCACAGCATTTATTATTGCGTCTGTTGGATTGGCTATCTATATCTTTGGTAGAGTTCTGGGAGTCATATCTCGTCGACTCGAGAAGAAGAAAGATTACTTTTCCAAAACCGATACCGGGGAACAATCTTGAAAATTCATGATGTGCTCGATAAAAATGGTATTCTGATCGATCTCACGCCTAAAGATAAAAGCGAACTTCTCTCTACCATGGGCGGGTATATTGCATCGCTCTACGAAATCCGTTCTGCAGATACAATTATCCAAAAAATCCTCTCCCGGGAATCCGAAATGTCGACAGGCATCGGTTATGGCATTGCAATTCCTCATGGACGAGTTGAGGGTATCGATCGACTCCACATGATTGCTGCACGCCTTAAACACGGCATTGAATTTGAAGCTATTGATGAGCAACCAGTATCTCTGATATTTATGATGATCAGCCCACCTAATACATCCGCAGATCATACGCATATTTTGTCGTCTCTCTCTCGCGTGATGTCGTACGAGGAGGTGCGCAACGACCTCATGGAAGCTGCTTCGGCGCAAGAGTTCCTCAGCATTCTGATTAATGCAGAGAGCAAATATGTCGAGTAATTCGACAGGCCCGCATACTGGAGATATCGAAATAACCATGCAGGATGGTGTTGCAGTTCTTCGGTTTCCCTCACATATTTTTCAGAAAAAAGAATCGGCTGCTTTAACAAGTGATTTCCTTGATTTACAGGAAAAAGCAATTACTCGATGTGTGCTTGATCTTGGATTGTGTGAGTATGTGTCAAGCGATGGTCTTGGGGCAACTGCGCAATGCTGGAAAAAATGCAAAGAAGGAAAAGCGATTCAGATGGCTCTTGTTCTTCCTGCCGACCCAAGCGCAGAAGTTCGCAATCTTTTTGATATTATCGGACTCTCAGGTGCCATTGGCAGCGCTTTGCAGCCAACTGTTGCCGATGCCATTGCGTATGTAAAAGCTTTTGGTAGTAATAATCCAATCGAGTAGTAAAACCGCTCATTCTTGCAGGATTTGCAAAAATGAGCGCGTATCGTGATGCTTATCGTGTTAAGTAAATTAAAAAGACGGGAACATCGTTTGGGATCCGCAGTGTTCCACTTCCGCACGTTCCTTTGCGAATACTCTTCATTTGAAAATCGAGCAGTTGGTATTTCATGCCTGCTAGCCACGATCCTGTGAGTGTTGCCTTAACGCGCGCAACGAGTGGTTTCCCCATCGATGAAAGTGCCAATGAATCCATATCCCAATACCATTCTGCAACTGGATGAAAAGGGCGAGTTCCGTGCTTATTTTCGTCTATCGCAAATCCTTCGTTGAAACTCGTCGACACAAGTGCCAGGCATATCTTTTTTGATGTGGCAAGAGGTAAACCATCTTGACTTGCTGCGCAAAAGGAAATGAATTTTTCGTCTTCGGTAACAGGATAACACATTGTTTCTGGGTTGTGAATGGCAACATGGGAAAGTTTTGTGCCGTTTTGAAATTCGAGACTATCGCCGAGATTTGCAAAAAAGCCTGTAAACATCACGGTGGAAGGGCTGTCAAAAATAAGATAGCCCTTTTGCCAATCGTGGATGATTTCGGGAGTGGCTACAATGGGGCATGGTTCATAAATTCCGCGTCCATGATAATGCGGTCCTTTAATTTCGTCATCGGGCCGAGAGGGATCGATAAGCAACCGAACACCATGGCGGTAGGTTGTTGGCAGAAATGTTTGGCCAATTTCACCATATTCATTCATCGACCACGAATGAAGACTCTTTTTTCCAAAAATAATGTGGGTGGGTGTTGCTGCAGGTGCTAAAAGACCATTCTTAAAAATTTCTCCTGCCATAGTCATGCTTGCTTGTTGCACTTCGTCAAATTGATAATGATACCCAAGAGGATAATGATTTTTAGAGACATAATCCATGGGGGCATCGTAGTGTGTAGTTTGAGTTATGTCGAGAGGGTGTCCCCAATAGTGCCAGCACACAATATCCCAATCTTGTAGTGCACCAATTCGGGCAATAAGCATAGGGTATTCGGCGCGATACTTTGCAGGCTGCATAATTTGTGTTTCGTAAACAAAGAAGGGTTTGCCTTCAAAGCGGTTTTGTTCGAGCCAGGGTTTATCCCAGCATACTTTTGGCAATTCTTCGAGCTGGCTCATCCACGGAAAACGTTTGTGATGGGGATCGAGCTGGAAGGGAGCGTTAAAATAGGAATCATGCGAAATTGCGTCGGCGTGTTGTTGCATAAATTGTGTTTGCATATCATAGCCGATCCCGGTGTCCCATACCAGAGGGCATTTACGGGTGCTTTCGCCCATAGATTTAACAACATCTGCTTCTTTTTGTTTGCCGTTTATCCAGATAGACAAAAGAAATTCTATAACATCTGCTCCACGTCGTTCGTTAAAGAGGCTTTTTTCGTATACCTGTTTTTGGCCAACAGCAGCATAGCCAACCCCGAGCGCAGATGCTTGATCGTCACGGATATCACCTAAAAGTGGAAGCAGAAATATATTCTTTTTGTTAAGAGATTCCTCGGGAAGCAGGTTGCCGATCCAGGCTGCGGCCATGGCTTCGTGGGAACCATATTTTGTGAGAAGAAAATTATTCCAGAGGCCAAAAAAGCTGCTCATGATAAATGGTGGAAGGTGACCAAAGTCTCCTCTTTTAACCCGGTGAAACCACCACTCTTCATTGGTGAGTTCCCACACTGCAAACAGGGGATCATCGGCATAGCGAAATCCTGTGTGAGCATTTACATGTTCCAGAATTTCTTTCATGCGGGTTATGGCAACGGCCGAAATTCGGGAGTCCCAGTATCGGGCTGCATTATCGCGTACGCTTTTATTTGACATAGTGGCAATCGCATCGTGCCATTGTTGAGCAGTTTCTGGTTCGTCAACAAGAGAAACGAGCGACGGATCCAAAACTCCAACCCGGTTTAATCCTGCGTACCAGATCTTAAGCCCAGCTTCTTTGCAGCACAGGAGAAAATGATCGTTAAGGTCGCCAGGAGATTTATCACCCAGCGTATAAGGCTGTGGCGATTGCCAGTGGCGGATCATATTAAATCCGAGAGCCTTGATGCGGGTTACCGCTGCACTGTTGGCCTCGTAGCTTGTTGCAGGAAATGTCCCGATTGCTCCCCAATAGCGTACCCGCTTTCCAGCAAGAGTTATGTGACCATCTTTAACAACGACGTATTCGTCATCGGATGCGATGGGGAGACGGGTATTGGCGGTCATGGGAGAGCTCCTGAGGGTAGATGGTAGATAATAGCTGTATTAATAGGTTGATTGAGGTTATCTCAAAAAAATTCTGTGTAATCAGTATAAAATAGTAATAACAGAAAGCGATATTGGAAAATACACCGTATTTGAGCAGATTTTTGGAGCGTATTCAGAAAAGGCTATTGTCTAATGAATGGGTAGAAATGTAGCCCTTACACGATTCTAACAAATGCCTCACGGTTGCCTCATAGTACGATGTTATTTTTTGTATGCTATCCATGAGAAATTTTGCTAGTGCTCTGGGGCACTTTGTATTTTTAAATGAGGGGTATTAAAATGAATGAACGAGTCAATTCTATTGTTTCCAGCACCTGGAATTCTATTACTTTAAAAAATCATACCTGTAAAGCAATACAAGCCTGCTACGATCGTTTGTACGAAGCAATTAAAAACGATGGCTTTACAGATCTGGTTGCCCATACGAGTGCCAGAGTAAAGTTGGCAAGTTTTTTTGGATCGGCAATTGTTAAAAAGGCTATTGGCGGGTAAACCGCATATCTGCAATTTTTGTCGATAGGTTGAAAAATAGTGCATATACTTGCATTGGTTGAAAATGCTGGTGGCGCATCCCGTATATGACCTTTAAAAACTCCCTCGAGGATTAAGAGCAATTCAAGATGGTTTACAGGCAATCTGGCTGTTTCTTGCTATGAGTCGCACTGAGTGTATTACAGATTAAGTCAAGTACAATAATCCCGCTACCTTTACATGTCTCTATCCTATTTTACAATAGAGTCTACTTTTTAATGTCAATTAAATCCAAGACTTTATAGGGCGTCTTAAGTACAACGACCTTCGTTTATTATAAATAATGGCATTCTTTTGTAAAAGGATATAAACTATATTATGCAAATTGAAAGACTGCCTTTCAATTTTCATAAGTTTTCGTAACGCATTCAATTATAAGTGGTTATGACCATGAAAATACTCCGAGATATGGAAAATTCAAATGATCTTAGGGCGATGGAAGATGCACAAACATTTTTTAAAATTCACCGTGATGCAACAATTTGTATTCATGAAGTTCAGCGTATGCCCGGTCTTTTCGCAAGTATCAGGTATGAGGTTGATCAACTCGATAAAAGCGGTAGGTTTATAGTGCTTGGATCAGCTTCTCCCCATTTGCTGAGGCAGACAAGTGAGAGTTTGGCAGGGCGGATTCGATATCTTGAATAAACTCCTATTAATACTACCGAAGTTAAGGAGTTGCCGGATTTTTTAAACGTGCTATGGTTTCGGATTGCTTCATCTCATGTAAATCGATTTTGGATGATGCTTGCACATGTAAATGCCGACGTATTTAATAAATCGAAATGTGGCGAATCGCTTGGTATTACCCATCCAACAGGTACTTATTATCTGGATATCCTCGTAGATACCTTTATGATACGGATACTTCAACCCTTTGAAAACAATCTTAAAAAACGAATGGTAAAATCGCCGAAGGTATTATTTCGCGATGTTGGTTTGCTTCATGCACTCTTGGGAATCCTTCGCAATAGAGCAGATACTTTCGGCCCCGGGCATTCTTTCGAAGTGGAGGCCATATTTTTATCGTTCACATCAGGGAGAAGAAATAGATCTGATTCTTGATAATGGCAGGGAGCAGATTGCTGTTTAATGTAAAGCTTCATCTTCTCCTGTGGTCCCCAAAGGATTTTGGAGTCCAATTGACTATTTAGGAATAACGAAAGCTTGGATTATCGCCCCAGTAGACCGCTCGTATCCTAGTGGCAAGGAGATTGTGGTTGGAACTATAGAAGATTTTCTTGAGGCTATCAGACCCTAGCAAGAAGAATTTTAAAGAGCATTATTATTGACAATTAAGGTAGGCATTCTGAGCTTGTGTCTGTGCCCTTGGTTTATTCCCTAATACCCCCCCTCAGTAAAAAACTTATCAACAATCTCTGCACTTTCTTTTGTTGCTAAAGGGATAAATATCCCAGCATAAGATATGTGATAGTGGCAAAATCGTATTTTAAAACCAAAATCATTAGCCAAAACAAAAAAAAGCCTTTTTAATCCTATGAAACTCACACGCCTCTTATCTATAACCATGCATATGCTTACCCATCGTAGTGCAACGGCCCCAGAACTTGCTGCGCAGTAAATTAAGGTTGAGGGGCACGACGTGTGCCCTTTAATTTTGAATCAATAAAATTTCTAAAAGTCAGGAGATCTCAGTAAAACCGATATGTCAATTCCTAAATGCATTGATTCTTAAAATTCTGTAGAGTCGGTTTTTAAGGGTACGACTATAAAAAGTCTTGGCGCAACAAAGAGTGAACTAATCATTCTTTCTTTCGCATAATTTATAATGATCGTCCCGGGTTCGAAATTTTCAGAATTAGCCTGACGACAAGGAAATAGATAACCCGATAAACGGCAATAACTGATATCTGAAAGGATTGAGATAAGGTGCTTTTTGTCGGAAATAAGCCCGCGGGATACTAGCCGGTCTGCCTGATCTTCGATTGAAAATTGATTTTAGTGGCAAAGTCAATCATAACACTTACTCCAGGATACCAAGGAAAGCAATGAACAAAAACGACTAGAATATTTCTAGTTCGAATTTCACCGCTTTATAAGCATATAAGGCGATTGAATAAATTCCTCTTGAAGGTTTTCTTTTTGCCGACATAGTACTAAATAGAATCAACCACACTCTACTGAATTTAATCCTTTATCAATTCCCAAGTATCTTCTCCGCACATTTCATCCCATCCACCGCAGCGGAGAGTATGCCGCCAGAGTATCCTGCTCCTTCTCCGCATGGGTAAAGACCCTTGATGCCAATGGCTTGGAGGTTGTCGTTGCGGGTGATGCGCACGGGTGATGATGTTCGTGTTTCTGCTCCGGTTAAGAGGGCGTTTGGGAAGGCAAAACCGGGCATCCATTCGCCCATTTCAGTAATTGCTTGGCGTAGTGAGTCCGCAATTTTTGAAGGAAAATAGGAATCCACTTCTGAAAAGCGGGTTCCTGGAAGATAGGTAGGCGTTAGAGTTCCGAAGAAATTGGATTGACGCTTATGCATAAAGTCTTCGAGCCGTTGTACCGGTGCGTAAAAGTCGCCCCCGCCAGCATTAAATGCAGCCCGCTCGATACTGCGCTGGAATGCAATTCCAGCAAGGGGATGATCGCTTCCAAGATCGTTTTTGTCAACCGTAACAAGAAGGGCGGTGTTGGCATTCTTTCCATCTCGTGCAAAGAGACTCATGCCATTGGTAACAACCTGATTCTCTTCTGATGCTGAAGCTACAACCACCCCGCCCGGACACATGCAAAAGGTATAAACCCCTCGTTTGTTTTGTAAATGAACTACCATGCGATAGCTAGCTGCACCAAGGCACGGGTGCCCTGCAAATGTACCATGTTGTATAGAATTGATTAAAGCTTGTGGATGTTCGATCCTTACGCCAATGGCGAAGGGCCTCTGTTCCATGAGAATGCCGTGTGCATGAAGGTGTTCAAAAGTGGTGCGTGCACTGTTGCCAATTGCAAGAATAAGAGATTGTGTGGGCAGTTCGAAATGGCATGTTTCGCTTTGAGCGCGAACGCCGGCAATATGGTCATGTTCACGGATGATATCGGTAAATGTTGTCGAAAAGCGAATTTCTCCACCAAGAGCTTGGATCTTTGTGCGGATATTCTTTACAACATTAAAAAGTGTATCGGTTCCAAGATGTGGTGTGTCGCTAAAAAGTATTTCATCGGGGGCACCGGCTTCAACCATTTCCAAAAGAATCTTGCACTTACGCGCATCACGAAGCCCAACTTTCAATTTCCCATCTGAAAATGTCCCCGCGCCACCTTCCCCATATTGAACATTAGATGTTGTGTCAAGAATTCCCGTTCTCCAGAAATGATCGACTTTACGTTTACGCTTCTCAACATCTTCTCCTTGCTCAATCAAAATCGGGCAGGCCCCTGCTTCTGCAAGAACAAGCGCTGCAAACATGCCTGCCGGTCCGCATCCGACAATAATCGGTTGATAGTCAAGTTTGTTTTTAGAGCTAAGGCTATAGGGCCGAGATACCTCGCGTGTTATGGTTTTGTCTTTTACACGAGAGAGAAGTTGGAGTTCATCGCCTTGAATTGATACAAGAAACGAAGCGTTGAAAAAGAAATGAGCTTTATCAGTTGTGTCAAGTTTTCGGGATGAAAGTGTTATATCAAGAATTTCGGCTGAATCAATGTGCAGCTTTTGAACTGCCCGTTCCAGCATGGTTTCTGTGGTGTAGTCCAGAGGCAATGCAATGTTAGAAATACGGAGCATGACATAGGCCTTTAATGGGTTGCGGCAAAGAGCTTTGAGCAGCAGGTGCCGTAGCGTGGAGTCTGGCTTATTCCAGCAAATCTGTCGTTTCGGTCGAAATGTACAAGAATTGTAGTGCTCGAAGTAAAAAGACATCAAAAAAGAAAGCCCCGCATTCTTTTTTTGAAGAGATACAGGGCTTTAAGAAGTATGCGGCCAAAGGGACTTGAACCCCTAACCTTCTGATTCGTAGTCAGATGCTCTATCCAATTGAGCTATGGCCGCGTATTTTTTACCTGCGATAAAATAAATCCTAGGCATAGGTAAGTCAACGAATAGATAGGATTATCTCTTAAAAAAGGGCGGTTTTGGATACCGGCTCGCTTGGTGTTTATCGAAAGAGGGAAGCGGAGTATTTGAATAATCGAGAGCGAAACGGTACAATAAGAGGGTTAGAAGCTAGTTTTTTGGTCTGATACGTGGATGCCTTAACGCTATGTAAATCAATGAGTAAGATAGGTACAGTATTGAGTGGTCTGAATAAGCACGACTACACTATATAGTACAAAGCTAAAGTTTCGTTCATTTTACGCCTGTTTTGAGTAGAGGAGCTAAAGATGCAGTATTCGACAAGCGGGCAAGTAGCCCGAAAACTTCGCGTATCGATTTCAACGCTTAAGCGTTGGACTTCCGATCCCGACATCCCACT
This sequence comes from Chitinivibrionales bacterium, assembly GCA_038247415.1. Classification (GTDB taxonomy): domain Bacteria; phylum Fibrobacterota; class Chitinivibrionia; order Chitinivibrionales; family WJKA01; genus JBBRUX01. The sequence continues at coordinate 29,177 of JBBRUX010000035.1, read as the reverse complement.
TTCCGATCTTCGCAACCAGAGTGGGTGGAGACTTTTTTCCGATATCGACATCGAGCGACTTCGCATGCACAAACGGGAGCTTCGTAAAGCAGGTCGTCGATTTAACGAGACTACTCTTATTCCAATCGTTATATCGGCACAAAGGGTTGCTTCGTGAAGGAATGCTTCTTAGGTAACAGACGATCACTGTTCCAGAGTCTATTTCTGGGATTGGCGACAGCATGGATTGCATCAGATGTTCTGGCGTCAACGGTTGCGCGCGGACGTGAAGAAGGCACCTTTTATGTGCCCGGAAGCAACGTGATTGGTAGCGGGAACATTACTGCGTACGCATCAGGGGGAACATGGTATTCGCTCGGGGGGTTTACATTCAATCCTGTAATAGGCGGCATCATTGGCGTTGGATCGATCTTGCAAGGTTCTGCTCAATTGCAACTCATTGGTAAGCGAGGTCTTGGCCCGGTTGAGGCTCATGTTACGGTTACGCTTCCTAAAAATGATAATTTACGACTTTTTGGTGTTTCGCTGGCTGGGGATCTCTTTTTGTCTACAACCGCTGATACGATAAGTGCAACATCCGATACCAGCAAGCCCGAGTTTAGTCCATTCTTTTTTCCGTCTATTACAGCTGATTGCGATGTGATAGCTCGGATTCCTAGTTTGCCTCTTAAAGCGTATATATCGGTAGGGTTTGCAGATCAGCCAACCCTACTGTTTCGATATAGTCAATTAGCGATCAAAGGTGGTTTAGAAGCTCGGCTCTATAAACATTCTTTTTTTGTTGATGGCGGAGTAGGACTCTATAAAGAAAAACCAACACGGCTTAATGGTATGGTGGGAGATAATGGATTTACACAAGGATATGTCTGGATTGGCCCCGGAGGGCGATATCGGCTGCGGGATCGATTTAGCATTGTGGGTTCTATAAAATTTGCGCTGGTACAATTTCTTAAAACGTCAAAGCCCTTAACGCCCGATTTAATTGGGCTTGGCATTCGCATCGAGGCGCCCGTGTATTATCGGGAAACAAATACCGAAGCCATTCGAAGCCTTGTTTTTATGGAGCGGGAAAAAACAATCCGGGCAGCAACTGCTGGAAAAGATGTGCATACAAAGGAATATTTCGAAACATTGCATCTGGACCTCGATACGATTTCGGGAAAAAGAGAAACATTCGACTTTTCTGCAGAAAATGAAAAGCTGGTTAAAGAGCGAGCCGCTGTTCAAGAAAAAATGGATACCCTCGAGCAAATGCTTAATGAAATTGATACGCCTTAATGCGCTGTGGTATGAACCAAGGAACTGTACTATGATGTGTCTCGATAACAATATAAGCCGGAAAAAGCTACTTTTGTCAAGTGTTGGCAAGGCTGTATTTCTTGGAGCAGTAGTGGCAATGGTGTGTGGCTTGGTTACAACGCTATGTGCGCAAACGGGACAAAAACGCCTGCGGGGAGAAGGGCTTTACCAGTGCAATAGCGCTAACACCCTCGGGTACAAAAATCTTTCTACAACGCTTCGAGCTATTGGGTTTGTTTGGGATGATGGCAGTGCTGGCCCAAAGCCGTTTCCTTTTATAGAAGCAAGTACCGAATATGGTATTACAGGCTTTTTGTCTCTGGTGGCGACAACGCGTCCGGTATCGTATATGTGGAACAAAATCCCTCAATTTGGTAATGTGGGTGGCGGGATAAAAGCAACGCTCCCTAATAATATGGATCTGAGATTTGACGGAGTGGGACTAGAGGTATTGTATATGTATAGTCCATTAGAAAAATTCCCCTCAATTGCGGGCTTTCGCAATGGAGGAACAGGATTTTCTCCTGAAGGATTTCTGGTACAGGGGGGAAGCATACGAGCGACAGGGGCGTATGAGCGCGATTTTATTGCAGAACAAAGCAATGTGCCACTTAAAATATATGGCAATCTTGGTTGCACTATTCCTCTGGAAGCAAAAGCCATCGAGTACTCGCAGTATCGCTATGCTGTTGGCTTATCATATGCAGGATATGCCGCCGATGTTTATGTCGAGCATTCCTGCGAAGCGTTTTTTAATGCGTCAACAGCACCAAAAATGTTTGATAATCTAAGACCCGCTCAGAAAATTGAGGTGGGATTTACAGAAAATCCCATGTTTATAACATTGGGCGGAAGGGTCCGCTACGACAATGGATTAACACTTAACGCATGCGTACCGCTGCTTATTAGTGCAAATGTTGGATCGGCAAATACCATTGCAGATAAGGTGGCCCTTTCCAATTCGCGCAATAATCCATCGGGCAAATTTTACGATGAAGCCACCCGTGGAATTACCGACCCATTTGATCCGTGGTATACACGGTGGAAGGTGGTTGCCTGGATGAACATACCCCTTTTGTTTAACCAAACAGGTAGCGAAATGAGACGAACGTTTTTGCTTATGAAGAATGTCAAGCAGATTAAAACGATACAGCTCGATGAAAAATTGGATTTAGGAATAGGGCCTAAAACTAAAAAAAGTGTAATCGATACAACGGTTGCGCCACGGCAGGGCGAAGATGATCAAAAACGGCTTTTGGAGATACGTAATCGCCGTGAAGCAATAGAAACAACACGATAGGAATTTGGCATGAGCCAGAGAAAACTCCATACCGTTTTGTACCGTGCAATGCAGCTTGTCTGTATTGCGGGTGCGTGCGCATGGGGTTTATTTGCTGCTTCTGGTGCCGATTCTTCGGCGCAATGGAAAACAAGCGATAATTTAACGGATCAACTTGAAGGTGAATGGTATTCGCTGGGGATTCTTAAGCATGAGATTATGCACGTGGAGGATTTTATTGCAACGATTCGTGTATGCGAAGTATATCCCCCAAGTATTACCCATTTGACGGATGAATCTTTGGTACTGGTCGATAAAAAAATAGAAGCCGTTGAGAAAAACGCACAAGCTTTATCAGCAACGATTGGCGGATTCTCTGCGTCTATGGTTGATGCAATGTCAATTTTAAGGACTATGGTTGCGCAAACTCCTGTTGAAGAAATGAGACGAGTTCTGGAAAAAGGACATGTATTGCGTGTTTCAGAAATGCTATCGGTAAAGCATTCGATTGACACCCTCTGGCTTAGAACCGGACTGCTTCTCGATTCTATTGGCACTAGTATGGGCATTCCTGTAACACAAAACATAGAACAGAAATCGGCGCAGAGCGAATTTTATGATATTTTGCAAGCTAATGTCGGCAATCAAAACGAAAACTATGTGAATAAAATTGTGGCGCTTAAGGGTGCCCTACTCAAACGCGCAACGCCACTAGAGCTTGTTGTTATGTTTCGCACAGATCTTCATAATGCAAAAATGCTTTACGAAAACAAAAAGTACAAAGAAGCATTAAGTAGCATGCAATCAATGCGCTCGGATTATCCTGCACCTCTTATGAGCAACGAATATAAGTTGCTTACGGTATCGCTTCATTTTGCTCTAGGACAGTATGATAGTGTTATCGAGTATTCGAAGTATATGCCCACCGATACCTCAGATGCAATTCAAGTATTGGTATATCGCATTCAAAGTCTTTATATGTTAAAAGAATACAGGAAAATTCGCACCCTGGGTGATAGTCTTGACATTGCCAAATTAAAAGGGAAGTTGCGAAATTTAATTATTTGGATAAGCCTGGAGAGTGGCTGCGCGCTTAGAGAGTATGAAGACCTATCCGAAATGGCAGGCTTATGTGTAACCGATGCAGAGTATAACCTAGAAGTCATGCACGCATTAGGACGTATTTGCGTGGCACGTAATGATCTTGTCAATGCGGCCTCGGTGTTTGAGCGGGCAACGCATTTTAGGGCCTATTCTTCTGCGAATGCCCAGATTATGGGTCACATAGAATTGTCTTTAGCACAAGTACAGTACGAACTTAAGAATTACCAAAAAGCGTTGCCGCTCTTTTTTGGTTTGTTGAAAAATGAAACCGCATTTGACGAGGCCCTCTTTGGTATTATCTGGTGCTATATCAATACAGGGGAATTTGAAAAAGCAGAAGAAACATTGCGTAAGCTTGTGAATCAGCATGTTGGATCCCCGCGTGAAGCCGAGGCTATCCTCTTGCTTGCCAAAAGGTTATCTGCTCAGGCCGATTTTTCTTGGAAGCGGTATGTAACTATAGAGCGAGAGCAGCAACGATTACGCGATCTTTTATCGATGATTGCCCTTAAAAAGCAAGCAGATACAACCGGGACATATTCTGCAAAAGCAATGGCGGCAGAAGCTGAACTCCTGACACTTCTTGCCAAAAATAAGGCACAAAACATCGAAGGCTACGAACAGATAAAGGGATACTATGCAAAATCTTCCGATATTGCATCTCTTGTCAAGCGCTATTACCAGAATGGAACATTTCAGGAACAGACTCTGAGCAGTACTCGTGAGCGGCTTCTGTATCGTCTCGATTCATTAGTTATGATTGTTGATGCTCGCAAAAGCGCTGTGGTGGAACAGAAGTTTGCACAATCGCGGGCCGATATCGACTGTGTAAAGGATATCGTTAGTGCTGCAGAACTTTTTGATGCAGAAGTGGCACTCAATGCCGCTACGTGGGAAAAAGATTATATCGATTTCCAGAAGGAACAAAATAGGGTCACCGATAAATCTCTTGCAAAACAAGCAGAAGCAACGCTTGATACCGCGCGGACTGCTCAAATCCAGAAAGAGCGAAGAGTGCTCGGATTAATCATGGATTCCTTATTACTTCGACAAGAATTGCTCTTTAAAACCCGAACGCCAAGTCTCATGCGAACCTGCACTAATTTACTTGCAGGGCATTTAAAGCCAGCAGACGAGGCCTATATTCGCTATCATCTGGGTGAACTTTTGTATTCGGTAGAAAATGATCGCTATGTTAAGGAATATGCACAGTTCGAAAATACGATACAGAACTATGATAGTTTGCTGGCAGCGTATCGGGCAAATACAACCAATCAAAAACCGGAAAAGCCTCTTCCTCCACGATTAGTACATAGCAATGCTATGGGGCAATTTAAGCGGGTTATTGACCAGGGGAACAATGATTCGCTGATAGCACCATCGCTGTATAGCCTTGCATGGTGCTATAACGATATCGGGCAATCTGATTCTGCACTGGCCTGCATGAACAAGCTTGTTGCAGTAGGTCCGCAATCTCGCTATGCATCTCAAGCGTATATGTTCATGGGTGAGCATGCGTTTGAAAAAGGTGATCTTGCAAAAGCTGCCTCGCTCTATCAGCTCGTTATGAAATATCCAGAAAGTAAATGGTTTGAAGATGCACTCTATAAATTTGCGTGGACGCAATACCGGTTGTCAAACCCAGAAAAGGCCATTAGCTCATTTTTGGCGCTTGTTGACCTAGGTTCTAAAACATCGGGAAAATCACTTCTGGAAAGCGAGTCGATGGATTATATCGCCATCAGTTTTTCGGAAGCCGATATAACTGGCGAAAAAGGTTTAGCGCGTGCTGCGCGCTTTATTCAACGCTTTGGGGATGCCGAAAAGGGTACAAAAATCTTACATCGCATGGCAACGGTGTATCAGGAACAGGGCCGACTTGAGGTGGCAGAAAAAGCATATACAACATTGCTCAGCATGTTTCCTCGGTATCAGAAAAATGCTGCTGTAGAAAAAGAATTGCTTGCAATACGGGTAAAGAATGCTCAAACGAATCAGTCGATTGATCTCAAAATTGCTTATTACCAGAAGTATAATCGCAATGGCGCGTGGGCTCGGGCTCAAACCGATACGGTCATTCGACGTCAAGCAGATAGTCTTTCTTCCGATGTTTTGTATGATGGCGCTATTGCTGCACATCAACGTGCACTCTCGGGCAACGATACAGCACTGTATGGTAAAGCATCGCGTGTGTATGAAGAATTTGTGGCGGCGTATCCTCTGTCGGTTCATGCAAACGAGTGCCAGTATAATGTAGCCGAAATAATGTTCTCGCTTGGTAATTACGAACGGGCTGCAGAAGAGTACATCACTGTGTCAAGTCGGTACCCCGATTCTCGCTATAAGGAAACCGCAGCATGGAATGCTATAGTGGCATCCCAAAATCTCTTAAAACAAGAAGAGAAAGTGCGAAAACAATGAGGCGTTTAGCACTCACTATTTTTTTGCTAAGCTTACTAGCGCTTATGGGTAGCGCCTGTATGCCGTCTTCGCATATCGCGGTAAGCACGCCTTCTTCTGCAACGCGGGTGAGCGGAACTACGCAGGATTCTACGCGGAAGAATAAATCTGATTCTTTAAAAACAGTATCTACACCACGGCCCGATACAGCGGCACTATCCCGGGCTGCGCACCTTATGCTTTCTGCCTGCGACAACTATCTTTCTGTTAATCCCCAAAGCCTTAAAGTGCCCGAGGTTCTTGGCCTAAAAGCTTCTGTGTACTATAATAATAAAAAGTTTTCGAGTGCTCGCACAATGTACGAAAAAATAGTTTCCGATTTCCCCAAATCTTCCGATGCCGTTACTTCCGTACGCATGATTGCTCAATCGTATTATGAAGAAAAAGATTTTGATAAAGCACAATCGTGGTATCGCAAATTACGCGACATCGCTGGCGATGGCGGGGATAAATCTGAAGCAATTACGCGTATTGCCGAATCTGTGTTTAAAATGGGCGAGTCGCTGGAAAATGCGCAGAAGTTTAAAGCTGCTTCGGAACAGTATGAGCGCGTTGCCCTAGAATTTCCCGATGCAAAAATTGCCGATATCTCTTTGTATAATGCAGGATTGTGTTGCGAAAAAATTGCAGAGTGGCAGCGTGCTATTCTGATGTTCGAGCGCATAAGTAAAAAATACCATTCGTCAAAGCTTTTAGTAAAAGCCTGGTTTCGCAGTGCCAAGTCTTATGAAAAGCTTTTGTCATGGACCAATGCAGGCGAGATGTATCTGCGCGTAGTGGCAAGTTTTCCACAATCGGATCTCGCTCCTGCAGCACTGTATAATGCTGGTTTTTGTTTTGAAAATGCAAACCAACTGGTTGAGGCAGCCGCCACCTTTGAGAAATTGCCGCAGTTGTACCCGAGTGCAGAGGATGCGGCTGATGTGCTGTTTAAAGCAGGTGAAATATATGGGAAACTTAAAGATTGGCCAAGCGTAACCCGGGTTAATCAGGAGTTTACAAAACGCTTCGGAAACGATCTTAATCGAGTTGTGCAAGCATTGTGTATGGTGGGCGTTGCATTATATATGCAGAAGAAATCCGATGATGCCGTGGTGCAACTGGAAAAGGCGATTGCTACCTATACTCAGCTTAAAAATCCGAGTACCGCAAATAAATATTATGCAGCCAATGCACAATTTACAATTGCTGAAATTGCGCATGAAGCAATGAGCGATATTGCCTTATTGCAGCCCGATGATCTCTATAAAAAATTGCTTAAGCAAAAAGCCGATTATTTAGCGCGCGGCGCTAAAGCATATTCTAAGGTTGTAGCGTATGGGGTCAGCGAATGGACAACGCGTTCTGTTTTCCAGATAGGTCAAAGCTACGAAGATTTTGCCCTGGGTGTTGTTCGTCAACAACGGCCAACAGTGCCTACTCTCGAAGGTCGGTTTGCCTGGGAACTGGGTATTGCTAAGGCTTTAGACGAATATTATATCGACAATGCCCTCCATTATCATGAACAAAATGTAAAGCTAGGAATTAAGGAAAAACTCGAAGATAAATATATTCTCGCATCGCGTCAGAAATTGACGTATTTGCCTTATGCTGCCGGTGCCAACTATCTTGCTCTAGCAAATATTTTCGATAAGGTCGCCGATGCCCAAAAATTGGATGGTTTTGCCCTCATTGGCAAAAAACTAGAGATGCTGCAGAAAATTGCTCCCTATCAGGAACGGGCAATTGCACTATTTCTTATGTGTTTGGAAAAAGGTTCGAGCTATCAGCAAAACGATGAAATGTACGCTAAAGCTGCAACCGAAGTGCTAAAAACGGCCGTGAATGTAGGGCTTGCGTATTCCGATGTTGCAGATATTGCACGCGATGCTCCGGTGCCAGCTTCGTTTGGGGCCTACGAAATGTTCGTTTACAAAAGCAAGCTTTTGAAACAGATTGAAATCTATGAAGATCAATCGCTTGTTAATTACCTTAAGGCAATTAAGATTGCGGCGGCGTATTCCTTAGTAGACACGCAAATTGCGGTGGCTCAGAATAGAATTCCACGGGTGCTCTTTTTGCGCGGACGATGCTATGATGTTTTAGGGACAACGCTTATCAATGATCCTCCATTTCCAGCAAATGCCGATGAAGCTCAACGACAAGAGTACTTAGCCCAGTTTGAAGAAGTGTCTCTTAAGTATCAGGAAAATGCTGTTTCGGTGTATGAAAACATTTTGGAATATGCACAGCAAGGCCAGGCAGCAGGGGATTTTGTTACCCAGGCATATGTCAGACTTTTTCAAATTGATGCTCAAAAATATGGAACCAAAATCGATCGCCCTGTGGTACGACGTATAGCATCGGGACCACATTGGAAATGTACACCCGATTCGAGCCCTTCCTGGTATGCTATCGATGGGCCTGATTCGCTTTATAAGACTGTCGAAAAAGTGGACAGTGGTTCAATTGCACAGTTTACGGGTTTTCCTCAAAGTCAGCCAATGGGAATGTGGTGGGGAAGAAAATCTGCCTCGGACACAAGTGGAACACCTCGTCCGGATCGGCTCTTTTTTAGAACGACCTTTTATGTCAAAGATGCAGCTCCTGTTGGAACGTTATACATAGGGGCCGTGGATGAGTGTCTTCTGTATCTCAATGGCAAACAGCTTCCGCTGGATACCAGTGCCATTTACGAGTGGCATAAAGCGCGGGTTGTGCCGGTTGGTGGGCAGCTGCGTGAGGGCAAAAATGTGTTAGCTGTGTGCGTAAAAAATAATGTTCATAGGGGGTACGGTTTGTATCCACTCCTAGAATTTCCTGCGATAGAATATGAATATCAGGCAATTCCACCGGGAACAACTTCGGCACTGCCAACGGCCTTGGTTGCTAATGCAGTGTATCAATTTACACCAATCAAAAATTTCATCATGACGCCTCGAGCTCATGCTGCAAATTCAAAAGGAGGTACCCCATGAGTTTATTTTATGTCAAGATACTCCTTGTGTGCCTGTTCTGTTCGAGTATGATATATGCCGTAGCCCCCAAGGATACCTCAATCGCTTCGCAAGGCTACAGGGTTGACGAGCCGGGAACAATCACCTTTACCGTAGGTGTGAAAATTAAGGGTAAGGTAGAAAAACCACAGGTTGTGATATTTTTACCCAAGGAAAAGCCGCTTTTTAGGCCGGTTACCTTTTCCTATTCTTTTAAGGATGACCTTTTAAGGCCGTTACCGTATGCACCTCTATTAAAACCATAGATTTAACGCATTCGATATGATAGGATTATACTTTCGGTACCACAAAGAATGTTATTACAGAATATATAAGGAGGTAGCATGGAAATGATGATACGGTTTTTTAAGGACGGTGGCGTATGGATGTATCCGATTTTGATTGTGTCGGTCTTTTCGGTAGCCATTATTGCCGAACGGTGCTACTACTATTATATCAAGTGTCGCATCAATGCCAAAACATTGCTTATCCAGATTACGCGACTTGTGCGCAATGACGAAGCCGAAAAGGCTCGGCTCCTATGTTCTAAAATGAAAAATCCCCTTGCCATGATATTGGAATCGGCGATCTGGCATTATCAACAACAAGAATCAGATCAGGAAATTCAGAATGCAGTTGACGAAGTTGGCCTGCGAGAACTACCACGCATTCAACGTCGCACCCATTATATAACGCTCTTTTCAAATGCAGCAACACTGGCTGGACTTTTGGGAACAATTTTTGGCTTGCAAGAAGCGTTTGCTTCGCTTGCGGCAGCCGACCCTTCCCAGAAAGCAGTCTTGTTGGCACGCGGTATTGCAATGGCCATGAATACAACGGCATTTGGACTTATTGTTGCCATTCTGAATATGTTTATGTTTTCGATCCTTTCGGCCAAAGCAAATACCATTATCGAAGAAATAGACGAAAGTTCTGTTCGATTGCTTAATTTCCTGTTTTCACAAAAACGTCAGTAAAAGGTTTTATTATGAGTTCAGGGGAACAAGAAAACACCAAACAGAACGCTTTTCAGGGCGACCAGCAAAAAGGGAAGCCGGTGATGAAGCGATCTAAAAAATCGCTGCGGGAGGTTGTGGAAGCTCAGGAAGTTGATGTTACGCCCATGATGAATTTCTTCATGATCATGCTCCCATTTCTTATGTCGATGACGGTGTTTACCCAAATTGCAATTATGGAATTTTCGCTTCCTCCTGCGGTGTCAAGCTCAGCAGCGCAATCACTGGATTCGGCTTCTACAAAAGAACTCGATATTTCCATTATTGTGACCCCAGAAGGTTTTAGAATTGTTGGAACGGGCAAAAAACTCGATGTGATACCGCGTGTAATGGGTCAATATCAATACGACCAATTGCGCACCTTGCTTCAGGCGATCAAGTTTTCATATCCTTCACAAAAAGGTGTAGTGCTCGTGCTGGATTCAGATATTTTATACGATGATATCATAAAATTCATGGATGTGTGTCGTGAGTCTCAATTCGCTGATATTGGGCTTTCGGGTGGGATAAGCTAGGATCGTTTTTTGTACTATTGTACGTAAAGGAATTTGAATGGGTTTCCCGGTATCAAGATCAAATACGGCTCATCTGCGCAAATCGCGCGGACGCCATGGATTTAAAACTGCAAAGCCTCAGCTTACGTCGCTTGTTGATGTCATGACGGTGCTTCTTATTTATATGATACAAAGTTTTAGTGGCGAAGGCGAAATCATCACGTCCACCAAAGACCTCCAGTTGCCCTATTCTTCTGCAAAAAAGAAACCCGAATTGACAGTTACAATTTCAATTACCAACAAAGATATTTTAATTGAAAACGAGCGGGTCGCCTCGGTTGATGCAGTTCTTGCCACCGATGATATGATTATCCCTTCTCTCTCTGTATGGTTGGCCGATAGAAGGACTAAAACCGAGAAGATCGAGAAGTATTCTACCAAAACAAAATTTAAAGGTGATATTACAATCCTTGGTGATAAGCGCATCAGGTTTAGGCTCCTCAAAAAAATTATGTATACCTGCGGCCAGGAAGGCTTTAATAATTTCAAGCTTGCAGTGCTATCGAAAGGCACTTCGTGAAGAGTCCCGACGATGAAATAGTAGTCATGTCTGGGGGGGGCGAGGGGATAAGTCAAGCTCTTCTTAAATCGGTACGTGGATCTTTTTGGCCACGCACCGATCTCAAATTATATATTATAATAGGAGTGTCGCTTCTCGTACATGGAATCTTTGTGGTACTTGTAAACACACGAGAGCTTCCACCACAAAAAATGGTAGTGCTCGAAGAGATGCCCGAACGCTTTGCTAAACTCATTATCGAAAAACCGATTCCTAAAGCCGACAAGAAACCTAAAAATATTCTTGCAGAAAAAAGGTCCGAAAAGTCGGTAGAGGTCGAGCAAGCAAAGCAATCGCAACAAACAGAAGAAGTTGCAGAGCAGCAAGCTCCACCACGAGCACTTTCCGATGCAGAGCGCGCCGCAGCCCGAAAGGCGATTAATCGTCAGACCGTGGCTGTGGAACAAAAAATGCGAACGGTTGGCGTGCTTGGGATGCTTACCGGCAGTGGGACAACTGCACGGGGACCTGCAGTTGTGGATGTTCTGGGAGCGTCGGGGAATCATAAGGAGCAGTTGGTCGATTTAGAAAGCGCGCTTCAGAATATGAGCGGGCTTAAAAAAACGCAATCGGCAGATATATTAAATCAGAAACTGGTTCGTAGTAAAGATGTTGGGGTTGTTCATAAGGAAGAAATTACCGATCTGGTTTCGGCAATACAAACAACGCCAACTTCCGATCTTGTGAAGCGAGGCAATTTTGTAATCCAAAGGCCAGAATCTATCGAAGGTGCTGCGTCTTCCAATGCCCTTCGTGATAATACAGCAATCAACAAGGTCGTTTCGGATCATCGTGTTTCGATCCGAATGAGTTACGAAAAGTTTTTACAGCGTGATCCAACGCTTAAGGGAAAGGTTACCGTCCGATTTACAATTGCAGCAGATGGTAGTGTGAGTGCGGTACAAATTTTAGAGAATACAACGGGGAATGCCGATCTGGAAGCCGAAATTATCCGCAAGGTTAAAATGTGGACATTTGATCCGGTACCCGATGGAGATGTGAGTGTTACGTATCCCTTTGTCTTTAGTCCGTCATAAAGTTTCGGTCACCTAAAACTCGTAAAGGAGTTAGTATGCGAAAGGTTCTGTTTATTGCTTCGGTGTGTGCTTTTTTTATTGGCGCTTGTGGTACCAAAGAAGATTGTTTAAAAAAGTATGGGTTTAAAAGTTGTGATGATTTAAAAACCGGTCTTAATCTTCAAGATAAGGATGAAGCTATTAAGTATCATAAAATTGTAACAGATTGCGGATGTTCTCAATAAATGTTTCTTTCTTAATCATTAAAATCACATCAAAATTTATGGAGGGTGTTTATGGGTAAAGAACAGAATGCTAAAAAAGAAGGCAAAAAACAAGCCACCAAATCAATTAAAGAGAAGCGCCTCGAGAAAAAATCCAAGAAGGATTCAAAAAGCGGCGAATAGTTTCTAAATGGTTTTGGTAAAAAAGGCCGCTATCGTAGGATAGTGGCCTTTTTTATTTCCAGCCTGTAACAATGTCGATAACCGTGCGCATTTTTTGAGGATTTTTAATGCCTGGCTTAATTTCAACACCACTGTTGACATCTACACCATACGGGCGCACCGCTGCAAGCGCTTCGGCAATATTTGCGGGCCCAAGGCCGCCTGCAATAATAACCCCCGGGTAGGTGCGGGCAACTTCTTCTGCAATCGACCAATCGAATGTTCTTCCGCTTCCACCAGCAAGTGATGCATCCCAGGTGTCTAAAAGAAAACCACCAACGTGATAATGGGAAATAGCTGCACAATCCTGTGGGGTTGCAACAGAAAAAGCTTTTATAACCGGCAAGGAAAATCGTGAGCAGAATTCAGGAGATTCATCGCCATGTAATTGGATGGTTCCAATACCACTTACGTTAGCAATTTCACAGATATTCTCGTAGGATTCATTTACAAATACTCCTACTTTGGAAACAAAGGGAGGTAGCTTACGAATGATTTCTGAAGCGCTCTGGGGCGAAATGGCGCGTGGGCTTTTTGCATAAAAAATAAAGCCAAGAGCATCAACACCAAGACTTGTGGCGGTTTTGGCATCCTCATAGCGGGTAATACCGCAGATTTTAATTTTAACGTGCATCAAGAAGTTCTTTCATAAGATCAAGGGGGAACGTATGACGCATGAGAGATTCTCCCACAAGGAAAGCATGCGCTCCCCCTGCCAATAATCGGGAAGCCATTGTGCCATTTTCTATTCCCGATTCAGAAATAATAGTTGCGCTTTGAGGAATAAATGGAATAAGATCGAGTGTCAGATTAATATCTGTTGTAAATGTCCTGAGGTTACGATTATTAATGCCAATAAGTGGCGCAGATATGTCTAAAACCCTCTCTAATTCGCCTCTGTCATGCACTTCAATAAGAACTTCTACATCGAGTTCTCGGGCAGCTGCGTATAATTCCTTCATTTGATCTTGTGAAAGTGCTGCAGCAATAAGCAAAAGCGCATCAGCATTGGCAGCAGCTGCTTCTTCAACTTGGAGTGGATCGATAATGAAGTCTTTGCGCAGAAGCGGTAGAGTAACTTTAGAGCGAATATCGTTAAGGTAGGACAACTTGCCCATAAAGAAACGTTCGTCGGTGAGTACCGAAATGGCATGTGCTCCGCCTTGTTCGTAAGTTAAGGCCGTGGCGCAATGATCAAAATCGTGTTTTATAATGCCCCGCGAAGGAGACGCCTTTTTAACTTCGGCGATAAGAGCCGCTCCGCTCTGGCGCTTAAGCGCAGACCCAAAAGGACGTCTGGTATCGGAACGTTTTTTTTCGCGGTAGCTCTGGCCTGCTAATGCCTGAACTTCTATCTTCTTTTGATTGATAATTTCAACCAAGATGTCGTTCATGGTTAGAGAACTCCTTTAATAAAATTTTTAAGGAGCGATTTTCCCTCGCGGGTAAGGATTGATTCTGGATGAAATTGAATTCCGACAATAGGGAATTTATTATGCTTAAGTCCCATAATGAGCCCATCCGATGTTTGCGCGGTAATAGTAAGACATTCTGGAAGCGAAGACTTTTCTACAATGAGACTATGGTATCGTGTTGCTGTAAAGGGGTTTGGCAATCCGGTAAAAACGCCTGTATTCTCGTGATGGATTTCCGATACTTTACCATGCATAAGATAGGGTGCCCTAATAACATTTCCACCAAAAGCATGCCCAATAGACTGGTGGCCAAGGCATACTCCTAACAGCGGAATAGTTTGGCCCAAAGCAGTAACGGCTTCAACAGAAATGCCCGCCTCAACGGGGCTGCAGGGTCCCGGAGAGATTATCACCGCATCGGGATTCATTGCTTTAATTTGAGCAGTTGAGATCGCGTCGTTACGAAAAACGCGGATATCTTTGTGCATTTCGCCGATGTATTGAACCAAATTAAACGTAAAAGAGTCGTAATTATCGATAAAAACAATCATGGTTGCTTCCCAGAAAGAAGTAAAAAGACGTATCCAACACACTGAAAATATTTTACGGCGTGCGATCATGCTTAAAGACGAGTGAAGCTTTGTTTTAAATTAAAACAGTCCTTTCGTTGAAGGTGCTACTTTAGTGAGTTATTTTGTAGAGTATCTATGACTGACAATGAAAAAGAATTAATTCTTCCACGACCTGGCGATATCATTGGTGGCGTCCGCGTTTTGGATACCATTGCTATCGGTGGTATGGCGATAGTTTATAAAGTAAAGCATGAGGAGCTTGAGGTTATTCGGGCCATTAAGTTTCTTAAGCCAGGGCACACCCTCGAATCTAAACAACGTCTCCAGACAGAAGCCAAGATATCTGCCCATTTGCATCATAGCAATATTGTTCAAATCTATAATGTTGCAGTGTGGAATAATAATCCGTATATCGAGATGGAATATATCGATGGAGAATCGATGTACGATTTGCTTGCCCGGCGTGGCCATTTTCCCATAACTGTTGTGATTGCCATGGGGATAATTCTGAGCAAAGCTTTGGCGTTTGCGCATAAGCAGACTATTACGGTGTACGGAAAAGAATATAGCGGATTGGTACACAGAGATATTAAGCCTGCCAATATTCTTATTTCGTCAAAAGGAACCCTCAAACTTGCCGATTTTGGCATTGCTCTTCCTGGCTCTGAGTCTATTCATACAACCGATGCATCGGTCATGGGGACTGGGCCGTATATCAGTCCTGAGCAAATTGATGCAGAGAAACTTGATTGTCGATCGGATATCTATTCGCTTGGCACCGTGCTCTACGAAATGACAACAGGGGAAAAAACATTTCCCCAGAAAAAAATGTCCGAACTCATGCGCGACAAAGTGCATGGTCGGTATATTCCAGCCTCAGATATTCGTCGGGGCATACCCAAAGAAATGGCCGAAATCCTCACGATGTGTTTGCAGGTGCATCGTACCAAGCGCTACCGTTCTGCCGATGCATTGCACGATGCACTTGCAGCAGTGTTGCGTGCATATACATCCGATAGCGCTGAAACGTTAATCGCGGAATACATTCAGGATGATTCAATAGCCGGCGCGACTCATTTATCTAAAACGTGGGCACATAAACGCCAACAGGTGCTGCGGCTCATGCGGATTGGAATTTTTAGCGCGATTGGGCTCTGTCTCATAGTTGCGACGGTGCTCGTCGTAATGAGTCAACAACAAAAAAAATCAAAACGTGGGTCACAAAAGATCAGTTCTATGGCAGCGGTATCGCTTCAAGAAAATCATCCTTCGCAGGAAATTGTTAAACGTCAAGATTCGATACCACATGCTCCCGTGGCTGTGGTGCCTATTGAGCCAAAAAAAGTATCGACCCTAGCACGAGGATCAGAAGCATTTGAACGGCACGATTATACAAAAGCAGCTGCCTTGCTTAAAGATGTCTTTTTACTTTCCCCAAGCGCTAAAACGCGCCTCATGCTTATGTGGTCACTTACTACTATCGGTTCTCTGGATCAGGTAGCCGATCTTATCGAACACGGCCCAATTGCAGACGGAGCTTTTGTGTTTTGTAAAGGGAGAAGTTTGCTTGCTAAAGGAAAAGTGCTTGAGTCCATCGAGCAATTCTCGTTATCGCAACATCAAAAGTCTCTTGTGGTAGGGGTATCTGAATTACAGCGGCTATCATTGCTCTACGAATCGCGCGCAACCGAACAGCAGTTCCTCAAAAAGCCAAATCGTCACAATCGGATCGCGCTCTTTGAAGTGTGGCAGAAATATCTTCGGGACTATTGTACTGGCGCACATACTCAAACAAATGAGTGTGCAGAAGCCACGCGAGCACTTTCGGTGGCATCAGAGCAATAAGAGCAAGAATCTGGGAGTAGTATCAACTAAGTGGAGTATTTCTTCAAAACCGGCTGCCTCGAAATACATTGTAAGCTCGTTGGGATATCCACCACACTCAATGTTTAAGAACGAATACCTTCTCAGGATTTACTAACAATGAGATATTTGACGTGCACTTTTTTATACGTCGGTTTACTTTTCACTACAGCAATGGCGCAGCCCCATTTTGGTGGAGGCATGGCTGTGCAAGGTGGGCTGGTTTCGATCAATTTGCCTTCGGATAACGCTACGGGTTTTATGACGGGTGTTGGAGGTAGGCTTCATTTTTATACGGGAAACTATGTGCGTATTGGTGGCGGAGGTGCTACGGTGAATTTAGCGTATAGTCAAGATTCTCTCAAAGGAAGCTACTATAGCATGGGGTATGGAGGCTTGACATGTGAGGGAAGTCTGCCTTATAGAAAATGGAGATTTTCTGCCGGGGCATTGGTTGGTGGAGGAGCGTTTACAAACCTTGATATTAGATCGAAATCGGGTGATACTATTTCTGCTACATTTCTTCATCATTCTACTTTTATCGCCGGGCCTATTCTTACCCTCGAACGAAGCATAACGCACTCAATTTCACTTATGATAATGGGGGATTATCTCTTAGGAAGCATGCTTGGTAGCGGACATTCCCTTGGGGGTCCCAAATTTCATATTGGCGTATTATTTAACAAATAAGAACCTACAGGGTGGTCATTTGCAGTGCATTTTCTAATGCTTTAAACGACGAACGTGCTTTATTAACGGTCTCATCAAATTCGGTTGATGGTACAGAATCCGCTACAATTCCTGCCCCAGCTTGGATATAGGCTATTCCATCTTTGTAAATAATTGTCCGTATAACAATACAGGAATCCAGATTCCCAGAAAAATCTATGTAGCCAAGTGTTCCACCATATAAACCACGTCGGGTTGGCTCAAGCTCATCGATGATTTCCATGGCGCGAATTTTTGGCGCTCCGGAAAGTGTTCCGGCCGGAAAGCACGAAAGGAGTGCATCGATTGCGGTAGCTTCTTTTTTGAGTGTGCCGCGTACATCAGAAACCATATGGATTACATGAGAGTATTTTTCAATACGCATCATTGCGTCAACGGTAACGCTCCCGTATTCAGAAACCCGGCCGGTGTCGTTGCGGCCTAAATCTACAAGCATCACATGTTCGGCACGTTCTTTGGGATCGCCCAGCAATTCCTCGGAAAGAAGCGTGTCTTCGGCATCGGTTGCGCCTCGCCGACGTGTGCCAGCAATAGGACGAACCATTACCGTTCTGTCTTCCACACGCACAAGCATTTCAGGCGATGCCCCAATAACGTTCATGCCATCAAGCGACAAGAAATACATATACGGCGAAGGGTTAACCGATCGAAGTACTCGATATAGGTCGAACGCATCGGCTGCAACGGGAACACTGAATCGCTGCGAAAGTACTACCTGAAAGATATCACCAGCAAGGATATATTCTTTGCATGCGGATACAGCACGTTCGTATTCTTCGCGTGTCATAGTGCTTGTAATAGAACCTATCTCACGTATGTCAAGAGTAGGGGAAACCGCCCCGTGCGAGAGCTTCTGCGCTTCGGCACGCAAAAATGCCACCGTTTCGGTATATGATTCTTTGGTGAGTGTTGAGGCTTTAACATTGGAAATAAAAAGGAGTTTTTTTTCTCTATTGTCAAAAGCAATAAGAGATCGGTAAAAACCATAAAAGATATCATCGACCATGGGTGTTGTGTGGTGCGAATCGGGAATGTTTTCCCAGAGCCTAATTGAGTCGTAGGAGAAAAAACCAACTGCTCCGCCACAAAAGCGAGGCAAACCTTGGATGTGCGCCGGATTATGCGAAGAAACAAGCTTTTTAAGCTCTTCTACAGGATCTCCCGTACCTGATGCGGATACCTCACCTTCGATTGTCCAATCTTTACCTGATGCTCTAAAGATCATATACGGATCGGCACCCAAAAATGAATACCGAGCCACGGTGTCTGCTCCGCTCACACTTTCTAAAAGAAAGGAACACGACTTAGCAGCAAAAAGCTTTTTATGAACCGAAACAGGTGTTTCTGTATCGGCAAAAACCGATACACAAATCGGAATAAGGTCAAATGTCGAGCTTAATGAGGCGGCCTCTTCAAACGATGGGAATACCATGATATATCCTTTGACGCTAGTGCAAAGCCGCAAGGCTTTGGTTGAGTTTTTCTAAATTACTCTTGAGGCCGCAAAGTTTTTCTTCTTCTTTTGCAACAACCTCAGCCGGAGCTTTTCCCGTAAAAGCAGGGCTCTCAAGGCGCTTTTGCGTACTCTCGATAAGAGACTGCGTTCTGGCTATTTCTTTGGCAAGCCGTTCGAGTTCTACTTGTTTGTCAATAAGACCTTCGAGTTCGAGAAATACCTGATTGCCTGCTACTATAGAGCTTGCGCAAAATGAAGGCCTCACAAGGTCTGCGCCAATGGTGGCACTAGTCAATTTGGCAAAATGCTCGATGCGGGCTTTGTGTGCCGTAAGGGAAGCAAGATCCGACGGGGTAGCCGTTACAATTTTGGCAGTTCCTTTTTTGTCGGGAGGAATATTATTTTCTGCCCGCATGGTGCGAATTGCTGTAATGACATTCTGAACAAGCGTAAACTCGGCTTCAATTGCATCGTTGATCTGGTCTTTGTTGGACTTGGGAAACGAGGCACACGAGATAAATTGCGCATCGATAAGGTTATTGTAAGTTATTTTTTCTCGCAGGTGAGACCAGATTTCTTCGATGATAAAAGGCATAAAAGGGTGGAGCATTTTTTGCAATGTTCCTAAAACATGAATACACAATGCCCGTGCATCGGCTTGCTTTTCTGCATCTTCAGTCTGATATAAATCGGCCTTTTTAAGCTCTACATACCAATCACAAAAGTCATGCCACGTGCAGTCGTATAAAAGACGAGCAGCTTCATTGTGGCGATACGTTTGTAATGCCGATTCCACTGCGGCAATGGTTTTAGAGAGGCGGGAGAGCATCCAAATATCTGCTCCGTCAAGGCGAAAAACCGGCGGAAGAGCGGTAATGGTTACTTTTTCAGGAATGGTTCCCAGAACAAATCGTGCGGCATTCCACAGTTTATTACAGAAATTGCGGCCTATTTCAAAGGTGTCGGGACTCAGGTAAACATCGGCGCCTTGAGCAGTTGTCATCATGAGAGAAAACCGCAGGGCATCGGCGCCATTGACATTAATAACATCAAGGGGGTCGATGGAATTGCCAAGAGATTTAGACATTTTGCGGCCACTTTTATCGCGTACAGTGCCATGCAGAACAATATCTGTAAAGGGAAGTTGTTTGGTACAGTAAATACCTGCCATGAGCATGCGGGCAACCCAAAAGAATAAAATTTCTGGCGCCGTTGTAAGCGAGGTTGTTGGATAAAACTTCTTATATAAATCGGTATGCTGTGGCCACCCCATGGTGGAAAAAGGCCAGAGCCATGAAGAAAACCACGTGTCAAGGACATCGTTGTCTTGGCGAAGTTTGGTCGAGTCACAGTGTGTGCAGATTGTCGGATCGGTTTCCGAAACAATGACTGCTTTACATTCGTCACAGTACCAGACGGGGATCCGGTGGCCCCACCAGATCTGGCGTGAGATGCACCAGTCACGGATGTTTTCCATCCAGTCGGTATAGGTTTTTTTGTACCGTTCGGGATAAAATGTAATGGTATTTTTCTTGGCGGCTGCAAGAGCCTTTGCGGCCAATGGCGCCATCTTGACAAACCATTGGTCTGAGTAATAGGGCTCAACAACCGTTGAGCACCGATAGCATTGGCCAACGGCATGATCGTGGTCTTCTATTGTATCCACAAGGCCAAGAGCGGTGAGATCGGCAACAATTTCCTTGCGGCAGGCAAAGCGATCGAGCCCTTTGTATTTATCGGGTATGGGCCCGGTCATGGTGGCGCCTTCGTCCATAATGATTATAGGCTTAAGGTAATGCCGCTGGGCTATGGCATAATCGTTGGGGTCGTGGGCAGGAGTAACTTTTACCGCACCTGTACCAAAGCTCTTGTCAACAAAGTCATCGGCAATGATGGGGATCTTTCTGTTTACAAGAGGAAGCATGATGTGCGACCCGATGAGGTAGCGGTACCGGTCGTCGGTGGGGTTTACTGCAACTGCGGTGTCGCCAAGCATTGTTTCCGGGCGCGTGGTAGCTACGGTTACATGGCCACTACCATCCGCAAGAGGATATTTGAAATGGTACAGTTTTCCCTTGCTGTCTTTATGCTCTGCTTCTTCGTCGGATAATGCGGTACGGCAACGGGGACACCAATTAATAATATATTTGCCTCTATAAATAAGGTCGTCGTTGTAAAGCGACACAAATACTTTACGTACTGCGGCAGAGAGCCCTTCGTCCATGGTGAAACGTTCCCTGCTCCAGTCGACCGATGTTCCAAGCCTTTTAAGCTGGCTTGTAATGGTTGCGTGATACTGTGTTTTCCATTCCCAAACACGCTCCACAAATTTTTCGCGTCCCAAATCATGACGGGTGAGTTTTTCTTTGGCGAGTTGTCGTTCTACCACATTTTGCGTAGCAATACCAGCATGGTCGGTGCCCACGACCCACAACACTTCGCATCCGCTCATGCGTTTATGACGAACAATAATATCCTGAACGGTATTATTGAGCGCGTGGCCCATATGAAGAATTCCAGTAACGTTTGGCGGTGGGATTACTACCGAATAAACAGGTTTTGTAGTTTTTTCGTCGGCAACAAAGAGCTTGTTTTCGGTCCAGGCATCATGCCATTTGTTCTCTATGCCTTTGGGATCGTACTGTTTTTCCATATATACTCCTTATAAAGATCAAAATACTATGTTCAAAATACAACGCGGATTTAAAGGCGGCTTAAGAGAATTGAGAGGCATTCGGAAAAAATTTAAATAAATGAGAATAAATTCTCAAAGTTACACAGTTTAGTAAACATAATTGGAAAGTGTTTATGGTTAAACAGGACGCGGGAGCGTTTTTAGTGCAGGAATTTTGATCGTTTATTGAAGCCAATCAATTTTATTTGGTTGTGAATCGTAGTGCTATGTGTTTATTTTGGATTGGCAAGTCTTTTGCTCCATGATAATGCTGAAAATCAAATAGCGAGCGTCTTTTTTTATTACAATTATTTCAAGGAGTTTGCAATGAGCGTTCTTGTAGGAAAAACTGCACCCGATTTTAGCGCGAAAGCTGTTGTTGGCCAAAAAATTATCGACGATTTTAAATTATCCGATTTTAAAGGCAAAAAATATATCGTTTTGTTTTTCTATCCTCTCGATTTCACCTACGTATGCCCAACAGAACTGCATGCATTTAGCGATCGCAAGGCCGATTTTGATAAAAGGGGTGTTGAACTTATTGGCGTGTCAATCGATTCCCATTTTAGCCATTTAGCCTGGCTTGATACTCCTAAATCAAAGGGTGGTATTCAGGGCGTGAACTATCCTATTGTCTCTGATCTTCTAAAGAGCATTAGTAAAGATTATGATGTCCTCAATGATGAAGGCATTGCGTATCGTGGATTATTTCTCATTGATAAAAATTTTGTTGTTCGCCATCAGGTTGTCAATGATCTTCCCTTGGGTCGCAGCGTTGATGAAGCGCTTCGTATGGTTGATGCTCTTCAGTTTAATGAAGCTCATGGAGAAGTGTGTCCTGCAAACTGGAAGCCTGGTGATAAGGCTATGAAAGCAACAACTGCCGGAATTGCAGAGTATTTTAAGTAAGGTCGCTTAAATTATCTTATTTACTTTAAAACATTAACCGTGAGGAGTTTTCATGATCGAGAAAAAAGTTATATACAAATGCGAAAAATGCGGAAACATTGTGGAATCATTGTGGCAGGGCGAACCAGATATTGTGTGTTGTGGCGTTCCCATGAAAAAATTAATTCCTAACACCACCGATGGCGCTCACGAAAAGCACGTTCCTCAAATCGAACGCACGGGCAATACTGTCAAGGTTACCGTAGGCTCGGTTGCGCATCCTATGCTTCCTAATCATTACATTCTTTTTGTAGAGGTTGTTGCCGGCGAAAAAGTGTATCGCCACGACTTTAAAGAGGGCGACACTGTTGCAGAAGCAGTTTTTACAATCGATGGTGAAATTACCGAGGTTCGAGAATACTGTAACCTTCATGGTCTCTGGTCTTCAAAATAAGTATATTCCTGTTTACAAAATAAAACGCGATGGTGCTTCAATGTGTGGCGCATCGCGTTTCTTTTCTGGTATGAAGGTAGAATCATGGCTTTAGACGATGAACTATCCTCAGTGCAGCCCATAGAGCACGTCGTTGGGCTTATTGTGGATCGGCACGAGCCGAGGGATGATGACCGCAAACACAAGCAGCATAAGCCACTTCCTCGCAGGGCGATAGACCACTTCGAAACAATTCAGAATGCTGTTGTCGAGAGCAATCGTATTCTTATCGAGAAAAATCTTCCTTTGCGATGTCGGCTTTTTATGCACGAAAGCGCGCTTGTTTTGGAACTAACCCGCCTCGATACTGCGGGTAAGGTCATCTCTGCCGAACAAAGGGATATCAGCGATGCAGATTTTATTACTATCCTTAATGAGATTACAAGCATTGAAGGACTTTTTATTGATGCAACTGGTTGATGTATGTGGTGGTTCAGAACGTATTTTAAGTTCGGCCGTTCATGGCGAGGTTTCTTGAAAAAGATTTATCATAATAATCATGTACCTTTTTTTGTATGGAGGCAGCTATGAAGAAATATGTATGTAATGCATGTGGATATATTTACGATCCCGCACTTGGTGACCCCGATTCAGGAATCAAGCCGGGCACAGCATTCGAAGATATTCCCGATGATTGGGTGTGTCCACAATGTGGTGTTGGTAAAGACGATTTTACGCTTATTGACGAATAAGTAACGCATGACCGATGCAATCGTCATTGCTGGAGCAACGGGAGATCTTGCAAAACGCAAATTGCTCCCTGCGCTCGCTCATCTTTGCAAAAGTGGAGCGCTACCCAATTCTATAATTATCGTAGGTACGGGTAGGCGCCCTCTATCCGATGATGCCTTCAGATTGCTTGCAGGAGAGTCTGGTATTTTAAGTTCCCGGATGTACTATCACCAGGGAATTGCAGGCCTCGATTCGTTTCTGCGCAAAAAAGGTTCAACCCACAAGGTGGCACTTTTTTGTGCGCTTCCCCCTAATGCGTATGCATCAACCGCAGAAGAATTTGCAGCCGATGGCATTGCTACCCGTGGAAGGCTTATTATCGAGAAGCCGTTTGGCTATGATAGCGAATCATCACAGGCTCTTAACGATAGCTTGTTGCGATTTTTTCCTGAGGAAGAAATTTATCGAATCGATCATTATTTGGCCAAAGAAGCAGTACAAAATATTCTTGTATTTCGTTTTGCAAATTCCCTTTTTGAGCCCTTGTGGAATACCGATTCTATCGATACCATTCAAATAAGTGCCACCGAGACCATTGGGGTGCTTGGGCGTGGACCCTATTTCGATACTGCCGGCATCATTCGGGATATGGTTCAAAATCATCTGACGCAGCTTGTGTGTCTTATTATGATGAATCGGCCTCAATCGCTTGACCCTGTGCATATTCGAAAAGAAAAAATGGCGATCCTTGAATCTTTATCTATAGTCAAGTATGCCACTGGACAGTACCTGGGCTATACAGAGGAACCAGGGGTGCCATCCGATTCTACAACAGAAACGTATGCCGAAATTGAACTGGCATCAAGCCTTGCGCGATGGAAGTCGACACGTATTCTAATCCGGAGTGGTAAAGCATTGCCAACCCATGCCACCGAAATTGGTATTACGTTTAGGCCCGTTGCTCTTCCGCTTTTTCCAGTAGAAGCCAAATCGGCTCACAATAGCATTATTTTTAAAATTCAGCCGTCGGAAGGCATTGTTCTCGATATGTCAACGAAAGTGCCCGGTGGAGAATTGGCGCTGGCCGATACCGCCATGGCATTTTGTTATCGCGATGCCTTTTCTTCAGAAATCCCTGAAGCGTACCAGCGGCTCTTGCTAGATGCGATTAAAGGAGACAAAACCCTTTTTGTGAGCTCGGTCCAAACGCAGGCTTCATGGAATCTGTATGGGCCAATACTTGGCAAGCCAGCACAGTATCTATACAAAAAGGGAGAATGCCCATGTCTCAATTCCTTTACTGGGTGGCTCGATTTTGAAAAATATCGCTCGATCTGCACCTAAAGATCGCGAGGCTACGCCAATTTCGCTCGAGGAAATATATCGCACCTTTCATTCGGTCGCGTATCTTGGTCTCGACCCACTTATCTGCGTGCGCAAACAAACCACCCAACATGAGCAAGAGATTGTTGGGCTTATTGCTGCGGTGCTTTCGTATGGCCGGGTCGAGAGCATTATCGCCATCGTCGATCGGATCGTTGCTGCATGCGATGGGCAGGTTGGATCGGTAATTCAACATGAGACGCACGCTGCATTTAAAAAACGATTTATGGGTTTTTACCACCGCTTTAACGACGATGAAGACATCGCACTCCTGTGTGTAGCTATCAAAAAGGTGCTGAGGCTTCATGGGTCGATAGGTGCCTTTTTCACGCAGTGTTGGCACTCTCATAACAATATGGCCACTGCTATGGCGCACTTTTGTGAAACATTTCGGAACATTGCAGCCTTAATTCATGGCAGTCGAAAAAAATCTTTTGAGTTTTTTTTTCCATCACCCTTTGCAAAAAGCGCATGCAAACGGCTCAATATGTATTTTAGATGGATGGTTCGGCCAGATGATGGCATCGATCTGGGCGTGTGGAGCAATCTCGATCCCACAATACTCATTGCACCCATGGATGCTCACGTGTGCGCTCAGGCAGAACGCATTGGTCTTCTTACGCATACGAGTGCGACGTGGGCTCATGCATGTGAATTGACGCAGGTGTATGCATGTTTTGATAAAGCCGATCCAGTAAAATACGATTTTTCGTTGTGTCGCTATGGCATGGTCTCTCTTCGAAAAGGTACGCATGGAAATCTCGCTCTACCCCAAGGTTTCTCTTCCTAACAAATTCATGGGTCTTGCTATAAATTCTGGCAAGTCGTTTGGGCACGTGTGTTTGTACGCTTCAAACCATCACCAAGCTGTGGTGCCACACGATCTTGTCAATGACACTGAGGTTGCAGAAGAGATTGCACGCCTCGATGTGGCACTTAAGGAATGTTCTCAAGACCTCGATCGCATAGTACTAGAAGTTTCTGAGCATGTTGGCGAGGCTGAAGGAAGCATTTTTACCGCACAAAAACATATCCTTAACGACCCCGCAATTATTGCTGCAATAACACTTGGGGTTCGCACCGAAAAGAAAAACCTCGAGTACATCCTCGATAGGGTGTTTGATGGCTACGAAGAGAAGTTTGCGAAACTTGACAATGAATATTTTCGCGAGCGCTCCACCGATATTGGAGAAATGCGCCGAAGATTACTCGATAAATTATATAATACACGGCCTGGCTTTATATGTCAAGGTCAGCATGATTGCTCGAGAGGAAAAGATCGAATTATTGTTGCCGAAGAGCTCACTGCCGAAATGATGGTTCACATGAAGCTTGAGTCGCTTTTGGGAATTGTCACCGAACGTGGGGGTATAACTTCGCATGCTGCAATTATTGCACGGTCAATGGGTATTCCCGCGGTAAGTGGCGTACGCGGGGTATATTCACAGGTGCAGTGTGGTACGCGCATACTGGTTGATGGTGATGCCGGTATGGTGCTTTTAAACCCGGATGCTGAAATTGTTGCAGCTGCAATCCCTAAAGAACCACAAATATCAGAAAATATCTGTTACCTCGAAACTCCTGCGGGCATGGAAGTTTTGGCAAATGCAAGTCTTGTTGAAGATGCTCATCAAGCTGCCTTTACGCATGCAGACGGTATCGGATTATTTCGAACCGAAATTCTTTTTATGCGTGCCCAGCGGCGTCTTACGCTCGAAGAACAGTCTGCAATGTATCGGGATGTTCTATCGATCATGAAGCATAAACCAGTCACCTTTCGCATGCTTGACGTTGGTGGCGATAAAGAACTTCCTTTTTTACGCATCGAAAAGGAGACAAATCCTTATCTTGGATGGCGTGGCGCACGGTTTCTTTTAGGCAGTCCAGATATTTTCGAAACGCAGATACGAGCTCTGTTGCGTCAAACTAATGAGCACATTGTGCGCATTCTGTTTCCCATGGTTATAGATAGTAAACAGATGCAGGAATTACTCGCATTTGTACGGGCAATTATGGCAACCGAGAATGTGCGATCGGAAAATGTTCGAATTGGAGCAATGTTTGAAGTCCCCAGCGCATGTCTGGATGCAGATGCTATTTTCAAGTCAATCGATTTTGCCTCAATTGGAAGCAACGATCTTATACAGTATATATTTGCAGTCGATCGCAACAACGATCTGGTATCGCAAGACTACAATCCCGATCATCCCATTTTGTGGAAGGTGTTGCAGGATTTAGCGAACAGTGCCAAACAACATAAAAAGCCTCTTTCGATATGTGGCGAAATGGCTGGGCGCCCCGATGCTGCCGCAAAATTATGCGATATCGGAATAACTTCGTTTTCGGTTAGTCCGCGACTTGTCAATCGTGTTCGAAACGAAATCTCTCGCTATTGCAGTAGGGGAATAACTATATGAGCGGCACTTTATTTCTTGTAGAAAGATTCTGCCCATGTCATATTTAACGCGCGGTATTAAGGGGCTTTCGGCAGCGGGAGATCTTTCCGATTCGTTTCGTCCGCAAATGACATCACTCATAGACATCTTAACATTGTTACTTGTTTTTCTTATCCAAAGTTTTTCTGCCGAAGGCACGCTCATAACGCCCTCGTCGGATCTTACCCTGCCTATCTCCCAGTCACGTTTACAACCTACTGTAGCGCCTTCACTAGAAATAACGTCCAATGCAGTTGTTGCAGAAGGCCGCGTGCTTGCTACACAATCGGATATTGCGACACAGAAAACGCAGGAAATTCCAGGGGTGCTCGAGTACTGTGCGCAGATGCGAGCGGCTCAAACCGATACTGGGCGTTCGTTAAAAATAATTATTCAGTGTGATCGGTCTGTTGAATTTTTAATTGTTAAAAAAGTGCTCTTTTCTTGCAGTAAAGCCGGGTTTACCGATTATTCGGTATTGGTAATCGAGGATTAATCGTATGAACACATTACCAAAAATACCATCTATGCCATCAAATCGCAGAGGCGAAGACCCGATGTTTGGCATAATTTTAGTGTGTTCTCTGGCTGTAACGCTTGGCGCTGGCCTGTATTTCCAAACTGTCAAAAAGTCTCTTATTCCAATTGCCTCTGCAAAGCTTCGAGAGATTACCACCAAATTCGATATGGCAGCACTTATGCCAAAGCCTTCGCCCCCCAAGCCAATTGTCAAAAAGGAACCGGTACCTCAAGCAGTTCCAGAAAAAATATCCGATGCTCCTATCGATCTTACGCATAATCCTGTTCTTGGACAAAAATTAGACGACCCTACGGCAGAACAGCCAAAGGGAAATGCCCCTGTAGTACGGCGAGTCTATGGTGTTCGAAGGGTTTTTTCTACGGGTTTTGGGGCTGGTGGGGCAGTATCCGATGCTATTATTGGCAAATATGGGAATACCCTTAATGCACCGGTAGATACAACGACTGCAACCGCCAAAGAACTTAAGGGAACTCTTGTTGCAGTTACTACCGTAACAAATGCCCCCAGTATTATAACTACGGTTAAACCCGAATATACCAAAGAAATGATCGACGCTGCGGTGAGCGGCGTTGTCAAAGCGGAGCTTTTAATCGATAGTGATGGCAGAGTTAAAGATGTACGCATTTTGAATGATCTTGGCTATGGTACAAAAGAACGAGCAATCGAGGCTTTTCGTAAATGGGTCTTTAGTCCTGCCTTGCGGGGCAAAGAACCTGTTGCTGTGTGGATATCGTATTCTATCCGGTTTGTACTGCTTCAGTAAGTTCGCGCAATTTGTATGCAAAAGGGGTCATTGGATTGACGATAGCGCCTGTTAAGAGCTTCGGTTCTAACCGGAATTCAATACCTGTTACTACGAAAACTAATTAGTAAACATGGGTTGATTTTTAAGAAACTCACATTTCCCAAAGACAATTGCGGAAGTGGTGGTGGTTTATCAATAGGAAACTGAACCGAACCTTTCCCGTTTTTATAAATGCCGAATGCTTTTCTAAATGCTTTGATCGTGCACAGATTAGCAGATTACAGGATTAATGAGATTAGGGACGGAGGCCAATTATTTATTTAACATCATTCAAGAGACGACCAGTGTTTTAAAACGGTTTGCTGATAGGAAGTTTGATTTCTCGAGGGCTGGTCGGGCGCATGAAGAAGCCCTCTTTGCATCCGCTCTCATTGTGCACTGTCGCCCTCGGTTAGCTGGCTCTTCCCGTCAACCTCCTGCGCGTAAACCTCCCCGATCCGTCTCCCCTGCCGTTGCACCTGACAAAACCGCAATCGCATCGCGCAACAGATCTCCCATATACCGTTCCGTTGTAACTCAACGATTAAAATTTTCATTTCTAAT
>JBBRUX010000034.1:0-44489 GCA_038247415.1 Chitinivibrionales bacterium | reverse complement strand
TAAAATCGCAAAACCTACGCGACCACATGAGCGAAGCCGAACTTATTTTTACTGCACTTGCGGAGTTATCAACCCGCCAAATTGCCGAAACAGACAATGCAAAAGGTATTGAGCAAAATGCAGTTGCCGGTAAAAAAGGTGATAAAATTGCCAAAGATGCCCGTTTGGCTTTGGAACAAAAAACAGGTAAAGAAGTAGTAAACAATGAGAACTTTTTACCACCTAAAAAAGAAAATAAAAAACTTAAAGAATAGAATGAACAACAACCAATCATCCTTTATTTTATTTAAAACCGAAGACGAAAAAATATCGGTAGATGTTCGTATTGAAGAAGATACGGTTTGGCTTACACAGGATCAAATGTCCGGGTTATTCGAAAAAGCAAAATCAACAATCAGTGAACATATAAAATATATTTTTGTAGAGGGTGAATTAGAGGAGAAAGTGGTTGTTCGGGATTTCCGACTAACCACTCAACATGGTGCTATTGAAGGAAAAACACAAACAAACTCAATGCAGTACACGGACAAACCGCAGCGGAAGTTATTTACAATCGGGCCGATGCCGAAAAAGAATTTATGGGGCTGATGTCGTTTACCGGTAGTCGTCCGTACCTGAAAGATGCTGTTGTTGCAAAAAATTATTTAAGTGAAAAAGAACTTCGTTCGCTGGAACTAATTGTATCGGGGTATCTCGATTTTGCCGAACGGCAAGCCGAACGAGGCAAGGATGCCGCAAGCGAGGCCGGTGGCTATCGCCATGGAACGGCAGAAGACCGTGAAGGCCCGCTCCCGACCCTCCTTGGTCTTCGCGGCACTTGTCCATCCGTGGACTTCGGAAGTAAGGATACTTGAGGGACTGGATAAATAAAAACAGCCTCCATCGGGCACCGTCATGTCGCCAATGCGGCAACTTCGGCAGTGCGTGAAACGTTATTCTCCATGAGCGCTACCTCATTTTTCCCTCGTAGCCCCGCGCTTTCTGTGATATACTAATACAGGCAATTTCTACAGAAAGGTTTTTTGTGACGCCTACCGAATCCAGCAAAATCATGTCCCGTCTTGCAGCTATCGAGCATATCGGTGCAGCTCCTGAGCTTTCGCTCAAACTCTTTTCTCTGGCCAAAGATCCCACAATCTCCATCAATGACATTATAGAATGCCTGCGTCCCAATCCTGCGGTGTGCCTTGCTATTTTAAAACTGGCTAATAGCGCTCACTTTAGCCGAGGAAATACTCTTACTAATTTACCCCAAGCAGCTTTGCACCTTGGATTGACAACTGTGTGCAATCTTGTTTCTGCAATAGAACTCATAGGTCTCTTTAAAAGCAACACCAATGCAACACAATTTAGCGATACAACCTTCTGGAAACATTCGTATGCCGGAGCGCTCATTGCCAAATCAGTAGCGCTAAGTCAAGGAGTATCCGACCCCGAAAACACCTATCTAGCAGCCCTCATGCGGGATCTTGGCATTTTGATCATGCGTCAACATTTTCCCGATATTTTTTACGATATCTACTCGATGTCGCGATCGTTACGACTCTCGTTTGAACAAACAGCCGAATCGCTGGGATACCCAACTCATCGAACCTTTTCCTACTTCCTTGCCATGCGCTGGAACCTTCCCTCGAGTATTCTTTTTGTTTACAATCCGCCCATAAGCACGCTTAAAGAATACCCAACCATAGAGCACGATAGGATTATTATTTCTTATACAGACTCGCTTCTGCAAGAATATGGCTTTTGTCAATGGAATCGGCATATGCGCTTTCAAGAAGATCATGCTCGTGTCATTACCCTCACCCCAGAGCAAAAAGATCAGCTTGTAGCGCCTATTTTTAACGAAGTATCCCTTTTTTCGGATTCAATGGATCTTCCTCGATAAAATCCCACGTTTTCATTGGTTCAAGTATCCACGTAATGCATGTCCTGATTTATTTTTCGAATATACTACTTTTGAAATGTTTTATGAAAGAAGGAATATATGGGAAAAAATCTTGTTCAAAAAATTCTTGATAGCCATATTGTAGATGGCGCCTCTTTGCGAGGTTCTGAAGTTGGCATAAAAATCGATCAAACCCTCACGCAAGATGCTACGGGAACCATGGCATACTTGCAGTTTGAGGCACTCGGATTTGATCGGGTCAAAACCGAGTTATCAGTGTCGTATGTCGATCATAATACCATTCAGGAAGGTTTCGAAAATTCGGATGATCATGCCTATCTGGAATCGATCGCCCAAAAATTTGGCATTCTGTATTCCAAGGCAGGCAATGGTATTTGTCATCAAGTTCATCTCGAACGATTTGGTCAACCTGGCAAAACCCTCGTTGGTTCCGATTCGCATACGCCAACTGGCGGGGGCATTGGTATGATCGCCATTGGAGCAGGCGGCCTCGATGTTGCCGTAGCAATGGGTGGCGGCGCATTTTATATCAATTACCCTACTATTATTAACATACAATTACTAGGAACTCTCAGGCCCTGGGTAGCAGCTAAAGATATTATACTCAAGGTGCTGGAAATTATTTCTACCAAAGGTAATGTGGGTTGCATTTTGGAATATAGCGGACCGGGCATTGCATCGCTATCGGTACCCCAACGCTCTACCATTACAAATATGGGCGCTGAAACAGGCGCTACAACCTCCATATTTCCTTCCGACGAACAAACTAAGGCCTTTTTGGCAGCACAAGGTAGAATGGAATGTTACAAACCATTGAGTGCCGATCCCGATGCCACCTACGATAGAACCATCACCATAGATCTTGACACATTAGAGCCACTGATGGCGTGCCCTCATAGCCCTGGCAACATCAAAACAGTCAAGGAACTTGCAGGCACCAAGGTTGACCAGGTGATTGTAGGCTCCTGCACAAATTCTTCGTATCGCGATCTCATGGTAGTGGCAACGGCGCTTGCTGGCAAACGAGTTGCCCCGGGTGTATCGTTTGGCGTGGCCCCAGGATCACACCAGGTGTTATCGCTCATTTCGCGCAATGGCGGATTTGCAGATATTGTTGAAGGCGGCGCTCGCATTCTGGAAAGTGCATGTGGATTTTGCATTGGCAATTCCATGGCGCCTAAAACTAACGGGGTGTCTTTGCGTACTAATAACCGCAACTTTCTTGGCAGAAGCGGAACAGACTCGGCACAGGTGTATATCGTTTCTCCCGAAACAGCAGTGGCATCGGCACTTGCGGGAGAAATTGTTGACCCACGGGAATATTTTAAAGACTTCCCGTATCCCGATATCGCCATGCCCAACAGCTTTAAACCAGATGATTCGATGATTCTTCTTCCCTCACAGAATCCAGAATCCATTGAGCTTGTACGCGGACCCAATATTGGAGCTCCACCCACAAACACACCGCTTCCACAATCGGTGCAAGCTACTATTGCTGTAGTACTGGGAGACAAAATAACCACCGATCATATTATGCCCGCTGGTAGCCGTCTTAAATATCGATCCAACATAACCAAGTATTCCGATTTTGTATTTGAAAAAGCGGCACCTGGATTTGCGGCTAAAGCATTAGATCTCAAAGCAAAAGGAATTCCATCTGTTATCGTGGCAGGGGAATCTTATGGGCAAGGGTCATCGCGTGAACACGCAGCAATCTGCCCCATGTATCTTGGCGTCAAGGTTGTCTTGGCTAAATCAATAGAGCGCATTCATAAAGCAAATCTTATCAATTTTGGTATTGTACCGGCACTCTTTAAAAATCCAGCCGATTACGATACACTGGGCATGGACGACGTCCTTGTTCTTGACAATATCAGATCTATTATTACTAGTGAAACACAAGCGACTATTGTGAATACAACCAAGCAAACCTCATTTGTGGTCGATTTGGATTTTACACCACGCGAACGCAAATACCTCTTGGCTGGTGGGCTTATACAATCGCTAAAATCTTAAAGACCAAGATCCCACGCGACTACAAAAAGGCCCCCTGCAACGCATTGCAGGGGGCCTTTTTTATGTGCGTTTACACACAACGTACGGCTTGTTTTTATCGAATTAATCAACTGCAATGATGCGGGTAATTTTGCGCCGAGAACCAACGCGGTACACAAGCACCTGAGAATTTCTTGCAGGATTATACGTTTTTCTTCGCTGAGGCGGCAATGCGCTACTCTGGGATTCTTTA
Source organism: Chitinivibrionales bacterium (assembly GCA_038247415.1). Taxonomy (GTDB): domain Bacteria; phylum Fibrobacterota; class Chitinivibrionia; order Chitinivibrionales; family WJKA01; genus JBBRUX01. Next base: position 40,332 of record JBBRUX010000034.1, on the reverse strand, counting down.
AAACCCAAGCCTACAAACCAGTCTGCTGTTTGTGTTGTAAGGACGAATACGTATGCCAATTTTTCTTTGTGCGCCCGCTCAAGAAAATACGAAATCATTTTCCTGCCAATACCAAGGCTTGCGTAGAGATCATCTACTGCCACCCCTGCAATTTCTGCAGAATTATTCTTGAAAAGATGTAACGCAGCGCATCCGTGAATAGTTCCGTCAACATCATACACAACAAAATCGTTGAGTTGTTTTTCGAGATCCTCTGCACTCCGGGTAACCAAGGTACCGCTCTCGATAAGCGGTTGCATAATACGAATAACATCGGGAATATCTGCATACGACATGGGCCGAATATTGTCGTGCTGGTTTGCATACACCATGGTACCAAGACCGCGGTTACTGAAAATCTCCTTGAGCACCATACCCTCAACAAGACCATTTACTATATGTACACGTTGCACTCCGGCGTTACACGCCCTATACGCTAAGGACAGAAGCTCGCGATGATGCAGCGATGGCCCAGAATCTTTCTGCGGATTGGATTGCAGGATTTTTTGCGCTTCTTCGAGGGTGAGCTGCGAAACAATACCATCCGATGCAATATAGACATCGGGAAGAACCTTGAAAGCGGATGCTTTAATCCCACCACAGTCGGTAATAAAAAAGAGCTTTGCCGCCTGTAGCTGTGCCGCAAGAGTAAAAGCTAATTCGGTGGATGATATATTATAGGGCTTGCCATTTGTATTCCAGCCAATGTTTGGGAAAATGGGAACCATTTTCTGTTCAAGAACATTTTGAATAATTTCTGTTTTGAGTTTGTCGACACTTCCCGAACTCTGAAAATCGATTCCATTGCGAACCCCAATGCCCCGAGCTCGCACCCAATTACCTACAATGGCATCGGTATTATTTTCGGCAAGCATGGTCATTATGGTATTGCTCACATCGAAAGCAGCCATTTTGATAAACGGAATTGCCTCTTCAGACGAAATCCGAACACCTTGTACCGTTTTCCAAGAGATTTTATACGTTGACAAAACTTCATCGATCCGAATTTTGGCACCCGGCACCAGTGCGATGCGAATACCCATTTTATGAAGCAATACAATATCTTTGATAAGCAGGGGAAAAAGAGAATGTGCAAGGAGCGAGCTATCCAAGTGAATGACAAAAGTATCATTTTTAAAGTGGTTTATATAGGTAAATGCCTCCCGAATGACATCGACCTGTTCTTTAAGCTTGCTTTTATCCATGACCCCTCCATAAATTATCCAAGAACAACCAGATTGTCTCGATGAACCACTTCATCTGAAGAACGTATATTTCCTAATATAGTTTTAACCGCAAGCGTACTCATACCTTTTATGCGCCGGATATCATCGGCAGTGTAATTGACAAGGCCAGAACCGCGTACGACATTGTCGGGATCTACCATGGATACCATATCCCCAACACCAAAGGTTCCCGTTACCGAAAGGATCCCCGCTGGAAGCAAACTTTTGCCTTTTTCCACAAGGGCTTTAGTTGCTCCGCCATCTATATGCAAGATGCCGCGAGGTTTTCCCGCAAAGGCAATCCATCGATCACGAGAGTTCATCTTAACAGTACGCGGCAAAAACAAAGTCGATAAAAGAGTGTCTTTCATCATGGCAGAGAGCCTTGTGCTAAAACCATTCCCAATAAGCGCTGGCATGCCTGCTTTACATACAAGATCAGCTGCCGAAAGCTTAGTTGCCATACCGCCAACCGAAAGTTCACTTCCCTTAGCCTTCGCCATAGCTACAACATGCGCATCGAGCTTTTCGACAACAGGAAAATGTATCGCCCCTTTATTGCTTGTTGGGTTATCGGAGTAGAGGCCATTGACATCGGTAAGCATGACATACAGATCGGCCTGAGCTAGCAAAGCTATTTGCGCGCCCAATAGGTCGTTATTGCCAAATCGAATTTCTTCTACACCTACCGAATCATTTTCGTTGATAATTGGTACAACGCCATAATCGAGAAGTGTGTACAATGTATTACGTAAATTAAGGTACCGTTGCTTATCGCGAAGATCATCCCAGGTAAGTAACACCTGCCCCACTGCAATTTTTTGCGGTGCAAACAGAGTTTGAAAACTCTCCATGAGCCGATATTGACCAATTGCTGCACAGGCTTGCTTGTCAGGAATATTTTTTGGCCGTTTTTCTAGGCCTAAAGCCTTCATACCATGTGCGATTGCACCGCTGCAAACCACAACAACCCGTATGCCACTATTTCGGAGCGCAACAACATCTTCTACCAGAGTGCGCATACGCGATTGACAGGCCACAACAGTGCCTTCTGCAACGATTCGGCTTCCAATTTTAATAACCACTGTAGTGAGGGGGGGCAGATCCAATCGTAGAGGCAGAACTGTAGACACAAGCTTGTGTTTCATTTTGAGAGAGTCCGGATAAGATCTTCGAGAGTGGTAACTTTCATTTTATACATTTCGATTTGTTTGAGCAAAGAGTCATTAACTAATTCGGAACGAAGCACGGCATTAGTGAGGAGGCTTGAAGTACGAGAACTATTAGAGGTAGACTCTTCGCATTTTTTAAGAACCAATTTAGCAGAGTCGTAACCATCTTGATACGACTGCAATTGGTGCAACAAAACAAGCCAGGAATTCACTTCGTCGATTCGTTTCCCCGAAGCGTATTTCGACTGGTAAACCTCAAATTCCCGAACAGCAGCGCTCCGATCTGCAAAGGGGTTATCGTAGAAAACATTAACATACCCCAACATAAACTGAGCTTTTTCGGCAGTTTCTCCGCGATAGCGTGAGGTTACGAGCCCTAAATAATTGAGACGTGCGTGAGTATAGTTACCTGCGGTATAAAAAAGAGAGTCTGCCGTTTGGAGTTCTTTATCGGTTGTTGTTACAAAACGGCCTGCACACCCAACCAATCCCATAACAAGAAAACAAGGTATGAGCGCGTTTAAAAAATTTTTCATAAACTTATGCACGGGTTGACTTATCAAGATTAATCATCTGTTCTCCGCTTGAGGTATAATCCTCAACAACAGGAGTCCTGATTTCTCGTAATTTCTTAGTTACCTGAGAGATGCGATCGGTTTCTTCGAGGATAATACGGATTCGCTCGCGCAATTCCTCGGGGGCGTTCTCGGTAAGCATCATTTCCAGAAATTGAGCATTCCCCGAAATGATCATGAGCGGATTATTAATTTCATGGTTTACCGATGCAACAATCTCTCCTATTGCTGCCAGCCGTTTAGTTTTGACAAGTTCTTCCTGTGCCTTTTTAAGATCGAGGGCCATATCAAAAAACGCTGTCGCGAGGTCACCGATTTCGTCTTTGGCATATCCACGTGGGTCAAAATAAAAATTGCCTTTTCCAATGTATTGCGCAGATTGCTTGAGCTTACGCAGTTGACGCGTTATGGCGCCCGAAAAAAGAAGCGCGAATATAATGGCAAAAAGCGATGTGCCTGCAACAACAATGGTCATGGTTTTATTGGCATCGCCAATGCGCGATTCGATCTCTTTAATGCGCTGTTGAGTCTCTTTGTCTATGGTTTCATTAATACGCAAAAGGCTTTGTCGAAATGCCGAATCGGCCATCTCGATGGCTGTTCGACCTTTTGCCACAGGGATGATGGTAGGTTGCAGGGCGTTTTCGGGACTTTCGCTTATACTTAGCTGTGGCACCAGATTGATATAGTTTTTATTGTCGACGGTTATACCATTGCGCATTTGATCAACAAGGGATTCAAGAATGGGGCTTTCGTGGTAAACTCCCCCATTGGAAACCGAATCGAGCGAAGCTATACTGTCAAGCTCGATACTGAGGGTATCGAATATGCGTTCGATAGTTCTTGACACCTCAATAAAAGTTGCATAGGATTCCTCTTTATGCAACTGGGTATATACCAGGAGGTTTTTCTTACGTTTTTCGTGGAGGGTACCAACGCGCAAAAAACTTTGTGCAATACGATCCTGCTTTTTAAGAATATGCGCAATGCTATTAAGTGCCGAGAGCCGATACGCAAAAAAGACATAGGTCGCATTGAGCGATATAATAATAAGAAAACCAATAAAAACTTTTAGTGCAATACCTATACGCATGAATGCTCTATTTCTCTAAGCCTTTTAAAAATCGTAACCTACGGATAAATAAAATACATTATTGTCAGAAATTCCCTTGGCCGAAAGGGCACGTGTATTGCCGATAATTCTCCCCCATCCGCCACGAATTGGACCTATTGGGCTTCCATATGCAATACTAAGCCCTAAACCAATTGGACCTGCTTTAATAATATCATCAAGACTGCTTCTAGAGAAGGAGAAATCTTGAAAGTCCCAAACTTGTCCCCAATCGAGCGTAGTGGTTAAATCCAGATTTTTAGCAAAAGAATAGCGATACGCAATTTCACCCAAGAGCACGTCATCGCCCGGCAATGCTCGCGGCTGTAATCCCATAAATGAAACGTAATTATAGACTGCCAAATCCTGATACTTCTCGAAAGGAATTAAGCCCCCCATGAAGACGCGTTCTACATCGGGAAGCTGTCGATTTGCCCAAGCCACCACGCTGCGCAATGAAATCGTATGACGTAAACCTAACGGGATAAAACGAAGAAAAGTTCCAGAGGTTTTAAGAAAGCTTTCTGTACCGCCAAGTGCATCGTGCGCTCCCCCCAGAACCATCGAATACCGGCGACCTCTGCTAGGAAGGGGAAATCTATCGAGATCATCTATGGTTAACCTCACAAAGAGATATCGTATCCCATTTTTAAAAGAACTGAGCGGGTCACTAAAAATATTCCGATCGGATTGATGGACCTTGAATTGTTCGAGCCTGATTCCAACCTCAAGCTGGGAAACTGTGCCAAGCTCAAACCCCGTTACTCCCAAAACCCCAACCTTGCGCAACGTTTGTTCCTGCAAGAAAAAATGTGAGCTAATTTCGGTATCGGACACTGTTGGCTCTATTACTTCGCGAATATGCTCTCGGGAAACATAGGCATTTGCTTTGGCAAAACCATTTACCATCCCAAATAATGCGTGATTAGCACTCAGTTCTGCTGCATATTTCTCCCGTTTTAGTCCGTATTGTAAATGAAGCGATGTATTAAGCCCCATCCCGAGCAAATTGTCGTAATAGGGTTTTATATAACCTTCGAGAAGATGAAACTCATCGTATCGCAGTACCCCGCGACATCCAAGATAAAGCTTTTCTTTTAAGAAAATATGAAGAATATCCATTGCGTCAACACTTACATTAACCGTCTCAAAAAGATCGGTCGCATACAGCACCCGAATTACCGCGGCAATGAGATCTCTTGACAAGGTATCCCCGATATTTACCGGAATAGCATTCAAGATAACTCTCGAATTCGTTTTTGTATTGCCCGTTACTTGAATACTGCGCACTTTCCCCGCCTGGATAGTTATCGCAAGCGAATCCCCATAGTGCTGACAGGTGGTTACCCTTCGAAAAGCATTTCCCGAAGCAAGCGCCCACGAGCTACCGATAGAATCGACACACGCAAGAGGAGAAATATCCGTATGCGACTGCGCATATGCACTATACAGCGAATCAAAAAGGCGCTGCTCCAAGACAGTAACACCGGCAATAGATAGTCGCGGAACAGGGCGGGCGGTCGAATCGGGGGGTACTATTTCTATACCACATACCTCCCGAATACGGTCGATAGCAGCGCGCCCGGCCTGATATCCCCGCTCGATAATAGAATCGGTCATGGTAAAATCGGTGTTACGAAATCCGGCTAGATCTGGCTCGATAAGGATATCTGCATCGGTGCGCATCTGATCGGTTCTGGGGTGTAGTGCAATCCCAAAGAGCTGATCGGCAAACATGAGAGGATTTACAAGATCGTCTTTTTTCCACAAGGGAGACGATGCATTGACAGCCACAACAGGTCTGTGAGAAATCTCTTGTGCCGTAGCAACGGGCAAATTTTCGGCAAACCCACCATCAACCAGCAGCATTTCGCCATAGGGCACCGGCGCAAACATGAAGGGCACACCACACGAAGCTCGCAATGCATAGGCTATATTCCCTGATTTAAAAACCACTTTTTTACCGGTTACGATATCGGTGGTAACAATTCTTAGAGGTGTTTTCAATCGATCAAAATCATCGTGGGCCTGATACATGGGGGGCGCCATAAGCGGAGCAAGGAGATCAAAAAAAGATTGACCGTTAGAAATAGCCTTTGGCAAAACGGGAACAAAATTTTTATCAAATACAACCTCAAAAAGAGACGATGAAGCCTCATTTTTTCTGCTCACAAAGAGTTGGTTACGATTTGCCGCATTGAGGTAGAAATCGTTCCAAGACACTTGCTTTGCAATACTGTCGGCAGATAAGCCCGCTGCATAGAGTGCACCCACAAGAGCGCCCATACTATTACCAACAATAAGTGCTGGCTTGATATGCGCTTCATCAAAGGCCTTGAGTACACCAATTTGGGCCAAGCCACGAGCTCCACCACCCGAGAGCACCAGAGAAAATCCAGAATGAGCAGAATCTTGCGTTGCTGCAAAGGTACACAATGGAATGATGTACGCTGCAAAAAGAGCAAACCACCCATATTTAAGGTATCGCAGCACCGTATATTTATACGATCCCATATTTCCAAACAGCCTGATTAATTGGTTGTAGAATAACTATTTCAGAATGATTAAAAATACACTGTCCCATTCTCTTTTTTGGAATAAACCACGCCTAAGCATCGAACACCTCATTTTAATACAGAAAATTTGATGCCATAGCGATATACTCAAGAGAATTGATAAAACACAAAGGATACCTGAAACCCAAAAAAAAATTTTACCAGAGGTTACCACCTATGGACACCAACGAAACGCTTTCGCATAGAGTATATACCGACCCTGGGTCAGGATTTCTTATCATTGAAGTTCTGTATGATATTGGTATGAATACAAATCTCGACTCTCTTAGACGGTGCATTCTTGATAAAATTGCATCCGGAACATTATTGATTGCGCTGCTTTTTACTCCCCGAACCTATCTCTTTACAAAATCGTTGTCGGTTATTATCCAGTGCCTGGATCCCCTACGAAAAAACAAAGGAATGCTTGCTATTCTTTCTCCGAGTATCGAAATGCGTGAAATGATTGAAAATATACACTTTAACAGCATTTTAGCTATGGCAACTTCCATTGGCGATCTCCCAAATCTTACCCGTAAACACCTATAATGTACCTTTTGGGTAGCTCATGCTATTTGCTTGACCACCCAATAACCCGACCATTAGATATAAAGACAACCAAGGGAACATCTCCCGCTTCTCCAAAGTACCAAATACTATGATTACCTAAGCCTATGGCAAATGCCGGCGATATACTACGCGGTTTCCCCCACGATGCCACAAGTTGTACAGAATCCATATCCAGACAAATGCGACCATTATGAATTGCTTTTCTCATGCGCCGTGGCCACGAAGCATTCGCTTTGAGTGCCTCATTGCGGCGTGCCATATCAATAGGGGAAACGGTACCTGTTTGCGCTGCCTCTAAGGTATCGGTGGAAACGGGGCGAAGTGTTGAAGCCAGTATCCAAACAAGAGAATTTTGATTTCGAGCGCGCATCCAAGCCACTCCCATTGAATCAACCAAGGAAGAATCGATCTCCACCTTCTCACTCTTATTAAAATACCCCGAAGGGAGAAGTTGTTTATCGGGCTGGGCATACGCGGGCGTAACCGTTACGGCTTCCATCTTTTGCCCCCCAAACGCACCAGATATTCCAGCATACAGTAGTACGGCAATTACATAAAGTGGTTTTATTTTTATCATGCTAAAATCCCTACATTTAAAATCTGATTTTGGACGCCCAACTTCTAAAAAAATTCTTCATTAAACCCTGGGCGCCACGGTTGCCACCGTCGGGAGCCGCTACGGCACACCCCTCCGGGCACCCAAAGGGGTGAGGCCCGACAGCGAAGCTGGAACGCCCAAATTCTTACGTATTACTTTTCTGTTTCTTATTTATTTTTAATTCCCCCTGCAATCACTTAATTTTTAAATCCCCATAACATTATGATATGCTATGCCGTGCAAACTCTACCCCTACCCTGATTGGCTTACTGCATGAAAATCTTGCGTCTGATTCTCAAAATAATCTGGAACACCTTTATTGTTTATGCAATTCTTTTTTCCCTTGCCGCAACCATAGGGCTCTGCTATTTAGGAACCATTGTTTATGCACCTATCAAGCAGGTAAAAGGACTCTCGACACACAACCCATTGCAAACTTCCTTCATGAAAAACTATGAAGCGACAAAAAAATTGCGCAATCTCCCCTTTGCACAGAAGCAGATTTTTATCCCCATCGATTCTATTGCGCCAAGCCTTCTTTCTGCAGTGCTTGCTGCTGAGGACGATGGCTTTTATTCACATCCGGGATTTGACCTCGAAGCAATGCTCGAAGCGATGCAATATAACCGGTCTCATAATAGCATTAAGCGGGGCGCAAGCACAATAACTCAACAGCTTGCTAAAAATCTCTTTTTAAAAAGCGACCGGACATTTTCGCGTAAATACCAAGAACTTTTTTACACCGTTTTATTGGAACAGATTCTTGGCAAAAAAAGAATTCTTGAATTATACCTCAACTATGCGCAATGGGGCCCGGATATTTTTGGATGCGAGGCAGCAACGCAACTCTATTTTGGTAAATCGAGCCGCAAATTGACACAGTACGAGTCGGCCCGTATGGCTGCTGTATTGGCAATGCCCGAAAAGCTTTCTCCTAAAACCTCAAAAACCCTCTGTATGAGCAAACGGCTCTCAATGATTGCCACAAATCTCTATCTTCGTGGCCAACTTCGTGACACCGATTATACACTGATAACAAATCTTCCCCCACCGCGGGATACCACCGAAGATTCTACTGTAATCGACGAACAATAAGTTTTTATTGAATACTGTTCGCCTGTACAGTATATTTAAACTAATATAAATGAAGGAACAGGTATGATTCGCGATCCCCAAATTTTTCTCTTTGATCTTGTGGTGTGCCTTGCCGATGCGATAGATCTTATTAGTCCATCGCTAATGAGCCATCATAAGCATGTTGCCTATATTGCCTACATGATTTCTGCGGAACTTGGTCAATCGCTTGATGACCAGAAAGATATTATTCTTGCAGGCGCCCTCCACGATATTGGGGCTCTTTCTCTTGCACAAAGACTTGACTTACTCAATTTCGAAACCGATATTCAAGATCGTCATGCCGAATATGGCGCACGTCTCATAAGCATTTTTGGCCCTCTTGCCCATTTGGCCCCTACCATACGGCACCATCATGACAGCTTTGATACATTGACACAAGAAAGTAATGGCAACCCTGTTCCGCTCTCAAGTTTAATCCTCCACCTCGCCGATCGAGTTGCGGTGTGTATCAACAAAAACGAAGAAATACTGGGACAGGTGCCGGGCATTGTTGCTCGTGCTAAGGAAAAAAGTGGCACACAATTCGCGCCTGTAGTAGTAGATGCTTTTCTCAGAATAGCCGAACGTGAGTATTTCTGGCTTGATGCAACGAGTGGCTCTATTTTTAGGATTTTGCGCCAATCTGCGCGTCTTAAAACGGTATCTCTTGACATGACACAACTCAATGATCTTGCGATGCTGTATGCAAAAATTATCGATTTTCGTAGTGCCTTTACTGCAACGCATTCCAGCGGGGTTGCTGCAACATCATCGTATTTGTCGTATTTATGTGGATTTTCTGCGCGTGAGAGCAAGATCATGCGCATTGCAGGATACCTACACGACCTTGGCAAACTAGCCATTCCCTCCGAAATTCTCGAAAAAACAGGCAAGCTCACCCCTACCGAATTCAATGTTATTCGCAGTCATACGTATCACGGATTTCGCATTTTAGATACGATCCCCAATTTTGAAACAATCAATCAATGGGGAACATTTCATCACGAACGTCTCGATGGAAAAGGCTATCCATTTCATCATACAAGCGAGACAATTCCCTTTGGTTCACGTATTATGTGTGTGTCAGATGTCTTTACCGCTTTAGCAGAAGACAGACCATATCGAAGCGCCATGAAAAAATCTGAGGTGGTTTCTATTTTGAAAACCATGCAGCATGCTGCAGCACTCGATGGAAAAATCATCGACACCCTTTTAAACCATTTCGATGAAGTTGACACAATTCGACACACTGCACAATTACAATCAAATCAGGAATACCGTACACTTTTTGGAGAATAACCCCTAGACCCTGGAGAGTTTCATGAATATAAAAACACTAACACCCGATCAGAAAAAAGTTCTTTCGTATATCATTCACCAACAAAAAACTGCAGGCTCGCCGCCCACTGTGCGTGAAATATCAGCCTATCTTGGTTGCTCAAGCCCCAATAGTGCAAACCAGCATTTAAAGCTTATCGAACAAAAAGGCTATTTACGCAGAATACCAGGGCGATCTAGGGGAATTGAAGTTGTTATTGGTTTGGAAGAACCAGTTGAAACAGTCGAAAGCCGCAGCATCCCTCTTATTGGTAGAGTTGCCGCCGGAATGCCCATAACCGCCGAAGAAAACATCGAAGGCTATATTTCTATAGACAAGACAATGTTTGGCAACGATAGTCTCTTTACCTTGCGGGTACGCGGCGATAGCATGATTGGTGCTGGTATTCTTGATGGTGATATCGTTATAGTACGTCAACAACCTACCGTAGACAACAACGAAATTGCCGTTGTCATTATCGACGGAGAGGCGACGCTTAAAAGATTCATACGACACAACGATCACATAATCCTACGCGCAGAGAATCCTGCTTATGGCGATATTATTGTCTTTTCGGATCAGGACGTGTGGGTTGTTGGAAAACTGTCGGGGGTACTGAGAAAATGCTAACTACTAAAATCGGTATGTGATTCATTCAAATGCATCCCATTAAAAAAGGCCTTCTTCTTTACAGAGGAAGGCCTTTTTGCTTTGCAAAACTGCAGCGGTTATCGAGGAATTACTAATTCCTGCCCTGGGAACAAAAGATCCGATGCAGCGGAATATTTAGACGAACCCGTCTTTTTAACGAATCTATCATAGGATCTATCGAGCAATCCCTTGTTCGCGCGATACAACGCGGGCCATTGTGCAGGATCTCCAAAAACTTCCGATTTTTCTGCAATACGATACAAACAATCGCGACGCGTAGGATTATCTTCCACGCGATAGGTTGACGATGATGCAGGAGAAGCGACGGCACTAGACAAACGCGATTTAAGATCGGCAAGCATCTGATCCAGGGGAGCGATCTGATCTCGAACACGCCATAAAAATGAAACGGGTTTTTTCTTGACATCGCCCAGGCGTTGTTCGGCGCTTGCAACATCTTTTTTGCGTTTGAGAAGATCCTCGTTGGAGAGGGAAGAAAGTATTTGCAAGAGATCACGAATAGAAGCAAGTTCAGATTCTATTGCAATCACATCTGCTTCAGTGATGCCAAGAATTGCGTATTTCTCTTGCTGGGTTGCACTAATGCGCTGTTCAAGATCGTTGATTTGTTGACGCAGTGCTTCTATCTTAGATTGTTCTACAGCAATTTCTTCGCGCGCTGTTTTTTCCCGTTGTTGGACAGCCGAAAGCTCAGTTTGATACTGCTCGTAGGTCATCTCTATTTTTGCAGCCGATACTGCCATCGAAAAAGCGAGTACTAAAAAAATTGAATGTTTAGCAAACATCATGAATTGCTCCTTGGTAATGGAACGCGATTACACAGTGTGGTCAAATCCTTTTGATTATTTACCCATTTTAGACTTTAATTCATCGCGCTCTTGCTCATTTTTAGCAAGCTCTGCCTGCTTATCCTGCAAGGTAGTTTCCAATTGTGCACGTTCGGTCTTAAGTTCGCCAAGTTTTTTTTCGGCGCTTTCGGCAGCAGCACGATTTTCTTCGAGCCTACTTACGTCATCTTGACTAGGATGACGTGTGCACCCTTGCGCCATAAGCGCCAAACCAACAAGGCCAATTCCGAGCCAGCGGGATAGGCGAAACGTTTTCATACTACAAACCCCTTTGCAAAGAAAATACAACAATCAATATAATCAGACCCTTATTCCAGTATACTTTCCGTCACCCTAAAGTGTCAAATTAGTCGGTTATCGGCGAACCAGAGGTGGTTTACCAATAGGATATACCGAGAACCCAATATCAAAAAGTTTTTGATGATCTAAAATATTGCGTCCATCAAATACAAACGCAGGCCGCTCCATGGTGGCAAAAATCTTTGCGTAATCGAGGGTTGCATATTCGTCCCATTCGGTGCATACTGCAATAGCATGAGCTCCCATAGCTGCTTCATACGGGTCTTCAACAAAAGAAACACCATCACCACAATCGGCTAAATCTTTGCGGGCATTATGTATCGCCTGTGGATCGGTGACGATAACATTTGCATGCTCTGCAACAAGTTTTTGAGCAATTGTGATGGCAGGAGACTCTCGGGTATCTCCGGTATCTGCTTTAAACGCAAAGCCAAAGAGTGCAATACGTTTGCCGGCAACGGTATTAAACATTGCATCAAGCATATTTTTTACAAAACGAGATTCTTGATATTCATTGATTGTTACAACACTCTCCCAATAGCGGGCAACTTCGTGCAAACCATAATGCTCACAAATATAAACCAGATTGAGTATGTCTTTTTTAAAGCACGATCCACCAAAACCAACACTGGCTCGCAAAAATCGGGAACCAATGCGTGAATCGAGTCCGATAGCTCGCGATACTTCATTGACATCAGCTTCTGTTTTTTCGCATAGGGCAGAGATACTATTTATTGACGATATGCGCTGCGCTAAAAATGCATTTGCGGTAAGTTTAGAGAGCTCGGCACTCCACACATTGCTTGTAATAATTTTTTCGGCCGCCACCCAATGCGCGTAAATAGCAACAATATCTTGACGAGCAAGAAGTCCTGAAGGTGTTTCGTGAGATCCAATGAGCACACGATCTGGATTTTGCATATCGGCCACGGCAGTACCTTCGGCAAGAAACTCTGGATTAGAAATCACCTCAAAATGAATTCCCTTGGTATTGGCGTTAAGGATTTTTTCCATGGCATGAGCAGTACGAACAGGCAGGGTGCTCTTTTCTACCACAATTTTATCTGAATCTGAAGCTTTAATAATATCGCGCGCAGTTTTTTCCCAATATTGCAAATCGGCTGCACGTCCGGCTCCCTCGCCAAAAGATTTAGTTGGAGTATTTACCGAAACAAAAATGATGTCTGCTTCGTGGATTGCTTCAGCGATAGCAGTAGAAAAGAAGAGATTCTTTGTGCGAGCATTCTTTACAAGTTCCAAAAGGCCCGGCTCATAAATGGGCAAGTCGTCGCTTTTCCAGGCATCGATACGCTTTTGATTGATATCAACAACGGTAATTTTATACGTAGGGCATTTGCTTGCAATCATAGCCATGGTTGGCCCGCCAACATAACCCGCTCCAATGCAAAGAATATTCTTCTTGAATGCGCTCTGTGCCATGCAGTCTTTCTCCCCATGAATTATTCGATCAATAAACGATATCTAAGTTTAGCATTATCAAAATAATAAAGCCCACTGATACTAACAGAAATACATTTTAAAAAAAATAGAATTCTAATCAAATCCAAATAAATCTAAAAATTCAAAAAATGAGAAGATTCCTGCATCAAAGGTTTTCTGTTGGATATTGAACCATGTATCCCTTACAAAACTATTATTCAGATCAAGATTTACATTTAGGATAAAAAGGAAAGGTCATGGGATGAATTGTTCTCTTATTTTGTTAAAAACATATTCCCCGGGAATCGGCTTAATCCTGCCGGAGCGAAGCTCATCCAATCTGCGCTGAGTAACAACAGTAGTCCGCTCTTCCACGGGAAGAGATTCAGCTTCACGTATAAGTTCGGCTGTGCTGGACATGGTGAGCTCCTTTAATTTGATTGTTATTTATAAAATACAACGAAGGTGAAGATTTTCCCACCACAATCAACATTTTTGTTCGGTCTCGTAAGAAACTTTACTGAACGTATCTGTACTATTCTAAGGGCAAGAAATTGTTACCATCCGCGATGGATTATCACCACTCACAAATTTCATTGACAAACACGTATCACAAGTATCTTTGGATAAACAAATAGTATGGATTCCCGCAGAAATAGTAACTATAGCAGTGTTTGTGGTCCCAATGGAATCTCCATCCATGGCAATTTTTTGCAGCAGAGTTTCTTTGTGTGCAGGCTATTTTTGACCATATGCATAGTTCTCAACCCATTATTTCCTCGCGACTGCGATGCTTCCCCGATCAACAATAAATCCTGCGACATTGACATCCGATTGCGAATAAGGTTTACGGTTGAGCACAAACCCCAAAAGCGATGCAACAACAGCCGAAGGATTGAAGTTGTAGCTGGATAGGTTGTTGCGAAGAGCCTCGCGCGAATCGTCAAAGGAGATCAGTGATAGGTCGGCGGGAACCCTGACCTTCTTTTCCTTCAGGAAATCTCTGGCTATTGACGCAAGAAAATCATTGACCATTACCCAGGCGGTAATCTCCGGCTGTTTGATCGCCTCCTCAAGCATAGGCACAAGCGTCAAGCGCTGTTGCGCGCTTTGCGGAGTGTCAATACGCAATCGCTCAATTGCACGATCTATTTCTGTTTGAAAGGGAGCCTGCAGAGTCTCTCGCCACTGGGCATAAAATTTGTCGAAGGAATCAAATCCACAGTGCTTAAGGGTATTCGTAAAAGGATACGGCTCTGACTCTTCGGTAAAAACTTCAACAGATCCATTTACACTAGCATACTCTTCCTGCAAACCCTGGAGCCTTCGTTGCGACCAGACAAACTGGTGATCGGCTGAGAAGAAGGCGATTGTGCGGTGACCAAGCCGCAGCAAATAGCGAGCGACGTCCTGGGCGGGCTTTAGGGATGTCGCCACAGTCAATTTCCGCAACCAGCGCGATTTTTCTAGAGGTGCGGGAAGCGAGAGTAATCCTGTCTCATCAATAACAACAATGGGCTTCTTTAGTCCCTCGAGCGCAATGATAGTTCTGCGGTCGACTTTCTCTGGCTCCCATGGGATAAAGTACGCATAGCCCAGAATTGAAAAGTCATCGGCGGCAACAACATCAGCGGTATCCATAATTTTACCCGTATCTTTGTGCCGTAGCCGATGGTCTAAAATCTCCATAACAGCAAATACAAGATACACATCAAATTTTATTCTCGACTGCTCACACTGAGTCTCCAGCTCCCGAAAGAGCGCTTCGTCGTGCTGGCTGAAATCTATACTATACGAATCGATAGACTGGACAAAGCAGACAAGTCGAGACTTCTTTGAATTGAGCGACAAAGACGCAACGGCATAACCACCGTTAGGAAGCTGCGAAAGGATACTTTCACGCAGGAGTTTGTTGAGGCCTAGCATGAGGGTTCTGTACGAAACAGAATACCGGTGCCCGAGTTCTTTTTTAGGCGGTAGCTCGCGACCTGACTTAAAAACTCCATTGACAATATCGAGTATTATACTATCCGCAACCCGCTGCCATGGACGAAGTGTTGACGGGCTCGTGCTTGCACTGGGTTTATGATAATCAAGGCGAAGACTCATTCCCTCACGCGCAACTAAGTATCGGCGTTTTCCTTGAAAACTCACTTCCCCACTGATAGCAAGTTCTTGGAGTGCCTGACAAAGAGTTACATAGGAAACATCTGCCATTGCAGCCAAAGTCCGGGTCGACGGAAGCGGATCACCAAGCTTTAGAGTATTGGTACAGATGTAGGCTCTGAGGTACTTCATTGCAACGGATTGCGCTGGTCTTCTTCGGTTTTTAGATTGTTCCATACATGCTCTTGATTAATATGAATCTGTTTCTGATATATAATTATAGCAAATATACATAATTTGCACTTTAATTAGCCTCAAAATCTATTCTGTGCGGGTATATTGACTAGCATACTTCGATCTCCAGAAATACAAAACTCAAGGAAAAAAAATGCAAAAAGCCGGTTACATTTATATGAATCAAGATGGTGGCGGTACGTATGCCAACAATAAATCTCTAGGCGATTGGCTTCATGCAAAGGGATTCAAGTTCGGCATGTAGGGCAACAATATCAATTGCACAACGTCAGAAGCTGACTGGGTTACAAAGTGGGTTGCAGCCGGTGCCGACTATATAAAGTGGGATGCATATAATTCACCAGCCTCAAATGCCACTTTTGTCAATATGAGCAATGCCTTGGCAGCCGCAGGACGCCCGATTGTCTACTCTGCTCATTGGTCCGATCACATTGCAACCACAACCTTGACCGGTGTGGCGAACATGTGGCGCACAACCTCCGACGGCTGGACCGATCCCAATGTGGGGGGCTTCACTTATGACGAGAACAAGACGCACTTCAGCCTCTGGTGCCTTTCCGCAGCGCCCTTGATCATTGGAACCGATGTTAGTGATCTGAAGGCTTCGTCGCTCGAAGTCTTGACTAATGCAGAGGTCATTGCTGTTGACCAAGACTTTCTTGGGTATCAGGGGCGCAGGATAAAGTCCATTGTTGGAACTTCATGCGAGGTCTGGTCAAAGAACCTCAAGAACGGCGACAAAGCTGTATTGCTGGTAAATTTCTCAACAACCCCAAAAGCAATAACAGCCAAATAGAGTGATATTGTTATATCAGGCACCGCCACGGTTCGCGATCTCTGGACGCATACCGATAAAGGCACAATACATGATAGCCTTGTAGCGCCAGACATTCCTGCACACGGTTGCACTATGTTCCGAATTAAAGGCTCAAGTGTGGGTGTCAAGCCATAATTTCTACCGGCACGGGGGTTGCACCCACCCAATGGTTTCCGGGTTGTTGTTAATTCAACAAACCAATTGTCAATTCGAGCTAACGAATTCGGCGAGATCTGTTATGATATGCGCGGACGAAAGGTCATTCCTGCACGGCGCTTTTTGATCTCAAAGAGTGCAGTGGCGCCTAACCGGTGAGTCTCTGCGTTGGTGCAACAATGGATTATCTGCTGATTCGCGAACTTCTTTATAGCGCCATCGAGGCAAGAGTCGTTCTTGGCATAGATGCTTCACAGAGAAAATTTGGGAATCGATTCTTGCTAAGCTCCCCGGTTATGAGGTTGGAAAGCATGGACAGCTACAAGAGTGGCAGGATGATTTAGATGAAATGGAACCGGAGCATCGACATATTTCCCATCTGTATGGAGTGTGCCCGGGCAACAGAAAGATTCCTTTGCGAGATAAAAAAAATTTGATGCAGCAAAAATTACCCTTAACCGTCGTCTTGGCCACGAGTGTCCTTCGGGAAGAGATTACGGATTGCGCACCTGGGGTGGATTTGTGGTTGCTATTCAAAGGAGCAATGGAGTACTGATGAAGGCAACCATCCGCGCATGCGTGGATGAAAATGTTCCGATTAAACTCCCCCTTGAAACATGGATTGGTGAGTGCAGCGGAAAAAAATTTAAGTTACAGGGAGATAGCATACTTGAAATTGGTATTGCTATTGGTGAAGAGATGGTGATTGTGTGAACCATGCGAGAGGCAGTGGTGGTTGCATTGCATACTGAAGTAATTTAAAAGGCGCGTTTGAGATTTCCCCCTGTGTGCCACACATACTTGCTTACCGGATCATCATTTTGAACAGCTACCAAGCATACTGGGGCTTGGGCAATCCCAGCGAGCGGTTAGTTCGCCTTGACAACCGTAGTTGCTAGCGGAGCACGACCACTCATTGCAGATCGCAGCTGCCGATCACCAGGATTAATCACGCGAAAGCCGTGCAGAAGTCTGTCGTTCAACAATATATCCTTCAATTTCATCTCTGTGACCAGGGTTTTCTCTTGTAAATGGGCGAACGCCAAGGATGTAGCCCATCATGGCCGTAGCCGCTGCGCTGGCGTTAAAATTGTAGCTTGTTAAATTAAGACTTAATGCGCTGGCTGAGTCATCGAAGGATATCACAGATACCTGCGCAGGCACAGCAATTCCTTGCGTTTTAAGATACCCTAAAATCATACCTGCCACCTGGTCGTTCACCGCAACAATAGCTGTGATGAGGCCAGATTGAATTTCCATGAGCATTCGATCCATCATTGTATGTACAGATCCACGCGTTTGTGCTTGTCGTGCTGTTTTTTCATGGACATTGGTCATGAGCGAATCGTATTCCACTTGCTGCGCTGGGTCGATAGTTGTCCGAAATGAGCGATAAAAATCAACGAATTTAGAAGGCGCTTGACCGCTCATAGGGTCATTTTCAGCTACGAAGGAGCGCACAGTAAACAGGTCTGATGTTGGTTGACATAAGGAAAACAACCCCTCGAGCCTGCTGCGCGACCATGAAAATTGGTGGTAAGGAGAAACGAAAGCAATGCTGCGGTGTCCTAATGTTAGTATATACCGGCCGACGGCTTGAGCGGACCGCACGGAACCGGCAACCGGAAACGTTTGGATACGACGAGAGCGCGCATATATGCCAGGCAGAGTATTGGTCCCCAACTCGTCGATGATAGCAACCGGCTTATTTACTTTGAAGAAAATGCGCAGCAGATTCTCCTCGAGCTCGCCAAAGAGACCTGGTACTACAAGCACAAATCCTAAAACTATCGGATCGTCAATTTTGTCTAGGTGACTGAGTTCATACACATGGCCTGTGCGGCGCTCACGCATGAGATGTCGACTTTTTTTGGGGGAATCAAGACCTCCCCAATAGAGCAAAAACACATCAAGGGTGATGTTCGCGTGGTGACAATGACGTTCGAAAGTCTTAAAAATCTCCTCGTCATGCTGCGAGAGATACATGGTGAAATCATCAAATGTATGTGTTAAAAGGACAATGCGCGAACGAACTTTTGACGAGGGGAAGGCTGGCACAGCAAACCCCCGTTTTCGCGGAAGTAGAAGACCAGCGTCGCAAAGAGATTCAAGCGCTTTTTTGACAGGTGAACATGAAACGGCGAAGCGTTTTTGTAGTTCCTTCAATGAAGGCAGTTGACTTCCTGTAGCGTAAACTCCGTTGAGGATATCTAAACGCATTCGATGAGCTGTTCTGCGCCAAGCCGTTATTTGAAACGGGGCTCGTGGGACTCTTTTCGTTAAGCTTTTTTCATCCTCCGCGTTTTCGCTCGAGGTAACCTTCACGCGGAATGGATGGCCGGATGATCCATCGAGCAATCCGTCCTCTTTGAGCTTGGTTGCCGCCTTCCACATGGTGACGTAAGACACTTCTGCTAGTGCAGCAAGCTGCTTGAGAGGGGGAAGCTCGTCTCCAGAGCGAAGCATTTTCTCTACGATAAACCTCTCGATCGAGGATTGGGCTCGCTTAATAGAATGCGCAGAAGAATGTGACATCAGTATTTCCTTATTGAATCAAGCATGACACCAACTTTGAAATATAAATATATATATCAAATAGCATCTAATCTGTTATATAAAATGGTTTAAGAAATTCTTTATTGGTATCCTATTTCACAGTGAAAGTGTTTCTTGAGCACCCAAGTCAGGTCTAGCTCTATCATTAAACATGTTATCCAAAATAAAAACAATTTTCTTAAAGGAGACGTTATGTCTAAACATCCTGTCGGCTCACTAGCAAAAAGTCTAAAACGAAATGCCCTGCTCATTACAGCTGCATGTGCCTTTTCGGCAGCATTAATCCCGCAGAGCCTTCAAGCATCGCCCAAGACCGACTCGATCGTCACCTTCCTCGGTGGCGCGCATGCCAAGTTTGTGTGGCCTCGGTGGGCATGGTGTAACGAGAACTACCAGCCAAAAACAAAGGCAGCAGCCGTCGCCGAAGGAATGTCGCTGATGCTCATGGATACCCGCGAAGGTACGGAGCGCGCCCTGGCCACGGGACTGAAAAACGCCGGCGAGCCCCGTATCTCCCGCTCGGGCAAGTGGGCGACCTTTACCGAGGATAAAAAGAGCTACATCGTAGATTTGACGACCAGTACACCCGTTAAGAAGGTACTGCTTGACGCTACAACCACCTCTGCCTACTATTATGCAAACTGCTGGTGGATTGACCCTGCGAACGGCGATGAATATGTTTTCGCTACCGATAACACAGACAAGGGAAGCACCGCAATTTGGAGATTCAAGGTCAACGCCGATGGCACTGCAGGCGCCGCGACCAAAGTGAAGATCAACAGCGCCGCCTATATTGTCGGGGGCATCAGCGTCTCCGCCGACGGAAAGAAACTTGGGGCAGCCTTTCCATGGCCCGATACCAAAATCCTCGACATCGCCACCGGTAACCTGTTAGATCGCCATAACGGCATGTTCGGCTGTCAGCCTAACCTGGCTCCCGACAACAGCTATCGCTTTTTTCATTGTGAAGACGACCACCTGGGCATTATGATGTTTGGCTCGGACTTGCAGGACAACACAAATTGGTTCGTCAATCTCAGTATTAATCTTGCCGGCGTGCCGAATCCGAATAAAGAAACCGTCATGGACTTTATGGCACCGCGCTGGACCAACCATGTGCAGTACCTCACCGCCCAATGCCCAATGGGAGACAATTTTGAGAATTATTGTGCCAACCCCAATGACCAGAGTGATGAGGGATGGATGAACGATAACGGATCATCCTTGTGGGGACTATCAGCAGCTTCGGTACAGAAGCTCAGTTTGATCAAGGTCCCCAAGTTCTTTATTGGTAAATTTGCCGCTGACTTCAAGACGCAGGAAAAATCGATCATGGTCGGCGCGGACCCCCGCTATATGCAGTACACCGGTGATGGATGGATCTGCAATGGGACAACGTATGGAAATCCTTGCACCACCACAAGAGCTCTTGCGCAAAACCACACAGCCCAGCTCCCAAGGTTGTCCGTAGTTCGAAGAGGTTCTCAGGTGATCGTTGGAACAAACGGAATTGAGCCTGTCTCAATCAATGTCATTGACTCTCAGGGAAGTATTGTAAAAACCATAGTAGGCAAAAATATTATTGACACACGTGGATTTGGGACAGGTGTTTACATTGTATCTATTTCGCAAGGCGACAGACGCGTCCAGGTAGTCGTATCGTGCGGACGATAACATGAATACTCAAGTACTCAGAATAAAACACTCTAGCAACAGTGAGGATCTTTATGCGTATGAATATTAGTTTTTTCAAACAGCTCACATTAGTTTATATCATCAGTGTGACAATTCTTGTGAATCAGTCTGCTGCCGGAGAAAATGACATTGTTTTTTCGTATCCAGTAGCCAACACAGTTCACTTCGTAGGCGATACCGTCTTAGTCCAGTTTGATATGCCCGACACAAGCATACATCTAACGAAAAACACGATGTCGTTTAGCAATAATAATGGAAAAGACTGGATCTTTCTGCCCGTAGCTCTCAATGGAGTGGATAGCGTTAGTGTAAAGAAACATTATAACTGGATAATCCCCGATTCAATGCATAGTGGTACGAAAGCTATGAGCACGCTGGGTGATGCCTGTATGATAAAGATCTCTACCTATGACACCAAGCAGGTTATGGGAACATCTAGTATTTTCATGATTCGCAATCGCTCTGCTAACATCCTGCGGGAAGCATTGCACTCTGTTAATGGATCTCCTGAACTACTTGGTCAAAAAGGTAATATGCTTTTGAATTTTACTGGAAAAGCACCTGCAGGCGGGGCATTATTCTTTGCTACTAACGGAAAAATCCTTCCTGCTTTTACCAAGCAGACTAGTGGGACTGCAGGCAAAGCCTCGATGCAGGCTATTGTGATTACATCACCCACCAGAGCGATCCGTAATTGAAGTGCTTTTTCAAGCAAGCAGAAAGCTCGAACAAACAAAAGCTCTATCACGTTAGAAAGAGGATTGCATGTCGTACACGAATTTTAAGCCCGGACAAGAATGGCTGGATACCGATGGAAAGCCAATCCACGCGCATGGCGGCAAGGTTTTTGTAGCCGAAGACAACTATTATTTCTACGGAGAAAACAAAGAGACTACGATACCCGGGTCTAAGCACTGGCATTTTGGCGTAAAGATGTATTCCTCCTACGACCTCTACAATTGGAAGAATGAAGGGTTGATTTTACCGCCTGTCGAGAATGATCCAATGCATCCGCTGCATCCAACGCGCATCATGGACCGCCCACATATTATTTACAATAAAAAAAACCGAACCTATGTTATGTGGATGAAGCTTGTAGGCACCAATGATACGCCAACCAATTGGGATGATAGCTCTATGGGCATTGCCACATCCGATCGGATTACGGGACCTTTTAAGCTTGTCAATGTATTCAAACCTCTGAGTATGCACTGCGGAGACTTTAATCTTTACATCGAGGATCGCGACCAAAAAGCATATGTAATTTTTCAACGGCCACATACAGAAATAGTCATTGCAGATTTAACCGATGACTACCTGAATGTTACTGGTCACTATTCGTGCCACTTTCCACAACCAGGCCCGCCTCTTGGGCGCGAGGCACCTGCTTTTTTCAAGTATAAAAGCCGTTATTACATGATTACATCCGCCACAACGGGCTATTCCCCCAATCAATCGGAATATGCTGTTGCAGACCTGATCCATGGCCCCTGGAAGGTGATGGGAGATCCTTGTTGCAGCGATACAAAGCATACCTCGTTCGATTCACAATTCAGTGCTGTGTTTTCACCAAGAAACCGGCCCGATATTATCATTGGTGTAGCGGACCGATGGAAGATTGAAAATGTGAGCGAATCGACGTATGTTTGGCTGCCGATTTTTATTGACGGAGAGGTTATACGAATTGCCTTTTTTAGTCCGTGGCACTGGGAGAGCACACGTTCCTGATGAGAAGACACTGGCTCACTCCCCAAGCAAAGCGAACCCTCGCTACACGAGCCAAATATCCTTGAATGCAGAGGCGTCCTGCCAGTTCTGCGATGTTCCTGCGTAAATATAGTGCGCTATCCGGTTTCCATCTGCATCGGCAGTGTCGGCTGCGATATCGAAACCAATCTGTTTTGGAATTCCTGTACCGGTGCAGAAAAAATCAAAGGGGATAAACGCTTTTATCCGGTAGCCTTGAGGTGCTGGGGTTCCTTCGATCCGGATTTTTTGCACGTCGACCTTTTGGTGTGAGTTGACAAAAGCTGGATACTCTCCGGGAGTTCCTGGGTAGAGAAAAAGTTGACACACACCCTGCTCATAGCTTCGGCGTCCGATCCGGTCGGGACCGCGGCCATCAAGAAATATTTCAAGGTTGTCAATAAGCAGACCCTTATGCGATTCCTCTTTGCTAGGAAAGAGAAAGTCGTCCCTCACATCAACCATAAGCAGCAAGCCCGATTCGTCATAGCTGAGTTTGAATAAAAACCCATGCAGCGGTGCCAGAGCGGGAAACGCTTCGAATTCCGATGCCGTGGCATCCTTGCGAAACCATGGCCCACTCTCCCAAGTATCGGAAAGTCCTTTACTCAGAAGGATTGATCGGCAGGGCCCCTCTATCACATGGTTGGCGCCATTGTATTCTAGGTGGGCCTGGTAATTAATTTCACAATTGGCCGGAATGGTGCCTTGAAAAGACAGTTTTCCCTGCTTCATGGGTGCTAGCGCAGGAAAGAACTTTGTAACCGTAGAGGAATCAAGTTCAGAAACCGGCTCAATCCGAACTGAAATATCATATGGCTTGTCTCCAAAGTTTTGCGTTTCCACACAAGCTGTAAAGCAATTGTTCTCAACAGACGTTATGGCTGCATTAACTACTACCGATCCAGCCCGAGAGTCAAGAGCAAGTGCTGTCTCTTTGAGCCGGTCGCGGATATGAATCTTTTGGGGGCATTTTGGTTCGCATGCTCCGCAGGCAATGCAATCGGCAGCCTTGCCACCGAAATAGTTGTAGGCGTCTTTAGAGAGCTTCGAAAGCCCAAATATAAGGTGCCGGTTCAGCAGATTGAGATTTTCGGGAATATTGACATCCTGCGGACAGACAGGAAGGCAGTACCCACAGCCCGAGCAATAGAGGCCGCTTTTGCTTTTTCGATCCTCGACCATTCGATCGAGTGCCTGGAGCTGCTTTGCAGAAAAAGGTTCGGTCTGATCGGCAATACGGACATTCTCCTCAAGCATCGCCAGGTTCTCCATACCCGAAAGCGCAACATTGACAGCAGGATGCCCCCATACAAATCGCAAGGCAGCCTCAGGTGTGGAGTGAGTATCCCCCCCACACAGCTCGCTAATACGTTCGCTGGGCAGCCCAAGCTTCCCACCCCCCACTGGCCCCATTACCACAACGCCAAGACCCTTTTCCCGTGCATGATGCATTGCCTGCGCGTTTGCCTGATCTAGCAGGTTATACTGGAGAATAACATTTTCGAAGTACCCAGTGTCAATGCATTTGACAAGGTTTTCTGGCGTATCATGAAAACTGAATGCTACATGACGGATCAGACCCTCTTCTCGGGCACGCAGCATCTCAGCAACCTTGCCGCCTTTGGCAGGATCGAAATGTTCCACAAAATCTTTCCAGTTAAGACCATGAATATTATAGATGTCGATGTAATCGGTTTGCAGCAGGCGAAGAGAATCTTCGAGCACTGTGCGCCACTCGGCAACCGGATTTGCACGCAGATGGTTCTTTGTTGACAAAACAACCTTATTGCGAATGCCAAGCATGGCATCGCCCACTGCTGCCTGGCTGTCGGAGTTACAGTAGAAAACAGCGGTATCGAAAAAGTTGACACCGAGCTCCACCGCACGAAGAAGCAACGGAGTGGATTTTTCGCGATTGACAAGGCCGTTTTTCATGGGTAGCCGCATGCAACCAAAACCTAGGACTGATGCTTGCAACCCGGTGTTCCCAAGAATTGAATAGCGCATGAAAGCAGCTCTTTTCTTAAATAGTAAGTATGCGTCGGGGCAGCCCGATATGCGGGAAGGCGACAGGACGATGAGGGTTTAAAATAGCATCTGACCCAAATTATAGATAGAAAACGGTGGCTTAGGATGCCTGAGCGTGAATCGGGATTAATTGATAAAAAACGATTTGCATGTCTTCATAATTATTTTTGATCATGCCGACCTTGTCATCTCACATGCAATTAAAGTCTGATCCTATACCTCAGCGTACCAAGTTCATCACAAGGGGATTGCTGATGCCTATTTAATCCAAAGGCTTAATCCCCCATTTTTTGTGGTCAAATGTATTTTTAAACGGACTATTTTTATGGCTGCCGTATGATGGCACCATTATTCACATCCTTCATTAATCCAAAAAGGGCATTTATTATGTCTCAGAACATCTCTCCGCTTCAAAAAGCACGCGCTGCGTATCAGCCAAAGCTTCCCAAGTCGCTTATTCAATTTGGCTCGTCGGTAAAAGCAAATCTAGGCGCCAATACAGAGTCGGTAGCAGATCGCGAAGAAATCAAGGCTCTTTTCCCTAATACCTACGGACTTCCCGTCATTACCTTTGATGGTGCGGGATCAGTATCGAGCGCGGTTAAAGTAGGCGTAATTCTATCAGGAGGACAGGCGCCAGGGGGTCACAACGTAATTGCTGGCATTTATGATGGAATCAAAAAGCTCAACGTAAACTCGGAACTCTACGGATTTTTGGGCGGGCCTTCTGGGCTTATCGAAAATAAATATGTAAAATTTGACGACGCTTTTATCGATGCCTACCGCAACACCGGTGGATTCGATATTATAGGTTCAGGACGCACAAAGCTTGAAACCGAAGAGCATTTCGATGTGGTAATTAAAAATTGCACAAGCCTTGGCATTATCGCAATTATCGTGATTGGTGGCGACGACTCAAATACAAATGCATGTATGCTTGCTGAATATTGCGCTCAGAAAAAAAGCGGTGTCGCAGTCATTGGTTGCCCGAAAACAATCGATGGAGACCTTAAAAACGAGTGGATTGAAACATCATTTGGATTTGATACCGCAACAAAAGTGTATTCCGAACTTATTGGAAATATTCAGCGCGATGCCAATTCTGCAAAAAAATATTGGCATTTTATCAAGCTTATGGGTCGAAGCGCTTCACATATTGCGCTTGAATGTGCATTCCAGACGCATCCAAACTTCACCATTATTTCAGAAGAAATCGCAGAAAAAAAGAAAACTCTTCGAGAAATTGTAGTTGAACTTGCTACTGTGGTCAAAACTCGTGCAGAGGCCAATAAGGATTTTGGTATCGTTCTCATTCCTGAAGGTCTTATCGAATTTATTCCTGAAATTAAAAAACTTATCGGGGATCTCAACGATCTCCTTGCCGAATACGCTGCTTTTTTAGATACACTCCATCACGATGATGATAAATTCCAGTTTATCAACACTAAGCTCGATGCAGAATCCTCTCACGCATTCTCGAGCCTTCCACGTTCTATACAAATGCAACTTCTTGCAGATCGTGATCCCCATGGCAATGTTCAGGTATCACGTATCGAAACCGAAAAGCTTCTTATCGAGATGGTAGGCGAACTCTTGCACGAATGGAAAGTCAAGGGGACCTATAAGGGCAAGTTTAGTAGTCAAGCTCATTTCTTTGGCTACGAAGGTCGGTGCGCAGCTCCAAGCAACTTCGATGCAGATTATTGTTATGGGCTTGGGTTTACTGCTGCGGCACTTGTTGGAGCTTCAAAAACTGGCTATATTTCTTCAATACGAAATTCGATACAAGCAGCCGACAAATGGATTGCAAGCGGTATTCCACTTACCATGATGATGAACCTCGAACGTCGGCACGGAAAAAATAAGCCCGTTATCAAAAAAGCATTGGTTGAACTTGATGGAAAACCATTTGCCTATTTTGCTACCAATCGGGCTACCTGGGCACTTGAGGATGCTTATTTGTATCCCGGTCCAATCCAATATTTTGGGCCAACAGAAGTATGCGATCTCACGACCATAACATTGCAGCTCGAACGTAGGTAAACTAACACTCATTGCACATCAAAAGGCAAGCCATGCGTGCTTGCCTTTTTTATTTGATTAGAATATCAATTCACAAACAACACTTTCTTTGATTCTCTCATAGTAACGATTAACTCTTTGTTATTCGGTTTGTAATGTCGCCCAACTCCGCGGTGCGACGCCCGTTGCCTTCTTGAATTTCCGCAAAAAGCACGACAGTGTGGGAAATCCATTTCTGTCCGCCACAAACGCCACATTCTGATCGCCTTTTTTTAAGTCTATCATGGAAGAGTGAATGCGATAAGCCATAATATACTGATAAACATTGCGTCCCATGCAGGCGCGGAAATGCGCACGAAACCCCGACAGTCTCATGGCGCACCCCGGGCAAGACCTGTTATGTCAACAATCTGAGCATAATGATCCTGGATATAACGAAGGGGCGGAGCCAAACGTTGCATCTTGTCAGCAATTACGGTGATGTTATACACGGTACTTTTATCCAAGCTGCGACGACTCTCAATTCCGGCGAACATGCTAATGCAATGTGCCCTGATGGTGTCCCGGGATGCAGCCTCGGAAGATTCGGTTATCTGTGCGAGACGCTGCATATGGAAACGCAAGAAAGCCCATTCTGCGTCGCGAAATAGGTTCTCGAATCCTGGCCCTTGCAAACTTTTGCTGTCGAGTAACAGAGCATCCTTAACGAAAGGACGAAAGAGCTTGACAGGATCAAGAAAGGCCCAAATCCATCGACTCCGCTCTCCCCGTGCCAAATGCGGTTCATTGCCTGCAATCACCACAACATCCCCGGCCTGAAACGTAAAAAGAGTCTCACCTATCTGAAAAATTCCTTGCCCTTCGAGACAGCAGCCGATTTACAAAGCGTCATGTAAGTGCATTTTGAATTGATAAGCCTCCCCATAGCGAAGAGCATAACGATTGGGTTTCAATCGAAACGGCCGGGGAGATTATTCTTCATGCCGTTACGGTACCGCCTCATGTCAATATATTTGATACCGGATTTTTTTTCTATTGTTCAAACACCGTGGTGAATAATGTAGATTCTATAACAATGAAACAAATCATGAAAAGGACGATCCTCTGAAAGGAAATACGATGTCAAAGAAGCCGAACATCGCCATCATCGGCGCAGCAAGCGGGTTGCGCAGCTTTTTGGGAAAGGCATTTGATGCATGAGTCAAGCTCTACCGGACTCTACAATTTCAACTGACGAGACCATGCGGCGTCATTTCTGGCGCAACTACCTGGCTCACAGCATAGAAGGCGGGCTGGCGAGCGGAGGCATGGCTTTTATTGCAGCAGATACCATTGCCCCACCACTTATCAAATCCTTGGGCGGGCCAACTTGGCTCATTTCACTGACGCCAGTTCTCTTTACACTAGGGATTATGATCCCACCGCTTTTTACCGCGCACAAACTCGAGCGTCTTCAACAATTCAAACCTCTCGTACTTGGAACCGCCCTCTTGGGCCGTCTGCTGTTCCTCATAGCGGGATTGATTCTGCTTCTTATTTCGCCTCAAGGAGCTGGCCTTGCAATCGTTGTGGTGGTTGGCGCCCAGTTTCTTGCTGGCCTCTGCAACGGAACAACCCTTTCAGCATGGCAAGGGCTTGTAGCAAAGACCGTTCCCCATGATCGTCTTTCGTCAATGTGGGCCGCCCGCTACACCATCAGCACACTTCTAGGAATCCTTGCAGGCGGTGTGGTTGCCGTGGTGCTGGCCAAAAACCCCGGTCTCAGCGGGTTTGGCATGCTCTACCTGATTGCCTTCGGTTTCGGAATCGGATCTGCAATTGCCTTCTCGTTTATCTACGAGCCGAAGTTACCCGTTTCCAATGTCGAAACGAGGTCACTGGTCGAGAATCTGAGGCGCGTGCCTGGTCTTGTGAGAAATGATCGCCGATTGTCAAACTACATTCTATCGAGTGCTCTTATGAATGGCTCAATGATCATGATACCATTCATGTCAATTCATTCGTTGCAGGTCACCGGCATGAGCGCATCGTTTCTTGGCCTCCTGGTTAGTGCACAAATGGTAGGAGCAATTGGGGGAAACGTGATCGCAGGTCTTTTCGGGAACCGCAATGGGGGAATCGCCCCGATGTTTATCGGTCGCGTGTTGTTCATTGTCACGTGTTTAGGAGCGATCCTTGCGCATGCGCAGTGGCAGGTTCTGGCGGTATTTGTCCTATACGGGATGTCAAGCTCATGCAATCTTATTGGAAGCTCCACAATGAACATCACCCTGTCACCGAGTCACGACCGAACCACATATTTGTCAATAATATCAGCAGTCACGATCCCCTGCATGTTGATCGCCTCAGCGCTGAGCACTGTGGTGTGGAATGGGACGCAGAGTTTCTCGGTTCTTGGAATTGCTGCTTTAGGATCGGTTGCTTTGTCAACGTATTTTCTCTTGAAAATCGGCTCGGGAAGGGCAGCGAGCGCCGATTGAATCGAGCAGAAAAAGATTTATTCAGTAGTTGTGGTTTTGCACATGCCGAAGTCTTGCGGCCCGCTCGCATTGGACGCTGTCAGTTTTAACCATTACTAACCGCATCTGTGTGAGCACTGGGGTTAGGTGCGCACCTCGTGACCTCAGCTTTAGATTTATGTAGCAATGGATTTCGCCCAAGCGCTAGGGGCGCCGCAGAACAACTCGCATTGTTCCCGTTCTCTTGTCAACCGCAAGCATAGTACCAGTAGACCGAAAAGAGTCCTTCATGTATTTTCCGCTCACATCAAACATACCCTTGTCGCTGCGGCCCTGAGACACACTGGCCAAGAGAGTTGCCCTCTGCCCACTGCCGTTGTCTGATGCGCCAAGAAAATTAACAGACGAAAAACCCTCTGCATTGAGTGCGACATTCATCTTCTTGAGATATAGGTAATGGAGTGCGGTGTAATCATTGTTAGGATAACAGAGACCGACAATGGGCTGGTAACCACTATCCTGACACCTCTTTGCCAAATCCTTGATACCTTTAAGATACTGAGATCATACACGGTCTGACACGCGGCAGCGTTAGACTGATCTGTAAGGCCTTCGTTTGCCAAAGAGAGGCCGATCAGGACATAACGCGGTTTGGTGGGAACAAGGTCTATCTGGAAGCGTCCCATAAGGTCGGCAGTGGTGTTTCCGCCTATCGATCTATTAAGAACTGTGTGACCCATGGCAGTTTCAATCAAACCCAGTTTCCATGCGTATCCCTGACTTTCGGAGGTAGCGCCGGATCCTGCGATATTACAAAGTCAACCTCTGCGCCGGATGTAGACGCCTCCCGCACCCAGTAGTGCAGTTCCGATTCACGGTAAAGTTCCTGGCGGTAGAGGAGGTGTTTGTATTCCTGTTGAGCGAATTGACGTACAAGGTACGATTTTCCAACCTGGCGTGCCCCCCGAATAACCAGAGGCTTGCGGGTGGACCGGTTCTTCCATTCTCTAAGGTACCGAAGGGCTCTACGGTGCATGACTCTGGTCAAGGGTATAGATCTAAGCACCTGCTACAATAAAAACAGTTACTTCTTGGCAGCAAAACTACTATTGAGTATACCGAAAATACTGGCTATTCCATTTCTTGCACAGAGATGATCGGTTCCCCATTTCTCAGGACATCATAAACCGGTAGCCATCGTCTAAAAAATCACCTATGTTATTATAATGATACAAGCGATAATAGAACCTATGTCTCGTGGATCAAAAAACTCTTCAACCGCGTCGTGATAGAGAATGAACTCAAGTGGTCTCCGTGGGAAAACATGAGTCAACGAAGCTTACGCAAATCACGATCTCATGGACATTCTAGGACGAGAAGAAATGGTTCGCTGGTTTCAACTCGCGCATCAGGCAGATTTAGGGCCGAAACTTTTTATTAACAACTACTCAATTCTCTCGGGCGTTGGTAACGATCCGGCGCATCAGAATAATTACGATAGCACGATTCAATTCCTTATTGCACATAAAGCTCCCCTTGGCGGAATTGGCATGCAAAGCCACTTTGGCGAAACACCCACCGGGGCCGAGAAATTATGGACAGTTCTTGATCGGTTCGGAAGGTTTAACCTCTCTATTGAGTCAACCGAATTTGACATCAAGAGCATCGATCGCGCCTATCAAGCTGCCTACCTCAAGGATTTCATGACCGCGCTCTTCGACAGCAGCTGGGAAATCAAACCAAACGGACAAGCTTGGATCGATCTTGTCACCAAAGACTGGTGGACAAATGCGAGCGGTATTTCGGCCAACGGTGGATCGTATAAAGTTCGGGGGTTTATGGGGGATTATGCGGTGACCGCAACCCTGAATGGTGAATAAAATACAGTTTCATGCAATCTTATGAACTCGGGCACCACCATTGAGATTCGGCTCCCAAGCGCCGTGTCGGTAATACCAAACCTCAAGGATACACGCATTGCGGCAACCCTCGAAAAGCGACAGTACTATTCAATAAACGGCCGACTCATACAAATGCCCGGCACCTCTGTTTCCAAACGTAACCAATGTATACATATCTACAAAAACGGAGTCACGGGCTCAGTTCACAAAGTTGTCGCAGGAACGCAGGTATCCGAAGGCAGAATCGTAACTTTACGCAACAGGTGATTTATCAACTTTTTAAAAAAAGAAACATTATGCCTCCAAGTCAATATATTTTCAATTGGTTATACCGTTTTCTTTTCATGGGAAAATGATACGATTCAAATGAGGCAAATTTATATCGATCTATCAACCGACAATGGCAAGAACTTTACAAATATTACAGAGAATTATGGGTTGAGCATGGAGCAATTAAAAGGGTCACGGGGAAAGTTTGATTGGGTTATACCCGATTCCATCAGGCTTGAGGATGGGACCGGAAAGAAAATATCAACACGATCGAATACATGCTTGATCCGTGTACGCCCGTGCACAAAGATATAAAAAAGGCGCCATGCAACATGGCGCCTTTTTTATGCACTACTATTTAAACGCGCTTATTTAGCAGAAGAAAGTCCTATTCCAACACCCGCTTGAATATACATACCATCAAATTTCATGTCGGGATAATATGAATTCAATTGATCGGTGTCACGCATCCAGTAAATATTAGCCGGCGAATAAGTATAGCCAAGTTCAGCATGAATTAAAAGACCAGTTTCTAACCCTGGAATAATGCTTACCATTTTGATAATGGGCATATACCAGTCGAGAGCTAAACAGGCATCAAGCACAAGTCCACCCTTTGCAAGCACGACCATATTATCGCCGTTTTTTATGATATTCTCAAATGTTTTTTGAGTATCATTCGCAAAGGCAGATTTTGTCTGAAACACAAAGGGGGCAACGCCAACACCTACTTGAGGAATTAATCTTAACGTTTTATTGCCAATGGCATACCCAACACTTCCGATTCCCATTCCTCCCGATACTTTAGCCAATTTTCTCAGTGTATCAGCAGGATTACTCGGATTATTTTCCATTTCAAGTTCCCACCAAATCGCAGTTCCTTTACCACCAAGAACAAAATGATCAGCAATGATCACGTGCCCTTCTCCACCAAACGACCAATAATTGGAAGGGAAATCTGCTATGGTCACTCCAGCATCTTTAATTGCCTTATTGAGGCCTTCGGTATTGAGAAGCTTTTGACCCACAATAAACGATCCATATAGCCCATCTTGAGCCAGAGCAGATCCAATCAAACACGCACTTGCGCATCCCATGAGCACTACCTTGCGAATTATTCTCATAAAAGACTCCTTAAAAATTGAGTGCAATCCCACATTTGGTCCCGAGATTTTAGAATATCACTTTTGCAAAAATTAGTCAAGAGCACGCAACCAGCCGCCAGAAACAGCGCTCGTGCACCTGACCGCGCCCAACGTGTGCTGCGGGCTGATTGCCGACATGACGGTGCCCGAGGCTTTGCGAGTGGGCACCAACGAAAGCGTCAAACCAGCCATTGCATCCCTTACGTTGTGTGCGAATGCAAACCAGGCACGATACCATATGTCAACTTTTCGCGCGCGCTTCTCTGGTTATTTCTCTTTTGTTTTTCTGGCGGCGCATCTTCTTTAATTTTCGTTTTCTTCTTTTTTTTTGGGGGGGGGTGCCTTCTTCTTCTGTTTTGCCGTCGGAGCCATGAAGACGCGGATATTCTGCGGTAAAATCAGTACGGTTTAATAAATTACAAGCTGATAATTTTTAATACGTGATCTTTCTTGATATCATGCAGATGTACATTATTATAGGCAAAATTGGTATCGTTTTTGAAGAGCAATCAGTTACCGGATTAATTGAAAATATCTGAAAATAAAGAGATTCGAGTCTGAAATGCGCATTTTAAAACGCTTACAGATACAATATAATAACGGAGATGGTCATATCTTTTTGTAAATCAATAGATGCTTTTTCAAATGTAGGTCTATTGAACAATCCAATGGAGTGGTAATTGCTGAAACCTATCCCTTCTATTGGCAAGATTCTTCCTTTTTTAATTTTCCCGTCATTGTTTTCATCATGCAGAATATTAACTGCATATTTCCCTGCTGGCAGGTTTTTAAAAGTTGTGGTCGACGCACTATCAACAATAGTTCCTGTAATTTGTTTAAGCTGTTTTTTATACTTTTCATCTGGAAATGCATCTTCCCTGTTGTATAACGAAAACAGTACTGTTCCTTGAGAGTTACGAAGCCCCTGTACTTTCACTGTAATAGAAAAACCTGTTCCATCCGCAGCAAGCGTAATCGGGACAAGTAATGCTATTGCAATTAAAGGATAGTAAAAATATTTCATCGCTGTTGCCTTTTTGTTAATTTAAATCTTGTTATGACAAGTTACCGGACTTTTTGTTATACTTTTCTTTAATACTATCCACTACATAGTAAACCATAGGCACTAAATATACCGTCAAGACAAGGGATGAAAGCAGTCCGCCGATAATAACCCATGCCAGCCCGTTTTTCCATTCGCTGGCAGTCCCCTTTGCCAATGCTATCGGGAGCATGCCGAAAACCATGGCGAAGGTGGTCATTAAAATAGGGCGCATGCGTTCCTTACCTGCTGTTATCAGGGCCTCCCTAAAATGCATGCCCTGCGATTTGAGCTGGTTGGTAAAATCCACGATCAGAATAGCATTTTTAGCCACTAAACCCATTAACATGATCATGCCGAGTAACGCAAACAAACTTATATTGTTGAAGGATAAATTCAATGCTAAAAATGCTCCGATTGCTGCAACCGGTATAGAAAACAGTACCACAAACGGGTAAATGAAATTATTGTATAGTGCAACCAGAACAAGGTAGATCAATAAAAACGAAATCATTAACGCAAACCCTAATGCCCCAAAGCTTTGGTTCTGGTTTTTTTTGTCGCTGCCCCATGCCATTTGGATTCCAGCAGGTAACGGGTGCTTCTTAACATATTTTACGACATCGCTTGCTACAGAGCCCGAAGGTCTGCCAAGAGCGTCTGCTGTGAGAGTTACCGACGGTTGCCGGTCTTTTCTTTCCAGTAAAGACGGTGAATTGTCCTGAACAACTTCCGCAAACTGAGAAACATAGACTGGAAATCCGGAAGGGTTAACAATGCACAATGTTTTAACGTCCTCAAAGTTTTTCCTGTTAAAATCATCCATCCATATTCTTATGGGATATTCTGTTTCCCGCTCGGTTAATGTTGCATCGTCATTTCCTGCAAAGGCTGTACGGAGATTCAAGCCCACATACGCGGTTGTCAAACCCAAGCGCTGCATTTTGTCTTTATCGGGTATTACTTTATATTCAGGGCTACCCTCTTCCACGGAAAGACGGGCATTGTCGATACCCGGTATATTTTCAAGTGCCGATATTAAATCCCGGCCTGATTTCATTACCAAATCTAACTGACTTCCGCTTAAAGTTATCTCAATAGGTGCCGATTTAGGAATTAAGCCGAGCGCAGCAATTGAGTAATTAATACCTGGATATTTATGATACAGGGAATCCCTCAGCGCGATCATGAATTTTTCGGTGGGTTTTTTATTGCGTTCTTTTGCAGGTTTTAACTGAATGGTAAATTCTGTTTTGTTTGCAGCGCCAACCCCCAAACTCCCTATGCCTGTCCCGGGGCCGCCGATATTGCTGAAAACAGAGGCCACCACTGCTTGTTGCTGTATATAATATTCTATATTTTGCGACACCACATTGTTCTGTTGAATGGATGTTGATTTATCAAACTCAATTTTTAATCGAAATTTCCCCTGGTCACCGGTTGCCATCATCTCCGACCCAATAATGCCTTGTTTCATCATGAAGGCGGTTAAAACAAATAAGAACAGTACTATGCCGGTAAAAATCAATTTATGGTCGAGAACCCATTTTAATTGTTTTTCATACCAGGTTATAAAGGTTTCTAATTGATGCTCAAACCACAGAAGAAAACGATTAAAGAAATTTGTAGGTTGTAACTCTTTTGAAGTGCCGATCCGTGATGCCAGCCAAGGCGTTAGAGTAAAGCCGACGAGTAAGCTGGTCAACGTCGCGGTAATTATAACGACGGAAAACTGTTTGAGTAAATCAGCTATAAAAACCTGCAAAAATAAAATCGGCAGGAAAACAACCACATCCACCAACGTAATTGACATTGCGGAGTATCCGATTTCCATCCGGCCGTCCAATGCCGCTGTTCGTTTATTTTTTCCTTTGTCCAGATGACGCTGTATATTTTCTAAAACAACGGTGGCATCGTCTACCAAAATACCTATAATCAACGACATTGCCAGTAATGTCATAAGGTTAAGGGTATACCCCAATATCCACATGACACCAAATGCCGTTATCAAGGAAGTTGGAATAGCCACCAATACAATCAATGAATTCCTGATACTCCGCAAAAACAACATCATTACCAAAGAAACCAGTATCACGGCCCAGATCAAATCAAACACTACAGACTCAACCGCCGCTATAGTGTTTTCGGTGTTGTCATCTGCAATGATAAATTTTACACCAGCACCGGCGTCTTTTCGTTCGATTGCTTTAATTTTATCCCGAACAAGCCGCGAAACGCTTACCGCATTTGCATCGCCTTGTTTTTTCAGGAGTAATCCGATTCCTTCTTTTCCATTATAACGACTTATCGACGTGATCTCTTTAACACCATCAGTTACGGTTGCAATATCTTTAACATAAACGGGGCTACCGGGTACCGGCATAGCAACCTGGACATTTTTTATATTCTCGATTGTCGTATATTTGGCGGTTAACCGTACCGCATTGTTTTCGGTAGCATTTTGAACTTTGCCAACAGGCAAATCTAACCCGGAGCGGTTGATGGCTTCAACAAGTTGATATATAGAAAGTTTATATAGCTTTAGTTTATCCTGGTTGGCTTTAACCTGTATTTCTCTTTCTTTACCACCCAATACTGTTATTTCCGCCACACCTTTTAATTGCTGCAGTTGCGGCAAATACTCATCTTTCATTCTCTGCAAAAATTCTGTTTCCGGCAAATTACTTGTTGCGCTGATAGACATAATCGGCAGATCGTTGGGTGATACTTTACTCATAACAGGGCTTAAAATTGCCGGCGGCAAATCTTTGCGGATATTGTCTATATATCGCTGAGCATCCTGCATTGCTTTATCTAAATTGGTTCCATATTTAAGGTTTGCAATGATCACTGATGCGCTGGGTAATGATTTTGTTACAAGGTAATCCACTCCTTCCATGTTAGAAAGAGCATCTTCAATTTTGCGCGAAACAGATGTTTCGACTTCTCCGGGTTCGGCGCCGGGATACATAGTTTTTATAACGACTACCGGCTGATTAAAATCCGGCATCAGTTCGTAACTCAAGTTTTTATATCCAATGTATCCCAACAATATGAATACACTGAAAAGAACGATTATAAGTGACGGCCTGTTAATTGATATTTCGGTAATATTCATTGTATTCCCTTTTCACTGACCACTACGTTTGCACCATCGTAGAGGTTGATAAATCCGCTGTTTACCAGTATATCTCCTTGATTTAATCCACTGGAAACAATGGCCTTGTCGGCAATTCGCTTTAATACCGTAATGGAGTGGAGCTCTGCACGTTTGTTTTTAATCAGATATACTTGCGGATTTTGCGTTGTGCCAACAAGTGAAGATGCCAAAATGACAATACGTTTTTCGGACTCTCCTTTTTTTAACATCACCTTCCCGAACATTCCGGACTTGACATCCAAGCCTACGGTGTTTTTTACAGTAAATTGTACGGGGAAACTATTTGCTGCATTTCCTTTGCTACCGATCATCGAACAGGTACCATTAAGAGCCGTGTCGGGATAAACATCGGCAGTTACACGATAGATCTGTTTGATGGTGAATACATTCAAATCGCCCTCGGGAACGTTTATGATAAATTTCAACATGGTGATATCGGTAATTTGAACTAAGGGAACGCCTGGTGCAGCGAATGCCCCTTCTTCACTTAATTTTGCAGTAACAATTCCCCCGAAAGGTGCCTTGATGGTGGTTTTACTGATTTGTTCCAGAATCGTGCTTTTTTGGATTTTTGCGGTTTTTAGTCCCAGACTCGCTTTTTCTAATTGTACACCTTGAATTACATCGGCATTTGCAAGAACGGTGTAGCGGTTTACATCGGCGTCCAGACCTTCGATTTGCACCTCTATTGCTTGCAATTGTAAATTGAGCACGGAATTATCCAATTGGATTATCGGCTGATTTTTATTTACACTGCTGCCAACGTCAACATACACCGCATGTATCTTTCCCTGCACTTCGGCACTGACTCTGGTTTCCTTGTTCGGATCAAATATCCCCGAATAGGAATATTCTGTGTTAATATTTTCAAGCTTCAAGGTATCGGCCCGCACAAGCTGAGCTTGTTCTTTATTGTAGTGATACACCTTTTTTTGCGCATTGGCTTTATTGGTTTTAAGGCGTATCGCGACAACGGCAACTATAAGAATCAGTATCAATGGCAGAATAAATCTTTTTGTTTTATGGAGTGTCGTGTTCATTGTTTTTCCATTCTTTCCTGTGGAATGTTTCCTGATAATTTTTTGAGCTCTAAATCTGCCGTTAAATAGTCAATGACTGCCGAAATGTATGCCTGCTGTGTTTCTCTTAGAGAATTATCAGACAAGAGAACATCAGTTAAATTTGCAACGCCTTGATTTTGCTGCAAAACGGTTTGATCGTAAATGGTTTGTGCAAGTTTGGTTTGAGCCTGTATGGTTTCTATTGATTGTAAAGCTACGATTCTATGCTGTTTTGCGTTTTCTATCAGCATGGCGCGTTGTTCGGATAGCACACTTATTTGCAATTCGCTAATATTGATTTCAAGCTTCTTCTCATTGATTTTTCTATGGGTAACGGTTCCATTAAAAAACGGATATGATAGTTGCAAACCGACAAAACCAACAGGATAAAAGTCCAGAAACTCATTTGGTTCCTTGTCGTAGCCGAATCCGGTGGTACCATATGACCCATATAATGAAAGAGACGGTAAGCGGGAATATTTCAAGGTACTCAGCTCACTTGTCAATAGTCGTTTCTGGGTTTCTGCAATCCGGATATCAACTGATGGTAAATTTACATATTCATTACTGTTCTGGAAGCCGATTGTTTCTTCAATTTGAATGCTTTGGTCGCTGGATATTCCTAACGTTAATTTCAATAAATTCAAGACCTGCTCGTGTTTGTTTGTGACAATGTCGCGTTGTGTGGTCAGCTGTTCAATCTGTAATAGAACTTTGCTAACATCGGTTTCTTTTGCCATCAACTGTTCTTTAAGTAATTGCATATTCTTTAAAAGTTTTGTCGTGTTCACAAGGTTA
Organism: Chitinivibrionales bacterium; assembly: GCA_038247415.1. Classification (GTDB taxonomy): domain Bacteria; phylum Fibrobacterota; class Chitinivibrionia; order Chitinivibrionales; family WJKA01; genus JBBRUX01. Next base: position 1,572 of record JBBRUX010000034.1, on the reverse strand, counting down.
CTGTCAATAAAAACGAGTTGGTGCAGTAGTATTTGTAAATTGTAGTAGAGGTTCGTTATTTCAACAATGACTTGTTCAGCGGTTTTCCTATTCTGTAGGACGGTTATTTCCGATGCGACTGCTGCCGTTTGAATAGCGCCATACGTTTGTGGATTATATAATGGTATAGCTATTTGCATATTAGCATTGATGTTATGCGGGACACCAAACTGGGCTTCTTTAAATTTGCCCGGAGGTCCGCCAAAAACAGACATTGGCATCAACTGGTAGGGTTGGTCGGTGTAGTAGCGGTAATCTGCATGAGCAGTTACTTTAGGTATTAAATTGGCGATGGCAGCCTGATATTTTTGGTTTCCCAGCAAAACATTATTTCTACTGATTTGCAAATTTTTATTATGTACAAGTGCGGTATCAATACATTGTTGAAGTGTCCATTGTCGCGCATGCGCAGATAACGTAAGCGCTGCAATTACAAGTACGTACAAGGGAATTTTATGTGGTTTCATACGCGCTCCTGAACCCAAGGTTTCAACCATTTTTACTGTGCGGTAACTTTACCGATAGCTTTTCTTAGTGGTGGCGATAGCAACATCATGCACGGTAATGCGACTGCATAGGCCATCATCCAGTTGTGCATCCATTTCGAAACATGCAGCACTAAATTGGAATTGATAAATGTTGTTACACCAGTCATGTTGCTTTGGTGATAACTGTTCTCAGCGATTCCCATAGCATACTTCCTTCGTGCACCAAATCGAATCCATGCTTACTCAAGTGCCATTTGTTTACTATTAAACGCAGTGTTCCCATGATAATTAATACCAGATGTTGCTTTGAGATATCATCACGCAGAGTATCGGAACCGTTTAGTATTGTTATAAAAGTTTCCTGCGATTGGGCCATGACATTGAGAACACTTTTTGCCAAGCGTTTATCATTCTGAAAAATTCCTTCGGAAAAAATTACTGCCGCAAGTGCTGGTTGTCGTGTAAATACTTCAAAATGATGATGAAAAATTGCACCAATCTTCTCTATAGCCCCAGTGTTGGAGGCAATTACTTCTGAAAAAAACTTTTTATTTTCGCTTCCAAAAAAGCCGAGGACTGCTTCGAGTATCTCCATTTTGTTCTGAAAATGGCGATAGATACCCGGCTCCGAAATACCTATTTTTTCAGCCAGATTAGCGATGGTCAGATCCTGTATGCTCTGTGCTGCAATTATTTCGGTCGCCACATGGATAATCTGGAGTTGTCTTTTTGTGTATTCTGGCATAGCCCCCACCGATGTTAGTTAATACTCACTAACAAATATAATGCATACATAAAATTTTGGCAACACTTTTGTCGAATTTATTATTATAAAAAAGACACCCTGGCATCGTATGTTGGCTTAATCGAGCAAGGACGACCGGGTCTGTCTTGGGGCGCGGCTCTTGATCTTAAAATAGCCTCTGCATTTAAGGGCTTTAAGTTCTTTCTTCATTCCGGCGACGCTTCGGAGTACCTGCCGAGGAGCCCCCCCCCCTGAATTTTCTTGTCTTTTTCTGTGACCCTTGGAAATACCCGAAGGGGT
>JBBRUX010000033.1:0-45274 GCA_038247415.1 Chitinivibrionales bacterium | reverse complement strand
GCAAGTGGGTTAACACCTCGCTGACGCAGCATTTCGATGGTTTGGCCATTATGGATAAGCGGACCCAAAGAATACAGGGGTGTATGATCCGCTCCATGAGAGACATCTAGGGCAAGATCAACAGCCCTTTTGACTCCCATGCAAAACCCAGCGGTTTGAGCAACAATCAGTTTCATTGATTATCCATTATACTGGTGGAAGAATAGAAGAAATTCCTCCGGCATCGCACACGGCTGTGTAGCCAGCTTGAGCTAACGATTGAGCAGCACATCGAGATCGTCCTCCGCTTTGACAATATACAACGATAGTACGATTCAGATCGGTACAATATTCCCTAATGCACTCAGCGATTTTTTCGTGGGGAATATTTACTGCCAAAGGCATATGAATACCACAATATTCTTGCAGCGTCCTCACATCAATTACCAATGCTCCGCTATTGACAAGAGCTGTATATTCTGAACGATCTATCGTTCTCACGTCACTCATACTCTCCCTTTCATGTAGTGAGGCTTTTTGCCTTTTTCTGCTGAAAATAAGTAATAGCGATAACGCCAACAACACCTAGAATTTCACATACCCATGTCAACCAATGTGCCGGAACAATCGTACCATGATCGTGGATAACAACATTCGCTGGGACGAGTATCTTGGAAATTATAATAGGATCTGTAATAATCATTTCTGCGCCAACCTTGCCAAGAATTGCTGCGCCAATCCACATGATAAACGGGTATTTCTGCATGAGATTAGAAATAAGGGTGCTGGCAAATACTACAAGCGGAATAGAAAGTGCGAAACCAAAAATTAACAGAAAAAGATTCCCATGCGATGCCCCTGCAACTGCAAGGACATTATCCAGTGACATAGTAATATCGGCGACAAGGATCAGCCAAATTGCAGAAAGAACTGTCACTGGCTTTTTCTGGGCCTCATGAGTGCCCCCATTGTCTGCCATAAGTTTAACAGCGATCCAAAGTATGAGCACGCCACCAATCAATTTGACAAAAGAAACACACAATAATTGAGCTGCAAAAAAGGTGAAAATTATCCGCAAAATAACGGCTGCCGCAGATCCGAAGAAAATACCTTTCAGTTTTTTATCTTTTGGCAACGATTGTACGGCCATGGCTATAACTACCGAGTTATCGCCAGCCAATACAATGTCAATAAGGATAATAGACAATAAATTCATAAAGAATGCTGGCGACATGATGGTTGCCAAAGACAGATCTGGATGCACGCAAACTCCTCAAAAAAAGTGACACTGCACTGCCTAACGACTTAGCAGCTGATATAAAATACTTTCCGACGACAAAAATGCAGAAAAGAGTCTCCGAGATCTTTTTTTAAATAGAAAGATTTTGGAATTGAGCCAAGCAGAACGCATTTTTAATGCATGAATGAATCTGCGCCCATTTATGCACACTGCGTTTCCCGATCATTTTCTTCTACTCGAGTACTTACCAATGTTTCGTTGACGATTGAAGCGGGATCTGTGTATGGACTAGTTGGCCTAAATGGCGCTGGAAAAACAACTCTCATACGCATACTGTGCGGGCTTTTAAAACCCGATACCGGGATAGCTACGATCAATGGTTTAAATACTTGGAATCATGCAGCTTCAATGTATCAAACGCTTGGAATGATGCTCGATCATGATGGTTTTTTTGGAAATCTCACCTTCGCCCAGAATATGCAATTTTACGCTGCCGCAAAACACATTTCTACCCATGACCTCCACATGTATCTCGATGAATTTTGGTCAGAATGCGACATTGTAACAAGTCCCCAAAAAGTGTCTACATTCTCTCGAGGACAAAAAGTTCAATGCGCTGTTTGCAGAGCTTTTCTTGGATGGCCACAGGTTGCTATTTTCGATGAGCCCACCGTTGCTCTTGACATAGAGGCTTACACACAATTTACAAAACTAGTACGCTCCTCACAAAAACGCGGATCGGCAATTCTTTTGAGCTCCCACCAGCTCGAAACAATAGAGACTCTTTGCGATCGGATTGGAGTGCTACGCGGTGGGCAATTATCTGAGCTTTCGCAGCCTGGATCTCTCAAGGATATATGGAACCTCACCTTAGAAGGCTTAAATGTTATTCCAATCCTTTTGCAATGGGGATCACTTTTAACGCCCCCAGAAAACAATTGCTATACCATTAAGCTCAATAATCCAGAAACGACCTCTGCAGATCTTGTAAAAGCTTTGGTATCGTGTGGGATAAAAGTTTACGAAGTGCACCCTAGGGAAACTTCGCTCCGTTCAAGAATTTCAAAGGCTTTACCAAATGCTTAGAGACACAAAACTCATCTTTTGGAAAGAATGGAATAGCTTTAAGGCATCGGATAGATCTACGTTTATTGTTTTTAGTATAATCATTCTTATATACTCAACCCTTTTTACGGCTCATGGCGCCACCGCCAGTTCAAACGCGGAATTACTGTGGTGGATGTTTTTTTCGTTTTTGCTCTGTAATATCCTTGGAAATACACTTTTTGTATCTGAACGCATGACAGGTTCATTTGAAATACTTCTCACCTGCGGTCTCAATCGCAGTGCTATTCTTCTGGGGAAATATTTCTACATGGTTTTAATGGTGCTCGCGCTTGGAACAATCCCCACAATTATAGCAACAGGCTTTAATTATTTCCTCCTTAACAGGGGCGATTGCTCGTTTATGGGTTCGATACCCCTCACGGGTATTGCTATTTTTGCAATAACAACACTGTATAGCAGTGCAATGACAGCACTAGTATCTTTGGGTATGAAAAATCCACGTACCAGCGGATTTTTAGGCATGCTCGCGCTTTTATTACCATCAACCATTTTTATTGCATCTGGGTATTCCTTACTCATAACAACTGTGGTAACATGTAGTATGGGGATACTACTCCTTGGCATAGCCATTAGGATTATGCAGGGCGAACGAATACTTCAGCCGCTTAACTTATAAGATATCTTTTTTTACTCAGAAGGCCGTATACACCATGGCAAAAGTTTCTGATATCAACTGGGCCCCCTTTATAGGACGAGATCTTGGCAACGTAACCATTGTGCGCGAACTTGGCCGCGGTGCCACTGGCGTTGTTTTTATAGGCTATCAAAAATCTCTTAAACGACAAGTGGCAATCAAAATATTGCACAAGGATGTGGCACAAAGCGACAAAGCTCAATCCCTCTTTCGTGAAGAAGGCGAAATTGTTGCGATCCTAAGTCATCCTAATATTATTCCGATTTTTGAAATGAACGAAGAACCCGATTGTTTCTATCAGGTCATGCAACTTATTGAGGGTACCGATTTGCGACTTTTGCTCTCACGACGGTTGAAAAATCCAATACCTTCAAAACGAATTCTTCCTTTCGAACAAACAATCGACTACTTAACAGCAATTCTTGACGGACTCTCCTATGCGCATGAAGAAGGCATTGTCCACCAAGATATTAAACCTGGCAACATTTTAATCGAAGAACGGCACAAGCGCCCCCTCATTGCAGATTTTGGCATTGCACGCGTTGCGGCTACCGAATCGGAATCCAAACAGCTTATTGTAGGAACACCCCTTTATATGGCCCCCGAACAAGCGGCATGTCAACCCACAGATGGCCGTGCCGACATTTACTCTGTGGGAGTTATGCTTTTTGAAATGTGTGCAGGCACGCTGCCAGTTCGGGTAGAGCCGGTTGTAAAAATGCTTTCGCGCAAGAAAGATGATCCCGGATCTTTTTTTGTATCTCGTCCTGCCCAAGTATCTCAAACAATTAATCTTACGCTCGAAGCCATCATTACAAAAGCTATTGCGCCCAATACCCAGAACAGATACGCATCATGTCAAACGTTCAAAGAAGAATTGTTTCGATACAAAGATCGCTACTGTAAACATAATGCAACCCCAGCAGATACAATATTATGAATACACCCGCACCCAACAAGCCGCAAGGCATCGCTAAAAAGGACGCAGAAATTATTGGGCGCCTTATCAACATGGCGTATGGGAATGCCATTCTCTATGGAGGAAAACATCAAACGGTTCGTCAATCGGCAGAGCCATTGCTCGAACAAATTACCCTATGCCTTAAGATTGTTCCGCTACTTACCATAAGCATCGAGCACGACTCGCTGTATGTAGAATCGTTTTGCGTGGATGCAGTAATTAATTCGCGAAGGCTTATCACCTACCTTAAAAAAGCTGGAATTGCGTCAATTACTTTTGATACGCAGGTTACTGTCGAAGCTATCAGATCATTTCTGAGGATTTCGGGTGACCTTGCCTTCTACAAAAATGTAGACACCATGAAACAGTACTGTGTGGCAGAAAAAGTAACGGGGATTCGATTGAATTATGTTATTTACCAAAAAGTAACCATCGATGAAGCTATTGTCAAACGCGAAACAGCCACGATGCCAGCAGTGACTTCTGCAGGATCAATTACCGCAGAACAAGCCGCGGCATTTTCTCCTATCGCCAATGTCATTTCGCTTCACCAGCTTCTCGCAGACCCAACTGCACTTGCTCAAGCAATTACAGCTACGGATACTCCACAAACGCACGTATCGATACAGGCACTTTCAGGGCAAATTCGATCCCTTCGCAGCAACCTCAATAATTCCGATACACCCTTCACTTCGATTGAGGAAATGCTTGAATCTGTTTCACGGTTGCGCTCAGATGTTGCAGTGCGCTTCGACGAACTTAAGGCAACTGGGACACTCCTGTCATCACAAAACGCTATGACCACTGAATTAGAAAAACTTTCGCAAGATTGTCTTGTGCGACTTATTTGTGATGAATATAAAAATGGTTCCATATCAGTCAAAAGAATGGGTAACCTGATTCGACGCATGATTCCAGACATCGATGAACTCAAAATCGTTTTGCCACGTATCAAAGAGGGATTGCTTGGTGCTGGCATGCCTATCACCGATTATCTTGTTTTGGTAAAAGATCTGCTTGCTGAGCTTAAAAGCGAATCACTCACATCTCTACTCTCTATTGCTTCCGATGATATCGGCTTATCAATCGACGATTTGCTCGAGTGCATGAAGTCAGACCCGTCTGGCATTGCTCGGCTCATTGTTCTTGGAGCGGAAATAAGAAACGTTAACGATGGCGAAAATGACGAGCTGGCAACAATTCTCACCGAATATATCGAAAGACTCAGCAGTACGGTTGCCGTTAACAATGCTAAAACCTCTTCTAAAAGTGCTTTGGGCTCTGTAATTGGCACTATTCAATCGCAATTGGTTGACAGTTTAAAAGGTAGTACTGTCTCCCAATCGCTTATCTCATCGGTAGAAGGTACCCTTAAAAAAAACACGTCAAAACTCATCGATCAATCACGCAATGATCTCGCTGTCAAGGTTGTTACCGCCGAAGAACGAGCTGATGAAACAGTGCTTGTTTCTCTTATATCAGATATGATTCCAGATCTCAAAACAGCCGATTCGCCACCAGTGGCTCTCATTGCAGCCCTGCAAACAAAAGGATTTACAGAATCACAAATTAAAATCCTTTTTGAACGTGCACACAAACTTTCTGTGGCAAAAAAAGATGCTGCAAAAAACGAACAACCAAAAGGGATTTTATCGCTAAGCGCAACTCTGTTTTTTCTGGAGCGAGAAGTAAAACGGACCATGCGCTACCATACACCATTCTCAGTGCTCATGTGCTCGATTACGGGCATTAGCGTAGCAGCAAACCCGCTACAAAAGGCAACAGACTCCCAATCCAAAATTGTTACCGGCGCGATATTATCGAGCTTTAAAAAAACTCTTCGTGACCTCGATTTAATTGGAACGATGGCATGGGGCCCCGATCAGATTCCCATCGCTCTGCTTCCCATGACCGATAGCGCCGGGAGCGCAATAGTTTTATCGCGACTCATTTCACTTTGTCAGGAAGATTCAGTTGCAAAAATTCTCCCCGATGGCACTCCTAAAATTACATTATCCTACGTCACCTACGATCCCACGCAATGGGCTGATCACAAATCCTATTTAAAGCATATTATGGAAAATCATTTAGGAATTGAGCAGCGAGTTAGAGCACGTCATTTGTAGATCGTAGCATCTTGTAAACTTACGGTTGTTCTTTAGCCATCATCTGCTTTACAATTCCAAGCTCTTCATGCACCGTTATATACCGTTCTTTATCGTCACCTAATTCCTATGAATTGATGAAAAATCTTTGAACCCTTTTAGGGTGTGCACACAAAAAATGCAGCAGATCCAAAAGTGCTCTTGGTATCAGTTGAGTTGTAATTTTTAGCAACCAAATTCCCCCTGATGTCAAAATTTTTCAACTCTGATTTAACCACATATCTATTATTAACAACTACAAATACATTTCTTACGCTGCATCCGATATTCGTGGATACGAAGTTGTTCTTTACAATAGCAATTGGCAGATGGATACTCTTTTCACAACTGCAGATACTATCTTTATTGATACAGTGAAATCAATACCTCCCGGAACGTTTGTATCGTATATCGTGCGAACGGTCGGCCTGACATTTGCCGTTAGCTACAACGAAGGCCCAGTTGATATCAATATTCACTAATTGAAAAGGAGACAGTATGCCTAGGACAATGATCATGATCCTGTCAATAACCCTCGGGCTTCTGATGTCTCGCGCAGTCCAGGCCGCTACGTACCCAATCATTAGCCAGATCAATGCCATCATCCCTGTATCCTTGAGCATGCAGGCGAAAATGGCACCCGACTCAACCGGGCATCCAGCGCTTCTGGGCAATGCTCTTTTTAGTTTACAGTTCACACCGATTGAACAATCCTCGCCCACTCCAGCTCTCAACCTGTATTTTTATCCCTCGAGTATGGTTGACACCATCAAAACAGTCATAGCACGGTCGAGAATGCTGTCATCCTGCATTCCTATGCATTTTCGCACAACTGCCGAGTACATCGTTCTCACCACTCCCTGCGACCTGAGCTGTGGGTATTACTTCTGCACGCAAAAAAGGACCGACTCTCTCTGGCAGTCTCTTCACACATTCTTTGATGGCGAACCCTCGCCGCCCTGCAACAGCTTCTCTCCTCAAATTCGCTTACTTGCCTGGAAAACGCCACGGAATTTGTTGTGACGCTTGATATGTATTCGGGTCAGCCCAATTCCCCGCAGCTCATTGTCTACAATCCCTATTGGGTTGACATTTTGAAGAGACGTTTGCTATTTTATGCACGAAACACACGCATCGAACCGGTGCTATCATGCTCGGGCATCCTTGGATATCGGGGTTGTTCTGTTGGGCTTGTTAGCCCCACAAGTCCCAGCTACCCGACATTTTCGTTGTGCAACGAAGGAATCACCTATTTCCGTTCGCCGGCTGATTCTCGGCTATGGCAATTTGCCGATCCTCGGCGGGAGTTGGAGTGGATATCGCTGCAGGCTGCCTTGCATGCCTCGGGAACCAGCACTGCACTAAGCCCACAAGCATTGCTCTCAGGGGTACCGATAGAGTTGTGTACACCGGTCAACACATTCGGGGTTCTGGAACTGGAATTAGGGAACAATGACTCCTTTGCCATTGACTTTTCGCTACTCGACTCGCTATCTGTTATGCGCAGCAGATCCCGGACGTCAAATCCGCTCTATGGCCGGATACCCGATCTTTTTTTGGTCCCGTTACCGTTTATTTCAAGTACGAAGTTTGGAACGACACTGGATGCGCGCTACGACTCGCTTGCACCATTGCCTGCCGATTTGTGGCCGTTTTTCGAGGGGGACATGCAACTCGCCAAAGTTGGGACAGATTCGCTGAAACACCGCTATTTCGATCCAATCAAGCTTCCCGAGGGGCAAGTATCAGTTGACGAGGGGTTTTTAATCCCCAGTTCCGAAGGAGGTAGGGTATTCTGGCGTCCCTTTGCAGAGTATATTGGCGGCATTAACCGTTTGTATATTTTCTGGGCCTATTCGCAGGATGGCCGATTCGGATCAACGGCGCTGGTAACGAAGCTGGCCAACCGGCGAAATCTAGCAGGTCGGTCGACGTCACAGCCAGGCACCACGCAGGTCAGTTTTTTTGATCTGCAAGGGCGATTTCTCGTAACCCACGGAAAGGGCAATCTGCGGAGTGCGGCAAGAAGCCCTGTCGGATGTCGCATAGTGCAATGGGGACAAGGCGCCTTCACGAAACGGATTGTTGCTGGGTTTTGAACAGTGCATATTCTTTTCGTCAACAAGCAGCTTTCAATCGGACTATAGCTCAGGGCACTAGGTGCCCATGGCTCCCCACTTTGCGAATCGTTTAGGAGTATTGGAAAATGGTTAAATATGAAGTTATAATTTTTGGTCTGATGAAGATTAGACATTTATTGCTGAAGTTCCGGAACTTGCAGGTTGTGCCTCTGACGGGGAGACCTACGAGGTTGCTCTACAGAAGGTGGAAGTTGTAATTGATGAGTGGATCGAAACCTCGAGAGATTTGGGCCGTTCAATTCCTGCGCCATGGGGTCGGCTCGTGTACGCTTGAAAATCAAACTGTAGCCGGATACTTACATCGTATTTACCTAACCTCAAGGATGTTTATTTACATCCTTGAGTCAAATAAAGTATGAATAGTAAACTTATGGTTGTTCTTTAACGACCATCTTATTTACAATATCAAGCGCTGCATGCACCGTTGAATCGATAGTTATTTGAGGATGTTTTAGCATTTCTAACACACCTACCCGAGGCTCCATTTTCATGTGAGCTATAAAGCTGGGAAACTTTTCAAGTGCATATAATCCCGCATGAAGAGTGGATGGGTACGAGCGAAATAGTGTGCTCAAAAGCGAAAGCATAACGGTGTGAAATCCAGCTTTTTTAAAGAGAATCGAAAGCAGAAGCCAGCAATATAATCGAACCCATTGCAAAGCAGTTTCATGCACACCTTCATAGGTCACAAAAGTTACATACGGTAAAACTTTTCCGTATGTAAAGAATAACGAAGCAACTCCAACACATACAAAAAACAACCAGAATTTCCTGATCGGTGCAAAAAAGGTTTGCATTGTTGCCTTTTCGATCCACCAAATAAAGAGCATTATTGCTACAAGAATAATACTCAATATATCAAGTCTGGGTACGAGCGAAAGTGCCACACATACAACAATAATCCCAAGTGTAAAGACAACTTCCCTTCTTTGTGGGGAAGCTCTACTAGGTTGTGGAACCGCTACAAAATCGCCTTGTATCTGTAGAGGAATCCGAGACACAAGAAGATAGACGCCCGCACAGATACCGCCAAAGCATAGGGCAGCCAAAACCATGATTGGCGCTTGATACCAGACAGCGGCATTGCGATCGAGTAAAAAATAAACGGCACAAACCTGACCAACATTATGTACCATAGCTCCAATGATTGCCATTCCCACTACGCCAATAAGCCCACGTTTTCCTAGCACTTCAAAAACAATCCCCATGGCGATTGTTGCAAATACCCCTCCGCACACGCTAAGGGCAAGGGTAACAAAAGAAAATCCAAAGTAGAAGCCTGTAATAAGGATGCGCATAAGGGTAAAAAGAAGCGCGTCGCGCCCTCCAAAACGTATAATCCATAACATAGTAATGCTATTCGCCAAGCCTGGCTTAATCCAGGGAAAGAGCGGGATACGCGGTATAAATAATTCGAGCATCGCAAGGGATACGGCGATAAAAATGTAGACTGTTTTTGTAAAGTAAATGTTTTGCGCATCAGCATTATTGGGCAATTCCATCAATCCTCCCAACTTTTCCAGCGCCTTCAATCTGAATCGTTACATGATTAGGCACACAAATAATCTGCTGAAAAGGATTCGCTATTGGTGTGGCGTGCACACAAATGCCATGCTTGCACGGCGAAGAAAGTACCCGAACTTTATTCTTTTCAATGCGTACTTTCATGAGCCCCACATCCCCTACCAGATCAATATCTCTATCTTCTTTCAGCTCATAGGTTGCCACCAGCGCATTATCCTTATATATCTTGCAACATACAGGGGATATCTGTGAGAAAACAGTAAAAAGATACCACGACAATCCACCTACAAGGCAAATTATCAAAGGGTCAAGAATCCCTATAAACCTTGGTTTTTGAGATTCAGATGTCTCCACGAAACCATTCCCTTATTGAAAAACGAGGATGCGATGTTTAAAAAATTACTTTGTGCGCAGGATTGTTTTAGGGGTGAGAAGCGTATTATTGACATAGGCGATAGGGATATAGCGGTACGGTTTCTGTATGATTACCCCAACTTTTGCAGTATGCATTGAGTCTGACCATTGCGCCAAAGGAACAAACGTAGAATCGGTAATATCAAAAAATCCTACGCGCTGAATTTTTGGTGCCCGTTGAATCTTTTTTTCAAGCTCATGTGCGATACCCAAGGCCGCAACTCGTATAAATCGATCTAAAGAATCTGCAGATCCCTCCGCCCCTCGTAAAACATAGCCATGCATTCGACCATCAAGCCGAAATAAATAACTGATGTGGGTTATTGCGCTTGAATCATCGTGATTAAGTACGGTAAGTAAAGTATCCGATGTAGTAATAAAGTGAGCGTTCTGGCGCATGAGAACATATACTACAGTTCTATTCATTACGCCAAAGGGTAGAGCCATCCAATCGTATGGAGATGACCCATTGCGCGCAATATCCGCAACAATTTCAAGGGAATCTGCCCGCTGTATCCCTTTTGCAATACTATCCTGCACAAATTTTGAGCGCGCTCTTTCCATCTGGTCATCATAGTTTTTTTTCCATACCACAAGAGCGCATCTGCTTATTTTTAAGGTATCCTGGGTATTTTCCTTTTTATAAAGAGCAAGCGCATGTTGATACTCAGGCGATGCGGCCCAAGAATCAAGAGCCTGCTTCCATTTAAGCAAAGCAGGCACAGGCACATTTGTGGTATCGCCGGTGCATTCACGATACTGTTTATAGTACGATTGAGTTAAGTTATCGATGCAGGAATCGATGGGAGTAGTGTTGATGGCCACTATTGACTGTGGTATACACCATACAACAATCCACCCTACGAGCCATACGTGGCGACAAAGCCTATTCATCTTTAAAAAGGTCGTCGCGATCGCGATCTTCCCACAATGTTTTTGCACGATCGGTCCACTTATCGATAATAGTAGTGGTTAGTGCGGGGTTATCTCTCATGTCATTTGCCCGATTAGTATGCAGACTAGAGAATGCGCCAATATAGGCATTTGCTTTTTTCTGCTCACCCAATCGCAGATACAGCGCAACAATTGTGTAGACAACTTGCATTTCTATTTCTTCGGTAGGGCAATTGGACGTTCTATACGATTCTTCGAAAAAGCCTAAGGCGTCGGTTAAGACTTCTCTATTGTCGATATTTATGGACTTCATTATCTTGGCAATTTTGAGTGCATATGCTCCCATTTTGTAAAATGAGTAGGGTTGTTCATAGCTGGCTTCTGTAGCTGCACGGGCCATGCACAATCGATAGCTTGCGATGGCTGCATCTCCTGATCGAGGTCGTTTAAAATAATCTTCGTAGTTTGTTACCGATTTAAGAACAGCTTTACGTTCGCCAATTTTTTCCTGAAGTGTCATGATACTATTTGAAGGCAATTGGGATTTTCCGGTATCACCCGGCATTAATCCGCCCGATCGAATAAAATCTTTTTTGTCGGGAGATGCCATTAAGCAACGAGGACAAACGGTAACCGCAATAAGCGTATAATCTACAGTTTTATAGCCAGTTGTCCCCTCATAGCACGGCACAAGAAATTTGTTTTGCGATACCTTCTGGCTTTTTGCGCGCAGCTCGTAACACGGGATCTCTTCACGATTACATACCGGACACGAGACCATAATGTCAAACGTGGGGTCATTTCCTGTACCGCTCGATGACAGATCAACGCTTTGTGTCTTTGCATCTTTAATCGTCTTAATATGCTTTATATCTATAGTAGGGCCATACGCACGAATATATTCGCTTACCAGATTGTCATCATGCAAAAATCCTAAAAGTCTTTTTTTTACTTCTGCGACATTGATGGTCATGATACCTCAATAGTTCCTTTCAAATAAGCATCCCCCAATAATTTGCCATTCCCAAAACCAAGGGCATTATCATTACCTATTATCCCATTGAGGACTAAGGCGGTCAATATTGCTTATTGAAAGGGCAATAATAACGATCTAATTTATTGCTCTTACAAGGATCTACCAAGACGCAGCTTTTCTGAGAGATAGAAGCGATAGTCTCCATCATACGATGTGATACTCCCTTTATCGACTTCAAACACCCGATTTGCAATTGCACGCAGAAAGAATCGGTCATGACTTACAAACATAAGCGTTCCTTCGTAACGAAGCAATGCTTCCAGTAGAACCTCTCGGGATCCAATATCCAGATGATTTGTTGGCTCATCAAGCAAGATACAATTAAATGGAATCGAAAGAAGATATGATAATATCACACGCGTTTTTTCACCACCCGACAAAACACTGATCTTTTTAAAAACATCGTCCCCAGAAAAAAGAAACGCTGCGAGCAAATTGCGGAGTGATGCATCATTTGTTCTTGGCAATTTTTGTTGAAGAATTTCAAAAATAGTAGCCGACGGATCGAGCTCCTCCAGCGAAGACTGGCCAAAATACCCGATCGAGATTGTTGGGCCTACTGCAACAGAGCCCGCTGTTGGCGCAGTTTGCCCACAGAGCACCTTCAGAAATGTTGATTTACCGGCGCCATTCATACCGACCACAGCGATGCGATCGTGCCGATGCACCGTTGCCGAAAGTCCAGAAAACACAACCTTAGGAGAAAGATTTTCGCGCGGCCACACTTTTTCAATTGACTGCATAGCAATAACATCATTTCCCCCGCGTGGCAATGAGGGAAGCGCAATACGCATCTGCGCATCATCTGAAATAAGCTCAACCTTATCGATTTTATCAATCATTTTAACCCGCGACTGCACCTGAGCTGCGTGGCTTGCTCGAGCTTTAAATCGGGCAATAAACGCTTCTTCTTTTTTAAGCATACTCTGTTGACGATTAAACTCAGATTCATTTTGAACCCTGCGAACTGCCTTTTCCTTCTCATAAAAATCGTAATTTCCAGAAAACGACGTTATACTGCCGCGTGCTACCTCAACAATTCTATTTACAATTCCGTTCATAAAATCACGATCGTGCGTTGTCAACAAAATTGCGCCCTTAAATGATTTGAGCCAGCTCTCAAGCCACAGAATGGTCTCCATATCGAGATAATTGGTTGGTTCATCCATGAGGATTAAGTCGGGCTCAACAATAAGAACCTTAGCAAGGGCTATGCGCATTTTCCAGCCACTGCTAAAGTGCTCAACGGGTTTATGATGATCCGATGGTTCTATACCCAAACCTGTCAAAATGGTTTCGGCAGCAGACTCTAAAGCAAATCCACCCATTTTTTCAAACAAAGTCTGATCGTCGCCCATTTTTTCGAGTACCGTTTGCATTGTGTCTGGATCGATATTTGGATCGGAAAGCTGGTCTTCATAGGATGCAAGCCGTTCTGCAAGCACATGAACTTTCTCATGTCCGGCCAACACTTCTGCAAGCGCCGACCGTCCCCGCATCTCCCCAACTTTTTGCGAAAAATAGGCCATTCTCGTATCATTTTGCAAAGCAACTGAGCCAGAATCGGGTTGATCCTCCCCCGTGACAAGGCGGAAAAGGGTGGTTTTTCCTGCACCATTTGGCCCAACCAAACCCACTTTTTCACCCGCATACACTTGAAGACTGCCATTTGAGATGAGCGGTTCTCCGGAAATAATTTTCGAAATACCCGAAAGCGTCAGCATGATTTTTCCTCTTATATCTACAACGATAAAAAACATACGAACCAGTACCTACTTATTTTAAACCCGCTTAAAAATAATCCTCTGCACTCTCTATTACTCTTAAGAATGATTTTAAAAGTGGCCATGTTTATTTTTCTAGAATGAAAAAGCAACAACGAATAATAATTATATGGTGGTATTTGCTCGCAACTGGATTCGCGCTCTTGAGCACCATTCTCTCGTGCACTAATCCTACTAAACCACTGCTCCACCCCATCATCAAACCAATGGCCGACACAACCTTGCGTGCTGGCGATACTGCAACCTTTGCCATTCAACTTGAAGCGCCTGCCGAAATCAGTTTTTATACGTGGAACTTCATTGGATCCAGGACATCGTCAGATACAACCTATCAGCCTCGCCTGTGCCGAAACTTCACCTTTGCAGATACTGGCATCTCAATTCTTATTAGAAAAGCTCATGCCTCAAACGGCCTTATTTCAAATCCTGATACAGCGAAAGTGTCAATTAGAGCTCAGTACCCGCGCATAGGCATCTCTGGAGACTCGGTAATCACGCAAACCGATTCAATAAGCATCAGAATTTCTCGCCTCGATTCCCTCACAACACCAATTATCTATTATTGGGCACTCGATTCTATGCCATTTACAAAAGCAACATCGGAACCATCCCTCTTTTTTGCCACAAACCTAACAGATACGGGGATAAAAACGATTTCTACGTTTGCCAAAACACCCGATGGCCGCACGTCTGATACTCTGGATTTTCGCATACAAATTAATCAGTGGTCACCACAGACAACCATACTCGGCAGCACCACGGGATTTGTAAAAGACTCGACGACGTTTACGTTTATTGGCACCGATTCACACCACATTCCCCTCATTTGGGAATGGTCATTCGATTCTGGTGCAACATTTACAACCATAACCCAAACCAACCAATATAAAGTGATGTGGAACGATACAGGTATGCACACCATTGCGGGGCGTATGAAGTCAAAATCAGGTTTAACATCTCCCCTTGCATATTTTTCCCAAGTGGTAACACTTGACCCGCCACGAATTCATCTTGCACCTTCGGATTCATCTGTTTTTGCCACCGATTCAATTCGTATTTCAGCACAAACGCTATTGTCCAAGCGTCCACCCGTTTCCTACGAATGGCATATTGACAATACCAAAAATACCTGGGTCACAAAAACACCTACATTTACTACTGCATTTGCAATTAATCAAACTGGATCACACTTTATAACCTGCACTGGTATTGACTCAAGAGGAATTTATTCTCCCCTAGATTCAAGTTTCATCCAGGTCAGAATGAGCATTCCAACAATAAGCGTTCCTCGCGATACACTCATTGCACTCACTGATACGCTCGGTGCTTTTGTACAAGCATCCGACTCAGCAGGAGCTATTACCAAATACTTGTGGAATACCGGAACACCCTTTTGGGCAGAGAGTGCGAGCATTCCCACCAAAAAGATTTTTTATCAAGGTGTATCTCAAGTCAAGGTTATTGCAGGGGCGCAAAATCGACTGGGGATCATTGCCCTTGACAGTTTTGTTGTTACATTTAATCGACCCCCCAACATTCCATTGGTTACCCTGCCATGT
Organism: Chitinivibrionales bacterium; assembly: GCA_038247415.1. GTDB lineage: Bacteria > Fibrobacterota > Chitinivibrionia > Chitinivibrionales > WJKA01 > JBBRUX01. The sequence continues at coordinate 29,836 of JBBRUX010000033.1, read as the reverse complement.
GCAACGGATACGCTCTTAGTCAGGTACTACGACAGCACCTTTGACAAAGGAGTAGTTCCTTTTGCATTCTTTGCCACAGATCCCGATGGAAACCTCGATTCTATTCGTTATAAACTCTCGCTTGGAAAAAACCAAAACGCACTTCCAACACTCTATTCCGGACGGGCTCAAGCATTCACTGCAACGCAGTGCGATACCGGCACATGGTATTACCGCTTAGCTGCATTCGACCTTCATGGAGATTCTTCGATCGTAACAGGATCGTTTCACATTATTCTCCAGAAATCAATCTGCTTTTTTGGGCATTCAATCTCGGTTGGATTTGGTCAAGATCCCAATCAGGGGGGTTACCGCAGAAAACTTATTGACTCATTAAGAAGCTACTATAGCCGTAACCAGACCGTGCGCGCGGTTGGGCCACTGCTAACCGGATTCATGACACAAGCAGACGACTCGTGTATAAGCCTTGGAAGCACGAATGCAGGACAAATGGCTACTCTCTGCAATCAATATACTAATCTGAATGCCGATATCTGGGTTATTTTCTTTGGTGTCAATCATGGATACGATAGCTACGAGCGCGATGGTATTCGAGCAATTCTTTCAACTATTTACAATCGCAACCCACGAGCCCTCATGTATATTTTTGGGAGCCTACCCTATGCATATGGGTATTATGGGATGTATTGGTTGGTTGCACAAGATTTCAACGACTCAATAAGAGCTATTGTAGCCGATAGAAATAGCCAAGGATACAATGTCCATATGATGGATGTCTATTATCAATTTGCAGCATCAGACAGTACCTACCTCAACCCTGCTATGTTTGCGCCGGGTGATATTCTTCATCCTAATCAGCGGGGATACGATACCTGCTCCAGCAGGTTGTACGATTCAATCAAAGTGCATGGTCTATAAAAAATACTGAAGATTAATCTTTACTACCTCGCAAGGCGGATCAATTTTGCAAAATATCATTAAAACTTCAAACCCACATTAAGAAGCATTCCCCTATCCATTGCATATCCTAGCTGGCAGGAAAATTTATTTTCGCTACTTGTTAAGGATATTTTTCTATTGTAGCGCTCGGCACCTAGATACGCATCAACAATGCCCCATACCCACGTTATACCAACCGTTGCGATAGATGCAACTAAAAGAGCTTTTTCTTTATCAGGAAGTCCACGCAGTTCAGAATCGGGTTTAGGGGTAAAGAACTGAAATATTTTCTCCTCGCCTTTGCTTATGCCCTTGATATATACAGTATCGGTATTAAGTGCTTCGAAATGCTTGATCAATCCCCAGACAATCAGAAGATTTGTGTAATAAATTGAGCCACACAAAAGTCCCCTGCCATACTCCTTGTTGTAAATTTGCCCTGACCCCATGACGATTCCAGAGAACAATGCAGAGGCAAAAGGATCATGCGGGACAGTATTGTAACTGTAGGTTGCGATCTCTGGTTTTAGAATAGAAGCAGAGGCAGTATCAGTGCCCAAGGCACTGATACTGAAAGAAAATAACGAGAGAAGAATCAAGCCAACATTTTTCATAAATCAATAGGTGTCCTGATCGATTAAATCACCTTTTTTGTTATAATACTTCGTTGTGCCATGGCCATTCTTTTCATTATGAGTAAACTCGGCACGCAAAACTCCATGTGCATCATTCTCATAGATTTTGCCGTTGCGTTCATAATCGGTGAGAAAGTTAATATCAAAATATAATGAATCGGCTTCACCACCGCTCCACGGAAGCGTAAAATTTACAGTTCCAGTATTATCATTATAATTACCAAAGGTTCCTTTATGGTCTATTGTCAGACCAAAATTAAAGGAGAATGATTCACCGCTATTATCTGTGCCGGTATGTGCATCAAAGAAATGTCCCGCGCCTTTTTGAATATCGCCAACAAGTGTATCTACAGAGAAAAATGCAGTATCGCCAGCACCCTGTGCGATAGTTTCGCTGATATTTTTTCCCCAAACGGTACTAAGACCAGGCTTGAGATCGCCAACAATCGTTTGATTAAAAGTAACACGTATATCTAGAGAGTCAACTTCTAGGTTCCATTTTTTAGTCTCGTGGCCAATAAAATGAAATGATTTGACATCTGTCACCGTTCCAGGGACATCCAATGTTGGGCTCGCTACATTCGATTTAAAAACAACTTCACCCAGCCCGGTGGAAGTTTTATCACGCGGATCATCATCAGAAGGGCGATTGACAACACTTTCCCAATAAGTAAACCAACCGTCACCGTTACTTGTAATACCGCGACCAAGTATCCATGTGGGTTCAGCTACCGCAGATTTTGCCATTCCAGATGCCATCGACTTTGCCATGGCTGCTCCAACTTTAGCTGATGCTGTTTGCTTATCATTTTGTGGATCGTTAATAGCAGAAGGCTTTTGCACTGCTTTCCCAACTTTTGCGAAAATACTCATGCTCCCCATTGAACCGCCAAAGGGATTGAGCCCGCACCCTGCAATCAAGCCACACGAAACAACTGCGACTCCAGCTGACTTAAGTAACCCTTTCATACCGCCTCCTTATAAATTTGGTGAATGCTTGTCTGTTTTCACCTAGTAACTATTTCAAATTCTGTGCCAATAAAAACAACAATCAAAACCCTCTAATTTCAGACAAGATCTTCATCAATCACACAAGACCCATTAAAAACGTATCAATTATGACACGCTTCAGACACGTACTGTATCTTTTTTGATTTTAAACCTATTCTCAAAGAATCTAGACAGTGTGATGGGTTTTCCATTCATCTCACCAATTAAAAATTATACCCAAAACCGATCATAGGAATAAATGGTGGCGTAAAAGTATAATGATTTCCTACGTTTATATCAACGCGGATATGCTTCCATTGCAAGGTAATACCATAAAACATGAAAGAGAGCCATTCTTGATCAATATTATCGAGATATGAAAAATCGGATTTCGTAGCATTTCCTCGGGCAATTGCCTGAATTATCTTAAATGGCATACTTCGAGGATTCATCAGATAATATTCTACCCCAGCGCTTGCAATGTGTCGTTTTCCAAAAAAATATCGGTATGAAGGAATAAGATACAAGGAAGTCCAGGTTTTATCTGACCCAGTTCTGCCTGAAAACTGCATTGACGAATAGAGATTAAAAAGGTGATTGTTATAAAGATTAAAACTTTGCGTCGCAAAGATGCTCATCCCAGCATCGTGAACTAATGGTATATAGCTATTTGAATCGAGTGGGTGTTTAGCCATCCACTCAAAATTCATTGAATAAAGCTTGAGCCCCCCGGCAATCTTATATTGATTTTGCGATCCAATATCTTTTACCCACGGCCGCGATTTAAGTGTTAGCGCATCAAAATTATCTCGAAAAGTAATTGTATCGCCAGTTGCGCTATCGGGTAGATTCCATTGGCGAACGCCGGATAGCATAATATCCATTACTACAATATCACCTATATTCCAGTACATTTCTGTATACAAAAGAGAATTATTGCGTATTCCTCCGCGCCATTTTACCCCGATATCGGGAGCATCAGAATAGAGCGCCATTGTTTCAAAGGCTTTGTGATCTTGCACGTGTTGTTTCTGTGGTTGCGCAGCGGGAACAAGAGCTTCCCCAATAATTGTTGTATCAGCAGCGAATATCGCCCCACCACATAACAATGTACTAAGCGTTATTGTAGCTACCTTAGATGCCCAGAATTTAAACCCTAAAGATGTGTATCGCATAAAACCTGGTTCCTTTCGCGGTTAAAGCAAAGTATAATTTTATTCCAAATATAGGTGGCTGACAATGCATTTTTCATGCCAGCACATGTTTTTTGCGAAAACGATGCAGGAAAGCTTCTTTTTATCATCATTTTCTTTTCGCCATTTTAATAATACTATTTTGATCATACGTTACTGTGGCGCACCAATTGCTATTTAAGACTTAATAAACAACTGAACCAAAACATGCTTAGAACTCTAAGCATATCATATTATGGATTTTTTAGCTGGTTTGCTTATTGCCGTAAAAAGCCTTGTTTTTGTTGGCGGATATGTCAGCACGGATAAAAGCACGCCCACATTTACGTCTGTGGAGATTATCACAAAAACATCTCAGATTGCATTTTCCTGTGAACTAGAACACGCATTCTCATCCGAACTCGCTAAACTTTCCGTAAGCGGAACCACGATACCCATAAATCTCTTTGCCGAATTACGATGTAAAGAGAACGACTCTCTGCTCATTCGGGTGATAGTTAAACATAGTATACTTTTTGATTTATCTTCTCGCTCTTTTACTTTACAAAAATCATATACCACACGAGAAGATACTACGACTGTTATTGATACCGCCCTGCGACATGCGAGTACTTTTATTCAGATACCATTGATTAACCGCAATCAAATTTCCGCTCAAAGATCGTATTATATTTCTATCTATGCAATTCTTGGAAAAGCAACTATGGAAGCGATGAATAACAACATCATTGATCTCATGTTTTTTTGGCGATATAAAAGACCTTTTGTGCGAACACAAGCATTTCCTGGCGCATCCCTCGCACAAAAGCCTTAATTTTTGTAACGCAGGTATCTAAACGTAAACTTTTTTTTGAATAAGAAATGTATGAATCACATCAACCACCACATTTCAAAACATTCCCAAGACATGTCTCTGCCTACTAAGACATTTCTTCTGTTAGTTATCGTGGTACTTGTATCAATTATTCCAGTGACTCTGTATTCAATTACTGCATCAAAAAGCTTAGCATCCTTAGGCACCGACACCGCTATCGACAATGCCCTGGACAGTTCGATAACCCTCGCCGTCTCTGCCGATGCAAAAAACATAGCCACTCTTGCCCTTAAAAAATATCGGCAAGGAACAGTTCTGCGAGAAACTATTGTTAGTCAAGTTGTCCTCTTTAGCATTGCCTATGCAGCCATTCTTATCCTTGTTGTGATACTCGCAGGATATCTTTTCATTTCACGCATCACGCGCCCACTCAAGGAACTAACCGCTGCAGCTCGCCTGATTGCCCACGACAAACTCACCTACCGGATTGCACCAGTAAAGGGGAATGAAATAGGAACCCTTGTTGATGCATTTAATACCATGGCCGATAATCTTGCCACAGCGCGACAGGAAAAAATCATGGCCGAAAGACGGGCAACCTGGCAACGGGTAGCGCGTATTATTGCACATGAAATTAAAAACCCGCTTACTCCCATAAAACTTTCTACCGAACGAATGTACGAAAAATTTATTTCTGAAAGTAAAGACTTTCCGGCGGTTATCAAAAGTACCACAACAACCATTCTCAGTGAAATTGCAAACCTTCAAAAACTTGTTGATTCCTTTCATACCTATGCAAAATTTCCAGACCCTGTTTTAAAACAGCACAATATAATACCCATGATTACCGAAGTGATTGACCTTTTCAAAGGCGAATTGCCTTCGCCGTCGCTTACCGTAATCGAGCCGGTTCCCGATTTTAATTTCGATGCATCGCAATTGCGCGGAGCCCTTACTAATTTAATCAAGAATAGTCTTGAAGCTATTGCAGAATCAAAACGCGAGAATGGTTTTGTTTCCATTTCGGTCTCCTCAGACAAGACTTCAATTCATATTTCGGTAGCAGATAATGGCATGGGAATTACCCTAGAAAACCAGGCACGCTTGTTTCAGCCTTATTTTTCGACCAAGAAAAATGGCAATGGTATCGGCCTTGCCCTTACCGAACGGATTATATCCCTTCATGAAGGTAGCATTTCCTGCGCAAGCACCCCAACTATTGGCACTACTTTTTCACTCTCTTTTCCCATAAAGGCCTGAATATGGCGCGAATTTTAATAATTGACGACGAGAACAATATCCGTAAAACGCTGGGCGAAATATTAACAGATGAAGGTCATGAAGTAATTGAAGCTGATGATGCGTCGTCTGGTTTTGCAGCATTTGAACGCGAAGGTCCCGATGTTATACTCCTTGATATCCAAATGCCTGGCAAAGACGGATTAGAGCTCCTTGACGATATAAAACTGAGCAAAACAGACTGCGAAGTCGTCATGATCTCGGGACATGGCACAATAGAAGCTGCAGTTAAAGCTATTAAAGCAGGGGCATTTCATTTTCTGCAAAAACCATTATCCATGATAGAAGTTAAGCAGACTGTTCGACATGCAGCAGAGGCCAAGCAACAGCGCGACGAACTCAAATCACTTCGCACCGATCTGGATGAAAAATATAAAATCATTGGGAATTGCCTCGAGACTAAAAAACTTCTTGCTACCATAGAAAAGGTTGCTCCTTCACAAGGAAGAGTCCTGATAAGCGGGCAAAGCGGGACAGGAAAAGAATTAGTTGCCTATGCAATTCATCGCAAGAGCCAAAGATCAAAAGCACCTTTTGTTAAAATTAATTGTGCAGCAATTCCACAAAATCTTATCGAAAGCGAACTTTTTGGTCATGAAAAAGGAGCTTTTACCGGAGCAATTGCAACCCGTAAAGGAACATTCGAGCGAGCGCATAATGGCACTCTTTTTCTGGATGAAATTGGCGACATGGATATGCAAACTCAAACCCGGGTTTTGCGTGTAATACAAGAAGGCGAATTTGAGCGCGTTGGGGGCAGTCGGACTATTCGCGTTGACGTACGCATCATAGCTGCTACGCATCAGAATTTAGAAGCCATGATAGCCCAGCAAAGATTTCGTGAGGATTTATACTATAGGCTTAATGTGGTTCCAATTGCTGTTCCCTCACTAGAACAAAGAGCAGAAGATATCCCGCTTCTGGCTGCACACTTCTTAACGCTCTATGGACTTGAAACTGGGGGAACGGTTCCAAAGTTTACGCAATCGGCATTAGATATCCTGATGCGCCAGAAATTTCCTGGAAATATTCGTCAACTCCGAAATATCGTGGAGCGACTTGCAATTATGGCGACAGCCCTCGAAATTACCGCAGATCAACTACAATCTGCAACGGTAACAAAAGAACAATCTGATACCTCGATTTTTAACCGTCCCATGGACCTGTCGGCAGCCAAAGAAGCACTTGAAAGAATGTATGTTGAGACGCAACTCAACCGCAACGAATGGAACATAAGTACAACAGCCGAGATACTCGGAATTGAGCGAACAAATCTTCATCGCAAAATACGACAGCTCGGAATCGAACGGATTTAATATGCACTTTAAGCTCAAAGCACCCTATGCACCAGCCGGTGATCAACCCACTGCAATAGCGCAACTTGTTGACGGAATCCGCAACAACATTAAGCACCAAACCCTTTTGGGGGTTACTGGATCGGGCAAAACATTTACCATGGCAAATGTTATAGAGCAAGTTCAACTTCCCACTCTTGTCATTTCGCATAATAAAACTCTTGCAGCACAGCTCTTTCAGGAATTCAAAGAATTTTTTCCCGACAATGCGGTTGAATATTTTGTCTCCTTCTATGATTATTATCAACCAGAAGCCTATATACCTTCGACCGATACGTATATCGAAAAAACCTCTGATATCAATGATGACATTGATCGGTTGCGGCTGAAAGCCACAAGCTCGCTTATGTCAAGGAGTGACGTCATCATAATTGCATCGGTATCCTGCATATACAACATTGGTTCCCCCGACTCCTATAACAATGCAAGCATGCACATCGCACTTAATACCGATAAGCCCCGCAAGGAATTTTTAAAGCAACTTATTGACATGCGCTACGAACGCAATGACATTGCCTTCTCACGCGGAACATTTCGCGTACGGGGTGATTGCATCGACATTTTTCCCGCTTACGAAGAAACAGCATTACGACTTGAAACCTATGGAGATACCATCGAGCGGATATGCCGTATTCATCCTCTCGACGGAAAAATCCTTGAAGAGCTTCCCGCTTATCAGCTTTTCCCTGCAAAACATTTTGTAACCAGCAGAGTTGCTTTGGAAGATGCTTTTATAGAAATCCATAAGGAGTTGCAGTTGCAGCTTGAGCTCTTTCGCAGCCAAGGCAAGCTCGTTGAAGCGCAACGGCTGGAACAGAGAACGCTGTATGATATAGAAATGCTCCGGGAAGTTGGCTTTATTTCTGGGATCGAGAACTATTCCAGAATTCTTGATGGAAGAGAACCTGGCTCACGCCCTCATGCCTTGCTCGATTTCTTTAAGCAGCCCTACCTTACGATTATCGACGAATCTCATGTCTCGATTCCTCAGATTGGCGGCATGTTCAACGGAGACCGCGCTCGAAAAGAAACACTTGTCAATCATGGATTTCGAATCCCCTGTGCTCTTGACAATAGGCCATTACGTTTTGCGGAATTTTCCTCATTGCTGGATTCGGTGGTATATGTATCTGCTACTCCGTCAGATTATGAACTGGAAAAATCACAGGGCATTATTGTTGAGCAAATCATCAGACCAACAGGGCTTGTTGACCCGCCTCTTACGATTGTGCCAGCTACCAATCAAATAGATGATCTTATTGGGCGACTGCGAACAGTTGTAGCCACAGGTGATCGCGCACTTGTCATAACATTAACAAAAAAAATGTCCGAAGATCTTACCGATTACCTGCAATCGCTTAATTTTAAAGTTCGCTATCTGCATTCTGAAATAGAAACCCTTGAGCGAACAGATATACTCAATGATTTGCGCGCTGGCGAATTTGATGTTCTCATTGGCATTAATTTACTCCGGGAAGGGCTTGATTTACCTGAGGTTGCGCTCGTTGCAATCCTTGATGCCGACAAAGAAGGCTTTCTCCGTTCTGCCCGGTCACTCATTCAGATTTCTGGTCGCGCGGCACGCCACATTAATGGTAGAATTATTTTGTATGCCGATACCGAAACCAATTCGATTAAAAAAACAGTAGATGAATGTAATAGAAGACGCACAATCCAGCTCGCCTACAACAAAGAGCATGGGATTATACCACAGGGAATCAAGGGATCAATCAAAGGACGTTTAGTCACCTATGATCAGGAAGCAGATGCAAACTTGCCCCTCGTTGCCGAAAAATTGAGGGGAAGCTATGGCACCAAAGCCCAGATCAAGGCTCGTAAACGTCAAGAAGAATTTGACGGTATGAATGAATCTATCGAAGATCTTGAAAAAGAAATGCATGAGGCATCTACAAAACTTGAATTTGAAAAAGCAGCTCGTATTCGCGATCGCATTAGCCACGTGCGGGGAGAGCAATGAATCTTGATTTAGCTAGAAAAAACTTATCCGCATCCACAACGCCGGAAATACTTGCTGCCATCACCATCATTGGAAAAAACGGCACAATCTCAGATCTCGGGGCTGTCCTTGCGTTTATTAAACATACCAATGCAGCTATAAGAACTGCAGGGATCGATGCTGCTTGCACACTCATCCGCGAAAACCTCATTGCCAATTATCAAAGTCTTGACATTCCAGTACGCGAAAAATTAGGAACGCTTTTAAGCACGCTCTCCCCTACTATCATCGACGAACTCTCAAAAGATCTTCTTTCGGAAATAGACGAAAGACGATTGCGGGCCGTGCAAATTATTGGGCTTCTTAAAAAGAACCCGCGCGTTCGTGACGTGCTTGCACGACTTATAGAAGATCGTGATGAAAAGATTAGAGCCACTGCGGTTCTTGTTCTGGGTGCTTGCATATCATTTGAAGATAAAGAGCTGATACTGAGCCTTTTAAACGACACCGATAAGCGCGTACGGGCAAATACCATCGAAGCCTTAGAACGAATTGGGAATAAACGAATCGTCCCCATTCTCTTGCGATTCCGCAATGATTCCAATAATCGAATTCGCGGAAATGTGCTCAAGGCTCTATTTACATTAGGATATAACGAAATCGAAACAGACCTTTCGTCAATGCTTAAATCCACAGATCATTATATGAAAGCCACTGCGTTATGGGTTATTACCCAAACTAAAATCAGAGGACCAGAGCTTGAAAATCTTGCCGGATTTTATTTACTTTCGGAAAACCAGATGGTTATCATCAATGCTCGAAAAGCCCTCGTAGCCCTCGACACTCCTCGAAGCTTAGGATTTCTCCGATATCTCGATGTTCAATCGGAAGGCAACGAACCCGTAGGCTTAAAAGCAGTTTCACCAAGCGTTATCAAAGCTTCACCAACAGTATAAAACGAACCACACACACATATGCATGCACCAGCAGGCGCATGTGTTTTTGTAAATGCAATTGCATCAGCAAGTGTTTCGTGCACAAAAACCGATTCGGACAACGGCAGCTGCTCTGCCAACGATCTCGCTGGTGCAGCGCGCGAGGTTTTTGGGGAAGTAAGAATAAGAACCGAAGCTGCAGTCGCATACAGAGGTATCATTTTTTTAAAATCTTTATCATGCATGATTCCAACAATAAAATAGCGTTTCACTCCGGGATACATCGCCTGAATAACCTTTATAAAAACCTCTGCAGCCTGCGGGTTATGACCTACATCAAATATCCACTCGCGGCCGTCTATTAACCTTTTGTCAATACGGCCCGGCACGTATGCATGAGAGATTCCTTGCACCAACGAACGCTCGTGAGTAATCCCTGCAATCTGAAGGGCGCGCAACGCAAGCATTGCATTGGTACGCTGAAATGAACCTGCAAGCGGTAATGTAACTACATGCTTTCCAATAGGTATCGAGCCAAAGGCTTCCGTTTGAGGTACAGTCTCATTCCTTACAAATTCACAGGTACTACCCACTGCAGCGCACACCGACACAGCCACTGTAGAAATTTCCTCATCTTCTGGATCAATCATGACAAGCGGGACATCTTTTTTGACAATACCTAATTTTTCTCCCGCAATTGATACTCTATCGGGGCCTAAATATTCGCAATGATCCAGATCTATGGTAGTAATAACACTCACAACCGGAACAACAAGATTTGTCGCATCCAGTCGCCCACCCATGCCTGTCTCAAAAACTGCATACGAGACCTTTTTCCTTTTGAACAATTCAAACGCCAACAGGGTTGTCGCTTCAAAAAAGGTCAATTCGTATTTGTCTATAACCGATACAACATCCTTATAAACTTCTACCCAGTCGCTTGGTGCTATTGGTATTCCATTGATACAGAATCGCTCCTCAAAATCGATTATATGCGGAGATGTAAAGAGGCCAGTTGTATGCCCCACAGATCTCAGCGATGACTCTAGATATGCGCATACAGACCCTTTACCATTAGTTCCTGCAACATGGAAACATGGGTATGCATTCTGGGGGTTTCCAAAGGATTCGCATGCTTTATGCATGGAATCGAGCCCTAGCTTTATGCCCCGCGTTGTAAGGGAGAAGAGATGATCACGAATCGTTGCAGCATAATTTAACATGTATATATCCTGAGAAATTATCGCTTTTGCGCGCGCATGGATCCAATAAGAAACTTGACATGGGATTCAAACACTGCCGAAACGTAGCCTGGAGAATGAGTTCCTGGTTGGTTGTGAAAGCTATGTACAATATTATTTTTAGTCAATAATTCATGAGCGAGTAGATTTCCCGGCAATGCAAAATCTTGCAGCCCACAATCAAGCATAATACCCTTATTTTTTCCAACCAGACGGGGCACACACCCAACAAAAGAATGCTCTATCCACGATTGACGATAGGCATCGAGCGGTCCCAGCACTTCCGAGATTTCCCAATTTTTTGGAAACTCGGTAAGATCAAAAACACCACTGATGCTAGAGCCTGCCGCGTACAATTCGAGATGCTTTGCTAACAGTGTGAGCGCCCCATGACCACCCATGCTCGAACCACAGATACTGCGACCATTTACAAATGCAACAGTACGATAGGCGCTATCGATAAAGGCAATAACTTCTCGGGTTACGTACGTTTCAAACCGGGAGTTGCTTTTGATCGGGCTGTCAAGATACCATGAGTTATAATCACCATCGATGCATACAAACATTACCGAGTAGCGATCCGACAACACAGGAAGAGGAGCCATGCGCAGCCACGTAGTATTATCCCCGCTATACCCATGAAGCAAATAAATAACGTTGTATCGCGCTTGATTTTTCTTATAGCTTTCGGGTATGATAACCGATGCCCGGTAAGCTTTTCGCATGGAAGTACTCATTATTGCCGGAGTCTCGATAGTGCCTGCAAAACAGTAGTCTAATCCACACAAGCAAAGGCATACGAGAGCACGTTTCAACACACGCATATGTTATCCTCGATGAGAGCCAATAAGGCCAAGAAATTCGCTTCGGGTAGCATTTTCAGATCGAAAACTGCCAAGCATTGCAGAAGTTATCATTGTGGAATTTTGTTTAGAAACACCACGCATCATCATACACAAATGTTGCGCTTCGATTACAACACCTACCCCTTCAGCATCAATTGGATCGATAAGGCATGCAGCAATTTGTTGAGTAAGGCGTTCTTGAACTTGAAGCCTGCGTGAAAAACAATCAACCAAACGGGCTAACTTGCTTACTCCATAGATACGATTACGCGCAATATAACCGATATGGCATTTCCCAAAAAACGGCAGCATGTGATGTTCGCACATACTGTAAACTTCTATATCGCGCACGATAATCATATGATTACATTCTTCATGGAAGATTGCATTCTCAAGGATAGCACGTGGATCCTGTTTATACCCTTGCATCAGGTGATCGTAAGATCTGGCAACTCTATCAGGCGTGGCAACCAGACCCTCTCGATCGGGGTCTTCGCCAATATGCCTCAGTATTTTTTTGACAGCGTCGTGCATACTACTCCCGTGCGCTAGAATTAATCGATAGCTACTTTTATAAAAATTTCTAAACCCATACCCGACAGAAAAATAAATCTCTGCATGCTCAAAATTTGTACCAAAATGGTATCAAGGCGTATATTATTATAATCATTCAAATAACCGCTCTAAAGAGGCACTTTCAAAAACAATAACAAAGGATCCGCGCAATGGCAGAAAAAAAACAAAAAAGCACTCTCGTGAAAAGCATCTACAGAATTATTCCTCTTGCCATTATCCTTGTATTTGTTGTGATACTCATTAAAGTACTTCAATCAAACGGCGTGCCAATTGGTTTTTCGAGCACCTGGATGAACCCCGCAGAAGATTATCGCAAGCTCAAACTTTTTACCGAAGAACAAAAAGATTCCCGCAAAAAGAAAAACGCAGGATTATACGAAGCGTTTACTTATAAGAATGGCTATCAAATAAAAGACCGTTTGGAGGTTAAAGACAATGGTATTATCTGGCAGGTACGCCAGTATACACTTATCGCTCCGAACCATGATACCTCTACCTTTATGCATGTTCGCACTGCGTATATCAATCCTTATGGATGCAAAGATACTTCTTTACAAGCATTAGTTAATGAAGTTAATATTATTCAACAAGCAAGTGCCTGTGGCAAAGACACCTGCTATGGTCGCAGCAAAGTTGACGAAATCTGGCATACCGAAAAACACCCCGATTCAACCTTGACGATAGAAGATATTACCTACACTGTGTATCATGGTGACCTCGATACATTTTTTCCACCAAACGCAACCAGTGTCCCACATATTCTCACACTCTCACCCTGTTCTGTGTTATCCGATTTCGCGTCCTACACACGATCGTTCTTCAAAAAGAAGTTTTCAACTCCCACGGTAGAAACCACCGATCCATTGCAAGCTATAACCCTCATCACGACCTATTACGAACCGCTTTTTCTACAACCCGTTATGAAGCCATTCCTTGTAGGGCATTCAAAGGGATCTGATTCTCTCGTGTACGATTTCACGATTGGCGCAGATGGAAAGCCCCTTAACGTTGCTTTAAAGAATTCCAAAATAATGCTGAAAAGATTTGAAGAAGCGATACAATCGGAAATTGGGACCTGGGTATACCCACAACCACGCGATAAAAAATCATGCTCTGTTTCTTATGTTGTCTATTTTTAACGATATTTATTCGCTACAATAAAGGTTTTAAAATGGAAAAAATCGACTCTTTACGAACGCTGCTTAAATCATATTCTTCGGTAGCGGTGGCCTTTTCTGGGGGTGTTGACTCTACCTTTCTTGCGCATGTGGCACAAGAAGTACTCGGCGATAAAGTTCTTCTCATCACGGCAACATCCTCTACCTACCCAACATTCGAACTCGAAGAAGCCACGCGGCTTGCTCAAGAAATGCATGCACGTCATCACGTCATCAGCTCCGAAGAACTCGAAATCCCCGGCTTTTCGGATAACCCTCCTAATAGATGCTATTATTGCAAAAAGGAACTTTTTACAAAAATCAAAGCTCTGGCGCTAGAACAAGGAATTTCGGTGGTTTGCGAAGGGTCAACGCTCGATGACCTGAGCGACTACCGACCAGGACGACGGGCTATCGAAGAAGAAGGTATTCGATCGCCACTTATGGAAGTGCAATTAACAAAAAAGGAAATTCGGGAGCTCTCCAAAGCTCGAAACCTTTCTACCGCAAGTAAGCCATCCTTCGCATGCCTTGCATCCCGTTTCCCGTATGGTGAAAAAATCACCTCTGACGCGCTCACGATAATTGACAAAGCGGAAATAGCATTGCGGCTCATGGGGTATACCCAATTTCGCGTCCGCTACCACGGAACGTGTGCTCGCGTTGAACTGTGCGCAACTGAAATCGATAGGGGGTGGGCGCAGCGAGAGGATATTTTTAAAGCATGTAAAGAAGCAGGTTTTGTGTATTGCGCTCTTGATACAAAGGGCTATCGAACCGGGGCCATGAACGAGATGTTACCTTAGTAGCATTGCCTCGTTTGTTCCACGCCGAGTACGCTCATCTAGCAAAGAAGAGGTCGTATGACAGAAAATGTGCCACATTCTACATTTTTAGAAGGAACCAATCCTCTACAAAAAGGTAACAAACGTTGTAGCGCAGAGAGCCCTTCTGAATGTGCTCATGCACACAAGCTCCTGGAACTCACCCTTGAAAAAATTGTTGAGCCAGTTCTCATATTAGATAAAATTGGGACAATCTCATTTTGCAATGGTGGTGCACAAAAGCTTTTTCAGCACAATGATGGCCCTCTTACTGGCAAGTACCTAATAAACGCAGCGCAATTCCTCGAAGAAAAAACTCGCATTCCATTCACATTCAATTTCGATGCAATCTTTGCAGGGGATTTTCCAAACCACTCGCTACAACTTGTCCTTATCGATTCCAAACAGCGAGAGCATCTCATCAAGCTTTCAGTTGCTCCCCTGCTCACCTCCGACGGTCGCCTTAGTGGTGCAATCTTAATCATGCATGATATTACCTATATTCACAAAATGGAAACGGAGCTCTTTAAAACTCGTAAAATAGAATCAGTAGGTATTTTGGCGAGCGGAATAGCGCATGACTTCAACAATATTCTTACCGGAATTGTTACCAACCTTTTTATGGCCCGAACTCTCTCACCAACAAACTCAAAGAGTAATCAACTGATTCTTGAAGCCGAAAAAGAAGCCTTCCGAGCCAGTACCCTTACCAAACAATTGCTTAGTTTTGCCCAGGGAGAAACGCCGGTTAAAGAGACAATGAGCGTTTGTACCATTCTAGAAGATTCCATTGGGTATTGCCTGAGCGGAACCAATGTTGAGTCAAACCTAAGTATTGCAGCAGATATCTGGAATTTCTCAGTTGATCGAGGACAAATGGGTCAGGTTATTCAAAATCTTATTAGAAATGGTAAAGAATCCATGCCTGATGGTGGAACTCTTTTTATCAATGCAACAAACATTTCAATAAATGATTCTGTGTCTCCCTCGGACACCGCTTACTTTTTACCTATCCCGTGGGGCCTTTATATAAAGTTAACTGTCAATGATACTGGTAAAGGTATTGACCCCTGTGATCTTGACAAAATATTCGATCCCTATTTTACCACAAAACCAGATCATTCTGGTCTTGGATTGACGACTGTTTTTGCAATTGTAAAGAAGCATGATGGATATATAACAGCCCGCAGCACTCCTGGAGTTGGAACAACAATTACCGTTTATCTTCCCGCAATCTCAAACAAACACGAAACCCCAAAACTTTCAAGCGCAAAATTAACAAAAGGGAACAATCGCAGGATTCTCATTATGGATGATAATGATATCATTCGCATGGTTGTTACCCGATTGCTCACAAAACATGGGTACCGCGTAACCTCTACAACGCATGGGGCAGCAGCCGTGGAAGCATATGAAGCAGCACTGCAAGAAAACGATGTCTATCAAGCATGCATCATGGATCTAACAGTACCTGGTGGGATGGGTGCCCTTGAGGCTACACAACAAATACAGGCGATTGATGAATCTGCAAAGGTTATTGTATTTAGCGGCTATTCCAATGATCCTATCTTGATAGACTATGCACAACATGGTTTTGCAGGGGTACTTGTCAAGCCGTTCTCAATCGAAGATTTTTCTGCAATTCTGTCAAGTGTCCTAGAATAGCATCCTGCTTTTAGATAGTACCTTAAAAATTAAGGCGAAAACTTCCAAAGACGATTTTTAGGATAGGATTCAGGTTTAAATAATTTAATCGCTTCATACGACGATGGCATGCTCCGTTTTTCTTCTTCTGTCTTTTCTATAATCACAGGAATAGCAATTGATACTCCGGGGAGAAGATTTACAAGATCGAGATCTTTATTATACTTTTTAAATAACCATAATGGAATAGGGTCTTCACCATTACATAATGTCCACAGGTTCTCTCCTTTTTTTAGAGGGAGAAACACAACATCAGCGATTCGGTAGGTGGCATAAAAATCTTCCTCAAGCGCCATATGGTACTCTAGCCGATTGGTTGAAAATTGCTCTAGGCGAGCTGAATCGGCGGGAATAAGAATCTTTTGCCCAAGGCGCACACTGCCGTTTCTGCCAATCCGATTGAGGGCTCGCAATTTTTCGAGTGAGCATCCAAGCCATTCGGCAATATGCCCTACTGTTTCATCAACCGCCATGTGAATACTTGCTCTCTCATTATCAAGTGCTACTGCTTCTAAATTATAAACGCCAGCATCAAATTCGCTCTTTTTGTCAAATGATCGCGCATCAGCCCGCCTTGTTTCGGGAACAACTTTTGCTGGTGATGTTGAGTCGATGGCAAAGGATACTTTTTCGGACGATGCCCTTGTCAAATCAGATTTTGGCATGACCTGTTGAGCACCAACTTGGGGGGCAGAATTGCTCGCATTTTTTTGTTTTGGGTTACTATTTGCAGCTATTTCTTTAGGCGGAAGGGATAGCACCTGGCCCGCAACAAGTCCCTTATCGGCTGTCAAATTATTCTGCGTTGCCAAATCAACAACCCCAACACCTGTTTTTGCAGCAATCGCGACGAGGTTTTCTCCCCGAGCAACTTGATAGTAATGTTCTGTCGCAGATGTATCTGAACGTGCAATTGCAGGCATGCTCGTAATAACCCTCTGTATATCTTCAACCGATTTAAATGCAGGAATCCTAATCGCATATCCTGCCGGTATTTTTTTTCTTTTATCAAAAACCACCTCACGTAACGCGGGGTTATATGCTAGAAATTCCTCATGAGTTAGCTTCAAACTAGAACACAGAGCTGTTGCATCTATAAATTGAGGCAGGATCATTTTTTGCACCGAAATCGGTTTCGCATATGCTATGTGCCCAAAGTATTGTTCCGGGTTCATTGCAATTTCGCTTGCTGCAAGAAAACATGCATAAAAATTTCGCGATGCAAACTGGAAAGACCGACTTTCATACTTTTTTAAAATAACAGAAAAATCTCTCGATCCCGTAGCCTCTACAGCCCGCTTCATTCCATTAACACCATGATTATAGGCGGTTATTGCCAAGGGCCATGATTGTAAAGCATCATAATTTTCCTTCAGTAATTTTGAAGCCGCTTCGGTTGAAAGAAGTGGGTCTCGTCGTTCATCAATGAGATAATTGACAGTGAGAAATAGCTTCCCCGTTGATCGCATAAATTGCCAGAGCCCCGCTGCGCCAACCTTCGAATATGCCTCTGGGTTGAATGATGATTCCACATGCGGTAAAAATGCCACTCGAAGAGGAATGCCCTTCTGGGTAAAAACTTTTCGTATGGTGTCAATATAGGCACCAGACCGTTCTAATCCCGCCTTGAATCGGTCTGCTTGCCCACGCTGAAACCGCACTCTGGATGCTGCCGAATCTATACCACTATCTCCATAGACCTTGCGCAACTGATCTCGAAATTGCTTATCAGCTACAGATAAGGAATCGACAGGGGTTTTGGCAATACGGGTTAAAAGGGCAACAACCTCATTTTTAGTTTCATTGATAATACTTGATTCGTTTCTTCCCGCTAAGGAAATTTTTTTATATACAATAGAAGGGAACTCGCGATCATGAAAAAGTCCTTCATTGAGACTGACCTCTGAATAAATACGTTTCCAAAATGCTACATTGGGAGCTAATATGTCGGGAACAGGGAAAATGGAATCCCTAACCGTTTCATGTGCCGAAAAACCACGAAACCAAACAACACCCAATATTCCAACAAACAAAGCGCTATATCGAAAAACTTTTGGAATGGTCATGAACTTTTCTACTCACTCTCGTAAAGAAAAATTACCATCGATTCTCTTAGTAACTCATTATGATTATAGGATATCTGCCTTTTTTTTACAAGGCAACCTGTATAAAAATGTAATTTAAGGTAGAGTACTTTTAAAAACTGTTTTTTTTCAAAAGGATACCTATGCATTCTTTTTGGCTTTGCTTTATTCCCCTCTTTGTTGCTGTCGATGCCATTGGCATACTGCCCCTTTACCTAACTCTCACCGAAGGAATTCAAGAAACTCGCAGAAAAAGGGTTCTCCTACACTCGGTAATAACAGCACTTGTGGTTGGCACAACTTTTTTAATTGTCGGAAA
Source organism: Chitinivibrionales bacterium (assembly GCA_038247415.1). Classification (GTDB taxonomy): domain Bacteria; phylum Fibrobacterota; class Chitinivibrionia; order Chitinivibrionales; family WJKA01; genus JBBRUX01. Next base: position 10,969 of record JBBRUX010000033.1, on the reverse strand, counting down.
TACGATCATTTCTGTATTGGGTATCGCAATTTCTGACTTTATGATAGCGGGAGGAATTTTACTGCTAATGTTCTCTATAACAGACCTGGTGACTTACGAAAAACGAAGCAGGAGTATTGAAGGTGATGAAATCGGAGCTGTTCCAATAGGCGTGCCCCTTATTGTTGGCCCAGCTGTGCTCGCAACAGGTTTACTTCAGGTACATGAATTTGGTTATCCCCTTACCTTGCTGGCACTCTTTATTAATATATGCCTCGCAGGAATTCTTTTTTGGCTTTCGCCACTTATCACAAGACTTATTGGTAAAACAGGTGCAAAAGTTGTGTCAAAACTCGCCAGCCTTCTCATGGCTGCGTATGCCATCATGATGATTCGGCGTGGAGTAGAAATATTCCTTAAAGCCTATGTATCCTAATTCAACATTTTTTTTTGAGTGTGCCCTCCCACTAAAACACTCAAACGCATGGAATACATGATCCCTCGCATTTCATAGCCGCTTCTTTTTCGAGAGGGGTAATTGCAGTACCGTATCCTTAAGCGCCGAAGCCCCGGTTTGCACTTGCAATGCCATGTCTGTGGCAACAAGAATATTGCCTGCTTGGGTAAGAGAATCTATTGCGGTGAGGATCAATACCATTGAGTCGAGCTGACTTTGTACGTGCATCGTATTTTTTTTCTGCTTGACAGCATCAGCAATCAATGGCCGGATCTCATCGACGAGTGATTCTGCCGAAAGTCGTTGCCGTGCTGCTTGCGCATGAGCTAGAGTTTTACTATTTGATGCAGAATCCAGGGCACTCTGGGCCATTAAGGTTGCCGTAAAAAGATATCGTTTGGCAGCACTATATTTACGGAAAAAGGGGATTGTTTTTTGTTGCCGCTCAATTTCGGCCAATGCACGATCAAATGATGCTGTGGCCGCATTATACTGAGTTGCAGCAAATTGTGGAGCCATTCCTTTATTTGCATTGTCAAGTACCATCTTCGAATTTTTAATATCCGCATCGGGCACTTTTTCACAACCCCATACCCACACTGCAGCACTTGCCACAATGCATATACGTAAACATAATTTAATAGTTGCTCTTAGTTTCATGCATTCTCCTTTAAAGTAATAATGAGTGTCCATCAAGACACTATCCTGCACGGTAGTTCTTTTTTAATTCATAATTTCACTGTATGCAGATGCAATTTCACTCGACCCCATATATCGTACAATCCACTGCTGACGATTTTCAATATAAGAAGTGGGATGATTTATTGAGTACCGAATTGGGTTAGGCAGTACTGCTGCAAGAAGCGCTGCCTGACTGGAACTTATCTGCTTGGGATCGGTATGAAAATAGAAACGACTCGCTGCAGAAACACCATATATTCCATCACCCAGCTCAACAATATTGAGATACACTTCAAGTATCCGCTTCTTAGACCATATCACTTCGAGTAAGAACGTGCAATAGGCTTCGAGTCCTTTACGAATATACGATCGTCCGGGCCAGAGAAACAGGTTTTTTGCGACCTGTTGACTAATAGTACTACCACCAACCGAGAGGTTTCCCCGACGATTATTGCGAGCGAATGCATTTTGAATTGCATCCATATCAAACCCAGCATGATCAGCAAATTTTTGATCTTCGGAAGTTATCACTGCTTTGCCACAGGCTGATGACATCCGACCGATGGGAACCCATTGATAGCGAAGGACGTGTTTGAACCCATGATCGATGAATCCCGCTATACTTTTCTGAGCCATAAAAGAACTAAACGGAACCGGAACAAATCGCAGCACAATAATTAGAATAACAAGAACGATATTTGCCGCAAGTATACAACGAAGAAGGCCACTCACAAACCGATACAGCAAGGATCGTTTTGTGCCTCTCCTCGTTTCACTCAAACCAAAGCCGCCCCATCCATGACTCATCGCCTTCGTGGGCATCATATTTAATTCCATAAAACCATTGCAGCCCATAATTTTCGCCATCATCATCTTTACTTACCATAATACTAAAAGGAATTGTGGTATGTGGCTTTGGCGGACCGGTTCTATTGATCATATCCCAGGTTATTAATACATCATAGGTTGTGAGCTGATCTATTCTTGATATTGAAAAATCTACAACCGTACTTTGGCCAATGGGATACTCTTTCTCTTTGGCAGTTTTATTGAAACCACACACCTGTTCTCCGGTATCGGACCTAAGAGCCATACCTATAACAGTTGCGCGATCGCCGGCTTGTCCTTTTAACCCAATTTTGATACCATCATGACAATGAATACCATCGGGATCCGATCGAAAAGCTCTATGAATCGGATGTTTCGCCTCAACGCGTACATGTAAACCGGCTTCACTATAACGAACGCGGAACCCGACATACAAACGGCCCAAATACAAAATATTAAAAGCAACACCTTCGGGAAAGGGGCCATTGGGAAATGAATTGATATCATACAATGGACAATCTTCCCATGCATCCTGTCGACGCGCAACTGCAAAGCTGACAATTTTTTTCTGTGTTAAAACAGTCTCACCAAATTGGGCTGTTACCACCGCGTTGTCTGCGCCATCAAAGTCTATAAGCACAGGGACATCTTTTTTGGAGTGTGGCTCTAGCGTAACCGACAAAGTATTTTGAACACCGCCAAGGGCAACCGAAACAGTACCGGTGCGAGCTTGGGAACTATTATTTGACAAACTCGTAACTATCGCATTACCTCCTTCTCTGATTGCTGTGCAATCGTCAAGGGTGCATGCTGGCGCTATCTGAAATCGAGCTTCTTGAGCTTGACCTTGTTTACCAAAAACAATTCCATATTCGCCCGCTGCTGCAGAAGCATCTAGAGCAATAGTAAGTTTTCCCTGTGCACTAGATGCCGATAAGCAGCTTTCAATAATGGCAGTACCGCGTGCCACCGGAATAACTACCGTTTCCCCCGAAGCAAGTGTTGGAATAATCACATCAGACTTGACAATTTCACTCGCAAGGGGTAAAGGAACATCAGATTCCAGAGGACCCATAGAATCCCCATTCCATCGAATTATAGCATGTCCTTGTGGGGTAGTCCAGACTGCAAAACCACAAGCAGGCCCTGTAAAAACGGTTCGCACCAGTGCGCAACCAGCAAGCTTGGGTTCCAGCGCAGTTAACCAATCAGAAACCAAAAAGGGCTTTGCATCAAAATAGCCTTGAGCATCATCACACCCTAAACGCTTCCAGGCGGCCAATAATTTTGCTCGCATTTGTTCTGGATCTTTTGTACCAAGAATCTGAAATGCAGGAAGCTCAAGCGAATGAGTATCCTTGCCTTCGTAGCGGGCCCAATCTGATAACCGAATTTCCTTATCCCCACCGCCCACAAATCCAAGAGCTTTACCAAGAGTAGAATTCTCCCATACCAATCCAACGTCACTCGTATTTTCGATCCTCACAAAAGGAGGCTTACCATTAAACCAAAAAACATTGCAATCACTTACGTTGTCCTCACATCGAGGAACCTCAGGCATGAGTGAAATACACCCTTGGGAGCAATTATCGATAATATTATTATAAAAATGATTGCTATTAGTAGTTGTGTAGCGGTCCCCCCATTTGCGATGAAACAAAGCACGCACTCGTACCCCAAGATGTGGCCCCATTATAACATTGTTAATGATTGTAGCATGATTTCCATCATGCGTGTAAAACCCGCACGAAGCCGGATCTTTCCTCGTATCAATAATAACATTATTATCCACAAGCAACGGGCCTTCACTAATTTCATGAAAGATCGCATGGTTATTATTATTTATCAACAGATTGCCGGTTATTCTATTTCTTTCGCAGCCAGCGTCAAGCCAGATTCCATAGGCATCATTATCACATACGGTATTATTGCGAAGGATGCCATCACACATCCAATGAATTTTTATCCCCGCTTCTTCACATGTGCCAGCATTATTCTTTTGACAATTATAACTGACATCATTCCCCTCAATCACAAGATTATGGGTACCATTAATAGCAACAATGCCTGCAATTCCGTGATACCGAACTATATTATTTCGCGCACTGTTATTGCCTCCCATGCCTTTGTACCGCTCACTGAAAAGCATATCCATCCTTTCAACAGGCGCATGTACCAGGGGGACAGGGCCCCGGGGATCTGAGAAGCCACCCACACCAATATTTAAACCCTGGGCGTTTCCCCATTCGATTGTATTGCCCTCAATCAACCAATACCGCCCACCATCGACACTTACGGTAGCCATCTGGTCAATATGATGCCAATTGCCACCTGTCCACTGGAAACTTGCACCGCCGATCATGGTAAAACCCAAAATGTGTATATGGTCAATTCCACGAACGAGTGGCACCAAACATTGCGGCCTCACCGACCGCTCCATAACAATTGTTGCTGGATCTAATTCAGATTTACAATGAACAACAATAACACCTCGCTCATCGTCGATCCACATTGATCCAGAAGTTTTTCGTAATAGTTCTTGTGTAGCAACATGTTGTAACAAAACACCTTCAGCAAAAACCTGTTCACATCTGCTCGTAGGATGATTTTCGGAACCCAATTCTGGCGTATCCCATGGAAGGGGAGTATAAGGAGTAGAATAACAGCCATCACCGTGGGCAGTCCACGGGGAGTTTATCAGATCAGACGCCTTGATTGTCACCTTTTCGCCCAAAGCAGCCCTATAAACAATAGGGAGCTGCGCAGAAACTCCGCTGCAACAAGGGCTAACGCATTCGCGATATTCTCCTTCGTGAACAATAACGCTGTCTCCTGCTCGCGCAACAAGCGCAGCCTTTTGAATAGTCTTAAAAGGCAATTCTTGAGAACCTTTATTTACATCTGATGCTTGTTTATGCCTTGTGTCAACATGGAATTCATTGCGCGGCCTAGTCGCATGATTACCTTCAATCTGATCAAGTGCCCACAGGGCATACCCATGCTTGATTCTATGCGAAGCGGCATTCTCGATAATTCCTTTAAGGTATGCACGCATTTCCAATGACCCGTCCCGGGTTTGTCCTGCGAGGGTAATCCTGCGCAAGTCGCGGGCATAATCGTCAGAGATACCAAATGGAGGAAGTTCTCGAGAATACATACGCATCAATTCCTTTATTGTAAAATTTAACAAGGCGCGTTTTGTTTTATAGAGCAACAATTAATCTCAAGACACGTTGCAATAGCATGAAACCAATCCCCGCATCAAGAGCGGAGATTGGAAATTTCCTCTCATCATCCCTCTAAAATCAGGTCATCGGGAAGCCAGCTTAAAGGTTGAGCCTTCCCTGTATTATTCTTTACAATTTCGACAGTCTTCATTGCCCGATCTGCGCATTCCGAAATACCAATAGGATGATACCCAACAATTTGTCCCTTGATGGTATCGTTAAGCGGATTTTTCCATTTGCCGGGAATATTTTGAGAACCAACCATAGCCCCACAAATTGATCCAACCGTTGCACCATTGCAATCGGTGTCAAGACCTGCCATAACTGCAATAGTAATAGTCTTCTCAAAATCTCCCTGACCAAGCAACACTGCAGCAGCACAAATACCAGCATTGCTGTTGGTATGTACGGTACCATAATGACGAAGCAATGCATTTACTTCTGTCAATGCATCTTCAAACCGCGACGGATCATTGTTATATTTTGCGCAGATTTCGATAACCTTAACAATATCGGCATACAAACGAGAAGTTTTTGGAATCTGAGCCAAACCGGCCTTAACAACTAAGGAAACATCGTTCGTTGCAAAAGCAGCAGCAATCATTGCTGATGCGAACATTGATCCGTAAATACCATTTTTCCTATGACTGATGCGAGCGTCGCGCCATGCAAATTCTGCAGCTAATTCAGGATTGCCAGGACATGCATACCCATACGAATCGGGCCGAATTTGAGCACCAATCCATTCTCGCCATGGATTCTGATAGGTCGACACCCACTCCCAATCGACCTTTGGCTTAGACCACTCGCCGCACATGACAGAATAGCGCCATGCTAAATTGCGATAGCTTATCGCTTCGGCAGTGCAAATCCATTGATAGGGTAAATTTTTCATCCAGGTTTTCATGACATGATCACTTGTAAACGCTGATCCGTTTTCGAGCAGAACGATTTGACCAATGATGGTATAGCGAATATCATCATCTTCTTGCATATAAGCGATCTGTTCACGCGAACATTCAGGACAGATAAGCTTGAGAGGATCTTTGGGCTGCGGTTCACGCAAGGGGATATAATTATTGATGGGATATTCATGCGCCCCAAAGAGATGCATAAACTCCTTTATCTTCATCTGCCCACTTTTTGGATCATCATCAGCAACGGCAGTACATACTTCAACTGGTTTACCAAGCGCACACCCAGCACTTCGACCTATCCATGCCCCGTACTCCTTATTGTAAAGTTCGCTTGAATCGTAGGTGATACCAGGAAGCGCAACGGAAGAGGGACGAAGTTTCTTAATGGTTTCAAGGTCATCAGGTTCGGTGAAGGGGAAATCGGCACTTTGAGGGACTTCATACAGCCTATCCCAAAACGAAGTCAATTTGTCGTGATCGGAACCGGCTTCATCTGAAAATGCCTTTTCGATAGCGTCGATCTTTGCTAAATCTTTTCCTTCTTGACGAGCCTGCTTAAATTCAAATTTAACAAGCCGACGCAAAAAACTCCAATCCTGAGAAGTCATACATCTACCCCTTTTCTGGTTACAAACCACTGTGAATTGCTGATAATCAATCCAGATAGAACATTATATCACCGTGTAAAAATAATTGTTTCTCAATAAAGAACTTTTAAAAATCCCGATTTTTAACATTTTTTTGCCCTGTACTGTAAAAACTCCGAGAATGGCCCCTATTTAAGCATTATATCGTATATTATTATTTGAGAATTTCTATGCCTTAAGCTCCTTGCATCGAAGAAACTCATTCTTTAGCAAAGAAGTGAAGTATCCACATGGCTATGTCCTTTAAAATTTTGATTATTGCTGTCGCGTTGGGAACCTTTGGGTCTTGTCTGAGGTATCCAACCCACCCCAACGACGTCCTTTCTTTTAAGGTACTACGCGAAGGAAATGGTATAATTAGCATTTCTCCCTCTGATAGCATTCTCCCTAAGGGCACACCAATCACCATTACTGCAAAAGCTGATAGTGGCAATATTTTCATAGGTTTTGCAGGGACTTACGCAAGTACAAACGCAGTGCTCAAATTTAGCCTTACGCAAAACACCTCCATTACTGCACAATTCAGGCAAATTTCTCCTGATTCTGCACTGGTAGCTATCCCAGCTCGTAATAAAACATTTACAATGGGATCTTCATCGAAACAGACTCAGGAGTTCGAGACTCCCCAACATCGGGTTACCTTTACGTATGATTTTTTTATGGATCGATGTGAAATTACCCAAAAACTGTATAAAACTCTCATGCATGGAAACCCAAGCACACCAAGCACAGAAACAGAAGCTGCACTCGCAACTCCCATTTCCCGCGTTTCCTGGTACGATGCCGTTCTATTTTGCAATGCCAGAAGTAAATCGCAGGGCTATGATACAGTTTATACGTATACAAGCATCTGCGATAAAACTATTGCGTGCCCATTTTTTCTCGAAAACCTGAGCATCCACTACACTAGATTTGGATACCGCCTCCCGACCGAGGCAGAATGGGAATTTGCTTGTCGCGGAGGAACAACCGGAGATGCCTATTGGAGTGATGCATCGTCATTGCCCGACGATTATGCTTGGTACTTCGAGAATTCAAGCAGCATCGCAAACGCTGGTGGCCAAAAGAAATCTAATGCGTATGGCTTATTCGATATGTGCGGCAATGTTGCAGAGTGGGTTGCAGATACCCTGGACAACTACACTTCGTCACCGCGCATTAATCCTGTTTCGCGCATTTCCGAAGGATATTCCAGCCCACACCGGATGCCTATAAAAGGGGGCTCATTTAAACAGGGAACGTCATATCTTAGAAGTGCTGTTCGCAAAGGATCTTACGACACCCCTGCATACTCGACTATGGACGATATTGGATTTAGAACCGTTCTTGGATCATTTACACCCGATACTTCGCACACGCCAACTAAGCCTCCTGCCGATACCCTCGGAATAAAAATGGTGGCCGACAACAATAGTATTGCTGCATTCATTGGAACAAGCACTATAAAGATAGCCCTTATTAAAAAAACATCAACAACTCAGACACTCCATTATATTGACTTTGGATCAACCGGAAAAACGATTCAGACACTCCCCGACTCATGCCTAGTATCTCATCCTGCCATCTCTCCCGATGGTAATACCATCGCGTATAGTTCACAGAATCGAGGAAACTTTCGGGCATCTACCATTACCATTCGGCCTATCACCCAGCCAAGCACGGCTACTTTTATCACAGCTCCCGGTGAAAATGCCCAAATGCCCCATTTCTGGGTTTCGCCTCTCTCACAGGACACCTCGATCATCTATACTGACGGAATATCTTCTAATAACCAGGGCACTTGGGCGAACGAAAAAACCTACAAAAGGGCATTCTCGGGGGGCATTCTGACAAATGCACTGGAAATTCTTTACACTAAAGGTTCTTATTATGCTGGTTTATCTAAAGATGGGCGATTTCTAGGAACTTCCGGACCTATCGCGAAACTCATCGATAGACAAATCGGAGATACTAATATCTTTTATTTTCTCAATCCCCAAAATGGGCAAGACACATCCACATTTGAGTTCGAAGCATCTATAACGCCATCAAGTACCATAACCGACGAACTCATGTTTTTAGATACAGGATATTCAAAAACCAGCCGACTTGTTGGAAGGCCCTACAAGGCTGGCGAAATTATTTTTATTTGCAATTCGAAATTTTGGACAACTGAACATGTATCCCATTTTTTTGTTGTACCATCAGGATACTGTGCTTGGATAAATCCGCAATGGTCAAATCACCCCGACTTTGCTATCGCTTGCAGCAAGTCAACACGCAACGATACACATTCACTTTTTATCATAAACTTAAAAGATTCTACCTATCTGGAAATCGCCAGAGGGGTTGGAATCCAGGAGCCGACACTCTGGATTGATCCTCAAAAACTTCCCGAATTTATTGATCCGTACGCTCAATTTGCAGAATATAACATTCCTGTTCAAACTCCCAGTCAAGTTACCTACGATCAAAAACTTCATCTTTTGTGGTCAAGAAGAACCCACATTACAGGAGCTATTTTTGGAAGCTCGCCAACATGGTATGGTGTCAATCCACAGCATATAAAAAACCTTAATGCAATCAATATGTCTGCATTTGGAAGCGCCCCGGGTAATTCTGTAAAACTCGCCCAGAACTATGCCTTTACTCAAATGCCAAATCTTAAAACTATTATAATGCAACTTGATCCGGGCTGGATGTCTTTTGGATTTTCAGGAAAGCCTCAAATTAATGGTATTGAGGATTCTAAAGGGTATGAATTTGACAAATCAAACAATTTTTACAAAACAGGAATACCTAACGCCATTCAAACCAAGATTAATTCATTCGAGCCCTCCTCTTGGAAAGAATATGACTCGTCCGGTTTCACCATCAATACAATTCCCTCGTATGGCTGGGGAGAAGCGGTTGTTGACAAAGGTGATTTCTCTCTTTCGGATACCACTGTTAGCACTATCCTGCGCGCAATAGAAGCCCTCGCCGACACAGCGCGCATGCATTCGGTACATCTATTGCTCATTCATTTCCCCGAAAATCCCCGCTACGCAGAAACCCACAGCATCGGCAGATATGGCCCTTCCCGCAGCACCTATTCTCAAATTGTTTCTTGGGTTCACTCTATAGAACTGTCAAATCCGTTTGTTCATTTTTATGATGCTAATAATTATGGAAATCATGACTTTACTGATGCGGATGCTCTTGATGCAAATCATTTGGGGAGTGTGGGGGCTGTTAAGATTAGTATGAGGATTGATTCTATAGTTGGAGAGTTTTTAAAATAGGAAAAGAATATCTGCTTTTGGCACGCCGGCGCCAAAAGCACCGTCGGGCCTCACCCCTTCGGGCGCCCAAAGGAAGTACCCTTGGGGTATTTTCCGATGCAACTCCTCCTACGCTCTGGCTTCGCGAGCCGGTGCATTCGTCCTTGCGGCGCCTACGCGCCTGAGTCCTCGCGCACTTGCCGGTGGCACTCCGTTTACACCGGCACATTCTCTCCGCTCTCGCCAACCCTTACCGGGGATGCCGACACATTTTTTGTTTCTCCACCACTGCCCGACGGCTTGGTAATGAGCCAACTTGGTATCGTATCAGGAAAACCTGCGCAAAAACAACCACAAACCAACTACACGATTTCGGCACTAAATAGCTACAATTGGGCTACCTCCGATTTTGTACTTGCTATTACTGTAATAGATTCGCCTAAAATCGATGTGCAGCCAAAAAGCATCCAGACATCGTTGGGTGAATCTGTAGAATTTTTTCTTGTTGCCACAGGAACCGGGCTATCGTACCAATGGTATTGCAATTCAACTGCAATTGCAGGGGCTACCTTATCAGCATTTCAGATCGCCTCCGTTCAAAGCACCGATATAGCATCATTTTATTGTATTGTAAAAGACACTCTGAAAACCGAATGGCCGATCTCATCCAAAGTGACCGGTGAATCTCACGCAAAGTGACCGACAAATCTCATTGAATTTGACCGGTGAATCTCACGCAAAATGACCGACAAATCTCAAGTTATTTGACCGGAACATGCCTCTCCACAAATTAGCCCAACCTTCGCATAGCAACCACCAGACTGAAAAAAAAGGTATGCATAAAGCTTTCTTTTCATAAAAATAGCTGTAAGTCATTGATTTTTGATTTTGAAAGTCGTTTGTAGTGCCCATAGATTAAATTTTCTCTTGCTTTTCCTTTTGTATCGATATATCTTTTTCTCATGTTCCTACGACTCAAAAAAACAGACTC
>JBBRUX010000032.1:0-45613 GCA_038247415.1 Chitinivibrionales bacterium | reverse complement strand
GACAAATTGTCCCCAGGTAGCCATGAAGACGGATACAGGCAAACTGCGGAAAACACTGGCTGCAACTACCAATCAGGTTTTTAGAATCATCCAATCAATCCCCTCTAAAAAAGCAGAACCTTTTAAACTCTGGCTGGCAGAAGTGGCAAAGCGGGGCGGTGGTGTCGCGAATGAGGCCAAATTGAAATTAGAAGCGGAAACGGGGAAAAAAGTGGTCAGTAGTCAAAATGTCAAGCAATTGGAATTGAAAAACAGAGGTACAGAAAATGAGTGAATACAAAACAATTGCCGAATCAAACAACTTTATTGTTCTCGATAAATACACCAGGTATTTAGAGGTTCACGAGACCTGCGCGGGTTATCAAACAGAAGTAGATTTAGAACGGGAATTCATCCAGGACCTCAGCAACCAGGGCTATGAATACCTCCCCGAACTCACTACCCCACAAAAGATGCTTGCCAATGTTCAGGTGCAGTTGCAAACCCTCAACAGCGTAACCTTTTCCGAAGCCGAATGGTCTCGCTTTGTCGAAGAGTTCTTAGATAAACCAAGCGATAACAGCATCGACAAAACCCGCAAAATCCACGACAACTATATCCACGATTTTGTCTTTGATGATGGACACATCCAAAACATCTACTTGTTGGATAAAACAAACGTCGCTCGTAATAAACTACAAGTGATTACACAGTTTGAACAAACAGGCTCCCACGCCAACCGCTACGATGTCACCATCTTGGTCAACGGTTTGCCCATGGTACAGGTGGAACTAAAAAAACGGGGCGTTGCCATTCATGAAGCCTTTAATCAAGTGCACCGCTACAGCAAAGAGAGCTTTAATACAAGCAACTCCCTCTTTAAATATTTGCAGATTTTCATTATCTCTAACGGTACCGACAGCCGATACTTTGCCAACACCACCAAACGCGATAAAAACAGCTTTGATTTTACGATGAACTGGGCAAAAGCAGACAATACACTCATTAAAGACCTTAAAGATTTCACCACTACCTTTTTCCAAAAAAGAACCCTGCTCAATGTCTTGTTCCACTATTCCGTGTTTGATGTGAGCGATACGCTGCTCGTCATGCGTCCCTACCAGATAGCGGCCATTGAACGCATTTTGTGGAAAATAGAAAGCTCCTTCTTAGCCAAGAACTGGTGCAAACCCGAAAGCGGCGGTTTTATCTGGCATACCACCGGCTCAGGCAAAACCCTCACCAGCTTCAAAGCTGCCCGCCTTGCGACAGAGCTGGAATTTATTGAAAAAGTGTTCTTTGTGGTGGATCGTAAAGACCTCGATTACCAGACTATGAAAGAGTATCAACGCTTTTCCCCCGATAGCGTAAACGGCTCCGACAGCACCGAAGGGCTCAAACGAAACCTTGAAAAAGACGACAACAAAATCATCGTGACCACCATTCAAAAGCTCAACAACCTCATGAAAGGCGAAACCGTTCTGCCCATCTACGGCAAGCACGTGGTGTTTATCTTCGATGAATGTCACCGTTCGCAATTCGGCGAAGCTCAAAAAAATCTGCAAAAGAAATTCAAAAAGTTCTATCAGTTTGGTTTTACGGGTACACCCATTTTCCCACAAAACGCCTTGGGTTCTGAGACTACCGCCAGCGTCTTTGGTCGTGAGCTCCATTCCTATGTAATCACCGATGCTATCCGCGATGAAAAAGTCCTGAAATTCAAAGTGGACTATAACGATGTACGCCCGAGGTTTAAAGCACTTGAAACCGAACAGGACGAGAAAAAATTAACGGCAGCAGAAAACAAAGAAGACTTACTGCATCCCCTTCGTGTTAAAGAAATTTCCCGGTACATCCTTAACAACTTCAAACAAAAAACACATCGCCTGCGTTCCGGGAACAAAGGCTTTAACGCTATGTTTGCCGTGAGCAGTATCGATGCGGCAAAGCTCTACTACGAATCGATGGCAACCTTACAAAAAGAGAACGACAAGCCGCTCAAGATTGCCACTATATTCTCTTTTGCCGCCAATGAAGAACAAAATGCCATCGGGGACATACAGGATGAAAACTTTGAACCCTCCGCAATGAACAGCTGTGCCAAAGAGTTTCTCTCTTCCGCTATCAATGACTATAATGGAATGTTCAAAACCAACTTCGGCGTTGATAGTAATGAGTTTCAAAACTATTACCGCGACCTTGCCAAACGGGTAAAAAGTCAGGAAATCGATCTTCTCATTGTGGTTGGTATGTTCCTCACCGGCTTTGATGCACCGACACTTAATACACTGTTCGTTGATAAAAACCTTCGCTACCACGGTCTCGTGCAGGCATATTCCCGCACGAACCGTATTTACGATGCAACAAAAACCTTCGGCAATATCGTCACATTCCGCAACCTGGAGCAAGCCACCATCGATGCCATTACCCTCTTTGGTGATACAAACACCAAGAATGTAGTGCTCGAAAAGAGCTACAAAGAGTATATGGAAGGTTTTACCGATTTTGCAACCGGTGAAGCTCGTCGTGGATATGTGGATGTGGTACAAGAGCTACAGGAGCGCTTCCCAAATCCCGATTCAATAGAAACCGAGAACGACAAAAAAGATTTCGCCAAACTCTTTGGTGCATATCTGCGTGTCGAAAACATCCTGCAAAACTACGATGAATTTGCCAGCTTAAAAGCCCTGCAAACCCTCGATACAAGCGACCCGAAAGCTGTTGAAGAGTTCAAAGCGGTGCACTATGTCACCGATGAAGATATTGCATCCATGCAAAAAATCGAAGTGCCTGAGGATCGTACCATTCAAGACTACCGTTCCACCTATAACGACATTCGCGATTGGCAACGCAAGCAAACCACGGGCAAAGAACCCGACCCCTCCTCTGTAAATTGGGATGATATTGTTTTTGAAGTGGATCTTCTCAAATCCCAAGAGATCAACCTGGACTATATCCTTGAATTGATCTTTGAAAAGAACAAAAACCTGAGAGATAAAGCGTCCTTGGTTGATGAAGTTCGACGTATGATTCGTGCCAGTATCGGCAACCGTGCCAAAGAGAGCTTGGTTGTTGATTTTATCAACCAAACCGACCTTGACATCATTCTCGACAAAGCGAGCATCATTGATGCGTTCTTTTTCTTTGCTCAAGCGGAACAAAAACGGGAAGCCAAAGAGCTTATTAGCTCTGAAAGCCTCAATGAAGATGCGGCAAAACGCTATATCGTCACATCGTTAAAACGAGAATACGCTAGTGAAAACGGCACCGAGCTCAATGCCATTCTGCCTAAGATGAGCCCGTTAAACCCGCAATATCTGCCAAAAAAACAGAGCGTTTTCCAAAAGATAGCAGCATTTGTAGAAAAGTTTAAGGGCGTGGGTGGCGAGGTTTAATACATAATGAAACAGGACGCAGCTACATGGACGTTCCAGGCCCCGCCGAAAGACATTACACCAGGGCAGGTTTAAATTTACAGCCACCAACAGGGCAATTCCTTCGTGCGTTGCCCAACCCGTTGGGGGTAATTGGAGCCAAGCCCCACAGGCAAAAGACTAATGCAGAAAAGAAACAAACGGACCACATCATTACATGTCAAGGAATATTAACAGACAATAATAGCAACCCCCTGCCCAATTCTTCGTATTCTCTCGATTTTGCAATTTATGATGATTCGATATTAACGGGGACTCATCAATTATGGACAGAAACGCAATCGGTAAATACAAGGAGCGGGTTATTTAGTGTAGCATTAGGCAGCGCGACATCTTTGAAGGGGCTCAATTTTGACAAACAGTATTGGTTAGGAGTAAAACGGAATGGAATGGAGCTGTTACCGCGTTTAAAATTGCTTTGTTCTCCATAAAGGAGTCTACGATTCAGCGAGTTGCTGTAACAAAGCAATTCAAGGCACCGTTTGCTGACACTTCGGATTTTTCAAGGGTTGCCGACAGTGCAGGTAAGTTGTGCTTGATGCTTCAAATTTAGGCTCAAGAACGGGATCTTGGCGCTTAATTGTCACAAAGTTAGGTGTGTATTAATCCAAAGGACACGCGCAGGAAATGGCACAAACGAGTTTGTTTGAATAAAGATCATTTACCGCAAAGCGTTGCACTGAGTCAAATCGAAGTGACGCAAAGAGAGTACTATGGAAATTAAGAAAAGTGTGAGCAAAACAAAAGCGCTGCTAAGCCAGATCCGAGCCCTCGTCATTGATGCCCGTCGTGCAGCCGGACGATCAGTTGATTTTATCCAGGTCTGGACTAATTTTCAAATAGGCCGCGCAATCGTAGAAGATGAACAATCCGGTTCAGCACGTGCAAATTACGCCGCAAGAACACTGCCCCTGTTGTCAATAAAATTGACAGATGAATTCGGACGTGGTTTTGCCGAACGTAATCTCGAATACATGCGGAAATGTTACCTCATGTACCAAACCCGAATTTCGCAATCACTGATTGCGAAATTTTCTTTAACGGCAAAATCTTCGGAAAATTTGCAAGCACTCATTGCAAAATCAACCAAATCTTCAGAACGGCCAATTGCGCAATCACTGATTGCGCAATCTTCGTTGGCAGACATTTTCAAGCTGAGCTGGACCCATTATTTGTTTCTCATGTCAATAGACGACACCGACGAACGCTCATTTTACGAAATAGAATCAGCTGCGCAAAACTGGACAGTCCGCGAACTCCGACGGCAATTCAACACTTCACTTTACGAACGTCTTGCTCTCAGCCGCAATAAAGCAAAAGTACGGGGACTTGCGAAAAAAGGCCAGATCGTTGAGAAGCCGGAAGATGCGATTAAAGAGCCCATTGTTCTTGAATTCCTCGGACTCGATGAGAAAACTCAATATACCGAAACCCATCTCGAAACGGCAATCATCAACAAGATTGAACATTTTCTCCTCGAAATGGGAAAAGGATTTCTCTTTGAAGCGCGCCAAAAACGCATGACAATTAACGACAAACATTTTCATGTTGACCTTGTATTATATAACCGTCTTCTTCGCTGCTATGTGCTGATAGATTTAAAAATAGGCGAACTCACGCATCAGGACATCGGGCAGATGCAGATGTACGTGAATTATACTGACCGCAAAATCAAGACTGCCGATGAAAACCCAACGGTCGGCATAATCCTTTGTCGCAAAAAAGAAGATGCTCTGGTTGAAATTACCCTTCCCGAAAATAACAAACAGATTTTCGCCAGCAGATATAAATTGTATCTGCCCAGCAAGGCCCAATTACGAAAACAAATTGCCGAAGTTTACGATGATACGGATGAAAGCAAATGACACCCTGGTTTAAAAATGTTACACCGCACCAAGACCTTTGCGACGGCGTGCTTGACGAATCGGTTTTTGCCGCAGACCTTTCTGAAGTGGCTATTGGGAAAGGCAGGCCGGTCTACGCCAAGCCCGAACTCTTCTTTTCAAAAACGTATTTCACCGTTGGTCTAAAAACTATTTGTAAACGTGTCATTGACGGTCTGAACGGCAAAATCGATTCCGGTGACCGCTCGGTATCCCTTCAGACTGGTTTCGGCGGTGGCAAAACCCACAGTCTGATTGCCCTGTATCACATTGCGAAGCAAGGGAAATCAATTTCAAAGCTTAACGGTTTGAAGGATATGCTTGCCTATTCCGGCCCGATTTCTTTCGCAGAAGGCAATGTAGCAGTATTTACAAACAAGACATGTGACCCTACAACTGGTCGTAAGGTTGGGGGGCTCACAATAAAGACAATCTGGGGCGAAATCGCATACCAACTTGGCGGCAAGGCTGCTTATGAAATCATACGCGAAAATGACGAAAAGCAAACCTGCCCGAAAGGGCTCTTCAAGGAAGTCTTGATTAAATGCTCACCGGCTCTTATCCTGATCGACGAGCTTGCAGATTATTGTGTAAGCGCATCGGCAGTTACCGTCGGTAAATCCACACTATGCGACCAGACTATCAGTTTTGCGCAAGAGCTTTCGGAGGCTGTTGTTGCTTTGCCGCATTGTGTACTTGTGGCAACACTCCCTGCAAGTCCTGTAGAAGTCGCAAGTTCGCAACTTGGCACACATATTCTCACGTCCCTCTCAAACCGGCTCTCACGTGTCAGTGCTGATACAAAACCAGTCAATGACGAAGAGATCTTCGAGGTTTTACGTCGTCGGCTGTTTGAATCTATAGACGACGATAAAATTGTGGATGATGTCGCCACCAACTACGAAACGCTCTATCAATCTTGGGTTCTGGAGTTACCGTCTTTTGCACCCAAAGCCGAATACCGCGAAAAAATCAAGAAATTGTACCCATTTCACCCGGCGCTCATTGAAGTATCCCATAAGCATTGGGCCAGCCATCATGATTTTCAGCGCACACGCGGTGCCCTGCGGCTATTGGCCTCAATCGTTAGCGATCTTTGGCAGAGGCAGAATTCTCTTGTTGGTGATGTGAAGTCCGGCGACGTACATCAAGAGATTGTTAGCCGACTTTCCGCGCGGACTCAATTGGTTTCAAATTTCAATGTATTAATAGCACCTTCCGAAGAAGTGCCGGAACAGAAGACTCCTACGTTGATCATCTTGCACCCAAAATATCAAATCAACGGTGGCGATATTGCGACGAAACCCCTTGGTGATATGATACGCAAACTAGCCACCAAGAAGGGCAACGGTGACCGTGTATATAGAAACACCTTACTATTCCTGATTTGCTCCGAAGTCGGATTTACCAAAGTACATAGCGACATTACCGAGTATCTTGCCTGTGTCAAAATTCGGGATGAATATCAAAGCCAGCTTGAGCAGGAACAGAAAGCCGACATCAAAGGCAAGATTGAATCGCACAATCAGTCAATTGACCGCTCCATTGCAAGCGCCTACACCGTTGTAGCCAAGCATTGTGTGCAAAAAGGTATACAGACAATTGCAATCAAGCAGTTCAAAGATTTGATCGACTGTCAGATAGATTCAGTCATTCATACGGCCTTGATAGATGAAGAATGGCTATTACAGAAAGTCGGCCTGAGTGAATTGAAGAGACAGAATCTTCTGCCCACTGCCGAGGCGCCAATACGCACAGAAGGCCAGTTTGCCATAGCTTCCGGGGAAGCTACGAAATTCACACGGTACTATTTAAAGGAACCAATTCCATTTTTGGATGTGACAGAACCAACATACTGGCTTTTTGACAAGTCGCAAATTCCTGCCGTCTCAGAAAATTCAACCACGTCCGGGCCTACCACAGGCGGTGTAACACCACCAGCGGATACTGTAAAAGAAGACAAAGGCACTGGAAGCGGAGGCGCAGCACCTAAAGCTGGAAAAGCCTTCAAGTCGATAACAATCTCTGGCAAGGTTGCACCAGAGAATTATTCTCAGATTTTCAGCAGCTTTGTTCAGCCGCTTATCAATAATAAGATTGAGATAAAGATTGAAATCAAAGGGAAAGCAACCGATGCTTCGCCGATTTCCGAGAATACGCAGAATTTCAAGATTGCCAAAGAATCTGCGAGCCAGTTGGGGTTGACATTCAACATAGAAGAATAGACGCAAAGGAGTAATTATGCCTTTTCCAGAGAAACCACGTGTAATATATGCCAGAAATCCGCTTGACAAAGTTATTTGTCATCGACAGCGAATGCTGTTGAAAGTATCGGTACCCTACCACCATTGCGGTTTTCTATTGATGATGACGGCGCGGTAGTAATCGAATGGTTGTTTCAAGATTTTCGTGTCGGATTCTGTTTGGAGAAGAACGACAGTGAATCAAATTGGTATCTTGTATCAAATGCTAATCTTGAACAGCAAGACGCCTCTGGCCTATTAAAACAATCGAACAGGCAGGAACTTTTTACATCGATAATTACCTTCGTCTTGAGTAATACATGAGAGGACTATGAGCTTTCCAGATCTATTGATCCGCGGTATCCCAAGTAGGGAGAGTATCGACGACGACGGCTTACCGTCCGCCGGTCTTTTCAATTTTAACAAAGGCGAGTCAAAGCGTGTGCTTGGATATTCTGAAGAGTCAATAAATTGGCATGATGACGACAAAGTAGTTAACCATTCTTTCAACCAAAAGAAGGATAATGGTTCGTTTCACTTCAAGATTGGTTTGGCAATTCTTGCTCGTTCGGAGTTGGACAGAATTAGAAATAATCCCAATGTAAAGCAGTTCTTTAGCTATGACCGGCATGCATTAGCAGACAATCCGTATCATGGGAATCTTTTAATGCATGGTTCTGCTCCAAAGCCCTTGATGCGAAAAATTGCCAGCGATATAGCTTTAAATGTCAAGCAAGTTATCCTTCGTGACGATCATGAAGAGCACAAATTAGCGACTCCGCTCGTCCCCGCTCCGGCGCAAAGTCAATACGAGTGGGCACTGCGAAAGGCAGAAGACAAATACGAATTGAAAGAGGGGCTGCCGAAAGACAAGAAGAAAAGACAGGAGACGCCACCGCCAAAAAAAGAAAACCGAAGAGCGCGTCGCAGACAGAAGACAGGGGTGCCCAAACAGACAAACAACAAACGCATGGCGGTTCCGGGCTCAAAGCAGCCCTTCACCCAAATGCCCGCTTGGGCTAGGCGTAGGCCGAATTACCGTTGCATTAAGTTCCCAAAGTAGCGCTTGACAGAACAGCAAGTCGGCATTTTAATAGGCGGGCACTTCGCCATGCGCAAACGTTGGTGTCAATAAATTTAAACGAATAGAAGCAATAGTAGCCGCTAGGAATTAATAGAGAAACAGCGCATGGTACATTTGGAAATTTGCAGCCATCGTGACAGCAAGGCGGACGGCAAAAGAAGAATCATGAATACTAACCTTAACATTGCTGGAGTCGCAGTATGCCCAAACTAAACAAGCTCTTTATAAGCTATTCACACATCGACGAAGCTCTAATCAACGACTTCGTCCAGCATATTGCGCCGCTTAAGACTAATGGTATTATTGAAGCGTGGTATGACAGGAAGATAGGCGCGGGTAAGGATTTCTTGGCTAACATAGATAGCAATCTTGCTGATGCGGATGTGATTTGCCTTGCAATTTCCGCAAGCTTTCTTGCATCGCCAGCTTGCATGAAAGAGAAAAATGACGCTTTCAGCCTGAGTACGACCCGAGGAACCACTGTTATCCCTATCATTTTATCCCCTTGCGGGTGGTTAGATGATGCTCAGCTATCCAGGCCACTGGCACTACCTACGGATGGCAAACCTATAGCGGATTTTACGTCCAAGGATAGTGGCTGGCACAACGTATACAACGGTTTGAAAGCGTCCTTGGAAGAGTTGACTTACATTAATCAACTTAGTATTCACACAGATTTTCTTAAGTTTCTTCAAGATGCGGAAATGTTGTCAAAGGCATATTCACAGAAAAATACCATACTGGTTGATGACATCTTCACATATCCTGAACTTGCCAAATACGATGAGATGAGGGATTATGAGAAAACGATAAAGGCCGAAACCCTCTTGGAACACTTTGGTAATGGTATGGGTATTGCCATTGCCGGTGAAGATCAAACGGCAAAGTTCTGCACAATCGGATTTAAGGAGAAGGTAGCGTGAGTAACATTATCCGTCAAATCCTTGAAAACACTGAAAGTAAAACACTCGAATTTAAAAGAGACTTTTCTTCACCAATGCCATTATTAAAAACACTGGTTGCGTTTTCAAACACCGCCGGCGGAAAGCTGATAATCGGGGTAACCGATAAAAAAGAGATTATCGGGGTGGAAAAGCCACTTGACGAAAAAGATCGGTTGTGCAGCATTATTGCCGACTCTATCGCTCCCCGGCTTATTCCAAACATCGAACTGGTAACGATAGAGAACAAGACGGTTATGATTGTCGAGGTCTTTCTCAGCAGTGGCCGGCCACACTGGGTTACAAGTGAAGGCCCTGAGCAGGGTGTGTATGTCAGGCTCGGGTCAACAAACCGCCAGGCAGATACACAACTAATCGCTGAGCTTCGCCGTTCTTTAGAAGGAGTACTGTTTGATGAACTTCCCCAGACGGGACTATCTAAAGCCGATCTTGATATTGGTGAGATTGAAAAAAGTTTTGACGACAAAAGGCAATTCAATGATAAAACCTTATTAACCATGAAACTTCTCACAAAACATCAAAACCGGCTGGTTCCGACAAACGGTGCGGTTCTTCTATTTGGTAAAGATCGGCTTGCTCATTTCCCCGATGCCTGGATACAATGCGGACGATTCGATGGAATTGACAAAACAACCATTTACGATCACATCGAAATTAATGAGCACCTTCCGCTGGCAGTAGAATCAATTATGGAGTTTCTTAAAAAGCATGCCTTCCGTTCGGCGGATTTATCAAAGGGTTTACGCCGTAAAGATGTCTGGAATATTCCTGAAAGCATATTACGAGAAGTAATAATAAACGCCGTTGTACACTGTGATTATTCACAACGTGGAGCACCGATCGGGGTATCTTTTTTTGATGACAGGATAGAAGTTGAAAATCCGGGAATTTTACTTCCGGGAATGACCATCGAGGATATTATGGATGGCGTATCAAAAATCCGTAATCCCGTTATAGCACGGGCATTCAGGGAGCTTGGCCTCATTGAACAATGGGGCAGCGGTGTAAAGAGGGTATTTAACGAGGCTAAAGAGCTTGGACTTAAGCCATTAATCATTAGTGAAGCTGGTATGAGAGTCCGTTTTAAAGTACCTTTAAAATCGTCAATTCCATCGAAAACAGACACAAAAGAAAAAAAAGGCTTAGTCGAAAAGAGGGCCCAGTCGGGGGCCCAGTCGGAATCCATTCTTGGTGCCCTTAAAAGTAAACCGTTGTCATCATCAGAAGTTTCTGCTGTACTCAATCTTGACTCAAAATCTGGTTCTTTTAAACGTTCCATTAAAGAGCTATTACACCAAAAGCAGATTGATTATACAATTCCCGAGAAACCCGGCAGCAGACTTCAAAAGTATAGTCTAACCACCAAAGGCATAAAGCATTTGAATTCATTGCAGAGTGTCAATATCACATGAAATACCAAAGCCAGGAGGTAGAGATCCTATCCAAACGCACTATCTTCGGCAAAACCGTAGCCGAAGTGCGCATTTTAGCAACTGGGCAAATTGCAGATGTTCCATTCACCGATCTTGAAGTAGGCTCGCACACTATGGTTGACAACTGGTCGAAGCAGCGAGATCAGGGGCTTCTCCTTGACGACACCAAAACCACCACGAGTGAAATAAGCCGGGATGTGATTATGGCGGAAAACAAGCAGCTACGGAGGAAGCTTGACCAAACCGAGAAGCGACTTCAAAAAACCGAACTTTTAGTTGAGCTCCAAATAAAACTCTCGGCGTTCATGGAGATGGATTTCCAGAGCGGAGTAGAGAGGAGCGCCGCATGTATCAAATGATAATCCATATTCAGAATCTGGTTTTAAGACGCTTAACTATCGTCCTGGCTTCCCAGAATATTTTGGGTCAATAGAGGATGCATGACTGTTTTGCCAGGATTTTTTCAGGTGGTATAATACCGAACATCGTCATAGCGGCATAGCACTGTTGACGCCTGATAACGTCCATTATAATCAAGGCACCGGTATTTTAAATGCTCGTGAGATCGTTCTCATGAATGCATATCTTGAACATCCGCAACGGTTTGTAAAAGGAGTGCCAACAGTCAAACAGGTACCAAAAGAGGTTTGGATCGATAAACCGATTAAACAAGAAATGGTTGAAACTGGTGTGAGCTAACTATCACACAAATTGTCTCATTTTTATTGACAGGGGGCGTGTCGATAGTCTCCAAGTCAAAGTGGGTGTTGTTTCGACAAGCTCAACGACCGTAGACAAACCAGGGCACAGAGCTCGTCGAAGTGCCGAAATGTCAAATGTATAGTATAACCAAGAGAACTAATACAATGTCAGATACAATCCTTGCCCTATCAGACTCTCTTCCCCTTACCTGCACGCGCACAGGCACATGCTGTCATGGCAAAACAGTATGCATTAATCCGTGGGAACTCGCGCAACTTGCAAATGCCAAAGGTATAACACCGCGCGAATTTCGGGATCGGCATTGCGATTATGGCGGCATTCGTTTACTTTTTAATAATCCGCCAGGGTACAAAGATCTGGCTGCGTGTAGCCAGTATATACCCGGCAATGGATGCAGTGTATATAACGGAAGACCACTTGTTTGCAGGCTTTATCCGCTTGGTCGTCAAAGTTACGGCAGTGAAATTCAATACCTGCATCGTGGAAACAGTTTTACATGCCTTGATGGCTGCACAAGCGTTTTAAATTTGCCAAAATTGACAGTGGGAGAATACCTCAGAGGCCAGGATGTTAGTGCCGGAGAAACCGTTTCGGATACCTATTTAGAAATTATGCAACGATTAGCTGATGGAGCATTTGCATTACTTTTTGAGAGTGGATTAGCTGCATCAGGAGACATGCAAACGTTAACTCTCTGGCTACGCCTTGGAAATAATTCCCCACAGGAGATGACAAAGTATCTTGGCATTGAATGGATCGATAGACTCATGCTACCGCCTATCAAGTTTATCCGAGAAGATCCTCGATCTTTTTGCGAAAAGCATTTTGAGTTTCTACAAACTCATGCCCAAGAATCTTTTGGTTTGCTCGATACCACTAATGCAATACAAAGTGCATCTGGAATAATGATGGGCCTTGCACTGCATTTAGGGCGTGCGCTGGGCGCAAACCCGGCATATCTTATACACCATTGGATTACAGCAGCCAAAGACCTCGAATCAAAAGAACCAGACACAGAGTAATGTTGAAACGGTACGCTCAACAAGCTCGTTATACACAGCTTCAAACAATTTCTGCCGAGACCTTTTTTGTAATAAGATGCGTTGTCTGATCTTCTGTGTTATACCAAAACAAAATCTGACCCTTATGTTCTGTAAAGCAATCCGAGAGTTCTTCTTTATTGGAGCAGGGGAAAATTTTCTTATGCTTGCGTAAAGCTCTCTGAATCATTTTCTGCTTAAGCGTATTCACCAAGCCTCCTTACTAAAACGTTATCAGGAAACTAATGCCTCACGGATATCCCGTGAGGCATTATACAAATTACTGCATCTGCTTACGCAAGAACGTTGGCACTTCGATATCATCTTGTAAATGAGTAATCACTTCTCCCCGATGCACAAAAATTGCAGATTCTTTTTTGATCTGGTCTTTTTTGATAAGCGGAGCTGGGAAATCGACATGCGATGGAGCCGCGACATGCTCAGGAGTTCTCACCTCAAAGACTTCCTCATGCTCAATTCGGGTAACAGGAGCATGTTTTTCTGCTGCCGCTTGTGGCGAAGAATTTGATGGCGCCAGCGCAAATGCCATTTGTTCGGCTCGCGTTTCAACAGGCTTTATAATATTTGTCAAAGATGAATAGCGAGGAGGTGCGCTTATTGCTGGCTTTTTAATTTCTTCGTACTCTGTAAAGCCAGTTGCAATAACAGTTACGCGTATTTTCCCATTCATTTCTGGATCGATAACCGCACCAAAAATAATATTGGTTTCGGATTCTTCGCCCACAGCATCGTGAATTGTTTGTGTTGCATCGCTTACATCATACAATGTCATATCCTCGCCACCAGTGATATTAATAAGAATACCCTTGGCGTTACGAATCGTCACATCGTCAAGCAATGGACTATGAATTGCAGCATCGGCAGCCATCACAGCACGATTTTCACCAGATTCTGCATATCCTGTGCCCATGAGAGCGTCACCCATACCGCGCATGATTGTTTTAACATCGGCGAAATCGAGATTTACAAGACCATGAACAGAAATAAGATCGGAAATACCTTTCGTTGACTGATACAATACATCATCGGCAGTTTTAAATGCATCAATAAGCGATGTAGACCGATCGACAATAGTAAGTAGCTTCTGATTAGGAATAACAATAATAGTATCGACATGCTTGCGAAGGTTGTCGATTCCCAATTTCGCATTGCGATCACGAATTTTGCCTTCGAATAAAAATGGACGAGTTACAATTGCAACCGTCAAGATATCCATTTCCTGAGCAATTTCTGCAACAACAGGGGCTCCACCCGTTCCCGTTCCACCGCCCATACCTGCTGTGATAAATACCATATCTGCGCCTTCAAGGAAGGCAGCAATCTTGTCTCGGTCTTCTTCCATGGCAATCCGACCAATATCCGGATTTGCACCAGCGCCAAGGCCTTTTGTAATTTTCTCCCCAATTTGCAAACGCTGGGTGGCATGATTATTGTCAAGTGCCATTGCATCGGTATTAACCGAAATGAATTCTACACCCGACAACCCTGCTGTAACCATGCGATTAACAGCATTGCCGCCTGCACCACCCACACCAACAACCTTCATCCGAGCCTTTGCACTAAACGTTTCGCCAAGCATGAACTCCATAAACCGCCTCCTTGTAAAAGAAGAAACAACTATATATTTAATTGACTATTTCACTGGCATTGCACACCTCAAGTAAATTCCTGAGGCGCTTAAAAAAAGTCGGTCACCCATGACTTCATGGTATCGAATATTTTCTTGAAAGAATCATCACCACCGCTGCTACGAGCGCGTCCCTTTTTAGTTTTGGGATTCTTTTTCCGATGTTCTACACCATACAAACATAAGCCAACACCTGTTGCATGTATGGGTGAAGTTGCTGCTTCGGTAAGCCCGCCAAACCCCGATGGGTAACCAATTTTAACCGGCATTTCGAATACCTTTTCGGCAAGCTCCTGAATACCTTCCATTTGAGCGCCTCCCCCCGTTAGCACAATACCAGCACCAAGTACATCGGCAAATTCGGTGCGTTTGATTTCGCGTAGCGCAAGGGACAGGATTTCCTCGAGTCGTGGCTCGATAATTGATGTTAATATGCCACGCGATACCTCACGCTGTTCTCTTCCGCCTACCCCGGGAACCGTAACAAATTCATCTGATTTGACAAGGGAAGCATACGAACATCCATGTTTCTTTTTGATCTCCTCGGCCTTTTCAACAGGAGTTCTAATTCCAATGGCAATATCTGATGTAACGTTTTTTCCCCCCAAACCAACCACGGCGGTATGCCGGATGGCTTCGTCGAAATAGATTGCAATATCGGTCGTACCACCGCCCATATCGATTAATGCCACCCCTAATTCCTTTTCGTCCTTCTCCAGGACCGCATAGCTCGATGCGAGAGGCTCAAGCACTACTTTTTCAACGGTCAACCCAGCTTTATTGACACTTTTAAGAATGTTCTGAGCGCTTGTTACAGCACCAGTGCAAATATGAACTTGTGTTTCTAGCCGTACCCCACTCATGCCGATTGGTTCTTTAATCCCCTTTTGATCATCAACTATAAATTCCTGTGGGATGACATGAAGAATTTCCCGATCCATGGGGATTGACACAGCCTGCGCTGCCTCAATAGCACGAATTACGTCAAGGTCGGTAATCTCATGATCTTCCCGAGAGATTGCCACAACACCTTTGCTATTGATAGAGCGGATATGATCCCCGGCAATACCAACAAAAACAGAATTAACTTCCACGCCTGCCATGAGCTCTGCTTCCTCAACAGCCTTCTGGATAGAGCGCACGGTTTTTTCGATATTGACTACAACACCTTTGCGCAAACCATCGGAAGCACTTACGCCAACTCCAACAATTTTGAGTTGGTCGTTCTCATCGAGCTCTGAAATGATACAGGCAATTTTTGTTGTCCCGATATCTAGCCCAACGTACACATTATCGTCCATAGAATCCTCCCTGCTCATACAACCCTTAAACGGGGGCTGTATTATGCACACACAACAGGTTTCGCACTAATTAACATATGCCATATTGGCATTGTACAAGTTAATGCGTTGCAAAAGCGTATCCGATGCCTCTGCCAGAATTATTTCCAACCTGCGCAAATGTTTTAGCGCCGGTACAATTGACTGTTCCTGAAACGTAACGCAACGTCGCGAATCTGCAAAAACGCACGTTACTGCTCCTGCTTTTGCAAAATTGATTTGTGCAATTCGTTGCAACATACTTTTGTCATTAACTACTATATCACGCAAAAATGATGCCAGTCGCCCATTGGTTACAGAATCGATTCTTGCAATTCCCATAGAATCAACGTATACGGTGTATCCAGATACCAGAGGGACCCGTGCGAATGCTTGTTGAGATAGTGGAATAAGTACACCATCAGCATCTATGCCCACAACACCCTTATGCATAATGCTTGCAAGGGCAATACGTTCTGCATATCGAATCTGAACAGCATCTGGAATACGCATGTTTACGGTAATGTTTTTGATGCGATTAATTGCCGAAAGCTTTTTTGCAATTGAATCGGTATTAATTGCTGTCATACGCATTCCTACTACTAATCCGCTTTTATCAATAATCAATTGGCGATCAATGGAAGCAGGCCCCTGTACGTTAATCGACTTAAGTGCAAATGCAGGCGAGGTGCGTACAACCTGCACAACGACCACGATAAGTGCGCATATAATACCCACTGCAAAAGCAACCAGCACCACGGGTAGAATCCCAGGATGTGTTTTACCTGTTTTTCGCTTCCCAGAATGCGAGCTTATGGTATTCACAGATTTCTTTTTGTCGACATTAAACATGAGCCAACTCCTCTGAGAACCGATGGGCCATTTCGGTTATGTCCCCTGCCCCAAGAAACAAGACGCAATCTCCGGTACGAATAAAATTATTTACTTGTGCAAGCAGATCGGTTGGCGTCTCCATTGAGAGGGCTTTGCCCGGTGTAGTTGCATTAATGCCATCTACAATAGTTTCCGAAGAAATTCCAGCTATTGGTTCTTCTCGTGATTTATATATCGGCAACACAAAAACTTTATCGGCAATTTCAAAAGCGGTAATAAAATCTTGCATAAAATCACGGGTACGCGTATAAAGATGCGGCTGAAATGCTACCACAACTCTTGTAAACGACATACACCGAGCAGCATCAAGTGTTGCCCGGATTTCCGTAGGATGATGCGCATAATCATCGAAAACTTGA
This sequence comes from Chitinivibrionales bacterium, assembly GCA_038247415.1. GTDB lineage: Bacteria > Fibrobacterota > Chitinivibrionia > Chitinivibrionales > WJKA01 > JBBRUX01. The sequence continues at coordinate 28,612 of JBBRUX010000032.1, read as the reverse complement.
ATTCCGTTATGTTCGGTTAACTTCTCGAAGCGTCGCTTAACGCCACTAAATGTTCCAATGCTTGACAATGCGAGCGAATACGGAATATCGGCGCTGTGCGCCACGCCAATTGCCGCAAGGCTGTTTTGGACATTATGTACTCCGGGTATTGTGATTGTGGCATCAAAGTCATTTTCGCCTTTGATTGATACGACAAAGCGCGAACCACCCTGATGTGCGACAATATTTTTTGCACAAATCATTGCTTCTTGGGAAATGCCGTAGGTAATGGTTCGCTTATTGACGCGAGCCAATACCCGTACAACCGTTGGATTATCGATACATGCAATAATTGCTCCATAAAAAGGAACCGTATTTAAAAACTGCACAAATGCATCTTCGATCTGGGCCAGATTAGCATAGCAATCGAGATGCTCTTCTTCTATATTAGTCACCACCGCAGTGGTTGGAACCATAGCCAAAAACGAACGATCGTATTCGTCTGCTTCTGCAACAAGAATATCAGATTCACCAACCCGTGCATTTGATCCCCCATCGCGCGGAATTCCCCCAACCAAAATGGTTGGATCGTATCCGCAATCGGCAAACATTTTTCCAACAAGCGATGTGGTTGTTGTTTTTCCATGGGTTCCGCTTATGCAAACTGTTTGATATGCGCGCATAAGATCTCCAAGCATTTCTGCCCTGCGAACAAGCGTTTTGCCTGCTTGATGCGCAAAAGCCCATTCGGGATTATCTTTACGAATTGCACTCGAATACACTACAATATCTGCCTGTGCAACATGCACGATAGCGTGACTATATTGAATAGCAACGCCTATCTTTTCGAGGTGTTTGGTTATGGGAGAAATAGCCTTATCGCTTCCCGATACCACAAACCCCTTAATATGGAGCATCTCGGCGATAGCGCTCATGCCAACGCCACCAATGCCGATAAAATGAACTATCCGTGCTCCATGATGCGGCTTAATCATGTTAGCTTTACCTCTGCGGCAATAGTTTCAACAATTTCGCATCCAGCTTTTGCGGGCGAATTATCTAATGCCCGCATCGACATTTTTTCGAAGGTTGCGCTGTCAAAAAGAATTTTCTCAACTGCAGAAGCGACCATCGTGCCTGTATTTTCGTTTTGCTTAATGCGAATACCCCACCCTTGCGCTTCTACAATCGATGCATTAATCCATTGATGATTATCAGCTGCCCACGGAAGCGGAATCATGACGCAGGGTAATCCAAAGTAGGCAATCTCTGCAAGAGTCGATGCTCCCGACCGGCAGATAACTGCGCGAGCAATGGTAAAATAGGGATACAGATCTGCAAGTGTTTCAAAAACAAAAACACTTTTATAAGCTTGCATTGCAGCTGAAATTTCTGGAAACCCTGCACTACCAGTTTGCCATACAACCTGACATCCTTTACTCACAAGATAGGTTGCAGTTGACAAAAGACATTTATTCATCGATTGTGCGCCCTGACTACCGCCGCTAATGAGCACGGTAGGCTGGCTGTGACGCAGTCCCTGTGGGTATGCAAACGTACTATAATCATCTTTTGCACTACGTATAGGAGTACCGGTTAAAAGTAATCGCGAATTATCCATATTGAGATTCTGAATGGGAAACCCTAAAAAGACTTTTTTTGCGCCTCGCCAATACAGCCGGTTAACGCGACCGAGGTATGCATTTTGTTCGTGCAAAAAATACGGAATTCGCAAAAGCCGTGCAGCCCACAGAACTGGCGCGCACACATACCCACCAAATGCAATAACTGCAATTGGTTTATTTTTGCGCATAAGCGAAAGCATAGTTCCCGTTGCGCGAATTGTTTCAAAAATCGAAACTATCGTATGAAAGCTCAAGAACTTATTAATACCCGTGACATCGAGAATGTGCAAAGGAATTCCTGCCTCAAGACACACTTCTTTTTCGCGATTACGCGAAGTGCCAATCCACATAAGCGAAACCGTATGCAACGATTTGAGAATGTGCGCAACCGTATATGCAGGGAAAATGTGTCCCCCTGTTCCCCCCGCGGCAATCATGATGCACGGGGAGTTTTGTAGCGCTTGCGAATTGTTTAATACACTAGGTTTGCTCATAGCGTTACCACTCCCCCGACTTGTTTTGAGACAAATCGTCCTACCCCTTTTTTAACTTGAGGCGACGCGGTACACTGACTTGATATATTGAGCAGTATTCCAAGACTAACCATTGTAAACACAAGACTCATTCCACCATATGATAGCAACGGAAGAGGCACTCCTGTAGTGGGGACTAATCCCACATTGACACTTACGTGAAGCAATACATATAAAAAGAGCATGAAGGTAAAACCAAAAGCCATCAGACGCCCCATAAGATCGGGAGCATTAAGGGCAATGCGAATGCCACGATACAAGATGAACGTAAAAATTCCAAGCACCACAACAAGCCCAATAAAACCAATTTCTTCGCCGAGGATCGAAAAAACAAAATCGGTATGTGGCTCGGGCAAATAGAAATATTTTTGCTCCCCTTGACCCAATCCCCGCCCAAATAATCCACCATTGCCCAATCCGATAATGGCCTGATATGCCTGATATCCAACACCGTCTTGATGTTCAGGTTTATGCATAAAAGCAATTAACCGACGTAAACGATACGGTGTTGTAAGGATCGCAATAATTGCAAGCGGTATAACTGCAAGAAAAAGCGACCCAATATGAATAATTCTGGCGCCCGCAACAAATAAAATGGCCAGACCAATACTCGCTACAATAATTGTTGTTGACAAGTTAGGTTCGATAAGGATAAGCCCAGACACAACTCCAATTTTAATAAGCTGCTGCGATGTTGTTTTCCACGTGTCGATGGAATCTTTGAGCGAATCCAGTTTTGCTGCTAAAACTATCACAAGCGCAATGCGGGCAAATTCAGATGCCTGAAAACTCATAAATCCGAGCGATATCCATCTGCGTGCGCCCTTGACAGCATGACTCCCTGGCAATACCAGTACTGCGCAGAGAAGCACAATTGCAATCACAAAAAGCATAGGCGCAATTTTGCCCCACACATGATAATCGACATTGATAAAAACAATAAAAAATACGACCGCCAAAACAGCCCGAAGTGTTTGACGAGCAAGAAAAAAATCGGAAGCTCCATACTTTTGGGCAGCTATAGCAAATGAAGAACTATACACAAGCACAATACCAAACCCAAGCAACAAAAGGGTTGCCACAAAAATTCCACGATCCATGGTTGCCATTTTTATATTCATGACGCATCTCCAGCACGTGCTTTAAGCCTGGCAACGATCTGTCGAAAAACCTCACCCCTGTGTTCATAATTTTTAAACATATCAAAACTCGAACAACCAGGAGAAAAAACAACAACATCGCCAATTGATGCATTGGCTAATGAAAGAGCCATGGCATTATCTAAAGACGATGCCTTAACAACGGGTACAAGGCCATCAAAAATAATCGCAATACGGTCTGATGCTTCACCAATAAGAATAACTTCACGCACGCGCTGGGCCAATTCACTTTGCAGAATTTCAAACTCACAACCTTTGTCACGTCCACCTGCAATAAGATGCACATTTCCATTAAAAGCACGTATTGCGCATTGTATAGATTCTGCCGTGGTAGATTTAGAATCGTTATAAAAAGCTACGCCCGTAATAGTGTCAACGTATTCGAGCCGATGCGGCAAACCTGTAAAAGTACACATGCCCTGCATAGCATTTGCGGGATGTGCTCCAGCACCAAGTGCAAGTGCTGCGGCTGCTGCGGCATTATACCAATTATGCATGCCAACAAGTTTCATTTCGCGTAAATCAAGGATAACTTTTTCAGATTCGTCCATAGTAGAAACAAGTGTGTTGCCAACAATATAAACACCCCGATGCGATGGTTTGCCCACACCAAAAAAAGCAACTTGTGTGGTTGCAGCAAAAGCCGCTACCCACGAAGTGAGAATTGGGTCGTCTGCATTGAGTACCAAAAGGTCGGAACGACCCATGTTTGCAGCAATCATTCGCTTTGCAGCATAATAGGCATGTTCATCGGAATACCTGTCGAGATGATTTTTCATAAGATTAATAATGCCAGCTACCGCCGGTTTAAAATGCTCGATTGTTTCAAGCTGAAAACTGCTTACTTCCAGAACTGCGATATCACTATCAGACAACTGCGGAAGTTTTGAAATAGCAGCAACGCCAATATTGCCTGCTACAACTGCATTTTTTCCACCTGCATTGAGTGCAGCTCCACAGAGACTTACCGTAGTACTCTTTCCACTTGACCCGGTAAGAGCAACAATTGTTGCGGCCGTTTCATTAAATGCAAGCTCGATCTCCGACCATACAGGAATTCCACGATTACGAGCTTCTATAAGCAATGGTAGTACTGCCGGAATTCCTGGTGACAAAATGATACATTCGCTCTGTAAACATCTATCAGAATGGGCATTACCTTCAAAGGCGATTCCGGAAAGTCCAGCATTGCCAAGCACGCCGGCCAAAGCACTCTGTTCCATCGTATCACTCAGAAAAAGCGATACTCCTTTGCTGCGCAAATACGTCGCAGCTGCCAGCCCACTTTTTGCAGCTCCCAAAATTGTTGCTGAACGAGGAAGTTGTGTTTTCATAGTTTTTCAAATACCGTTTCAAGATGAATACCACGGCTACCCTTGACAAGAACCGTATCGCCTGCTCGTAAGACTTTACGAGCAATACCTGCTGCCGATTCTGCATCAGGTGCAATAAAAACCGCTGTTTTTGGCATACCCGCAGAAGCTGCAGCTTCTGCAACAACTCCGGCAAATGCTCCTACAGCAATGAGAATGCGCAAATCCTGCTGCGCACATTTTTTTCCCAATCTAACATGAAGCCGGCTTGCATACGTTCCAAGCTCGAGCATATCCCCAACTATTGCGACGCGTTGTTGTGATGCACAATCCCTCAAAAGTCGCAGGGCGTGATCCATGGATGACGGATTTGCATTATAGCAATCGAGAATAAACCGCATTTTTTTCTTGGAAACAATAGTTCCCCGCATCGCAACTGGCTTAAGCTGTTTTAAAGCTTTGGCAATTTCTACTTCCGATACTCCCACACGCGCTGCCAAGAAAATGGCAGGGAGTGCACAATACACGAAATGCCGTCCTGTCATAGCGAGCGTATATTCAAAACCATTAACGCTAAACCGTGTTGACCCATCTGCGTCGATGCTTATATCTGTTGCTCGAAGTGCGCATCGTTTTGATTCGCCAAAATACACAGCTTTAAGATTGTGCAAAGTTGCATGTTTAACTAAACGGGAGTCATCTCCATTAAGGAGCAAAAAGCCTCGTTTTTTATCCAGTCCTGCAGCAATTTCAAATTTGGCCAACGTCGTATTTGTTAACCCACCAAAAAGCCCAACATGACTATACCCGATATTGGTGATAATTGCAATATCAGGCTGAGCTATTTTTGAAAGGCCTGCAATTTCACCAACATGATTTGCTCCCATTTCAATAATGCCACACACTTCATCACCATCAAAACGCATAAAGGATAATGGAACACCAATATCATTGTTCCAATTAGTATAGGTCTCACCAATTTTAAAATAGGAGCCAAGCACGCCTGCAAGAAATGACCTTGTTGTAGTTTTACCATTCGATCCTGTTACCCCAACAATTAAATTAGCCATGCGTTTACGATAATCGGTAGCAATGATACCAAGTGCTTTGAGGGGATCTTTAACCCCAATACATTTTTTTTGTTCTGCAACACCAAGGGTTTTCAGGTGTGACATATTTACAAGTGCCGCAGAGGCCCCCTGGGCAAAGGCCGTTGACACATAGCGATGTCCATCATCACGATCCGTTGTAAGCGCAACAAAAACATCCCCTGTGGATACCTTGCGCGAATCATTCCAGACACGATTCACACGCTGTTTAAGATTTTTTGCCGACATTGTAGTTACACCCTTGGTGGCTGCAACCATATCTGAAAGCGTAAGGGTAACTTCTGGTATATTACATGGCTTCATGATGCACCTTCTTTAATGAACTTAACTGTAAAACTGTTTCACGATCCGAAAAATGATGTCTGATACCTTTAATTTCCTGATAATCCTCGTGGCCTTTTCCTGCAATAAGAACAACATCTCCCGCTTTGGCAAGCGACAGTGCCTTGTCAATTGCTTCGGTGCGATCGGCGATATTGTAATGTGGGAAATCTAGGGGAATACCTTTGATAACCTCGTGTATGATAGTATGGGGATTTTCGCTGCGCGGATTATCCGATGTGACAATTGCTTCATTGGCATACTCGGCCACCATAGATCCCATAGGCGCACGCTTAGTTGCATCCCGATCCCCACCACATCCAAAAACGCAAATAATATTTCCTTCGCACATATTTCTTATAGTCAATAAAACATTCTTTAATGCATCGGGTGTATGCGCATAATCAACAAAAACTTTAAATGACTGTTCGATTGGAACAAGCTCCATCCGGCCTGGCACTGCCGTGAAGGTTTTAAGCGCATTCTGCATCTTTTCCAAAGGAATACCCAAAGCAAAACCAGCGGCAATAACTCCCGCACAATTATACACGTTAAAAAGACCTGGCAAATGCGTTACAATTTCAAAATTGGTGGTATTGTACTCCAACGCAATGGTTGTTTGCGAAAGAGAACATGTATACGAAACTATACGGAGATCGGCGCTTGCGTGCATCCCGAATCGAACAATTTTGTGTTTATTTATTTCGCTAGAAAGTCTGAGACCATACGCATCATCGATATTAATAACTGCTGTTCCATTCGGTTTTAAGTACTCAACAAACAAACTTTTCTTGGCAACATAGTACGATTCCATATCGTGATGAAAATCGAGATGATCGTGCGTAAGATTTGTAAATATTCCTATATCATAGCGCAAGCCATATACACGCGACAGTGCAAGCGCATGTGAAGAAACTTCCATACACACGGCTTTCGGCATTATTTCGCTGTGTGCAATTTGACGCATAATATCAATTGATTCGGGTGTTGTATTAGGTGCGTCAAGCATAGCACCGCCAAGAAAATACCCAATGGTGGTATAAGCCCAGGTTTCGGTCGATAGATACTGTGATGCAAGAAGAGCTCTCATAAGAAACGTACTCGTGGTTTTTCCGTTGGTACCAATAATCCCCACCATGGTTAGATTTTTATGTTCTATAGCAAACAAACGGCTTGCAGCACTTCCGCTTGCATGTCGCACATCCTTGCACATAATACAAGGAAGTGAAAAATCGTTAAGGATTTCTTTTTCTATAAGTAAAGCAACCGCTCCCCGGGCGCAGGCATCTCCAATAAAATCTGTGCCCTGTGCATGATTACCCGACCGAACAACAAATAGCGACCCTGGCTTAACCTTGCGCGAATCGTAGGCAATATCAGTGATCATTGGATTATTAAGACCCATGATCTGACAGTGCGGGATATCTGCAAACAATTCGTGCAAATACATTATCGAGATTCTTTCTTATACTGGGTGTTCATGCGCTGCGCACACTGTTCTGATTTTCCCACTCTTTACGAAACCCTTCTGCATGATGCTCGATCCACACCATTGTAGCTTGAGCAACCGAAGCTTCGTCCTGTAATGTATTCTGATCCATTGACGCATGAATCGCTTCAATTTGAGCACACATATATTCCTGTAAGGACATTTAACCTCCCATCGAACAATATAAGGTACATGCCGCAGTGGCCTCATTATATCGTGAAGGCCGTGGTCGTTGACTAACCACTAAACCAAACCCATTGACACAAGGTTTAATTCCATAGTGCATGAGTGTATCAATTGCAGTACGGAGTTCTATTCCCACACAATTAGGTATCTGTTTATTCACACCTGCAAGCGCGCCAAGTGTATCCGATTGTAAGGAATCGATGCCACGTGGTTTAGAAGTGCCAAGCGTATCTTTGATCATTTTATTTATTCCCGGTAATCTTTGTGCGAGCGCAGACATATGAGCAGTTTGCGCCACAACTGAATCGTAGGATGTATTGAGAATTTTTTCTGCGTACCCAAGAGTAGGCCTGCTGATGATTTCATGTAATATTTTTGAAAACGCCGGAGCAGCCGCCATACCACCGGTTTCACCCCCCAAGGGTTCGTCAATAAGTACACCACATACAAGTGCAGGCTTGTCGATAGGCGCAAATCCTATAAAAGACGAACAGAAAAGGGAATTTGAATAGGCCCCGGTTTGCGCATCAATTTTTTGGCTGGTTCCTGTTTTACCACCGACAAGAACCCCCGGCAAATCGGCGGTTTTTCCGGTTCCCCGGGCAACCACTTCTACCATCATGGTGCGTAATCGTCGTGCTACTGCAGGAGAAATAACCTGTCGTACAGCAGCTCTTTTTGTAGGAATAATCTGATGCGCTGGATATTCGACAGATCGAATAATTGACGGCTTACGAAGTACGCCATCGTTTGCGACGCAGGAAAATGCCAACATCATTTGCAAAAAGGTAACCGATACTTCCTGACCTATTGCCATGGTAACACGGGTTCTTCCCGACCAATTTTTTATCGGATGAACAATACCATCCTCTTCTCCAGGCAGATCCAACCCGCTGTTAGCTCCAAATCCAAAATTTTTGGCGTAGCGGTAGAGTCGTTCATTGCCAACCATGTTTGCAATTTTGGCAAAACAGACATTGCTAGAAAAGGCAAGCGCATCGGTAAATGAAAGCATTCCGTAGGGTTTATGGTCGCGAATTGTTTCATTAAACACAACATAGGCTCCCCCATCGCCGTTGATCGAATCTGATTCTTTGAGGATATTGTCCATAAGCGCTGTTGCTGAGGTAATAACTTTAAACGTTGACCCAGGCTCATAAATATCCGATATGCAGCGGTTTCGTCGATTTGCAAGAGAAAAACGGGAGGGGGTATTGGGATTAAAACCAAGTTCATCGGCCATGGCAAGTATCTCGCCCGTTTGCGGATCCATCACCATTGCCATTCCACCACGTGCTGCAAATTGTTCAATAGTCTGTAGAAGTGTCTTTTGAACGATTTCCTGCAACGCAATATCGAGCGACAGATAAACGTTTGCACCATTAACAGGCATTTTTTCGGGGAGATCAGCTTTGCGGTATCGTGTATTTCGGGCATCTCGCATAACAATCGCCCATCCATCTTCTCCCCGTAATGCCGCATCAGCAGATAATTCGATGCCCCCTTGACCGTAGGTATCAATTCCTGTGTACCCTACAATAGTGCCACCAATTGAGCCATACGGATATACCCGCGTAATACCTTTGCTATTTTTATCTGAGTCAGAATCTTGTTTTTGTAAATCGAGTGGTTTATTAAGTGTTGTGGCAAGCAATGTACCATTACGGTCGAAAAGCGAACCTCGCTTGGCATGAAGAATCATCCGCTGCTGGGCTTGATCGCGACTTTTTTCTGCATACCGGTTTCCCGCAACAATCTGGATATAAAACAATCGACCCGTAAGCATGATTACACTTGCGAGCATGATGGCCATGATAACCAAGAGTCGTGTGCGGGCAGACTCCATCTTAGTTAGTCCCTTTTTGCAAGGAAGCTTGTGGCAAGCGTTTTGTTTGGGAAGTCTTGAGGGAATTCTTCACATTAGACATCGCATCCATATTCACAACAAGCATCCGATTGGTTTTTGGAAAATCCATATCACCAACATCCTGGGCAAATCGTTGAATTCGGTGTGTCATTTCCAGAGAATTCATCGCGATTGAAAGTTTCATGGCATCTCTGCGAAGTACCCCAAGAGAATCGGCAAGTTCCTTACGCTCGAGAATACAATGCGAAAGTTGCGACTGCTTCCAGACAATAAAGAGCGGCAAGGCTATAATGATGGCCATTGCAATGCATCCAGCCAATACGACCCGAACCTTGACAACCATACCAGGCGCACAGTTTCCTATTTTCGTATTTTGTGAAGATAGTTGGTTCATACTTGTGCCTCAACCCATGGCTCACCAATTTTTTCTGCACAGCGCAAACGAGCACTTCTGCTGCGAGGATTAGCTGCGATTTCTGCATCGGTTGCTTGTATGGCTTTGCGTGTTATTTTAGCAAACACAGGGCTACGACCACATACGCACTGTGGTATTGACTTAGGACACATGCACGGCGATTCGCGAGATGCCATAAATTGTTTAACCATACGATCTTCCAGCGAATGGTAGGAAATTATGGCAATTCTTCCCCTACGTGCCAATACCTTTTCAGAAATTGACAAAAGTGTTTTTAATTCGGCAAGTTCGCTATTGACCGCAATACGCAGCGCCTGGAAAACTTTTGCCAGAACCTTAACGGGCAAATTGCGGCCATATTCTGCGTATAAACAATTTTTAAGGTCATCAGATGTCAACAAAGGAGAGTTGCCATTGGCAGCAATAATAGCCTGCGCCATACGCGTTGGATTAAGAACTTCACCATATTCGGAAAGGATTTGAGCGAGGTCTTCTACGCGCGCACGCGCGATTATAGTGTGGGCGGTTTCCTCTTGTGCACTATCCATGCGCATATCCAGCGGGGCAGATTGCATATAAGCAAAGCCACGATGGGCTGCATCGATCTGACGGGAAGAAACTCCCAAATCAGCAAAAATGCCATCGACAGGCCCAATACCAAGGGTTTCTAAAACCGTATCAAGCTTGGAAAAAGGGCTATTTACAAGCACCATGCGTATGCCATCCGGGGCAACAAGGGCAGCATTATGCTTCATACTTTCGGGATCTCGATCCAAACCAATTACCATGCTACCTGGGCCTACGCTGTGCAAAAGTTCTTTGAAATGCCCTCCACCTCCAAGCGTACAGTCGACAAATATGCCGCTTCTTTTTGCATCCAAAACGTCAAGTGATTGAGAACACAAGACAGGCACGTGATATTGCATGGATGCGTCCATCTGCTTAGGTTTTCTGGGTATCGGCAACGGACTGATAGAATGCATCGTCAAATGATTCGCCTTGGTCAAGAAAGGCCGTATATATTTCTGGATCCCAGATTTCGATGAATGAACCCTGACCAATGAGAATAACCTTTGTTGCAAGATGCGCCAAAGAACACTGTTCAGGGGTTAGGGAAATTCTTCCTTGTCCATCTAATTTTGAGTCGGAGAGGGTATCGTATAATGCGCGGCGTAGCCGAACGGTTTGAGGGGTTGATGCTCGTTTTTCAAAGTTTTCTTCAAAAATATTCCAAGTATCCTCGGGGTAGGCTTGCAAACAGTTATTGGGGCCGCGGACAATGACAAACGTCTCAGAAGCTTCTGGGTTCAATGCCTTGCGAAATTTCGCTGGCATTGCAAGCCTCCCCTTGTCATCGACCGAGTAATCAAACCGTCCGCGAAAGCGTGACATAGCGTTTCCCCACAATTCACCCAAATTACCCATTTCTCCCCATTATAATACTTTTTCCAAGATCCAAGAGTCAACTTTATTTTAAATAAAGATCATGCATTGATCTTGCCCAGTATATGATAAAGGTGCATTTTCAAAGGGTTGCATGATTAGTGGTGGTCAATAACAACTTAACCACAACCTGTTGTGGTTAACACAATGCAGCTCAAGCGGCGTTTTAAACGAGGGTTACCATGGAGGAAGGCAAATATCCCGTAGATGAAGCATTACTAATTGTAAACAATTATCGAAAGACCTATGTGCGACGCATCGTATCCCGATCAATTTCGTGGGTATCTTCGAGGTTTATTTCCTGCGTATCAGAAAGTCGTAGTAGGATTGCGGTGTCGATCCGATCGGTATCGCGATGGGGGGCATCGATGCTTTGATCGCCTGCAAGCGCTGCGAGGGTTAGTGTGCTCGTTTTTTCGAGCGAATTCTTTTTAGCAGAAGCACGCAGCGTAAGATTTTCGCTCGCAACAACATCAAATTCTTTTTGAAGATCGGTTAGGCGTGTTTTTAGTTCATTGATTTGTACGGCAACACCGGAATCTTCCCCTGTCAATTTTTCAATAAGTTTTTGCTGATTAGAAAGTGCCGACGACACGAGTTCGATTGTTTGCTGTATTGTACCACTGGCTGCAGATTGCCTATCGGCTAGAGCTGGCGCAACTACCGCGTATGAATCGGTTGATTGTTGCGAAGGGAAGCGTGCACTCTTCTTTTGCCATACCAGTATCCAGCCCAAAACAAACCCACATACGGCAAGCAGCGGAATAATATATAAGACCTCTATTGGCATGCGACCGACTCCTGGCATTTGCATATCATGGTGAAGCGATATCTATTTTTAAAAATCGTTCTTAGTAAAATACAATGCAAACCATTGATTCAAAGGATTTCAGCTATGAGCGCACAACCAATGATGACCGTTTCGGGTATTCGGGGAATTGTTGGAGAATCACTTTCTCCCCTTCTTCTCGCACATATTGCCTATGTTCAAACCCGCATTGCGAAGGGTGGGGTTATCCTCGTTGGCCGAGATACGCGTCCAACGGGTGAAATGCTTGCAAAAGCAATTTTTTGCGGTATTCGTGCAGCCGGCGGAACCCCCATCGATTGCGGCATTGCTCCAACCCCCACCATGTGCCATGCAACCAAACACCGGGGCGCACGCGGCGGGATTATTATTTCTGCCAGCCACAACCCTAATCCGTATAATGGGTACAAAATGGTACACGCCGATGGCAGACTCTGCAATGCACTGGAATGCACGACGGTTTACGAGCAGTATAGGGCAGGATCACTCCCTGAATTTACAAATGCTCAATTAGCAGAAGGCTTTGCCGATGAAGTATACGATGCTGCACCAGCCCATATCGAAAGCATCTGTGCTGCGCTCGATGTCAATCTTATTCGTAATGCCCGTATCCGCGTGGGAATCGATGCCATTAATGGTGCTGCTTCGGCAGTTTTTCCCCGTCTTCTAGAGCGACTCAATGTATCCTATGCAGGGGTGTATTGCACTACCAGTGGCGACTTTGCGCATAATCCAGAGCCACGGCCTGAACACCTCACAGAGCTTGCGCAGCTTCTTGCGGATGGCGATGACTTTTGGGCAGGATTTGGCTTTGATCCCGATGCCGATCGCCTCATTACCATGGGAGAAAAAGGGGAACCGCTTTCCGAAGAACTTACCCTCGCGCTTGCTCTTAAAAACATTTTGGCTGTAGACAAAACAGATGTGGCAACAAATCTTTCTACGTCAATGGTTATCGATGATGTTGCGGCTGAATTTGGGGTTAGAGTGTGGCGAACCAAGATTGGCGAAGCCAATGTTGTTGCGGGCATGATTGAACATGGGTGCAAAGCCGGGGGAGAGGGCAATGGCGGTGTGATTTATCCTAAAATCTCCACCGTGCGTGATGGACTTGCAGGTATGGCAATAATTATCGAACTGATGGCAAAAACAAAAACCACCTTGACGCAGATTGCAAAAACGCTTACTCAGTATCCTCTCGTCAAAAAAACAATCGATTGCACAGGCCTTGATCCAGCGTTGGTTTTATCAAAGCTTACCACGATCTTTTCCAATGAAACAATCGATACTCAGGATGGATTAAAAATTATTCGGAAGAATGGCTGGGTTCACGTACGGGCATCTAATACCGAGCCTATTATGCGTTGCTACGCCGAGGCAAAAACTAAAGAAGAAGCTCTTGAGCTTGTTAATCTTATCAGCACCGCCATGCGTTAACAATTGCGCACAGTGCACTCGCGGCAGTTTCGGTTCTCAATCGCGTGGTTGAGAACCGCACCATCGCTGCATTTTTATCGAGAAAAAATGCCTTTTCACGTTGGGAAAATCCCCCGGGTGGTCCTATACAAAGTGCAATTTTAGAAGCACGTAAACACCGTTCCTTTTCATGATTTATAGATACTCCATCAGCATCACCAAGTAAACATACCAGACCTTCTGAAATATCACAATTATCAACCAAAACAGGTGCACAAAGCTTGGGCAATACGGTTTGTAGCGATTGCATAGTTGCGGTTTTTGCAATGGTTTCAAAGCGCTTTATTTGTTTTTCCCATCCATCCCACCACGATTTTTGGCTCGCATCGCATACGAGCGGGACAATGGCAATTAGGCCTAATGGACAGACCTGTGCCAGCACGCTTTCGAAAGCATCTTTTTGGGGAAGGCCAACATACATTGTAAGAGACGGTTTAAGCTCAGCTATTCGCTGTGAGGTAACAACATCGGCAGAGCTACCAGATTTAGTCGCGCCTTTAAACACTCCGGTATAAAGGATGCCGCAGCCGTCTGTAGCAAACAAGGTATTGCCAGCACTGCACCTGAGCACAGATGCAATATGCTGCGTTTCTTCTGCATCAAAATAAAGTTCTGATGCAGAAGCTTGAGAAGCATAAAAAAGGAAATGATGGGGGTCTCGCATATCTTTAACCTAAATGGGCAAGATCCATAGCCTTTACAGCCCGGGTTTCATCCAGCCTGCCAACAGGCGTTGTTATCGGTGCTTTATGCAGAGACTCTGGATCTGTTTCTGCCACACGAGCAATAGTAAGCATTGCCTCAATAAAAGCATCGATCGTTTCTTTGCTTTCTGTTTCCGTGGGCTCAACCATCATTGCTTCTTTAACAATAAGTGGGAAATATATGGTTGGCGGATGAAACTTGAGATCGATGAGTCCTTTGGCGATGTCGATAGCGTGAACGCCTTTTTCCAGTTGCCGAGAAGCAGTAAACACACATTCGTGCATGCAGGTACGATCGTATGCAGGCTCATAGGCGCCTTTAAGCTTATTCAAGACATAATTTGCATTAAGTACAGCCTGCTCCGACACATCAATAAGCCCAGACTTCCCTAACAGCATTATATACGCATAGGCCCGCAAACACACGCCAAAATTACCATAAAAAGGGGCAATATATCCTATGGAATCGGGAAAATCGTAGGAGAGTGCGTACGTTGCATCTTCCCGCTTAACAACACGCGATATAGGCAAAAATTGTTCGAGGTGTTTTTTAACCCCCACAGGACCAGCCCCAGGGCCACCACCACCATGCGGCGTGGCAAAGGTTTTATGCAAATTTACATGCACAACATCAAAATTGGCATCGCCGGGGCGAAACTTGCCCAAAATAGCATTGAGGTTTGCACCATCGTAGTACAAGAGCGCATCGTGTTTGTGAACGATATCGGCAATACATGCTATTTGACTATTAAATAACCCCAACGTATTCGGATTTGTCATCATAACTGCTGCGGTCTTGTCGGTCATCATGGAGGCGAGCATTTCACAATCCAGAGTTCCTGTTGCTTTATTTGTAGGAATTGTTCGCACCGTAAAACCGGCAAGCGATGCAGAAGCAGGATTAGTTCCATGGGCTTCATCGGGAATGAGAATCTCGGTTTTGTTGTTTCCCTTGGCTTTGTGATACGCCGCAATAAGCATGATACCGGTAAGTTCGCCATGCGCCCCTGCCATAGGCTGAAGCGTAAACGCATCCATACCCAAAATTTCACACAACATCTGTTCCAATTCGTAAATAACCGATAATGCGCCCTGTGTGAGCATGCCGCCGCGCCGTAGCTGGGGAAGCAAGGGATGCAGATCGGCAAACCCAGGCATTGAGGCTATTGATTCAAGAACCTTCGGGTTATATTTCATGGTACATGAACCAAGGGGATAAAAATTGGTATCGACCCCATAATTCTTGCGCGACAACTCGGTAAAATGGCGAACTACATCGAGTTCCGACAAAGACACGAGAGGCGGTACGCTTGTGCGAGCATACCGAGGATCTATTTCAACATGAACCCCTGTATCGTTTTCTGGCAATGTTACGCCACGACGGCCCTGGACAGACTTCTCGAATATTAACCCCATAATACATCCTCGAGTGTTTCTACATAATGAGAAATTTCGTACCGCGTTCTTTTTTCGGTAACGGCAATAAGTAGGTAATTGTCCATTCCTGGGTAGTATCGACCCAAAGGAAATCCAGCTGCAAAACCTCGTTCGATCATGGCACCTACAACTTCCTTGGCATCTTTGGGAAGTTCTATAGTAAATTCGTAGCACGTTGGACTGCTGGTTAAAACGCGTACTCCCTTAACAGTTGCGAGCCGTTGTTTCATGAAGGCTGCCTTGTCGGTGCACAGGGTGGCAACTTGCACAAGGCCTTCTGCGCCCATAACACTCATGTAAATATGCGCACGCAACGCACACAACGCTTCATTAGAACAAATATTAGACGTTGCTTTCTCACGGCGAATATGTTGTTCGCGCGCCTGAAGTGTAAGGACAAAGCCATCTCGGCCTTGAGCATCGACGGTTCGACCGACAATGCGCCCCGGCATTTTGCGGACGTGCTCTTTACGAACGGCAATTATACCAAGATACGGCCCACCAAAACTCAGTGGAATACCTAAAGGCTGGCCCTCACCAACTGCAATATCAAATCCCATTTCCCCTGGTGTTTTAAGAATTGCTAATGCCAATGGGTTAATAACCTGAATAGTGATAATGCCACGTTCTTTGCAATAGGCAACGATATCGCTATGATCATCGATTACCCCAAAAAAATTGGGGTTTTGCAGAACCACAGCTCCACATCCAGAATTAATTGCGGCACAGAGATCCTTGCGATTTGTTTGACCATGGGAAACTTCAACTTCGGCAAACTGCATCGATAAATTGGCAGCATACGAATACACCATTTTGCGATAGATGGGATTTACCCCACCATCAAGAACTATACCACTGCGATCGGTAATGGTTCGTGCCATCTGACACGCTTCAAAAAGAGCCGTTCCCCCATCATATAAAGAGGCGTTGGAAGCATCAAGGCCAGTGAGTCTACAAATATGACTTTGATATTCGTAAATTGCTTGCAATGTGCCTTGAGAAATTTCGGGCTGATAGGGCGTATAGGCAGTATAAAATTCACTACGTCCAGCAAGAGCATCGACTGCTGCAGGAATATAATGATCGTAGAAGCCGCCACCCAAAAAATTGGTAAGGTGACCAAAATTGCGCCCTGCCAAATCCGCAAGATGCTTGCGAACTTCAAGCTCCGACTTAGCTTTTGGAAGATTAAAGCTCTTAGGAGCAAGGGAAGCTGGGATATCGGAAAAAAGGTCGGCAATAGACTCAACCCCGCATGCGTCAAGCATTTGCTTTTGCTGCTTAGGAGTATTGGCAATATAGCCCATTATTCATTCTCCAACTGATGTTCATATCCTGGCGCATCAAGAAGTTGTGCCAGTTCAGATTCGTTTACATTAGTTAATTTAAGAAGCCATCCGTTCCCATGTGGCTCGGAATTTATGATTTCGGGTTTAAGATTAAGCGAAGTATTAACTTCGACGACTGTCCCCGAAAGAGGAGCATAAATATCAGAGGCGGCCTTGACCGATTCGATAACGCCACATTCCTTACCTGCAACAAGGACCTTTCCCAAAGCTGGTAATTCTACAAAAGTGATATCCCCTAATGCATCTTGTGCATGATCGGAGATTCCAATTGTTGCGACTCCATTTTCGACTTTGACCCACTCATGTGTTTTTGCATAACGACAATCTTTTGGCACCATGACACAATTCCTCTCGCAACAGTGAATACGATTTATAAAAACTCTTTTAATTTCTTTTTTCCGGTGGCCTGTTTATAGAGCGGCAATTTTTCTACCGTTGCGGGTAACACACCCCGTGCTGTTTGGATTCCAATTTTCGTCCCAACCAATGCACGTGCATTTTCTACATAGCCCAGTGCAATCCCACACCCACACGATGGCGAATAACTCCCGCTTGTCACTTCGCCAATTACTACACCCTCGTTATTTACAAGAGCATCGTGATCCCGTGCAGAACGTCGGTCAGATAACATAATACCAACAAGCGAATGTGTTTGAATCGCAGCATTACGCACCGATTGCGCGCCAATGAAAGTTTTATCCACGGCAAGCGCCTTATGAAAACCAGCCCATTGCGCGTTACGCGTTGCATTTAATTCATGTCCATACAAGGGATATCCCATTTCAAGCCGCAGCGTATCGCGGGCGCCAAGCCCGGCAGGTTCTGCACCCAAAGCAATGAGTAGATCCCAGAGCTTGCGTGCTGCAGAAACATCGCAATAAAGCTCAAACCCTATTTCGCCGGTATAGCCGGTTCTGCTGATAAGAAGCGGAATTGATTCAAACGATGAGTTAATAAAAGAATAATACGCCAGAGATTCTATAGATTTTTCTGAAATTTTAGCAGCTATTTTTGCCGACAGGGGGCCTTGAAGGTCGATTTTTGCGGTTCGATCCGAAGCATCTTCAAACATGGTGTGTGCGCTTACATGAGATTGAATCCACGCAGCGTCGGCTGGCGCCGTGGAGGCATTCACAACCATCATAAACGAATCTGTTGACATTCGATATAGAATTTGATCATCGAGCACGCCACCGGCATTGTTAAGTAGATAGCCGTAGCGACATGTTCCCTCTTTCATATCTGCAACCGGGCACGATACCAGAGATTCTAAGTCTGCCACAGAATGCTCGCCCCGAATGTAAAACTCACCCATATGGCAGGTATCAAACACTACGGCCCGCGTGCGACAGGCATCATGCTCTGCGAGAATCCCCGTATATTGTATTGGCATGGCGTATCCGCCAAAAGGAGCCATTTTTGCACCAAGAGCACAATGGGCATCGTAGAGAATTGTCTGCTTCAAAATAGAAAGATCCTTGATGGAGGGCTGCAAACAGAGGTACCGTAGCCATTACGAAATCTGCCTGCACTATCTACAAAATACATACCTACCATAACGCTTTCAATGCGAGATATTTGGTTTCAAGAAGCACGAAAACTTGAAATTGCAACATTGCGGTAGTGCCGGATATATATTAATACCTGTCAAAATTCGTTGCGACGTCAACGGACCTGTTGTTTTCCGGTATGGAACCAACAGGGAATTGCTTTACTGTTTTAATATGGAGGTTGGTTGTGGCAAAGAAGCTGTACGTTGGTAATCTTCCGTTCCGTGCCACGGAAGAAGAAGTTAGAGGCATGTTCGGCCAGTATGGTGAAGTTCTTTCTGTGAACATCATCAATGACCGTGCGACAGGAAGACCCCGCGGATTCTGCTTTGTTGAGATGGAAAATGCGGATGCAGCTATCGCAGGTCTTAATGAAAAGGATTTTGGCGGACGTCCTCTGCGTATCAACGAAGCTCAGGAACGCGATCCCAACCGTCCTCGTCCTCCTCGGCAATCCTGGTAAGGTTACTTTTCTAATAAGTAAAATCAAAGGGTTTTCGTCTCGCAAGATACGAAAACCCTTTTTCATATCCTTCTAAAGACAATCCCCTCAGATTCTTTGGTACAAAAAATCTCGCACCCAGCAATTTCTGCTGCAATGTGTAGCGACTGCTTAGAAAATAACCGGATATGTGTTGGATCCTGCGCATACCACCACAATGCTAGCGGCACGGCCTTGGGAGTAAGTTGCGTGCGAATGAGCATGTTTCCACCCTTGCGCAAAAGCCTTCCCAAAAGAATAAGCGTTTCCCGCACATTTTTAATATGCTCGAGTACCTCATGAACCAGAATCACATCGTAGGTTTTGAGGTGATAATCGAGACCTAATCCATAAAGCGGATCAAACGCCACTACAGAAATACCACGCTGTGCAAGCAAATGGCTTACAACCGCATGTTTACCCGCCCCAAAATCCAAAACACACGGATCTGGTTTTTCCGCACAAAGAGAAACGACACTCTCAACAACAGGTTTAAGATACGCACAGTAGCCTGGGTTATCTAACCTATTGGTATGTAAATCGTATCGGGCCGTTTCGGCGTGGGCACTAAGAAAGTAGCGAGGAGGAACAAACCAGAGATCGCACGCGCTACAGTGCATAAAAATCCGCATGCCGACAGCACCTGAAGAATCTATGCTATCGGCATTGCAAAGCGGACAAGGATCCACGCTCAGCCCACAAGCGGGTAGAGAATTACAATAATAACGCCCGTGAGCACAGGAACGGTAAGGTTATCATTGATAGTAGTTTTTCCAAACTTAAACGGAAAAAGCTCCATAACCGTTGTTGCAGCAGAGGCTATAAGTGCGATCAGAAGAGGCACTTTACCATTCCAAGCATCAAGAAGATGAGGCACCAGTGGAAAAAGGAATATATACATAAGTAAACAGAGTACAAAACATGCCAAAGACCCTTCAAGCGATTTTTTGCCAATCTTGATTTTGCCAATCGATTGACCAACAAGAGCTGCAACAGCATCACCCCAGATAAACGTGCTCATGACCATTGCAGTAATATGCGGCTTTGCAGCAAAAGCAGCCACACAAATAAACGCAGACGCAGCTATCCACGTTGCGCCAGTCCATTCTTTCTTCTCTTCTTCACGAAGCATGTAACCACATGATTTATGAAAAATGGCCTGTACCGCAGGAACCTTTTGACGGATCACCTCAACGACAATAAAGCCAATGGCTGCCACAGCGCACAAAAGCAATGGCCACATCCATCCCGGCCCAATAGTGGGCAATCCTGGAATCAAGTTACCATATACTGTTAGATAAAAAATCGCACCAGGTACAAGGCTTCCAGAAAAGATATGGAGGATCTTTCTTTTGATTTCTTCTGCCCGAACTTTCATAGTATGCTCCCGGTAACATGATTCAAAGGAATTTATATCGGGATTTAAGATACATCACGAACTCTTTTTCTCAAAGATTAAAAGCGCCAATATATTTTATACAAACCGAATTTAACCTGCACCTGTAGAACAAACTATCATGAAACCAATTGTCTTAGCCATGATCATCTGTGATTACTATTATCGAGATGCCCACACCGGAAAGAGCATACTATCGGGGACGTTTAGCTCAATTACCTGCCCCGAGTTTCCAAGCAAACACGGAAATTGTGCAATTTATGTGGCCCTCACCGATGTGGCAAAAAGCGGCCAAATCCAGCTGGTCTATCGTAAAGAAGCAGAAGATTTTTCCATGACACTGCCACCCTGGGAAGTTGCGTGCCCCGATACCCGACGCACTGTAGTAGAAATTGGCGGCAATATCAACGGATTGCCCCTCCCCACCGAAGGATATTACGAATTTGTCATTTTATGGGATGGTGTCGAAATATCATCCCGACGTTTGCAGGCCGTTAAAATGGATCTGCCACCACAACCATCGCAGGAGAATTGATTTATGGAAACGGCCACCATTATTGTTAAAATTGCTGGCGCAGGGCTTCTTATCTGGACTATTTGGTCTATTGCAAAACATTTTCAGCAACGAAAAGTGCAAGCTGCCGCAGGGAATCCAGATAATCAATCTGTCTCAGAACAGATTCTCAATAATATACTCCTCTATCTCTGGCTCGCATTCATGATCGTGTTCTCTGGCGGCATGATTTTAAATAATTAAAGCAAATCGGATGCAAGCTCCGAGAGCTCCGATCGTTCGCCCTTATTGAGTGTCATATGCGCATAGAGCTTCTGACCTTTCATCCTATCAATTAAAAAGGTCAGACCATTTGAATGGCTATCGAGATAGGGATGATCGATCTGATTAATATCCCCTGTAAATACCATTTTGGTACCTTCTCCAGCTCGCGTAATAATTGTCTTTACTTCATGCGGCGTTAGATTTTGTGCTTCGTCAACAATAAAAAATATTTTTACCAGGCTCCGGCCACGAATAAACGCAAGCGGGGCAATAACAAGCTTTTCGTCGTCAAGCAATTCTTTGATCTGCGTATGCCGTGTGCTATTCTCTGAAAATTGGTGTTGAATTACACCAAGATTGTCATATAAAGGCTGCATATACGGATCGAGTTTCGAATGAATATCCCCGGGCAGATAGCCAATATCTTTATTGCTTAAAGGTACCACTGGTCGAGCCATGAAAATTTGCCGATAGTTTTTTTTGGTTTCTAAAGCAGCTGCCAACGCAAGCAAAGTTTTGCCGGTACCTGCTTTTCCATTAATGGTTACCAATTGAACATCGGGATTAAGAAGCGCATGAAGCGCGAATGTTTGTTCGGAATTGCGAGGAACAATACCATATGCTGAACTCTTATCAATACGGCAGATCGTTTTATCTGATACATTATAATATCCAAGCGCCGATTTCTTATCGTTGCGAAGAATGAGATACTCATTTGCGCTCAATGGTTCTTCAACTTCCACAGAATCCACGGGCACGTTGCACGGTTCAGCATACAATTTCTGCAAAGTCTCGTCAGGAAGGTGTTCTTCGATGCGCCGGCCAGTATAAAGCCCCTCGATATTTTTGATATGATCGTTCCGATAATCCTGCGCCATAAGCCCCACAGCTTTTGCCTTCATGCGAAGATTTACGTCTTTAGATACGAGAATAATCTGACGGTCGGGCTCATCGAGCTTGAGGGTATAGGCAATATTCAAAATGTTATGATCTGGCTTGCTGGCTGCAAAATTAAATTTGAGGTCGGGATGAAAATCAATCTCGAGCTTAATAGCAATTTTTCCCTGTGCAGGCCCTATTGAAACACCTCCATCAAAAAGTTTATCGCCTGCAAGTGAATCCAGCGCTCTCCCAAATTCGCGCGCATGAAAATTAAGAGCATCGTTTCCTTTCTTAAAATTATCAAGTTCTTCAAGAACCGTGATGGGAATTACGATATCATGCTCTGCAAACTTATTAATACAAGAACTATCATGAAGGATAACATTCGTATCAAGAACAAAAATCTTCTTGGTTAGATCATCCATAATTCCCCCAAAATGGCCAAAAAAGTGTCTAACGAGTACAATTTCAACTTGTTTTTAAAATACTCTCCCGTCTAAAAATTCGCTGTTAGGATTTTGTTAGGAATCCAAATCATCTCAAGCAATTTTTACAAACACGCTGCCTTGCTTTAAACGCCGTATAATAAGTATTTTGATATTTAGTGTTGAAAGAAGCGGGCATCCCGCATTGAGTGAACCCTGCCACGAGAAGGAACCTCCATGGCATCTATTAATTACGGCGCCAAAGAGATTAGTGTTAAAGTTGTTTACTATGGCCCCGGATTGAGCGGTAAGACAACAAATCTCCAGATAATTCATCAAAAAGTACCTAAAGAGCATAAAAGTAATATGGTGTCTCTGGCTACTGAGACAGACCGTACCCTCTTTTTCGACTTTTTGCCTCTTGACCTTGGGAAAATAAAGGGATTTTCTACAAAGTTTCAATTGTATACTGTCCCCGGACAGGTTTATTATAATGCAACTCGCAAACTAGTGCTGCGCGGCGTAGACGGTATTGTTTTTGTTGCCGATTCGTCACCCACAAAAATCGACGAAAATCTCGAAAGCTTCCAGAATCTCCTTGATAACCTTGCAGAATATGGCTATCAGCGAGAAAGTATCCCTGTTGTCATCCAGTACAACAAGCGAGATCTTCCCAATGCCCTCACTATCGAAGAACTTGAAGCCCAAGTCAACCAATACCACTATGCCTATACCGAAGCAATTGCTTCAAAGGGAAAAGGCGTATTCGAAACGCTCAAGGTTATTGGTAAAATCGTAATTGACGAATTAAACAGAAAATATTCTCGTCCAACTGCACCTATTGGAGGGACTCTTTCTCGTCCAGCTCCAATAGCTGCACCTCAAAGAACTGCGCCACAACCAATTCGTCAAGCGCCTCCCGTTGCACCACCGCCGCCGCCGCCTCAACCGCGGGTAGCAATGCAGCCTCCACCACAGCGATTTGCGCCGCAACAACCTGTTGCTCAAGCCAGACCTGTTGCACCACCTCCGCAACAAGCTCAGCCACTAGAGAGCGACGACCTCTTTATTTCGTCACCTCGGCCTACTTTTGCAGCGCGCCCAACTCTGCGTATTCCAGCAATCGAACAAGATTTTGTTCCACCTCCTGCAATTTCGAAACAGGCCGAACCAGATTTTTACGATTATAATACCGTTAATCTCGAGCCAATGCAATCTGCGCCCGCTCCTTTTCGTGAAGCGCGAAAGGTAGCACCAGCTCCTCAATATATTCCAGAACCAGAGGCACCTGTTTTCGAAGACAATTACCAGGAGCCTCAATTTACAGCTAATCCGCCAACCGAGAGCGGAAAAACCGATCTCGATATGGAAATAGAACGATATCAACGGGAAATTGCACAAAAACAGCAGCGCATGAATCAGCCAGCTGCTGCAGCACCACAGGCATTTGTAGCCGACGACGACGCCTTCGACCTGGAACAGAGCATGGCTAGTGCACAACCAGCCCAACGGCAACAAACAAATCCCGAAGAATACGATGTCTATAATCTCGAAGGAGGAAATGAATTTTCGCCTCCGCAACAAGCGCCAACCAGGCCCCCTACCGATCAGCAGATGTACTTTACTTCTGTAAACACCGATAGGAGCAAAAAGAAAATGCGGCCAACAAATCCAAAAGATCTGAAAGATAACAAAGGATTCTTCTCAAAAATTCTTGGGAAGAAAGATCTTGATGAATGATCTGATTTTATATCAGGAAGATGTCGAGAAACTCGATGCCATTCTTCAGGAATTTGTTTCCAAGGCTTCGCTTATTTGTGCATTACTAACAAGTAAAGAAGGCCAGTTAATGGCCTGTCAAGGTGAAACCGACGATATCGATACTGTTTCGGTTGCGGCTCTTATTACCGGAAGCTTTTCTGCCACTGTTACCATAGCAAATCTTATTGGTGAAGCTGAATTTAAGACAATGCTTCACCATGGTGCCCATAAACACATTCAAATCGAGCTTGTTGATAAAGATCGCTACCTGGCTGCCCTCTTTGACAATCGGACATCCACGGCCATAGTATCCGAACACGCAGAAACCGCCTGTGAAGAACTTTGTAATTACCTTGCATTTATAAGTGGCAACGAAAATACTGCCTCGCTGCCAACGCTCGATTTTGGATCACCCGATACGGAAACAGATCCACAGGTGAGTCTCACCCTGCCCGATGAACCATCCGATCTTGTCGACTCTTTTGAATCTTTTAGAAATTCAATAGCATCATCTGAGAGCTGGACAAATGCCGAAGCATTGGAATCCGAAGAAATGGCAGACTCCCTTGCCGATCAAATTATCACTCCAGAAATGCCAGTCGAAGATGTATTTCACCTCGAACCTGACGAAGAAAAAACAGTAGCCGAAGATATTGTCGATACCGTGGCCGAAGATATAATGGCCCCATCGCACAGGCAGGAGCTACCCTCCCTAGAGCAACAGATGTTGGCGCAACCATCTAAAACTGCCTATCTCCGCATTAAAATCGAAGAAGCCAAAGCGTACCAAAAGCATAAGCCCCGCAATGATATTATTGCCCGTCTTGTTGGCAAACGAAAACAACGTAGCTACTAACCAAACCATCCTCATTGACAGGTACCCTGCAAGGCTATGCGCAGATGCTTTTAAATTTGTATTTTGTGAGGTTAGTTTTAAAACATGCCCCGCAGAAAAAGTACCAGCGAAACGACAAGAAGTATTGCCCCAATTGCTGCAAGCCAAGATATTTGAAACTTTTTGTGCACTCCTGCAGAACTCCCGAACTCTTTTTCTAAAGCATCTTCGTAAGAAAAATCTTCGTCGATATCGATACCATCCAGATACTTTTTTTCTGACCACCCAGTAGATTCGTCAGACCCACATCCAGGACATACAAGGGCGCGAGCCGAAATTTCTTGCCCGCAAAATGGGCATGGGACAGTCTTGTTTTTCGAGGATAGTGTCATAAAAACCTTCTTGCAATAAAAAGTAGCCAAACTATCAATAAAGCCTGTATAAATAATATAGCCCTAACCAGACTTGCGGTCAATAACCCACACAAAACTTCAAGATGTGAGCAGGAATGCATTTGGTGGATTGTATTATATTGATATTATGATGGCAAGCATTTTTTTAGGCCTCGGTTTCTTTTTTATTCTTCCACTTTGTATAGGTGCAGTCGTTTGTGCCGTTGCCTTTTTTTTCCCATCACCACAAGTGCCATCAACAATCCTCTTTCATTCTGTTGGAAAGAAAAAACGTACGGGCTTTGCACATTATCCATCTACTTCATTCGCTTTATTTATATCGCATTTAGCAAGTACTAACACACAATGCCTCACCGTATGTCAGGCTACACATGTTAAGACTCAACCGGAACAGGCCAAAAAACTTGTAATCACCTTTGATGATGGTTTTTCCGACTTCTACGAAAATGCATTACCCATACTTTCTGCCCATGATACCAAGGCAACCATATTTCCGGTTGTTGGCTACCTTGGGCGGCTCTCCGATTGGGATGTCTACCCTTCAATGATGCATCTTTCGAAAGACCAGCTTCGCGAAATAGCATCGCTTGGGCACGAAATTGGTAGCCACACCATGACTCACGCCGACCTCACGCTTCTTGCCGATAAAGACCTGCGCTACGAACTTTATGCCTCACGCATTGAGCTTGAAGATATTCTCGGAGCCTCGGTGGTTTCTCTTTCTTTTCCTGGTGGAAACTGGAATGCGCGGGTTATTGATGCCGCTCTTGATGCTGGATACACCTGTGGTACAATGTACCGGGGCAACTCGCGCGCGCATCCATCCTTTTTGCCCGCAACAGGCATTTATTCCATCGATACCATGGGGGATATTATGGCCAAAGTTTTACAATCTTCTACGCACCAGAATGCGATTGCCAGAGAACGCATCTTGCCTCATTTTGCTAAAGGCGCTCCCCTCTGGTTATTCCGCGATATTTATGATATTCGTAATCGATTTATACGCAACAATTATTGACTTCGAGGTTCCATAATACTATTTTTTCTGTTCTCAAGCGAGAGTAGCTCAGTTGGTAGAGCTCCACCTTGCCAAGGTGGTTGTCGCGAGTTCGAGTCTCGTCTCTCGCTCCATTTTTTTTTCCTTCCCTTCTCTCTCTTTTAAAAAATTCGGCGGCATAGCCAAGTGGTAAGGCAGAGGTCTGCAAAACCTTTATTCTCCAGTTCAAATCTGGATGCCGCCTCCATTTTTTCTTCTTATTTATTTCCCTGCTTGCTCTTCTCTGCTTTTTGCGGTACTATTATATGACTAATACTAGTCTCACGTACTGCAAAATATCCTCACTGTGGAGTACTTTTATGTCGGGATCTAAAAAGAAGCTGATCTGGCTTTGCATTCCCATTGGTATCGTTCTTATAGCTTTTTATACATTCGCAGCCTCAGATTTTATCACAACCACCGACGATGGCAAAAAGGTACTGTGCAAAAGCGATGGCACCTGGCGATTTGCTTCACAGAGTGATCTTATGGCAACAAAACTGCTTGGTGGCCCATCGATGCCTTCCGCACCCAATTCGATTGACCCCCTTTCTACGGCTACCGATCCGCTCACGGGTAGACCGGTGCCTGCAGGGGTTGCTCAAGGCTATAGTGGAGCAGCAATTCCAACAAGCAGCCTTATCAATGTTGTCAAGGGAGATAATTCGTTCGATTTCAGAAAAATCAAATGGGGAGCTACTTCAAGCCAGATCAAAACATCCGAAACTGCAAAGCTTGTGAACGAAACGGCTCAATCGCTTGAGTATAAGACAACCATGGAAACTATCGAATGTAAAGTTATTTACGAAATGACAGCGGGAATGTGCAATAAAGCATCCTACATTATTTCGCAAGACTACGCAGATCCAGAAGCTTTTTATGCAGATTTCGAACGACTCACAGGATTTATGAGCAAGATATATGCAAACCCCAAGCAGCGCGATTACGATTGGAAAAATGAAATGTACAAACAAGACCGAAATAAGTGGGGATTTGCAATAAGCATTGGTTTTCTCTCATGTCATGTTATCTGGCAAACTGCCAAAACTAAAATCGAATTGAGTATCAACGGTGGGATGCATAAGTTCAACACGGCGATTGTGTATTCCAAATTATGAGCTTCTTAGTCAAGAAATCATTTGAAGGGCTGCTTTTTTAGTACTATTTTAGAGTAAGCATCCGGTGAACTTCGTATTGTAAATGTCGCTCCCATTCTCGATTTTATAATTCGAGAAAGGAGTAGATATCTATAATTACCAGCCGTGAAAAAACGTTCTCTTTTGTTGAGAAGTATTTTGCTTGTACCACCACCAATAAAGAATTTCTTGAACAAAACGGTATTGCTCATTCAACACTGCAATAGTGGCGCAGAACGCACTCAGACCTGTTGCGCTGGGGCGAAAAAACAGGCTCTTTGCTGGATCGGAAGATGGCGCCCACAGAAGCGCACTCTTTTATTCTTCCACAGCTTCTGCGCAACTCCATAACTTTGACCCATTTGAGTATTTCAAAGATCTGCTGTTTAGGATTCCTGAGTACCCACACACAAAACTTGCAGAACTACTGCCTACCTACTGGCGCAAACTATCTTAAAATGAATTCCGCTGGCATGGGTGTAAAGACGGGGTTCACCGGATGCTTACTTATCGTCAACCGCTATGTTCCCGCAATTGGCTTCCATATTGTTAAATAATATATTATGGTGCTTCAGACATTTTCGGGTGATTTTCTCATAGAGAAACGTCAGGGTACATGTTTAAGTTTCCAAGATGGAAGTATAAATCCCGTTTGAGACGTTCTCTGTTTCTGTAACCGTTAGCGCGTTTAATTATCGCTTGTAT